>NZ_JPGL01000063.1 GCF_000732615.1 Burkholderia paludis
GTCGACAGCATCGATTCGACCGTGCGCCGCGCGTCGCCTATGAATGCCGCGAGGCATTTCCCCGACAGGATCGCCGCGTATTCCTCGCCACCGAGATAGATCGCGCTCGAAAGGCAGCCACGTTCGTGGCACCCGCCGCTACGTCGACAGCATCGATTCGACCGTGCGCCGCGCGTCGCCTATGAATGCAGCGAGGCGTTTTCCCGACAGGATCGCCGCGTCTTCCTCGTCGCCGAGACAGGTCGCGCCCGGAAGGCAGCCACGTTCGCGGCGTCCGTCGCTACTTCGATAGCATCGATTCGACCGTGCGCCGCGCATAACCCATGAATGCCGCGAGGCATTTCCCCGACAGGATCGCCGCGTATTCCTCGCCACCGAGATAGATCGCGCTCGAAAGGCAGCCGCGTTCGTGGCATCCGCCGCTACTTCGGCAGCATCGATTCGACCGTGCGCCCCGCATAACCAATGAATGCCGCGAGGCATTTCCCCGACAGGATCGCCGCGTCTTCCTCGCCACCGAGATAGATTGCGCTGGAAAGGCGGCCACGTTCGCGGCATCCGCCGCTATGTCGACAGCATCGATTCGACCGTGCGCCGCGCGTCGCCGATGAATGCAGCAAGGCGTTCGCCCGACAGGATCGCCACGCCTTCCTCGCTGCCGAGACAGGCCGCGCGAGCCGCCGCTACAACCGACCGGTACGTTTCCGGCAGACGCTCCGGCACCCATCTCGCGGCGACCTCCTTGGGCGCGATCCTGCCGGTCACGGCGCTGTACCAGGTGCTCGCGAGCGCGAGCACCACGTTGCACGCGTCGCCGCGCCGATCCGGTTCGGCATGCCTCCGCGAAACGGTCGCCAACGACGCGGCGACAAGATCCCGAGCGGGCGCCGGCTCGAACAGCGCAGTCTCCGGCGGGCCGGTCAGCTCGACACCGTGCTGTCGCACCTTCGTCGACAGGATCGCCGGATCGTGATCGACGATGCCGGCTTCGAGGTCGTGACGCAGCCACTCGCCGAACTGCAGTGCGCGCCGCGCCGGATAACGCCACGGCATGACTTCGTCGTGCGCGACGACGGTCACTTCCAGTGCGCGCGTGCCTTCCGTGCGATGCCGGCACGGCGAGCAGGTCGAGCATCAGCGCACGCCACGTCGGCTCGTCGCGCCAGGCCCCGACACCGTGGTCAGCAAGTCGATGTCGCTGCGCGGTTTCCGTCTTCCGTCGAGCGCCGATCCGAACCGGTGGATCGCCTTCGGCATCGCGCCAAGATGCCGCTCGATCGTGTCGCACGCGGCGACGACCGGCGCGGAGATTTCGTCAGGAAGGGTTTCAGTCGCGACACGCGCGTCTCGCGCTGCGCACGCAACAGGCGCAGCGAGCGCGACGGGCCGCTGCGGATCGACCGCGAGCGCGGGTGACGATTGCCGTTCGTCATCGCGTGCGCGCGACACGTCATTCAGCGTACGTCACGCGTCGAGCCAGGCCTTCCACTGTTTCGCCTCTGCACTGTTTCGCCTCTGCGCGACTTCACTTCTTCGCTGCCGCGCGATTTGCGCAGCGCAATAAAAATCCCCGCACGCTTTCGCGTACGGGGATCGTCGGACCTCGCAGCGGCTGCCGACGTGCCGTCGGCAACCGTTGCGCAGCATTACGCTGCCGCGTCCTTCAGCTTCTTCAGCGCACGTGCCTTCACGCGCACGCTGGCCGGCTTCGCCGGGAACCAACGCTCTTCGCCCGTGAACGGATCCTTGCCGAAGCGCTTCTTCTTCGCCGGCACGACTTGCGCCGTGATCTTCAGCAGACCCGGCAGCGTGAATTCGCCTGCGCCCTTCTTGTGGACCGAGCCCAGCACGACGTTCTCGAGTGCGACGAGCACTGCCTTGACAGCCTTCACTTCGACAGCTGCGCGCTCAGCGATGTGCGTTGCGAGCGATGCCTTCGTGAACTTGTCCTTCAGCGGCGTCGGAGCAGCCGGTGCCGCCTTCGCGACAACCTTCTTGGCCACTACTTTCTTCGCGGGCGCAGCCTTTTTGGCAGCCACTTTCTTGGTGGCCGGTGCGGCAGCCTTCTTGGCCACCTTTTTTGCGGAAGTCGCCATGTTTCTCCTACCAGGTGTGGTCGTTGGATACACGAAGCGTGCAACGCGCGCGCTTCAACGCCGGATTCTACAAGCGCCTTGACGCTTCGTGCAGTACTTTTATGCGTTTTCGCGGGGTTTCCCGCAGGTTTTTTTGCGTGCGGCCGGCTTCATCGACGCTCGAGCGTCAGAAAACGCCTTCACGTAGGCCTCCAAACGCGAATTACGTTCGAGATTTGCGCACCTATACTGGCCTCGCTCAACGTCCGAACGCCGTCATGCGCGAAGCCCGATACGTCAAAGGACTCGACGGCCTGCGAGCCCTCGCCGTCATGCTCGTCTTCCTGTCCCACAAGGCTCACGTCGTCGCCGTCGACGTCGGCAAGCTCGGCGTGTGGACGTTTTTCCTGATCAGCGGATTCCTGATCGTCGGCGAGCTGCATCGCAACCGGCAGGCGGTCGAGTGCGGCACCATGACGCGTCGGCACGCACTCGCGCTGTTCCTCGCGAAACGCGCGCTGCGGATCTTCCCGGTGTATTACCTGCTGCTCGCCGCGCTCGCGATCGCGCACGCGCTGTTCTACCAGCGCGGCGTCGATCTCGGGCTCGCGTGGCACGCCGTGTTCCTGTCGAACTACTGGATCGGCGTCGTCAAGGACGGCTGGCCGGGCGCCACGTCGCACTTCTGGAGCCTCGCGGTTGAACAGCAGTTCTATCTGATCGCACCGCTCGCGCTGCTCGCGGTGCCCGCCGCGCGACACGTCGCGCTCGGCGTCGCGGCCGTCGTGGCATGCGCGATCGCGCATCTCGCGCTCCACCTGTCCGGCGCGTCGCCGGTGCTGATCTACGCGTTTTCCCCGTGGAATTTCGCGCTGATCGCGCTCGGCGGCGTCGGCGCGATGCTGCTCGCCGAGCACGGCGCAACCGCCGCACGGCGCGCCCCGCCGGGCTGGCTCGGCATGGCGGGCGTCGTGTTCTTCCTCGTGCTGCCCGCCTGCACGACATTGCCGGGCGGCGTCGCCGGACTCGCGGATCTCGGCCTGTCCGTATCGCTCGGCCTGCTGCTGATGTGGATCGTCAGCGTCCCCGGGCATCCGGTCGTGGCGCTGCTCGACCGCGCGCCGCTCGTCCACCTCGGCACGATCAGCTACGGCTTCTACCTGTTCCACAACCTGATTCCGGCACGCTTCGGCGTGCCGCCCGCGCACTTCGCGCACGCGGCGGTACCGGAAATCGTCCGCGCGACGCTGCCCGAGACACTGCAATTCGCGCTCGCCGTGCTGCTCGCGCACCTGTCCTGGCGCTATCTCGAAAAACGGCTGCTCGATTTCAAGCAGCCGCTCGCTGCGATGCTGGCCAGGCACTTCGCCGTGCGGCCGGGCACGTCGGCGCGTTGAACGCCGGTCGCAGGCGAAACGGACCGAACCGGCAAGCCGCGGCGCCGGGCACCCGCGCAAGCCGACCCGCGGCGAGAGATTCCGCGCCAGCGTCCGGCAGTGGCGGAACCGGTGCCGGCACGCGCCTCCACATGCATCGCGCAACCGCGTGCGCCGCTCCGGCACGGGCTTCCGCATCGGCTTCCGGCGTTACACGGACGCTAGCTGGCCGCACCGTCCCGCTGCGCATGCTGCACCGTTCTCGAAGCAGATCCGAGCCACCGCGTCCGCTCCCGCGGCACACACGGCGATCGCACACCCGCACACAAAAAAGCCCCGGGCGCGCGAGCGACCGGGGCCAACGGAACAACCACCACCTGAAACAACGACGGGCGCGACTGCTCAGGCGACAGCAGCCAGCGCGGGCAGACAGGTACGCAGATACGCCTCGAATTCGCGGCTCACTTCCGGATGCCGGAGCGCAAGCTCGACGGTGGCCTTGAGATAGCCGATCTTGCTGCCGCAGTCGAAGCGCGTGCCGTAGTAGCGATACGCGAGCACCTGCTCGTTCGCGAGCAGCGACTGGACCGCGTCGGTCAACTGCAGTTCGCCGCCCGCACCCGGCTTGAGCCGGCGCAGATGATCGAACACCGTCGGCATGAACACGTAGCGCCCGACCACGCCGAGATTCGACGGCGCGTCCTCGGGCGCGGGCTTCTCGATGATGCCCGACAGCTTGATGATGTCCTCTTCCCATTCGCGGCCTTCGATGACCCCGTACGAACGGCTGTCGTCGCGCGCGATCGTCTCGACCCCGATCACCGAGCTGTGATAGTGGTCGAACACGTCCACGAGCTGCTTGAGCACCGGCTGTTCGCCATGCAGCAGGTCGTCGGCGAGGATCACCGCGAACGGCTCGCCGTGCACCAGCTTCTCGGCGCACAGCACCGCGTGGCCGAGGCCGAGCGCTTCCGGCTGGCGCACATAGAAGCAGTCGACGTGGCTCGGCTTGATGCCGCGCACGAGTTCGAGCAGCTTCTCCTTGCCGCGCGCCTCGAGCTCGGCCTCGATCTCGTACGACTTGTCGAAGTGATCCTCGATCGCGCGCTTGCTGCGCCCGGTGACGAAGATCATCTCGGTCATGCCCGCGTTGATCGCTTCCTCGACCGCGTACTGGATCAGCGGCTTGTCGACGACGGGCAGCATTTCCTTCGGGCTCGCCTTCGTCGCCGGGAGGAACCGCGTGCCGAGACCGGCAACGGGGAACACGGCCTTGGTGACTTTCAACATGTTCGCATCCTGATTGCGTTGACTGCGCCGCGTCGACCCGCGACCCGGCGCGATGGTGTTCCGAACGGCATATCGAGAATCGACGGCACGGCCCACTCCATTCCGCTCGCTTTCGATATGAACTGATTACGCAACGATCCCGGGAAAAACATGCGCCTCCCGGACCGGGCGATATTGCCGGCCCGGTTGCCGAATCAGAAACAAGTTACCGATTTCGAAATGGCGATTCTCACGATTCGAATTCCTCGATATAAGGCACGCCGCCCCGTTCGAAGCCCGGGCGAATCGGCTCGTTCTTCAGCGCCTCACGGTACGCCGACAGCACGACCATGACCAGCAGTACTGCAGCGCTCGCGATCCAGTGCATGTCCATCTTGCCGCTCCTTGCGTCGATCAACCGAGGCTTCAAACTATCAGAAAAAAATCGGTAAATAATTGATGCCGTTCGCGGAACCGCTTTCATGACAAGCTGAAACCGCCATGCGGAATTCCGTTATTTCCAGGCGATATTTTTTTATTCATTGATCGAATTCCTGCGCATTAGGATGGGATCGGGTTTCCCGTTCGTTGACCGTCCATTTCATCCGTCGCAAGGAATCGAATCGCATGCACGCTTTCAGCGGATCGTCCCTGGCCGCGCCGCCCGTCGCCGATCGCAAGGAACACGTAATCGACGCGATGCGCGGCTTCGCGGCGCTGCTCGTCGCCTATTTCCATTGCCGCCAGGTCGTCTGGGTCGGCATGCAAAGCTTCCATCATGCCTACGGCCATGCCCTGAGCCCGGGCGCGATCGCCGGCTATCTGACCTTCCCGTTCGCGTGGGGCTCCGCCGGCGTGCCGATCTTCTTCGTCATCAGCGGTTACTGCATCCATCGCAACGCGGCGCTCAAGCTCGCGGCCGATCCCGCGTACCGGCTCGACGCGCCGAACTTCTGGGCGCGCCGGTTCGCGCGCATCTACCCGGTGCTGCTCGCCGCGTTGCTGTTCACGCTCGCGCTCGACGCGCTCAGCCTGCAGATCGAGCCCGTCAGCCACAAGATCCGCGACATCGGCGCCGCGGCCTTCCTCGTGAACCTGTTCTCGCTGCAGGGTGTCGCCGGCTACACGTACGGATCGAACGGCGCGCTGTGGACGCTGTCGCTCGAGGTGCAGTTCTACGCGATCTACCCGCTGCTGTTCGCACTGCGCCGGCGCATCGGCATGCCGGCCGTCGTGGCCGCGGTCGCGCTCGTCAACGTCGCGTCCGCATGGCTGCTCGAACGCCACGACCTGCAGTTCTTCACGTCGTACTGGCTGTCCTGGACGATCGGCGCGTGGATCGCCGACGTGCGCGCGCAGCAGGCGCGCGGCGCGGCCGTCGTGCCGTCGCGCGCGTGGTACGGTGCGGCCGCCGTGCTGCTGGCCGCCGGCTGCGGCGCGTTCCATGTCGGCCAGTACGGCGCGTTCCAGCTCTGGTCGGCCGGCTTCGCATGCTTCCTGTACCGCGCGCTTGCCCGTCCGCCGCGCCCGACGCCGCCGTTGCACGTGCTCGGCTGGTTCGGCGACTTCAGCTACTCGCTCTACCTGATCCACCTGCCGCTGTTCGTCTGCCTCGGCTCGGTGCTGTTCCATTCCCGGCTGCAGTTGTCGATCTGGCCGTCGTTCGCGTTCATGGCCGCCGCGATCCCGGTTGCGTACGTGTTCTACCGGCTGTTCGAGCGGCCCGCGATGACGTGGTCGGCCAGCTTCAGGCCGACGCGCTCCGCCCGCGCGGTCGCGCCGGCACCGGAGCGGGCCGCGTGATCCGGCCGATCCGCCTGCGGCGCCTCCGGGCGGCATCCCGCCGCACGGGGGCTTCCCGCCGCCGTGAGCACGCCGCGACACCCGGCTGACGCAGACGGGCATCCCGCCCGTGCCCGGCCGCGCCACGGCCCGCACAGGCCGCTCCTGATCGTTTTTCTTCACGCACAAGCCGAGGGGCGCCGCCTTCGCGCTCGACCGGCGTGTGCGCCGGATCGCGGCGACGGCCGGTCAAGGCGCGACACGACATGCGGCAACCCGCCCGCCACTCGCCGGACGGACTCCCGCGCCGAAAAGACACAGCCCCCATGCAGCGCAACGCCGCATGGGGGCTCGACGCCGGCCGGTGCGCGCCGCCTACCGCTTCCTCGCCTTCGCGGCCTTCGCCGTATCCGCGAGGATCTTCCCGACCCGCTCCACGCAGGTTTCGGTTCCGAACCGGCGCACCGCCGTCGCACGCCCGCTCGCGACGAGCCGCTCGCGCAGCGCGCCGTCGCGTTTCAGCGCATGCAGCGCATCGGCCAGCGCGGCGACATCGCCCGGCTCGCACAGCAGGCCGTTGTCCCCGTGCTCGACGATCTCGACGACGCCGCCCGCGCGGGCCGCGACGACCGGCCGGCGCGCGAGCATCCCCTCGACGATCACGCGCCCGAACGGCTCGGGCGTGATCGACGTGTGCGCGACGACGTCGACCGCCGTCATGCAGGCGGCCACGTCGCGCTGGAAGCCGAGGAAATGCACGCGCGCGGCCATCCCGTGCCGCGCGACGATTTCATGCAGTTGCGCCGCGTACGCGTCCTCGCCGAACAAGGGTGCGCCGACCAGCACCACGTGCATGTCGGGGTGCCGCGCGGCGGCCTCCAGCAGCACGTGCTGCCCCTTCCAGCGCGCGAGACGGCTGAACGAGCCGACGAGCCATGCCTCCGCGGGCAACCCGAGGCGCGCGCGCAGCGCGGCCTGGCCGACACCGTCCAGCGCATCGAACGGCTCGGCCGAAATGCCGTTGAACACGACGTCGACATGCTGCGGCGTGAAGCCCGTCAGCGCGCGGAACGCCTGTGCGGACGCGTCGGAATTCGCGATCACGCGCGTGACGCCCAGTCGCGCGCAGTACTTGATCGCCAGCAGTTGCTTGCCGCCGAAATGGTCGGTGCTGACGATGTCGCGCAGATGCCAGACCACCGGCTTGCGCGCGAGCCGCCCGGCCAGCGCGGCGACCACCATCGCACGCTGCGTGTTCGCGTAGATCACCTCGGCGCGGCGCGCGCGCCGCGCGACGTCGCGCACCAGCCGCACGAGCTGCCGCAACGCGCCGGCCGACACGCCGCCCTGCTTGCGCACGCCCGCGAGCGCGCCCTGTTCGACCACGTCGACCCGCGCGCCGATCTCGTCGAGCGCCGCGCGGAACGGGCCGTCGTCGAACAGCAGCACGTCGGCGTGCGCGCGCATGTGCTTCATGATCTCGAGCAACGACAGCTCGGCGCCGCCGAGCACGCCGCTCTGGTCGAGCACGAGGGTCGCCGGTCCGCGCGGGGCCGGCAACGGCGCGGCGGCCGCACCGCGCCGCGCGGTCGAGCCGGGCAGCACGGCTTCGACATAGTCGAGAAAGCGCTGCCGGAACGTATCGGCGGAAAACCGTTCGGCGTTCGCCCGGCACGCGGCCGGCGTGAAACGTTGCGGCGCGCGCTCGAAATCGTCGACGGCCGCGACGATCGCATGCGGCGTCTGTTCGTCGAAGAACAGCCCGGTCGGGGCCGCGGTCGATTGCGGATCGAGCACGGTTTCGAGCGCGCCGCCCTTGCCGTAGGCGATCACGGGCGTGCCGCACGCCTGCGCCTCGACGACCGAGATGCCGAAATCCTCCTCGGCGGCGAATACGAACGCCCTGGCGCGCCGCATCCGGTCGTGCAGCACCGCGAACGGCTGGTAGCCCATGATCTCGACGTTCGGACCGGCCTTCGCGCGGATCTTCTGCATCTCGGGGCCGTCGCCGATCACGACGAGCCGGCGCCCGGGCGTGCGCGAGAACGCGTCGACGATCAGGTCGATCTTCTTGTACGGCACCATCCGCGACGCGGTCAGGTAGAAATCCTCCTTCTCGACGTTCAGCGAAAACGCATCGACGTCGACCGGCGGGAAGATCACTGCCGCGTCGCGGTGATAGACCTTCCTGATGCGCCGCGCGATGAACGCGGAATTCGCGACGAAGGCGTCCACCGCGTTCGCGGTGCGCGTATCCCAGTTGCGGATGTAATGCAGGATCATCCGCGCGAGCAGCGATTTTGGCCCGTGCGCGAGGTTCGACTGCGCCAGATACTGATGCTGCAGGTCCCACGCATAGCGGATCGGCGAATGCACGTAGCTGATGTGCACCTGGTCCGGCCCGGTCAGCACGCCCTTCGCGACCGCGTGGCTGCTCGAGATCACCAGGTCGTAGTCCGACACGTCGAGCTGCTCGATCGCCAGCGGCATCAGCGGCAGGTAGCTGCGGTACCGGGTGCGCGCGAACGGCAGCTTCTGGATGAACGACGTCGTGACCGGCTTGCCGCGCACGAACGCACGGTCGTCGAGGAAATCGACGAGGCTGAACAGGTCGGCGTCGGGAAAGCACGCGACGATCTGTTCGAGCACGCGCTCGGCGCCGGCATAGGTGACGAGCCAGTCGTGGACGATCGCCACGCGCGGCGTGCGGGCCGGCTGATATGCGCCGGCCCGCCCGGCCGGCGCGGCACGGCGCAGCGCGGCGGCCTCGCCCGCTTCGGCCACGGCCGCGTCGGCGGCGGCGAGATTCAATACGGCGTGTTCCGCCAGATCGCGATTCATGCTGTTTTCCTCGGATTGAGACGGACAAGCAGGTCGAGCGCGAGCGCGCGCAGCCCCGGCGTCATCGCAAGCGACCACGCGACGTTCAGCACCAGCACGACCGCGCACAGGCCGATCGACCGGACCAGCTCCGGCCACGCCTGCGCCAGCAACAGGCTCGCGAGCAGGAAGGCCAGGTGCGCGAGCATGTCGAGCACGATCGCGCGCATCCGGATCGCCGACAGGGCCAGCAGCACGCCGTAGTCCACGAGCGCGCGCGCCGCGACGACCACGGCCGCGCCGGTCAGCCCGAAGTGATGGATGCCGAACCACAGTCCGCCGACGAAGAACGGCATCTCGACGAGCCCGGCGAATGCCGCGCGGGCCGGGTTGACCTGCGACTGGATCAGGATCCGCGTGACGCTCGCCTGGCCGACGAGCCAGACGCTGATCACCAGCACGCGGCCGACCGGCGCCGAATGCGCGGCGAGATCGGCGCCGACCCACAGCGTGAGGAACGGCGCTAGCGCGAAGATCGCGACGATGCCGACCGGCGTGAAGACGCCGTTCAGGAACTCCAGCGACTGGCGCGCGAGCGTGTCCGCATGATCGCGGCCGACCGCCGACAAACGCGGGAACAGCGTGCGCACGAGCGCATTCGGCAGCATGTTCAGGCGCGTGACGAGGTTCTGCGGCACCGTGTAGTAGGTCACGAACTTCGCGCCCATGCCGGCGCCGAGCATCACGCGGTCGAGGGTGTCGGCGATCATGCCGGTCGTGCTCGCGATCAGCATCCAGCCGCCGAAGTTGAACAGCCCCTTCGCGGTGCCCCACTGCGGCGGATCGATGCGCCGGATCCCGAGCACCCTGATGCTCGCGTGGCCGAGCATCGCCGCCGCGATCAGGCGCGCGACGACCGCCGCGGCAAGCACCGTCTGCAGGTTCGGCGCGATCCACCACGCGGCGCCGAGCGGCAGCAACTGGAACAGGAACGTGCCGATCGTCTGGTTGGTGTTGAACACGCCGAATCGCTCCGCGCCGTTGATCGCGCCGGCGAACACCCAGGACACGTTCGCCAGCGGAATCGCGAGCGCGAGCCACGGCAGCGCGCGATACACCTCGTGCTGCATCGCGACCGACACCTTCGTGAAATACGCGGTGTAGACGAACGCGCCGAAATAGATCAGCAGCCCGCCCACGACGCCGGTGCCGAGGTTCAGCCAGAACGCGCTCCAGAACACGCGCGCGCTTTCGTCCGCGTCGCCGCTCGCGAGCGCCTTCGAGATGTGGTTCTGCGCGGCCATGCTCATCCCGAGATCGAGGATTCCGAAATAGCCGATCAGCGTCCACACGAGGCTGACGACGCCGTAGCGTTCGACGCCGAGCGCGTGGATATAAGCGGGCACGGTCACCAGCGACACGAAGGTCGGCAGGATCAGCCCGATGAAGTTGATCGATACGTTCTTGAGAATGCCCTTGTCCATGCGCCCGCCCGTCACGGTTTCCAGCGATACATCAAGACCTTGCCGCGCGCGTCTTCCTCGACGAACACGAGGTACTCGCCGTTCTCGCGCCGGAACGCGCTGATGCCGAACGGCACGTCGACCCAGCCCGACGCCTTGCCGACTTCCGCGCCGGGGCTCATCACGCCGGCTTCCTTGCCGGTTTCCTTGTCGTACACGTGGATCTTGCCGACCGGCTCCACCGCGAAGAGATAGCGGCCCTCGACCGTGATGCCGATCAGGTCGAAGATCGGCTTCGCATCGAGCTGCCACGGCAGCGCGACCTGGTAGCGCACCGCCGGCGAGCCGGTCGACCACTTGTCGAAGCGCACCAGCACGCGGCCGACTTCCTTGTTGATGCCCGCCTGCGGCGGCGCGTCGGCCGTGTAGCCGGTCACGTACAGCGTGTCCGCCTGCGCGTCGTAGATCGCGCGGCGCAGCTGCGTGAACGGCTGCGGCATCGGATAGGTCGTGACCTTGTCGTACGCGTAGATCGGGTTGCCGGCCTTGTCGACGCCGCCGTACCGGAAGCGGTGGATGCCGCGCACGTCGCTCGTGCGCCAGATGTCGCCCTTCGTGTCGACCCACCAGCCCCAGCCGCCCGCCTTCGCGTTGCCGGTCGTGTTGAGCTCGAACTCGTCCGCGTCGAGGCGGCCGTTGCCGTTCGCGTCGCGCCACAGCCAGTCGCCGCCGGGCGGCTTGTTCGGCACCTTGTCGACCGGCCGCGCCCGGCCCGCGATCAGCCCGGACGGAATCGCGACTTCGCCGTCGCGCTTCGCGTCGAAGCGGTAGATCTTCAGATGATCGGCGTACATGTCGGTCAGGTACAGGAACGTGCGGCCGTCGACGCGGCGCGCGATCGGCAGGCCCGGCCACTGGTCCGTGTGGAACACCGGATCGTCCGGGTACCTGAAGCGGTTCGACAGGAAGCCGACGTATTTCCAGTCCTGGCCCGGCGGCTTCGACAGGTCGAGCTCGAAGCGCTTGTTGCCCGTGTACACGCTGTTCGGCCGCGCCGGGTCGAGCCACGCGCCGTCGACGAACAAGAGCCCCTGCACCTGCCAGCGCGGCTTGCCGTCCGGCGTGTAGCTTTCGAGCACCGCGCCGAGCCCCGCGCCGATCGTGTCGTGACGCGGCCCGACGCCGTTCATCGAGACATACACGTTGCCCGCGCGGTCGACGCCGACGCCCGTCAGCCCGTTGAAACGCCGCGGCCCCGGCCGCCCCGGCACCGGGCCCGCGAAGATGCCGCCGCGCTCGCCGAGCGTGCCCGACTGCGCATAGCCCTTGCCGCCTTTCGAGAAGATCAGGATCTGCTGGCGCGGCCCGTTGTCCGCCACGAACACGCGCCCTTTCGCGTCGACGGCCACGTCCACCGCGTCGGTATCGTCGGGCAGCGCAGGGGCGTCGGCGAGCCTGCTGCCGTCCGCGCGCACGTGCACGAGGCGTGCGGGCCCGCCAATCGTGTCCGTCAGCAGCCACAGCGTGCCGTCGCCCGCGAGTGCGATGCGGCCCGGCTCGTGTGCGCTCCACGTGCCCTTCTGCTGCATCGTCTCGGCGTCGTAGACGTCCACCGCGTCGCGCGCCGGATTCGTCGCGAACAGCGTACGGTCGTCGGCCGCGAGGCCGCCGACCTCCGCCCGCTGCTCGCCCACGTCCGACCGCGCGGGGGCCGGCACCTCGTTGACCATCATGAAGCTCGCGGCCATCCGCGCGCGACCGGCGTCGGCGCGGCCGCCCGGCGCGGCCTGCGGCGCCGCGCGAAACGGCGCGGGCTGCTTCATGTCGCCGATCGTGCGACGCGAAATGCCGAACCACTGCTTGCCCTTGTCCGGCCAGATGCCCGGCGACTGCAGGTGGCCGCGCTCGTTGCCGACGCCGATCGCGACGTACGCGTACTTGGCATTTACCGCGATCGCGCTGCCGCCGAGGTTGCCCCAGCCATGCGTGCCGCCCGCGAAGCCGAGCATCCTGCCGTCCTGGTAGACGCTCGCCTCGGCCCCGCTCTCGTCCCACGGCGCATTCGTATACACCTTGCCTTCCGGCGTGACCGCGATCGCGCGGATGTCGATCTGCGTCCAGCTGCCGTCGCCATAGCCGAACGTGTTGCCGATCCACGAGGTGGTCGCCGGCAACACCGTCTCGGCCGGCGCGGTGCTCGCCACCAGCGCCGCGCCTGCCGTGATGCCTGCCAGAATCAGACGTCGCAATGCGCTTCTCCAGACTCGATGCGGACGCGACCGGCGCTGCCGCAGGCTACCGCCGGCGCACCCGGTCGCGAAATGGGTTTCAAACGTCGCGATGCAGGTTACAAGCAAAAATAATCACAAGAAATTTGGAAATATTTGCGGATGTTTCCGCACGAAATATCGAACCGGCACGAATGACGAACGGCACTCGAATACGGCAACAACGACCGTCTTTCTCTCGCCGCCCTGTAGAAAATGCCGCTCCGCGCCGCCGTTCAAGGCCGGCCGGACGCCAGGTCTTTCACGCCACGGCCGGAATAACCGGCATTTGCCCGTTTTCCGCCGGATAAACGACGCGCGTTTTTTTGCCGATTTCTTTTCCCTAGAATCGATTCCGATTCGATATTTCATTTAAACGCATGCATTACGTACACGCATCGGACATGCGACCCGCCGCGGGTCGCCACGGAGCGGCGCGATGACGGCCGTCCCGCGCCCCGGGCATCTCGCCCCGCCGCAACCCGGCCGCATCGTGCAGCTCGACGGGCTGCGCGCGATCGCGGTGGGCGCCGTATTCCTGCAGCACGCGCTGAAAGCGCCGCTGTGGATGGGCGTCGACCTGTTCTTCGTGCTGAGCGGCCTGCTGATCACCGGCATCCTGCTCGATCGCAAGGCGCGCGGGCAGTCGTACTTCGGCCACTTCTACGCACGCCGCGCGCGCCGCATCCTGCCGCCGTACGTGCTGCTGCTGGCGGCGTCGACGCTCCTGTTCGGCGCGGGCTGGCTGCCGCACTGGCCGTGGTTCGCGTTTTTCTCGACCAATATCGGGCTGTCGCTCGGCAGCATCGGACACGACAGCCTGAACGTGCTGTGGTCGCTCGCGGTCGAGGAGCAGTTCTACATCTTCTGGCCGTTCGTCGTGCTGTGGTGTTCCGAGCGCGCGCTGCCGTGGGTCGCCGTCGCGCTGATCGTCGCCGCGCCGGTGCTGCGCGCGATCGCGACACCGTGGTTCGACTCGTTCTGGCCGATCTACTACCTGACGCCGTTCCGGATGGACCTGCTCGCGGCCGGCGCGCTGCTCGCGATCGTGCTGCGCCGCGACCGCCGCGCGCTGGAGCCGCTCTACCCGCTCGCGATCGCCGGCGTGCTCGTGTCGCTCGCGATCCTCGGCTGGCTGCACCTGTCGTTTCCGCGCTTTCGCGCCGCCAACACGCCGCTGTCGAATGCGGCGCTCTACAGCCTCTCGCTGCTGCTCTGCACGTCGATCGTCGTGATCGCGCTGCGCGGCCGCGGCGTCGTGCAGCGCGTGCTGGCCAACCCGGTGCTCGTTTACGTGGGCACCGTGAGCTACACCGTGTACCTGATCCACCTGAGCGTGCTGTATGGGCTGTGGCCGCTGCACCTGAACCGCCTCGTCACGGCCGCGCTCGCCCTCGCGCTCACGCTCGCGTACGCAACCCTGAGCTGGTACGGCTTCGAACGGCGCCTGACACGCGGCCCCGCGCGCCGCGCGCTGCCGGCCGCCGCCGGGACGGCCGCCTGAATTCCACCCTCCATCGTTTCGACCAGGACATCGCCATGAGCCAGACACGCAAGAAGGCCGTCATTACCGGGATCTCGGGACAGGACGGCGCGTACCTGACCAAGCTGCTGCTCGACAAGGGCTACGAGGTCACGGGCACCTATCGCCGCACCAGCTCGGTGAATTTCTGGCGCATCGCCGAGCTTGGCTGCGATACGCACCCGAACCTCGCGCTCGTCGAGCACGACCTGACGGACCCCGGCTCGAGCCTGCGCCTGCTCGAGCGCACGCAGCCCGACGAGCTGTACAACCTGGCCGCGCAGAGCTTCGTCGGCGTGTCGTTCGACCAGCCGGCGACAACTGCCGACGTGACCGGCATCGGCCCGCTGAACCTGCTCGAGGCGATCCGCGTCGTGAGCCCGAAGACGCGTTTCTACCAGGCGTCGACGTCCGAGATGTTCGGCAAGGTGCAGTCGGTTCCGCAGACGGAGGCGACCTCGTTCTATCCGCGCAGCCCGTACGGCGTGGCGAAGCTGTACGCACACTGGATGACGGTGAACTACCGCGAGTCCTACGGGCTGTTCGGCAGCAGCGGGATCCTGTTCAACCATGAATCGCCGCTGCGCGGCCGCGAATTCGTCACGCGCAAGATCACCGACACCGTCGCGAAGATCGCGCTGGGCAAGGCGACCCGCCTCGAACTCGGCAACCTCGACGCGAAGCGCGACTGGGGTTTCGCGCTCGAATACGTCGAAGGCATGTGGCGCATGCTGCAGGCCGACGAGCCCGACACCTACGTGCTCGCGACCCATCGCACCGAGACCGTGCGCGACTTCGTGCGGATGGCGTTCGCGGCCGCCGGCTACCAGATCGAATGGACCGGCAAGGGCGAGCAGGAGCGCGGCCTCGACGCGTCGAACGGCAACGTGCTCGTCGAAGTGAACCCGAAGTTCTACCGCCCTGCCGAGGTCGACCTGCTGATCGGCTGCGCGGACAAGGCCAGGGCCAAGCTCGGCTGGATGCCGAAGACGACGCTCGAACAGCTTTGCCAGATGATGGTCGAGGCGGACCTGACGCGGAATCGGCGCCATGACACGTTCTGACAGCGGGCGCGCGTCGCGCCGGGCGTTCGTCACGGGCCTGACGGGCTTCACCGGCCGCTACATGGCCGAACGCCTGCAGGCGGCCGGCTACGATGTCTGGGGCACGATCGCGCCCGGCGCCGCGCGCCCCGACGATCCAGCGTTCGCGCTCTGCACGCTGCTGCCCGTCGACTTGCTCGACGCCGAAGCGATGCGCGCCGCCGTGGCCGATGCGCGGCCCGACGCGGTCGTGCATCTGGCCGCGCGCGCGCATGTCGCGCAGGATGCGCCGTCGCAGACCTATGCGGTCAACATCGTCGGCACGCGCAACCTGCTGGCCGCGCTCGCGGGCCTCGATCGCCGCCCGTCCGCCGTGCTGCTCGCCAGCAGCGCGAACGTCTACGGCAACTCGACGGCCGGCGTGCTCGACGAAACCGCCGCGCCCGCCCCGGCGAACGACTATGCGGTCAGCAAGCTCGCGATGGAATATGCGGCGCGGCTATGGGCCGACCGGCTGCCGATCGTGATCGCGCGACCGTTCAACTACACGGGCGTCGGCCAGGGCGACGCGTATCTGCTGCCGAAGCTCGTCGCGCACTATGCGCGCAACGCACCGCGGATCTCGCTCGGCAACCTCAACGTGCGCCGCGATTTCTCCGACGTGCGCGACGTGACTGCCGCGTATCTGAAGCTGCTCGAGGCCGCGCCGGCCGGCGAGACGTTCAACGTCTGCTCGGAGCGCGCGTATTCGCTGAAGGAGGTGCTGGCGATGCTGTCGCGCATCGCCGGCTACGTGATCGACGTGACGGTCGATCCGCGCTTCGTGCGGCACAACGAAGTCAGGACCCTGAGCGGGTCGCGCGACAAGCTGCGGCACGTGGTGGGCGAGCAGCCGGTCACGCCGCTCGAAGCAACGCTGCGGTGGATGATGGACGCGATGCGCGACGCGCCACCCGGGCATGCCGGCTGAATCCGGCGGCGCGCACGATGGCGGGCGCGGAACGGTTTCCCTGCCGCGGAACGAAAAACGGGCCGCTCCATCGAGCGGCCCGTCGTCATGTCGGTGCTGAAACCGGTCGTCCCGCTCAGCCCTCGAGGCCGCGCGCGAGATCCTTGCGCAGGTCGCCCGCGTCCTCCAGGCCGACCGACAGCCGGATCAGCCCTTCGCTGATCCCCGCTGCCGCGCGCGCTTCCGGCGTGATGCGGCCGTGCGTGGTCGTTGCCGGATGCGTAATGGTCGTACGCGTGTCGCCGAGATTGCCGGTGATCGAGATCAGCTTCGTGTTGTCGATCACGCGCCACGCATTCGCACGCTGCTGTTCGGGCGTGTCGCCCTTCAGCTCGAACGACAGGATCGCGCCGCCCGCCTTCTGCTGGCGCTTCGCGAGCGCGTGCTGCGGATGCGATTCGAGGCCCGGATGAAACACCCGCGCGACCGCCGGATGCGCATCGAGCCAGCGCGCGATCTCCAGCGCGTTCGCCGATTGCTTCTCGACGCGCAGCGACAGCGTCTCCATCCCCTTCAGCAGCACCCACGCGTTGAACGCCGACAGCGTCGGGCCCGCGCTGCGCACGAACGGGAACACCTTGCCCACGATGAATTCCTTCGAGCCGACCAGCGCGCCGCCGAGCACGCGGCCCTGCCCGTCGAGGAATTTCGTCGCCGAGTGCATCACGACATCCGCGCCGAGCTTCAGCGGCTGCTGCAACACCGGGCTGCAGAAACAGTTGTCGACGACGAACAGCGCGTTCGCGGCCTTTGCGATCCGGCCGATCGCCTCGATGTCGGCGAGTTCGGTCAGCGGGTTCGACGGCGTCTCGAGGAAGAACATCTTCGTCTCGGGCCGCACGGCCTCCTGCCATGCATTCAGGTCGGTCGGATCGACGAAGGTCGTCGTGATTCCGAACTTGTTGAAGATCTGCGAGAACATCCCGAGCGTCGAGCCGAACAGGCTGCGCGAGCTGACGAGGTGGTCGCCTGCCTGCAGCGCGGCCATCACGACCGACATGATCGCGGCCATCCCCGATGCCGTCGCGATGCACGCCTCGCCGCCCTCGAGCGCGGCGAGACGCTCCTGGAACATGGTGACGGTCGGGTTCGTGAAGCGCGAATAGGTGAAATAGTCTTCCGAATTCGCGAAGCGCTCGGCCGCTTCGGCGGCGCTCGAGAAACAGAAGCTCGACGTGAGGAACAGCGCTTCCGAGTGTTCGTTGAAGTCGCTGCGCAGCGTGCCCGCGCGCACGGCAAGCGTGTCGAAGTTGAGGGAGTCGTCCATGTTCCGTTTTCCGTATGCGATGGCCGCGCATCTCGCGCGGACCCGGTCAAAACCAGGCCAAAACAAAAAGCCCGCTATGCGTCGGCATCAGCGGGCTTCGGTGCGGTACGACAGCGATCGACTCGGGCCGGCTGCCGCCGGCCTTCGCTTTAGCTGTTTTGGGAAGTCGCCCCGCGTCCGCAAGCTGATATCAAATCGACGCAAGGCCACATCCTATCACGCTTCGGCAAACGCGTGCGCCGGGGTCACTCGACCGACAGCTGCAGGTTCATCTGCGACCGCTCGGTGTCGCCTGCCGTGTCGCGATCGGCCTGCGACGCCGGTGCGAGGCGCGCGCGTTCGATCGCATCGAGATACTCGGGCGTCACGGCGCCGGTGATGTAGTTGCCGTCGAAGCACGACGCCTCGAAGCCTTCGAGCTTCGGGTTGATGTCGCGCACCGCGCGGCGCAGGTCGTCGACGTCCTGGTAGATCAGGTGGTCGGCGCCGATGATCTTCGCGACTTCGTCGTCGGTGCGGCCGTGCGCGACGAGTTCGCCGCGCGTCGGCATGTCGATGCCGTACACGTTCGGGAACTTCACGGGCGGCGCCGCCGACGCGAAGATCACCGACTTCGCGCCCGCATCGCGCGCCATCTGCACGATTTCATGCGAGGTCGTGCCGCGCACGATCGAGTCGTCGACGATCAGCACGTTCTTGTCCTTGAACTCGATGCTCATCGCGTTGAGCTTCTGGCGCACCGATTTCTTGCGCACGGCCTGCCCCGGCATGATGAACGTGCGGCCGACGTAGCGGTTCTTGAAGAAGCCCTCGCGATACTCGACGCCGAGCTTCGCGGCGACCTGCATCGCGGCCGGGCGCGACGAATCGGGAATCGGCATCACGACGTCGATCGGCACGTTCGGCAGTTCGCGCTTGATCTTCTCGGCGAGATAGTCGCCCATGCGCAGGCGCACGTTGTAGACCGGCACGCCGTCGAGGCACGAATCCGGACGCGCGAGATACACGTATTCGAACATGCACGGGTTCAGCGTCGGCTGCTCCGCGCATTGCTGGCTGTGGAAGTTGCCGGCCTTGTCGATGAAGATCGCCTCGCCCGGCTGCACGTCGCGGACGAACTCGAAGCCGATGCCTTCGACGGCCACCGATTCCGATGCGACCATCCATTCGGTGCCGTGCTCGGTCTCGAGCTTGCCGATGCAGAGCGGGCGGATGCCGAACGGGTCGCGGAACGCGAGCAGGCCGTAGCCGGCGATCAGCGACACAATCGCGTACGAGCCCTGCAGGCGGCGGTGCACGCCCGACACCGCCTTGAACACCGAGGCCGGATCGAGTTCGAGGCCCGTGGTCGACAGTTGCAGCTCGTGCGCGAACACGTTGAGCAGCACTTCGCTGTCGGAATTCGTGTTGATGTGCCGGCGGTCGATCCGGAACATCTCGTCCTTCAGTTGCTCCCAGTTCGTCAGGTTGCCGTTGTGCGCAAGGATGATCCCGAACGGCGCGTTCACGTAGAACGGCTGCGCCTCGGCCTCGCTCGACGCCGAGCCGGCCGTCGGGTAGCGCACCTGGCCGATGCCGTAGGTGCCGGGCAGGCTGCGCATGTTGCGCGTGCGGAACACGTCGCGCACCATGCCGTTCGCCTTGTACATGTGGAAATTGCTGCCGTCCGCCGTCGCGATGCCCGCCGCGTCCTGACCGCGATGCTGCAGCAGCAGCAGGCTGTCATAGATCAGCTGGTTGACCGGGGATTGGGAGATAACGCCTACGATGCCGCACATGGCATGTCCTTCAGAATGACAAAATCGGTTCCGTCCTGCCCGGCCGCGTCGTCACACGCGTACGTACTGGGCCATGCCGTCGGGCAGGAGCTGCTTCAGCTCGTGCACGCCCTGCTCGGCGATAGGACGCAATAGCGCATTGCGCCAGAAATCCTGTTTGGGCAGCTCGGTCAGCCCGGCCGCCGCGACCAGCAGCACTACCAGCACGCAGCCGCGGACGAGCCCGAACATCATGCCCAGCGAGCGGTCGACGCCGCCCAGGCCGCTCGCCTGCGCGATCCGCGACAGCAGCGCGTTTGCGACGCCGGCGACCAGCACGACGCCGATCACGAGCACCGCGAAGGCGATCACCCACTGCGTCAGCGCGCCGCCCGGCCAGTTCGCCGGAATGTACGGCACGACCAGCCCGACGTAGCGGCCCGCGATCACGATCGCCGCGATCCAGCCGATCAGCCCGAAAATCTCCGAGACGAAGCCGCGCCACGCCCCGCGCAGCGCCGACAACGCAATCACCGCCAATACAGCGTAGTCGAAAGCCGTCAGCATCGTGCGTTATTGCGTCAGACCGGCTTCGCGCACCTTCGCGATCGCGGCGGAGGCCGCCGCGCGATCCGCGAACGGGCCGGCCCGCAACAGTGTAGCCGTGCTGCCGTCCGCCTGCTTGCGATGCTCGACATATGCGGGCACGCCCGCCGATTTCAACTTGGTGGCCCACGAGCGGGCCGTCGCGTCGTCCTTGAACGACCCGAGCTGCACCGCGAAGCGCGCACCGGCCGGCGACGCCGGCGACGACGCATCGCCGTCGTCCGGGCTCGCGGTGTCGGCGTTCGCGACGGTCGCGGGCGCCGGCTTCGGCGCGGCCGGTTTTGCCGCGGGTGCGGCCGGCTTCGCCGCGGGCTTCGGCGGCGCAACGCTTTCCGTGGTCGTCGTATCGGGCTTCGCGGCCGGCTGGACGGCGTCCTGCGGCGCGGGCGCCGGAGCGGCCGCGACGGCGGTGTCGGAAGCCGGCGGCTCGTCGTGCGCGACGCCTGCCTGCACGTCGGACGCGTCGTCGTCACGCGGTGCGGCCGCCTGATGCGCGGGCCGGTTCGGAATGTCGATCGCGATATCGTCCGTCACCGGCTTCGGGTGCGAATCGAGCACCATCGGCAGCACGATCACGGCGGCGACGACGAGCGCGATCGCGCCGACGAGGCGACGGCGCGCGCGTTGCTTTTCTGGAAGGGTCGGATCGAGGAGCAGTGTGTCCGATTCCGGACGCTCGGTGCGGCGTGAGCGTCGCTCGACGCGTTCAGTGCGCTCCGTGCGCACGTTCCGGGAGGCCCCGGTACGACCGCCGCGCCGCGGGGGCGCGTCGTCGTCTTTTTTGCCGAACGAGAAAATTCCCATGAATGGCTGAGTCCGAAACTGCCCGTCAGTCAGTGTTGCTGCGATTTACGGTAGGCCAGCACGCCGGCAACCGTATGGAAACTGCCGAAAACCACGATTCTATCATTCTCGGATGCTCTTTTTAGTGCATCGCGAAACGCTTCGGCGGGCGACGCGTAGCGCGTCACGCTCGAATCGGGCCCGTCCTCCACGCCCGCCTTGCGCAGCGCCGCTTCGAGCTGCTCCGCGGAAGCCGCGCGCGGCAGCGGCAGGTCGGTCACGCACCAGTGGTCGATCTCGCCCTTCAGGTGCTGCAGCACGCCGTCGATGTCCTTGTCGCGCATCGCGCCGAACACCGCGTACGTGTACGGGAAGAAGCCCATGTTGCCGAGGTTCTGCTCGAGCACGGCCGACGCATGCGGGTTGTGCGCGACGTCGAGCACGATCGCCGGCTTGCCCGGCAGCACCTGGAAGCGCCCCGGCAGCTCGACGTTCGCGAGCCCGAGCCGGATGTCCTGCGCGGACACCGGCAGCACCGGGCGCAGCGCTTCGAGCGCGGCGAGCGCGGCCGACGCATTGATCAGCTGGTTCGCGCCGCGCAGCGCCGGATAGGCCAGCGCCGGATAGCGTTTCTCGCGGCCGAGGTAGCTCCACTGCTGGCGCTCCGCGCCTGCCTGCGCCTCGTAGCGGAAATCGCGGCCGACGAGCCACAGGTCGGCGCCGATCGCTTCGGCGTGGTCGATCAACGTCTGCGGCGCGGCCGGATCGCCGCAGATCGCCGGCTTGCCGGCGCGGAAGATCCCGGCCTTCTCGAACGCGATCTTCTCGCGGGTGTCGCCGAGATACTCGGTATGGTCGATGTCGATGCTCGTGACGATCGCGCAATCGGTATCGATGATGTTGACCGCGTCGAGCCGGCCGCCGAGGCCGACTTCGAGGATCACCGCGTCGAGCCCGCGCGACGCGAACAGATGCAGGATCGCGAGCGTCGTGAATTCGAAATACGTGAGCGACACGGGCTGGGGCAGCGACGTGCGCGCGGCCTCGACCGCCTCGAAGTGCGGCAGCAGTTCGTCGTCGGCGACGTTCTGCCCGTTCACGCGCGCGCGCTCGTTGAATTCGAGCAGGTGCGGCGACGTATGGCAGCCGACCTTGTAGCCGGCGCGCACGAGGATCGTCTCGAGGAACGCGCAGGTCGAGCCCTTGCCGTTCGTGCCGCCGACCGTGATGACGGGGCACGCGAATTCGAGCTGCAGCGCCGCCTTGACCTGCCCGATGCGGGTCAGGCCCATGTCGATGCCGACCGGGTGCGCGCGTTCGAGATGCGAAAGCCACGCGTCGAGAGTGGGAAAAGTGCTCATCGGATCAAATCTGGATCGGGACCGCCACTACGCCAAAAAAACGAAGCGCGCCGCCCGGCGCTGACACCGGGCGACGCGCAGTACGCCTACCCTCGCGCCGGTCAGGCCAGCGCGTCGGCCGGCTGTCGCTGCAGCAGCGCGAGCAGCTGGGCGATCTCGTCGCGCAGCTTGCGACGGTCGACGATCATGTCGATCGCGCCCGTCTTCAGCAGGAACTCGGCGCGCTGGAAGCCTTCCGGCAGCTTCTCGCGCACCGTCTGCTCGATCACGCGCGGGCCGGCAAAGCCGATCAGCGCCTTCGGCTCGGCGATCACGACGTCGCCGAGGAACGCGAAACTCGCCGACACGCCGCCCATCGTCGGGTCGGTCAGCACCGAGATGAACGGCAGCTTCGCTTCGGCCAGCTTGGTCAGCATCGCGGTGGTTTTCGCCATCTGCATCAGCGACAGCAGGCTTTCCTGCATCCGCGCGCCGCCCGAGGCGGTGAAGCAGATGAACGGCACCTGCTGCTCGAGCGCGTTCTGCGCGCCGCGCGCGAAGCGCTCGCCGACGACCGAACCCATCGAGCCGCCCATGAACGAGAACTCGAAGCAGGCCGCGACCACCGGCAGCGTGTGGATCGCACCGCCCATCACGACCATCGCGTCGGTCTCGCCCGTGTCGTCCATCGCTTCCTTCAGACGATCGGGATACTTGCGGCTGTCCTTGAACTTCAGCGTGTCGACCGGCACGATTTCCTGGCCGATTTCGTAGCGGCCTTCCGGATCGAGCAGCCCGTCGAGGCGCTCGCGCGCGCCGATGCGCATGTGGTGGTCGCACTTCGGGCACACGTGCAGGTTCGCATCCACGTCGTTGCGGTACAGCACGGCCTCGCAGGACGGGCACTTGACCCACAGGCCTTCCGGAATGCCCTTGCGGCTTTTCGGGTCGGTCTGCTTGATCTTCGGCGGCAACAGTTTGTCGAGCCAGCTCATCGTATGGTTTCCTGTTCCGTGGCGGGCCGGGCCGCATGGCCCGCCCGCTTCCTGTGTTGGGTTTATCGCGCCGTCGTGCCCGCGCCGTCCAGGGCGGCGCGCAGCTCGGCGATGAAAGCCTTCAGCGCGGCGGCCGCGCCTTCCGGCGCAGCGCTTTCGAGCAGTTGCACGAGACGGCTGCCGATCACGACGGCGTCGGACACCTCGGCCACCGCGCGCGCCGTTTCGGCGTCGCGGATACCGAAGCCGACGCCGACCGGAACCGGCACGCGCGACTTGATGGCCGGGATTTTACCCGCAATGCTCGAAACATCCAGATTTCCCGCGCCGGTCACGCCCTTGAGCGACACGTAATACACGTAGCCGCTCGCGATCTTGCCGACGTCGGCGATGCGTTCGTCGGTCGACGTGGGCGCGAGCAGGAAGATCGGATCGATCTGCGCGGCGCGCATCTTCTCGGCGAACACGCCGGCCTCTTCCGGCGGATAGTCGACGACGAGCACGCCGTCGACGCCGGCCGCACGGGCTTCGGCCGCGAACGCGTCGGCCCCCATCCGTTCGATCGGGTTCGCATAGCCCATCAGCACGACGGGGGTTTTGGGGTCGGTTTCGCGAAAGCGCTTCACGTCGGCGAGCACGCTTTTCAGCGTGACGCCGCGCGCCAGCGCGCGCTCCGACGAGCGCTGGATCACGGGGCCGTCGGCCATCGGATCCGAGAACGGCACGCCGAGCTCGATCACGTCCGCGCCGCCGGCGGCGAGCGCGTGCATGAATTCGACGGTCCGGGCGGGATCGGGATCGCCGGCCGTGATGAACGGGATCAGGCCCTTACGGCCTTGTTCGGCGAGCGCGGCGAAGGTCTGCTGAATACGGGACATGGCAATTTTCCTGTGTCGATCCGGAGCGGGCGCTTCAGTGCCCGCCCCGGTCTCATACAAAGTATGCGTTCGGCGATGCGGCGGCGCGAATCACGCGCACGCCGGCGCGGCGAGCGCGCTCACGCGCTCGTGCGCGATCGCACAATAGCTTTCGTTGATCTCGTAGCCGACGAAGTCGCGCCCCTGCCGTGCGCAGGCCACCGCGGTCGTGCCGCTGCCCATGAACGGATCGAGCACGCGGCCGCCCGGCGGGCAGCTTGCGAGCACCATCCGCTCGATGATTTCCAGCGGCTTCTGGGTCGGATGATCGACGCGCTCCGCGTGCTGCCGGTGCAGGCGCGAGACCGACCAGACGTCCTTCGGGTTGTAGCCCATCTCCAGCCACTTGCTGCCTTCGAACAGCTTGCGCGAGCGGGCCTTCTTCGTATCGGCGTCGTACGGGATGCGGACCGGATCGAGATCGAAGTAATACGCCCTGGAAACCGCGAAAAAGCCGATGTTGTCGTGCACCGACGTGAAACGGCGCGTCGTGCCGCCCATGCTCGGCACGCGCCGGTCCCAGATGATCTCGTTGACCATCGTGAGCTTCGTCTTCAGGAAACTGAAGATTTCGGGCGCGTACTGCCAGGTGCAGAAGATGTACATCGACCCGCTCGGCTTCAGCTTCGGAATCGCGAGCTCGAGCCACTCGCGCGTCCACGCGAGGAAGTCGTCGCCCGAACGCTTGTCCGAGTCGTTGCCGTAGTCCTTGCCGAGCCCGTACGGCGGATCGGCGACGATCAGGTCGATCGACGCATCCGGCAGATGAGCGGCATCGGTCAGGAAATCGCGGTTATGCAGTTCGATACCGGACGGCAGCGCGCGCGGCGCGGCGGCGGGCTGAACCGCCTCCGCCCCGCTCGCGGCGCCGCCGCCCGGCTCTTCGATCAGGTCACGCATCGGTCGGGTCAGAGCTCGATGCCCGATCGCTCGGCGACCGTGTGCATGTCCTTGTCGCCTCGGCCCGACAGGTTGACCAGCAGGATCCTGTCCTTCGGCAACGTCGGCGCGAGCTTCACGCCGTACGCGATCGCGTGGCTCGACTCGAGCGCGGGGATGATCCCCTCGATCCGGCAGCAGTCGTGGAACGCCTTCAGCGCTTCCTCGTCGGTGATGCCGACGTACTGCGCGCGGCCGCTGTCCTTCAGCCATGCATGCTCGGGGCCGACGCCCGGATAGTCGAGCCCCGCCGACACCGAATGCGTCTCGATGATCTGGCCGTTGTCGTCCTGCAGCAGGTAGGTGCGGTTGCCATGCAGCACGCCCGGGCTGCCGGCGATCAGCGACGCCGCGTGACGGCCCGTATCGAGGCCGTCGCCCGCCGCCTCGACGCCGATCAGCTGGACCGACGCGTCGTCGATGTACGGGTAGAAGATGCCCATCGCGTTCGAGCCGCCGCCGACGCAGGCGATCACCGCGTCGGGCTGCCGCCCCGCGAGCTCGGGCATCTGCACCTTGCACTCGTCGCCGATCACGCGCTGGAAGTCGCGCACCATCATCGGATACGGGTGCGGGCCCGCGACCGTGCCGATGATGTAGAACGTGTTCTCGATGTTCGTGACCCAGTCGCGCATCGCTTCGTTCAGCGCGTCCTTCAGCGTGCGCGAACCCGATTCGACCGGCACGACCGTCGCGCCGAGCAGCTTCATCCGGTAGACGTTCGCGGCCTGGCGGCGCACGTCCTCGGAGCCCATGTAGACGACGCACTCCATCCCGAAGCGCGCGCAGATCGTCGCGGTCGCGACGCCGTGCTGGCCGGCGCCCGTCTCCGCGATCACGCGCTTCTTGCCCATCCGCTTCGCGAGCAGCGCCTGGCCGATCACGTTGTTGATCTTGTGCGCGCCGGTGTGGTTCAGGTCCTCGCGCTTCAGGTAGATCTGCGCGCCGCCGAGCGTCTCGCTCCAGCGCTGCGCGTGGTAGATCGGCGACGGACGGCCGACGAAATGCTTCAGCTCGCGCTCGAATTCGGCAACGAAGCCGGGTTCGTTCTGGAATTTCTCATACGCCGCGCGCAGCTCGTCGAGCGCGTGAATCAGCGTCTCGGCGACGAACAGGCCGCCGTAAGGGCCGAAGTGGCCGCGATCATCAGGAAGGTTGTACATGGTGTCTCTCTCGATCGGTCGATGCGCCCCGCTTTCGGAGCCGCACCGGCTTGCATCACCCGGCGTCCGCCTCGCGCACCGCGCGTACGAACGCCGCCATCCGGGCGTGATCCTTCACGCCCTTCGCGCCCTCCACTTCGATGCCACTCGAGACATCGACAGCAAACGGGCGCAACTGGCGGATCGCATCACCGACGTTTTGCGCGCTCAAGCCACCACTCAAAACGGCCCGATGCGCGAGCTCTGCGGGAATAAGAGACCAATCGAAGACCTTGCCGCTACCGCCGTAGTCCGGCACCAGGGTGTCGAACAGGAGGCCGCGCGCTTTCGAATAATGAAGACCCGATTCTACCAAATCGGCCGATTGCGTCGAGGGGCCGACGCGCAGCGCGCGCAGCCACGGCAGACGCGCCGCGCGACCGAGCGACTCGCACTGTTCGGGCGTCTCGTCGCCGTGGAACTGCAGCAGCGTGAGCGGCACCTCGCGCGCGACGGCCTCGACCTCGGCTTCGGACGCATTCACGAACAGCCCGACCACCGACACGAACGGCGGGGCCAGGCTTGCCAGCTCGGCCGCCTGCGCGATCGTCACCGCGCGCGGGCTTTTCGGGTAGAACACCAGGCCGATCGCATCGGCGCCGAGCGCCGCCGCGTGCAGCACGTCCTCGGGACGCGACAGCCCGCACAGCTTGACGCGCGTGCGCGGCGACAGGCCGGCGGCGGAAGTCGGGGAAGACACGGCGTGATCCGTCATGATTGAGGGTCCAGATCGGCCCAGACGCTGCTCCACGGCACGCTGCCGAGCTGCGCGGGCGGGACGGCGAATTCCGCCGGGTAGCCGACATGGGCGAGATACAGCCCGTCGGCCATGAACGTGGGCGCCGCGAGGTTGCGGTCGCGCCCGGCCAGCACGTCGGCCAGCCAGTCGGCCGGGTAGCGGCCGCGCCCGACCGCGACGAGGCAGCCCATCAGGTTGCGCACCATGTGGTGCAGGAACGCGTTCGCGCGGAAGCGGAAATGGATGAAATGCCCCGCGCGCCGCACGTCGATCTGGTACAGGTGCTTGACCGGCGTCTTCGACTGGCATTCCGACGACCGGAACGACGAGAAGTCGTGCTCGCCGATCAGGTGCGCGGCGGCGGCGCGCATCGCGTCGTCGTCGAGCGGCGTGTGGATCCAGCCCGCGCGTCCGGCCAGCATCGGCGAACGCACGGGATGCACGTACAGCGCGTAGTAATAGGTGCGCTCGAACGCCGAGAAGCGCGCATGGAACGTGTCCGGCATCGGCTTCGCCCACTGCACCGACACGGTCGGCGGCAGGAACGCGTTGGTGCCGCGCACCCACGAGAATACCTCGCGTTCGAGCCCGGTGTCGAAGTGCACGACCTGCCCGAGCCCGTGCACGCCCGTATCGGTCCGGCCGGCGACCGTCGTGTGCAGCGGCACCCGCGCGAACTCGGCCAGCGCACGCTCGAGCCTGTCCTGTACGGTCTTGCCGTGCGGCTGCGCCTGCCAGCCGCAGAACGCGGCGCCGTCGTACTGGACGCCCAGCGCGATCCGCATCACGCCTCTTCCGCCAGTTTCGCGAGCAGCGCGCGCGCATCGTCGCGCGTCGCGGCGTCGTTCGCGTCGACCACTTCCTGCAGCAGCGTCCGCGCGCCGGACAGGTCGCCCAGCTCGACATACTCGGACGCGAGATCGAGCTTGTTGCGCGCGATGCGGGCCAGCTCGCCCGGCGTCAGCGCGGGCAGCTCGGCGCCCGGCGCGGCCGGCAGGTCGAGATCGAAATCGAGCTTCAATGCGCCGAACTGCGCGCCGCCGAGCGGCGGCAGCGACGACGTCGCAAACGGGCTGCCGGCGCGGCCGGCGGGAGGCGCGGCGTCCAGATCCAGGTCCGGGTCCCAGTCGAACTCGTCGCCCTGGCCGGCCGGATGTTCCGGGGCCAGGCCCGGCGCGCCCATCGGCGGGTGCGAGGCGGCTTGACCGTTAGTTGCGAATTCATCCGCACCCGACTGCACGGCCTGCGCGACCGGCTCGCCCACCGCCGACAACGGCTCATCCGCCGTGCGCGGCGGCAACGGCATGTCGAGGCTGCTGAGCGCGCTGATCGCGTTCTGCATCAACGTCGCGTGCTGCGCTTCGGTTGCGGCCGGTGTGGCCGGTGCGGCCGGTGCGGCTGGTGCTGCGGCCGGTGCCGCAGTCAGGGGCTCGGTCGAGGCTTCGGCCGGGATCGTGGTCGAGATATCGGCCGGGGTTTCAGTCGGAGTCTCGGCCAGAGTCTCGGTCGGCGCCTTGGCCAAGGTGTCGGCCAAGGTGTCGGCCAAGGTGTCGGCCGGGGTGTCGGCCGGGGTGTCGGTCGAGGCTTCGGTCGAGGCTTCGGTCGAGGCGTCGGTCGAGATCTTGGTCGACGTCCCGACCGGGATCTCAGTCGGGGTCTCGGTCAGGGCTTCGATCGGCGCCTTGGTCGACGTCTCGCCCGAAGCTTTGGCCACGGCGTCAGCCTGAGCTTCAGCCCGCGTCTCGACCGGCGTTTCGATCGACATCCCTGCCTGCGTATCACCCGGCTTTCCGGTTGCCGCTTCCTCGATCGACTCGGTTTCGAGCTGCACCGGAGCCGCCCCCATCGCGCGCGACGCTGCGGCGTGAACGGGCGGCGATTCCGGCTGCACGTCATGCGGCTTCGTCACTTCCGGCGTCCGCGCCGTATCCGCATCGTGCGTCTCGACCGTCTCCGCCGCCGCGGCAGTCGCCGCGGCAAGGTTCATGTCGGAAGCCGCGTCGCGTGCGACCGGCATTTCGGGCCGGATCGGCAGATCCTGCTCGACGGACGGCGCCGCCTCGGTTTCAGCCGCCGCGTCACCGCCCGCCGCCCCTGCGGCGGCCGTCGTACCCGTATCGTCCGTGCGCCGGCCATTCCGGCGCCTGCGCCATGCGAAACCGGCCGCAAGCGCAATCACGGCCGCGCCGGCGACCGCGACCGGACGCCAGTCCATCTGCCCGGCACTGCGTGCAGGCGCGACCGTCTGCGCGGGCGCCGGTGCCGGCTGCACCGCGCTGGCCGCCACGCCGGATGCGGCTTCGCCCGGCGTCGGCGCGACGGCGGACGCACCCGCGTCGCTCCCGGCCGGACCCGGCGCGACGGGCGCCGGCGCGACGTCGTTCTTCGCGGTCGGCTTGCCGATGCCGTGCGCCTGCAACTCCATCAGCACGCGGTTCTTCAGCGCCAGCAGTTGCTGCAGGCTCGAAGGCCGCGGCTGCGACGCACCCGCGACGGGGGCCGCGGCCGCCGGTTCGTGTGCGCCCGGGACCGGGCTGCCCGCCGCGGGCGCGATCGCGGCCTCGCTCGCGGACGACGGCCCCGACTGGATCGCGCCGCTCCACACGTGCGGACCGCTTGCCCCGCCGACGGACGCCGCCGGCTGCCCGCTTTCGACAACCGACGCGCCATGCGCGGCCGACGCGCCGACCGGCGCCATCGCACCGGCGACCTGTGCAACGCTCGCCCCGCTCACCGGCGCCGCATGCGCGGCCGGCGCCACCGGCGCGGCTTGCACGGCCGACCCCGGGTGTGCGGCGGATGCGCCATGCTGCGCGCTCGCCGCACCGCCCGACGCGGCAGCGGGTGCGGCGGCGGCCGCCGTACCCGACGCGCCGGACGCCGCCACCGGCACGAGCGCCGCGCCCGTCGCGTCGAGCGCGGGCACGGCCAGCGTCGCGCCGACCCTCAGGCGACTCGCGTCGCGCTTCATGAACGCCTGCGGATTGGCGTCGAACAGCGCGCGGCCGGCGCGTGCAAGCACGACCGGATCGTGCGATTGCGTGACCGCTTTCGCGATGTCGTTCAGCGACTGGCCCGGCTGGACCGTCACGGTAAGCGGCGCGGCGCCGCCCGCGGCGGACGCGGCGGACGCCGGCTGCTCGCCGGCGCCGGCCGCCCAGGTCGATGCGGTTGCGCCGAGCGCCAGGATCGTCAGCGCACCACACACGGCGCGTGACAGACGGGACTGACGCGGAAACAAGGAAATTCGGGACATCGTTGGCTCTATCGCCGCGCGCGGGCGCGGTCTGGATTCGCGGTTGGAAGCGTCAATAAGGTTGCCGCAGAAATGCAAAAGCGTCGCGTGGAACGCGACGCTTTAGGCGGGTCTGTGCGTCGTAGCCGCATAGTTTACTTCACGCGATCGGGTTCGGGCCGAATTCGTCGCCCGCAGGTGCAACCCGCCGCATCCGGGCGGCGGCGCACCCGGCGCCCGGGCCGCGCTGTCGCCCGGGCAGGCGCCCTGCGACCAGCCCGCTCGATCGACCGATGCGCCACCCCGATCACCCGGCAGATCCGCGCGTATTCGCTCAACAATTCACGCTGCCTGCCGTTAATGAATTAACGGAAGACAATCATAAGAAACCCGTCACCTCGCCAATCCCGTTCAAATAAATTTCAATTGATCGATAAGAAGGCAATTCCCCCCTCTTATCGTCGAATTGCGCCGTTTTGCCACCAAAGCCCCGCCCCATAAGGATCTCAGCCTGTCAGGCCGATCCATTTCTCATACAAAAGTAATCATTTCTTTATAAATTCAATTACATTACACAAAATTACACAGATCGAATAATCGCTGTCGTTACGATCGGCTTCAAACAAGAATCGGTGCAGCTCGACCACCGTGCTCGCACCCGCCGGACAGGCGGGAGCGCGGCGGCCGGGCAGACGCCGGCGGGTGCCAGGGAGGCATCGCGCAGTCGCACGACTGCGTTCACTCACCAGCTCGTTACGGGGATCGAACATGGGCTATCAGCAAGGCTTGAGCGGGTTGGCCGGCGCGTCGAACAATCTCGACGTGATCGGCAACAACATCGCGAACGCGAACACGACCGGCTTCAAGCAAGGTCGCGCGAACTTTTCCGACATGTACGCGAACTCGGTCGCGACGTCGGTCAACACGCAGATCGGCATTGGCACGCAACTCGCATCGGTGCAGCAGCAGTTCGGCCAGGGCACGATCAACACGACCAACTCGTCGCTGGACGTCGCGATCAACGGCAACGGCTTCTTCCAGATGTCGAACAACGGCTCGATCACGTATTCGCGCGACGGCACGTTCCATCGCGACAAGAACGGCGCGATCGTCGACTCGCAGGGCCGCAACCTGATGGGTTACGCGGCCGACGCGAGCGGCACGATCAATACCGCGGCAACCGTGCCGCTGCAGGCGCCGACCAACAACATCGCGCCGTCGGCCTCGACCAAGATCACTGGCCAGTTCAACCTGAACTCGCAGGACAAGCTGCCGACCAAGACGCCGCTCAACCCGACCGACAACGCGACCTACAACTACAACTCGTCGATCCAGGTGTACGACTCGCTCGGCGGCGCGCAGCAGGTCAACATGTACTTCGTGAAGTCGACGGCCGGCACCTGGCAGGCCTACGCCGGCGTGCAGGGCCAGACGCCGACCAATCTCGGCACCGTCACGTTCGACACGTCGGGCCGGCTTGTGTCGTCGACGTCCGCCGCGACCGGCCAGCCGACGGCGAGCGTCGGCCAGTTCGCGTTCTCGATTCCCAACACGACGGGCGGCGCCAATCCGCAGAACCTGACGCTCGACCTGAGCGGCACGACGCAGTACGGCAGCAAGAGCGGCGTGACCAACCTCGCGCAGGACGGTTTCGCGAGCGGCACGCTGACGACCTTCACGATCGGCGCCGACGGCAAGCTGACCGGCAACTACTCGAACGGGAAAAGCGCACCGCTCGGCCTGATCGCGCTCGCGAACTTCAACAACCCGAACGGCCTCGTCAACATCGGCGGCAACCAGTACACGGAAACCGCCGCGTCGGGCGTGCCGCAGATCTCCGCGCCGGGCAGCACGAACCACGGCACGCTGCAAGGCAGCGCGCTGGAAAACTCGAACGTCAACCTGACGACCGAACTCGTGAACCTGATCACCGCGCAGCGCAATTACCAGGCAAATGCGCAGACGATCAAGACCCAGCAGACCGTCGACCAGACGCTGCTGAACATGCGCTGACCCGCGCATGAAAAACGCGCCGCGCCGGCCTCGACATCATCGAGGCCGGCGCGGCGCGCTGTGCGGTGCAATCCGGCCCGCGGGCCGGACAGGCGGGCTTACTTGTCGAGCAGGATGCGCAGCATGCGGCGCAGCGGCTCGGCCGCGCCCCACAACAGCTGATCGCCGACCGTGAACGCCGACAGGTATTCGCCGCCCATCGCAAGCTTGCGCAGGCGGCCGACCGGCACCGTCAGCGTGCCCGTCACGTTCGCCGGCGACAGGTCGCGCATCGACGCTTCACGCTCGTTCGGTACGACCTTCACCCAATCGTTCGCCGATGCGAGGATGCCGTTGATCTCGTCGAGCGGCACGTCCTTATTCAGCTTGATCGTCAGCGCCTGCGAATGGCAGCGCATTGCGCCGATCCGCACGCACAGGCCGTCGACCGGGATCGAACCCGGCTCGCCCATGGCCGGCTTGCCGAGGATCTTGTTGGTTTCCGCGCCGCCCTTCCACTCTTCCTTCGACATCCCGTTGCCGAGATCCTTGTCGATCCACGGGATCAGCGAGCCGGCGAGCGGCACGCCGAAGTTGCTGGTCGGCATCGCGTCGCTGTTCATCGCGGCCAGCACGCGGCGGTCGATGTCGAGGATCGCGGAAGCCGGATCGGCGAGTTGCTCCTTCACCGCGCCGTTCAGCGTGCCCATCTGCGCCAGCAGTTCGCGCATGTTCTGCGCGCCCGCGCCCGATGCGGCCTGGTAGGTCATCGCCGTCATCCAGTCGACGAGGTTCTCGCGGAACAGGCCGCCGAGTGCCATCAGCATCAGGCTGACCGTGCAGTTGCCGCCGATGAAGTTCTTCGTGCCCTTGACGAGCGCGTCCTTGATCACGTCGAGGTTGACCGGATCGAGGATGATCACCGCGTCGTCCTTCATCCGCAGCGACGACGCCGCATCGATCCAGTAGCCGTTCCAGCCGGCCGCGCGCAGCTTCGGGAACACGTCGTTCGTGTAGTCGCCGCCCTGGCACGTGATGATCACGTCGCACTTCTTCAGCTCGTCGACGTTGGTCGCATCCTTGAGCGTGGTCTCGTTTTTCGCGAACGACGGCGCTTTGCCGCCCGTGTTGCTGGTGCTGAAAAACACCGGTTCGATCAGGTCGAAATCGCCTTCTTCCTGCATGCGCTGCATCAGGACGCTGCCGACCATGCCGCGCCAACCTACGAGACCTACGTTCATGACTTACCCTTTGATGGAGCTTCCCCGCCATTTCCGTCCCCGGTGTGACCGCGCGGGGAAAAAGGCGGGCACGACGGACGATCAGCGTTTAATGACCGTTTTCGTGGTAATGGTTTTCGTGATGACGATGGCGCGCGCACCCGCACGGGCAGTATTGCCGTGGAGTTTCAAGACCGGGGAGATCAGGGAAATCAGCGCCATCGTTCGAGTCTACACAAAGCCGGTTGCCCGCACAACGGCCAACCGCACGCGAACCGGCCGATTTTACGGCCCGTTCGCGCCCTTTCTACATGATTGCGTTACAGCGCCGCGACCACCGCGTCGCCCATCGCCACCGTGCCGACCTGCTTGCCGCCCGGCGTCGCGATGTCGCCCGTCCGGTAGCCCTGTTCGAGCACCGTTTTCACCGCGCGCTCGATGCGATCGGCCTGCTCCGCGCGATTCAGCGAGTAGCGCAGCATCATCGCGGCCGACAGGATTGTCGCGAGCGGGTTCGCGATGCCCTTGCCCGCGATGTCCGGCGCGGAACCGTGCGACGGCTCGTACAGGCCCTTGTTGTTCTTGTCGAGCGACGCCGACGGCAGCATGCCGATCGAGCCCGTCAGCATCGACGCCTCGTCCGACAGGATGTCGCCGAACATGTTGCCGGTGACGATCACGTCGAACTGCTTCGGCGCCTTCGCGAGCTGCATCGCCGCGTTGTCGACGTACATGTGCGACAGCTCGACGTCCGCGTATTCCTTCGACACGTCGATCATCACGTCGCGCCAGAACTGCGAGGTCTCGAGCACGTTCGCCTTGTCGACCGACAGCAGCTTCTTCGCGCGCTTGCGGGCGGCCTGGAACGCGACGTGCGCGATGCGGCGCACTTCCGGTTCCGAGTAGCGCATCGTGTCGAAGCCTTCGCGTTCGCCGGCGAACGGACCGTCCGGCGCCGCGCGCACGCCGCGCGGCTGGCCGAAGTACACGTCGCCGTTCAGTTCGCGCACGATCAGGATGTCGAGGCCCGACACGAGTTCCGGCTTCAGCGGCGATGCATCGACGAGCTGCGGATAGCACAGCGCCGGGCGGAAGTTCGCGAACAGCTCGAGATGCTTGCGCAGCCCGAGGATTGCCTGCTCGGGGCGCAGCGCGCGCTCGAGCGAGTCGTATTTCCAGTCGCCGACGGCGCCGAACAGAATCGCGTCGGCCTCACGGGCGAGCGCAAGCGTCGCGTCCGGCAGCGGATGGCCGCTCGCCGCGTAGCCGGCGCCGCCGACCGGCGCCTGTTCGAGTTCGAACTTCTCGTCGAGTGCGTTCAGCACCTTCAACGCTTCGTTGACGATTTCCGGACCGATGCCGTCGCCGGGCAGCACTGCAATCTTCATGCGTTTTTCCTGACTGGGTAGGTTATGGAGGCAGGCCGGCGAACGCGCCGCAGGCGCGCCCGCCCGAAAGGCGCGATCAGCCGACCAGCTTGTGGTTGAGCCACGGCTGCTTCACGAGGCGTTCCGCCTCGAACTGGCGGATCTTGTCCGCGTGGCGCAGCGTGAGGCCGATGTCGTCGAAGCCGTTCAGCAGGCAGTACTTGCGGAACGCGGTGACCTCGAACGGATACTCGCGGCCGTCGCCCGTCCGCACCACCTGCGCGTCGAGATCGACCGTGAGCTGGTAGCCGTTGAACGCGTACGTGTCGTTGAACAGGTGATCGACCTGCTGTTCGGTCAATACGATCGGCAGCAGGCCGTTCTTGAAGCAGTTGTTGAAGAAGATGTCCGCGAAGCTCGGCGCGATGATCGCGCGGAAGCCATACTGCTGCAGCGCCCACGGTGCGTGCTCGCGCGAGCTGCCGCAGCCGAAGTTCTTGCGCGCGATCAGCACCGACGCGCCCTGGTAGCGCGGCTGGTTCAGCACGAAATCGGGATTCAGCGGCCGCTTCGAGTTGTCTTGGCCCGGCTCGCCGTGATCGAGATAACGCCATTCGTCGAACGCGTTCGGACCGAAGCCCGTGCGCTTGATCGACTTCAGGAACTGCTTCGGGATGATCGCGTCGGTGTCGACGTTCTCGCGATCGAGCGGCGCCACGACGCCGGTATGCACTGTAAATTTTTCCATGATCCGTCAATCCGGTTGAAGGGCCGGCGTTCCGCCGGCGCACATCGACAAATTCTCGGCGGAGGTCACTCCGCGGCGCGCTTCAGGGCGCTGCCGGCGGCGTTGACGTCCTCCCCGAAGCCTCGGACGGTATTGCATCCCGCGAGGCCGAAACCCAGCCCCGCCAGCGCCAGCGCGGCAACCAGCCGCGCGATGACCTTCGATGCCGTCACGCGTTACCCCAGCTGGCGAATGTCGACGAAGTGGCCTTCGATGGCCGCCGCCGCCGCCATCGCGGGGCTCACGAGGTGCGTGCGACCGCCCGCGCCCTGCCGCCCTTCGAAGTTGCGGTTCGACGTCGACGCGCAGCGCTCGCCCGGATCGAGCCGGTCGGCGTTCATCGCGAGACACATCGAGCAGCCCGGCTCGCGCCATTCGAAACCGGCGTCCGTGAACACCTTGTCGAGCCCTTCGCGCTCGGCCTGCGCCTTCACGAGGCCCGAGCCCGGCACGACCATCGCGAGCCGCACGTTCGACGCGACGCGGCGATTCAGCTTCCGCACGACGTACGCGGCCGCGCGGATGTCCTCGATCCGCGCATTCGTGCACGAGCCGATGAAGATCTTGTCGACCTTGATCGACTCGATCGGCGTGTTCGGCTCGAGCGCCATGTAGGCCAGCGCGCGCTCCATCGCGTCGCGCTTGACCGGATCCTTCTCGCGCTCGGGGTCGGGCACGCGACCGTCGATCGACGTGACCATTTCCGGCGACGTGCCCCACGTGACCTGCGGGACGATCTCGGCCGCGTTCAGCTCGACCACGCGGTCGAACTGCGCGCCTTCGTCCGATTTGAACTGGCGCCAGTATTCGACGGCCTGATCCCATTCCGCGCCGGTCGGCACGAACGGACGGCCCTTCAGGTAATCGATCGTCGTATCGTCGACGGCGACCATGCCCGCGCGCGCGCCGGCCTCGATCGCCATGTTGCAGACGGTCATGCGGCCTTCCATCGTCAGCGCGCGGATCGTCGAGCCGCCGAATTCGATCGCGTAGCCCGTGCCGCCGGCCGTGCCGATCCTGCCGATGATCGCGAGCACGATGTCCTTCGCGGTGCAGCCGCGCGGCAATGCGCCCTCGACCTTCACGAGCATGTTCTTGCTCTTTTTCTGCAGCAGCGTCTGCGTCGCGAGCACGTGCTCGACTTCCGACGTGCCGATGCCGTGCGCGAGCGCGCCGAACGCGCCGTGCGTCGACGTATGCGAATCGCCGCACACGATCGTCATGCCCGGCAGCGTCGCGCCCTGCTCCGGCCCGATGATGTGGACGATGCCCTGGCGCACGTCGTTCATCTTGAACTGCGTGATGCCGAACGCGTCGCAGTTCGCGTCGAGCGTGTCGACCTGCAGCTTCGAGACGGGATCGGCGATGCCGTGGGTGCGATCGGTGGTCGGCACGTTGTGGTCCGACACGGCCAGGTTCGCGCTGATGCGCCACACCGGACGCTGCGCCATCTTCAGCCCTTCGAACGCCTGCGGGCTCGTGACTTCATGCAGCAGCTGACGGTCGATGTAAAGCAGGGTCGTGCCGTCTTCCTCGGTGTGGACCACGTGGGTGTTCCACAGTTTGTCGTAGAGAGTCTGTGCCATGGGTATGCGGGGTCGTTGTGACTACAAGCCTTGCGGATGCGGTCGATTATGCCACGCAGAACGCGTCGCGGCGCAGGCCGGACGCGAAAAAACCCATTAAAAACAGTGGTTTGGCTGGTAGTGCCAATACCTGTATCGGCATTACCCGGCAATCGACGCGTCCCTACCGATTCGTTTCGAAGACCATGGTCGATTAGTTTTAGAGACAACGTGCAGGAGCAGCCCGCTCGACTTACTCTCCCAAGGCGTCTCACGAACTAATCCCGTCCTCGGAATCTGCGTCGGATTGCGCGACCAGACTACCCTGTAGTGGTCTAATGAAACCGGACACTGATTTAGGCGAGAATGCTCGCCATGAAGAGGCGTCTGATGACAAAGCAACGACGGACGTTTTCCCCAGAGTTCAAACAGCAAGCCGCGAGCCTGGTGGTCGACCAGGGCTATAGCCATGTGGAGGCGAGCCGCTCGGTCGGCGTCGGCGAGACGGTGCTGCGCCGCTGGGTGCATCAGCTTCAAATGGAACGTCAGGGTGTCACGCCGCAGGGCAAGGCAATCACGCCGGATCAACAACGCATCAAGGAACTCGAGGCACGCATCGAACGCCTCGAGCGTGAGAAGGTCATTTTAAAAAAAGCTACCGCGCTCTTGATGTCGGAAGGGATCGAACGTACGAAGTAATCGATCAGGTTTGCGAAGACGAATCTGTCGAGTTGGTCTGCGCTGTATTGGGTATGCCGCGATCCTGCCTGTACGCGTACCGCAAGCGTGCTAAGCGTGTGAATGCCGAGCGCATGGCGTTACGCAGCCGTGTGCATGAGTTGTTCATCGAGAGTCGCAGCTCCGCCGACAGCCGTAGCATTATGGGCATGATGCGCGAAGAAGGTACGGCAATTGGCCGTTTCAAGGTCAGTCGTTTGATGGAAGAGCTGGGGCTAATCTGCAAGCAGCCCGGTAGTCATGCATACAAGCAGGCGACGGTTGAACGGATCGATATTCCGAACCATCTGAACCGCCAGTTCGACGTTGACGCGCCGAATCAGGTCTGGTCCGGCGACATCACGTATATCTGGGCGCAAGGCCGTTGGCATTATCTGGCGGCCGTGCTCGACCTGTTCGCGCGGCGCGTTGTCGGCTGGGCATTCTCAACGCACCCAGATGCCGATCTGGTCGTGCAAGCGTTGGAGATGACCTATGAGCAGCGTGGCGACCGCGAGGATTGCTGTTCCATTCGGATCAGGGCGGCCTAGCCGGAAATTCCGTCAGAGGCTCTGGCGCTATCGGATAAAGCAGAGCATGAGCCGTCGTGGAAATTGCTGGGACAATTCCCCGATGGAACGGCTGTTCCGCAGCTTGAAAACGGAATGGCTGCCGTCGGTGGGTTACATGTCGACACAAGAAGCACACCGGGATATCCGTCACTACCTGATGCACCGGTACAACTGGATACGGCCGCATCAGTTCAATGACGGACTCGCACCGGCTGTCGCAGAAGAAAAACTTAACGCAGTGTCCGGAATGAGTTGACCACTACACCCCATTCCTTTCATTTACATTTCAGTCTTCGCAAAAGCGTGGCCACATCCTCTTTTCTGATCGAAAATCAGACATCGTATTTTGTCAAATCCATAAACCGCCAAGCCCCTCTGGTCAACTTTGGATAAAATCGCGCGAGCGACACTTGGTCGCTATGGCTGACCGTCGCCGACGTCGCGTTCTTGGCGGTCGAACCTGAGAGACAAGGAAAAAAAATGGCTCTTCGACCTGTCGGCGCTGCCGATTTGCAGGCGACCACGCTGTACGAATCGATACACCGGGGCTTAATGCAGCACGAACGCTTGCTCATGTTCCGCTCCCCGCTCGGTGCGCAGACGCTGATCCCCGTGCGCGCGAAGGGTTGGTCCAGAATTGGACGGGGCTATCGCTGGGTAGTCGACGTCGTCTCGTTGCGCGACGATATTGACAATCTGGAGCTGGAACACCAGCCAGTCACACTGTTTATCCAGCAGAATTCGGCGCCCTTTGCTGCGTCAATTTATCGTCCAATTCATGGCTTCGTTCACAAATTCCATACTCTCGGACAAGACGGAACCCTGACCGTCTACCAAATTGAGTTCGAGTCGGCGCTCTTCTTTCTTGGGAAGGCGAGGAAGGACGATCATTGGTTTGAAAAAAATGCACGGGATATTATCGTCGAGCTTCTCGGTGCATATCCGCAATTGGCCGGGTGCGTACGTTTCGCCCTGACGGATGAACCGCGCATACGCTCGTACACGCGACAGAGCGATACCGACCTGAACTTCTTCCACCGGATTCTTGAAGACGAAGGTTGGTACTTTTACTTCGAGCACGCTCCGGTCCAATATGAAGGCGATCCTCGGGTGTCGACGCTCGTGATCGTCGATCGTCTTTCCGCGTTACCTGAAGCTAAACCTATCGAATTCGCTAACGGCGTCGTAGGTGGCGAAGTAGACGGCTTCACACAATGGGCAGCGTTGCAGGTCGCGCAAAGCCTTGCCTACGCAACGACGTCCTTCAACTACAAGGATCCGGAACGCAATTACTCCGTGCAAAGTGACCTGGGCGATAGCGCTGTCACGTACACGACGGAAGAACGGCGCCAGCACGTAAAGCGTGAGGTTCCATATGCGCCCATGATCGTGCGAGAAGCACTGTCGTATGCGTACCCAAACTCGGATGACGGGCGCCGGCGCGCATCCACTCGAACCGAAGCCTGGACTTCCGCCGCCCGCCGTTATTTAGCCATCGGCGGTGTGCGGTGGATCGACGCCGGATTGCGCTTCACGCTCGAGCATCACACACGGCACATGACTGTCGAGCCGAACCTCCGGGAATTCCTGATCGTCGAGGCCGAATGGTTCATTGAAAACAATGTGCCAGTTTCCAGCCATGCCGCGACCTATCCTCTGAGCTTGCAAAGCGACTTGTCCGACTTACGTCGAGACCACGACGGCCAGTTCAACTCACAAACCAACCCAATCGACGGCCTGGCCGGCTTCTACTTCGTCAAGGTAGAGGCGCAGCGGACCGGCATCGAATATCGCAGTCCGTTCGAGCATAAAAAGCCACTGATGCACGCCGAGCATGCGCTCGTAAGCGGACCGGATGACGAAGAAGCGTGGGCCGATGAGCGCAATCGTATCTACGTGACTTATCCGTGGGATCAGCGCAGCGGGACCGGCCCGTTCCGGACATCGCCGCCGCTGCTGGTGATGCAGGCCGACACCGGATATGGGTACGGCGGTGTTCATGTCCCCCGGAAGGGCGAATGGGTGCTGGTCGGTTATTTCCAGGGCGATTGCGACCGACCATATGTGCTCGGTCGCCTCCCGTCTCAAACGACATCGCCGCAGTGGCATACCAACGCCCTGCTCTCGGGACTGATGTCCAACGGTTTCGGAAAAAGCGGCGCATACAACGCATTCGTCCACGACGATTCGACGCACCAAGGGGCTACGCGCCTGACGACGTACACGGGCAAGGTCGGGAATAGCTACAGTCTGTATCATCAGGGCGTCTTGATCGACCATGCGGGCAACAAGAACGCCCGCGGCCGATATCTCGGAAAGGGTGCGCTACTACATACGGACGACTACCTCGGTTTGCGTGCGAATCGCGGCGCATATATCGGCACGTACCCGAAGGCGCACAACGATGACCAGCTCGACGTCAAGGAAGCACAGGGCCAGTTGATCGGTGCTGAGAGTATCGTAGAAACACTGTCGAATGTCGGCGTCCAGCACCACGCTGACAGCCTGCAAGACAGCCACGATTCGCTCAAACAGTTCAGCGACGCTACGCAGCAGTCGGAGGCGCCGGAAGCCAGCGGCGGACGTACTGCCGGCGGAGGAACAGGAAGCGCGAACGCCTTCAAGAAGGCGATTCTGCTACTCGCCAGTCCGTTCGGCGTCGGCACGTCTACGCAAGACTCGCTGCACATGACGGCCGATCGCCATATCAATCTGGTCAGCGGTCTGAACACACATATCGGCACGGCGGGCGCGTTCGTCGTCAATGCCGCCAAGGCGATTGGGATGTTCTCCCAGACGGCGATCAGATTGTTCAGCAAAGGGCCGGTGCAAATTCAGTCCCATGAGGCAGACGTCGAGGTGATCGCCAAAGCAGTCCTCAAACTACTGTCGCAAGGTGACATCGAAATCGCCGCCGGCGGAAAGCTGGTACTGACGGCTGGCGGTGCTTCGATCACCCTGGAAGGCGGAAATATTCGGGGACACGCCCCCGGAACGGTCGAGTTCAAGGGCGCGCAGCATTCCTTCAGTGGCCCGGCGAGCATGCGTTACGCGATGCCAGCACTACCCGTCAGTACGCTGACGCAAAACCCCGCGCATGAATATACGCAGATCTTTGATGTCTCCTCCGTGATCGCGAATCTCGGCTTGGGCCAAAGTCTAGAGGCGCAGACATACCGTATCTATATGCCGGACGGCACGACGATCCAGCAGCAGGGCGGACTACTCGACGGGGCCACGGCGGCCGTTCATACGCCCGAACCTACGAAGGTCAAGTGCGAAGTAGGCGGTGGTGAGTGGGGTGCTCTGGAGGCCGCGTACGATTATGAAGCGCCGAGTGGCGCCAACGAATTGTCCGACCTGCCGCAAATCGATTAATGACGCCAGGACGGCCGGATTCGAACTTCATCAGGAGCACTTGTGGCAACCAATCAAACACAGGATGCCGCGCCGAAAGCTGGCGTGGCAGCAATGTTTATGTTTCAGGACGTGATGCACACGCCCATCGAGGGACTGTCCGTGCAGTTCAAGGTCGGCACTGGAACCCCCCCAGCACCGCCCTGGGTGGCTGGACCGGACCCGACGAAAGTACAGGAGCCTCCCCCGGCTCCCGCGTCGAGCACGGCGACCGCAGCACCTGGCGCGGCGTCCGCTCCAGCCTCGGCTTCTGCTCCAGCGGCGGCTTCGACGGCGGCGACCGCCGGGCAGGCTGCATCAGGCACCAACGCACCCTCGCCTGCCGCCGCAAAGCCGGCAGCGCCGCCACCTCCGCCTCCGCCGCCTCCCATTTCTGACAACACCCTTGAGGCGACGACTGACAAGGACGGTTATGCAGTGACGATCACCAATGCCGTGCGCAATCAACCGATCGACGTCTTCGTTAAAAATCGACGTGGAGAATACGCGTGGAAAGCGAAGGTTGTGCCGAAGAAAGATATCAACGCATTTACCATCATCAGCCCTGAGTTTCATCTTGAGGCGACGACGAAGCCAACACCAAAAGACGATTTTGAGCAAGAATTGAATCTCCCTGTTGTAAAACAGGGCGAGATTATGACGTTTGATCGCTTACTGAATGAATTTGCTCCATACATTACATTTTCGCAAAAAGTAACCGAGCAAGGTCTATTGAAGAAAGATTTCCCGACGAAGAATAAGGAAGTGACCGTCGACGCCAAAACACACAAGAAAAAGACAAAAATCACCATCGAGCACCACTACAAGGTAGTGGAAACAGGGAAACCGCGAACAGTCGTGCTCAACGTCCTGGGGACGAGACTGAACTATCCCAAGAACCTGGAAATTACCGACGAGAAGTACAAGCAGGTAGCCAAAGATCTTTCGTGCGAGGTAGCTGCAATCAAAGCAGTTGCGATGACGGAGAGTCATGGTTCTGGATTTTGCGTGAACGGCCTGCCGAAAATTCGTTATGAACGGCATATGTTTATGAGGGCCAGTCTGCCGAAGGAGAGGCGAATGGAAGTACCATCTCTTCTTAGGAAGGAGACAAATCCATTTCCAAAATATCCGAATCTCTGCTTCCCAGCACAAGGCGACTACCAGAACGGCGAGAAAGACGATAGCGGATGGGCGAATTTAGAAGATGAACAAATCATGTATCAATATGAGCGACTCTTTCGCGCGTGTACGCTCAATCGGGATTATGCGATTATGGCATGTTCGTGGGGCGCCTTCCAGATCATGGGCATATTTTGGGAGGAGATGGGGTACGCGAGTCCAGTGGAACTGGCCAATCTCTCCATGCAAGGAATTGATGGGCAGCTCGATCTTTTTGTTGCATACTGCAAGATGAATAAAAACGCGATAACTGCGCTCAAGGATAAAAATTGGGCTAATTTTGCAACGGCATATAACGGCAACAACGCCCCTCCTTCTTACGCCGCATCAATGGGTAAATTTTACAATGAATTTAAGTAAATCATTTAAACTATTGATCACCCTTGGGACGATTGCATTCGCATCTCAAGTTGCATTTGCTGGTACGCTCACCATCTATAGCGATCCCGATTTTGTAACCTACAAATCAGGAAAGGATATTTATGGATATTACAATGCATATCAAGATCAATTTTCATGCAGTTTCATGTTTTTTGCGAATTCTGACATTGTAAAAAACCATGATTATGAAGGCGTTACATCCCTTAAGAGCAAGACTTTTTACATTTCAGCGTACAAGAGGCCAGGTGACGGCACGTTTTCATATAAAAATAGAAATCCTGATGCGAGCATTGATGGCGTCCTGTATATAGGTGACGGCGCCGTAGGACTAACAACGGACTCCCCACAGGGGGGATGTCTAAGCGTTGCAGGCATATTTACCGCCAAGCCTGGCACGCGTGGAGCTGAGCAGTTTGAACCTACGACCGAACTTAAAGCGATAGGGATTGCCGTCATTTCTCGGAAAACATTTCTTCACAAATCCCCAGGATCAGGAAAGGAAGAAAAATATCTTGTGCCCGGAGATTGGGTTGCGGTGCTTTCCAGAAAAGGGGCATATTCTTATATCCGATACGTTAATCCAAACATGATGATTGAGAGCACGGATTCCAAGAAAATTACAACTGGTTGGGTCCGAGATCTCGATATTTCAAACCCTTTCCCCAATTCGCTGGAAGCAGAATTGCAGTAGTGAGGGGACCCTATATCAGGGATACAGAGTCGTCCGGCACAGCTCGATGAAGCCGTCATAGGCTGCGACAAAACGCTTCCGTCTGCGGTTGGGCAGCTTCGTATCCTCGACGTCCTATTCGGTTCTGTGCCTACGGACATATTCGGGCACCACCCCGATCATCTTGGCATCGCGCCCTACGAACGTAGTGCCGTTCGTCAGGCCGTCGTACAGTCGAGACACCGCTTTGTAGAGGGTGCCTAACTCCTTATGCAGCGCTTCGTCGTAGAACGCTGTTGCTCTAGCAGGTCGTTGAATTATTGCCGGGCTGGATGTATTTTCCCTTTGGCCGTTCGCGACGATCACCGCGAAGCGGTCGGTTTGGGCTCATTCGACCGATTTCCATGCGAATGGATCAAGGTCGTGGGCTTCCCGGTGCCCGCTCCGATACCTCAGGCACTCCGCAGGCACAGCTCGCCCAGCGATCGCAACCGCGTCAGGTTATAAGCCGCCATCGTCAGGGTCAGCAGTTGGTCCACTTTCTCAAGACCACGAACCATGACCTGTCGCAGCGGGCCTATCGTCTTGCCCCAGCCGAAGCACGGCTCGATACATTTGCGTTTGCGCTGACTCAGCGCGTAGCCCAGATGCCGAGTCGTGCGTTTGTCGATCGCACTGCCGCCGCCGCGCTTCGTATTGCGCGCCACGTGCGGCGTCAAGTTCGCGTCCCGGCAAGCCTTGATGACCCGCGCGTGTCGTAACCTTGTCGGCCCCGACCGTGATGCGTCGATCGGGTAGCGCGGCGTCCCGCAACATCTCGGCAGCAACGTCGCGTTCGGCTCGCCCATTCGCCTGGCTGGCCTGTACATTGACTATCAGGCCGTGCCGATTGTCGGTCAGCACATGGCCAAGATAGCTCGGCAGCGCCAGCGCCACATTGCTCTTTCGGTACAGGCGGCTGTCACCGTCGCCCTTCGACTCATGCGTTTCGTTGTTGCACGTCTGGCCGTGCCAGTTGCCGGGCGGCCGGTCCTGGCCGCTGCCATCTTTGCGATGGATGCTCTTGTGGCTAGCCCAAGCCTGAATCAGTGTGCCATCGACGCTGAAGTACTCGCCCGACAGCAAGCCTCGTTTCTGCGCCGTTTCCACCGTCGCATTGAACAGTTCCGTCACCGCGTCGAATTCCAGCAGCCGATCCCGGTTCTTGCTGAACACTGAATGGCTCCACACTGCATCCTCTATCGACAGGCCGACGAACCATCGGAACAGCAGGTTGTACGAGATCTGCTCGACCAGTTGCCGCTCGCTGCGGATGCTATACCGCACCTGCAGCAGCATCGCCCGCGTCAATTCCTCAGGCGCAATACTCGGTCGCCCCCCTTCACCTCGACTTCATACATCGCCGAGAACTTCGCGTTCATCTTCGACAGTGCTTCGTTCGGCTACGTCCGCACATGGCGCAGCGGATGCGTCTGCGGAACAAATTCTTCTAGCCTCACCGTGCTGAACAACGATTCGTTGTAACCGTCCGCGCCCCGCATCGGCCTGCTCTTCCTTGATCTCGGGAACCTACATCGTGCAGGACCGACCGAGGTATTTCGACGGCCTGTTAACTGCACGTCAAACTCTGTCAAATCGACGTCAGCGTGGGGATCGAGACTGGCCAGAGCCGCCTGCGGCAGGACTCGCTGCGCCTTCGGTAGACTCTGTATCCACAACTAATCGAGTACGATGCACCAACGGAACCGAACTGACTTTTTTTGGGTTCGAGGGCTTCTTCATTCGATGGCGACCACCGACATAAGTTATTTTAAAACAATAACTTACGTCGACGCATCTGCTTCTAATCAGTGGCTTGTATCCAGATCGAATCGAGTTTCTCACGGCGCGCGCTGCACGAATCGCGCGCACCGACGCCCGCGGCGTCAACCGTCCGGATATTCGCGATTGATCAGGTCGAGCCGCAGCATCCCGAGCTGCACGCCCGCATTGCTCAGCAGGTAGAGGTCGCGCCGCCGCATGGCCGGCATCTGCGCGGACGTGTCGTACAGCGCCGGCAGCGTGAGACCGGCCGGCACCGCGGCCTGCATCCCCGCCGCAATCGACACGCGCACCGCGAGCGACGCCTGGTCCGGATGCGTGACGACGCCGACCGCACCGAGCGCCGCGGCCGAGCCGGCCTGCCTGACGATCGCGGCGGCGACGCCGTCGGGAGTCGGTATCGGGCTGCCGGCGGCCACGGCCGGCGTCGCAACGGAGGTCACGCCGGACGTCAGCCCGTACTTCGACGCGAGCACGCTCGCCACTTCCTGCTGGGCGAAGATCGGCGCCGCGACCGTCTGCCGGAGCCGGTACACGGCGTCGGCAATCGCCTCGTTCACGGGGCCCGGGACGGACGCGCCCGCGCGACTGCCGAAGCCGAACGCGGCAATCGTGCGGATGGCGCCCGCGGCGACGGTGGGCGGCGTCCACGCGAAAAACGTGTCGAGCAGGTAGCCGGTTTCGACGGCGGCGGTCGCGCCGTCGTTCAGTTCGTTCGTCAGCTTGCCGAGCATCTGGCGCCGCAGCTCGGCATCGGAGGCCGGTGCGTCGCTCGCGAAACCGGGCGTGACGGCCGTGCACGACACGGCGAAGACGGAAGTGGATGCCAGGAAATGGCGACGGTTCGTCATGGTCATGAAATTCGAATGGGAAGCGGAAGGCGTCAGCCCTTCGGGAACGCCTGCATCGTCGCGGTCATCGCGCGCGCCAGCATCTGCGCATACATGTCGTGCACGAGGTAGAGGCTGCGGTTGCGCGTCCACGGCTGGCCCGATTGCGGGTCGTACGTCGTCGGCAGCGACACCTCGGCGACGGCCGCCGCCTTCATGCCTGCCTGCTGCGACGTCTGGATGCAGCGTTTCGCGTGATCGCGATGGCCGACCACCGCGACGGCGCCCATCGCGGCGGCGCCTCCCGCGCGCGACACGGCCACGGCCGCGACGCCGGCGGTGCTCAGGTACACGATCGAGCCGTCGCTCGCGATCACCGGTTCGACCGACGACAGCACGTCGGCGCCCATCCCGTATTTCGACACGAGAAAACGCGCGATTTCCCATTGCGCGTAGACCTTGACCGGCTTCAACTGGCGAATGCGGTACACGGCGTCCGCGAGCGCTTCGTTGACGGGCCCCGGATCGGGCAGCGCGGACTGGTTGCCGCCCGTGCTCGACGTGTTGCCGCTCGCCGCGTTCGGGCGATTGCCGAAGCTGTACGCGACGATCGCGCCGATCTGCGCGGCCGGCACGGTCGGCAGGTCCCACGTGAAGCCGACATCGGTCATCGCCGGCACGATCGCGCCGGCCGTCGCCGCGTCGCCGAGCTGTGCGGTCAGCTTCGCGGCCATCTGCGCGGCGAGCGCGCCGTCGGCGATCGGCGCCGACGCGATATCGTCGCCGCCGCATGCGCTCAACAACGGCGCAGCGGCAACGGCCGGCGCGGCGGCAAGGAATTTTCTGCGTGAAGATGCCGACGGAATCAGACTCATGAGAATGACGAAATGATGCGATCGACGCCGACCGTACATGGCGGCGCTGCTCATCGCGGGTTCACGGGAATGGCAATCGGACGACGGGCGGCCGGGTCGGCGCATGGCACGGATCGCGGCGCATCCGTCGATTGATGAGGCGCGATCGTAGTGGGCGTTTATTAAATTGCGGTGAACCCGCCGGTCGAATGCGCGCGGGCGTCACGCCGTTTCACCCGTGGGCACGCGCGTTTCACCGGCGGCGAGAGCGCGCCTTCGCCGTTTCATCGGTGGCGGGCCATGCGACGCGCGCGCATCGTCGCGTCGCAGGCATCGCGTTCCGGATTTCGCGCTACGATGGCGCCATCCGCCTGCCCACGTTCCAACGTTCCCACGGTCCGGACCCGGAGCCCGCCACGATGAAGCTCGGCCTGAACGCATCGCTCGCACGCCTCGACCAGGAAGGCGCGCTGTTCACGACACTGTTCCGCCACGGCACGCTCGACGTCGAGCTGTACCGGCCGCGCGGCGAGGACCGGCAGGCGCCGCATGCGCGCGACGAGATCTACGTGATCGCGACCGGCACGTCGCGCTTCGTCGTCGACGGACGCGAATGCGGCGTCGCGGCCGGCGACGTGCTGTTCGTTCCCGCACGCGCCGAGCATCGTTTCGTCGGGTTCTCCGACGACTTCTCGACATGGGTGTTCTTTTACGGCCCCGACGGCGGCGAGCGCGACGCCTGACGCGCGCCGTGCCGCCGGCGTGTTCGCAGCGAGCGGCGCATGGCGGCACGCGCCGACACGATCCCGGCAGCATCCGGTTCAACGAACAGGAGCAACGCATGCGATATGCACTCTATTACTGGCCCGACATCCAGGGCCGCGGCGAATATGTCCGGCTCGCGCTGGAAGCGGCCGAAGCCGACTACGTCGACGTCGCGCGTGAATCGGGGCGCGGCATGGGCGTGCCGGCGATGATGCGCATGATGGACAGCACGCAAGCGCACTGCGTGCCGTTCGCGCCGCCGTTCCTGAAGGCCGGCGATCTCGTGATCGGGCAAACGGCGAACATCCTGCTGTTTCTCGGCCCGCGGCTCGGGCTCGCGCCCGACGACGAAGCCGGCCGGCTCTGGGTGCATCAGCTCCAGTTGACCGTCGCCGATTTCGTCACCGAGATCCACGACACGCATCATCCGATCGCGAGCGGCCTGTACTACGAGGACCAGAAGGCGGAAGCGGCCGAACGCGCGGCCGATTTCCTGGCGAACCGGCTGCCGAAATTCCTCGGCTACTTCGCGCGCGTGCTCGAACGGAATCCGCACCGCACCGGCTACATCGCGGGCCGTGCACTCAGCCATGCGGACCTGTCGATATTCCAGCTGATCGAGGGCCTGCGCTATGCGTTTCCGAAAGCGATGAAGCGCGCGGAACGGAAAGTCCCGGCGCTCGTCGCGCTGCACGACCGCGTCGCGCAACATCCGCCCGTCGCGCGCTATCTCGCGTCGGAACGCCGCATTCCGTTCAACGACATGGGCATCTTCCGGCACTATCCCGAACTCGACCGGTAGCAGCCGGCCGCCTCGATCGCCGCTTCAATCCCCGTAGCGATAGCGGTTGCGCATCGCGTCGAGCGGATTGCCGTCGGCCAGCGTGCCGCCGAGGCTGCGGATCACCGCGCTGGCCGCGTTGATCGCGGTCTGCACCGCGCCCTCGATCCAGCCGCCGGTAAACGAACAGCAGCAGCCGGCCAGGTAGATCCCGCGGTCCGTCGACGGTTCGCCCGCCGTCTGGAACTGATAGAACAGCGCCTGCGAATGGATGTCCTCGCCCGGATAGTTCAGCTTGAACGCACCCAGCGCGTAACGGTCCGACAGCCAGTCGTGGCTCGTGACGTTGCGCGCGTAGTCGTCGTCGAGCGGGCGCAGGTGCGCGGCGAACGCGGGCGACACGACCCCGATCTCGGCGGCGAGCCGCTTGAACCGCTCGATCTTGTCGGTCAGCGACAGGATCTTGTGCGAGTCGTCCTCCCACGTGTAGCTGATCAGCACGACGCCGTGCGCGTCGGGATCGTCCGGCGCATAGTCGAGGCAGTAGATGCCGCGCGCCAGCGTGTCGGTCTGGATGTTGTGCGGCAGCCCGTGCTTGAGCCAGAACTTGTCGCGGGTCAGCACGAACAGCTTCGACGAGCTGACCAGGTGCGTCTCGTTGATCGCGCGGACCACGTCCGGGGCAAACAGGTTCGCGATGCCCGTGATGCCCATGCCGACCTGCATCGCGCGCGTCGTCGTCGCGACGATCACGCGGTCGAACGTTTGCGTCGATCCGTCGTCGAGCGCGAGCGCGAACCTGCCGTCGGGCTGCTTCGTCACGCCGCGCACGGCCGCGTGAACGATGCAGTCGCGCACGTGCGCGCCGTCGGCGCCATCGTCGAGCAGGCCCTGCGCGAGCGCGAAGATGCCGGCCGGGATCAGCCGCTGGTCGACCTCGAGCTCGTTGACGACGATCCGCAGGATTTCGAGGAACGAGGCGCGATAGACGGGCTGGAAGCCGCCCGAGCCGATGCCGAGCGTGCCGAACAGGCGCAGGTCCTCGCTCTTGCGCCAGCGGATGCCGCCGGGCGGCGCCGTCCCCGTGAAGATCTTCACGATCGCCGAATAGAACGACTCGTCGCCGAAGCGGTCGATGTACTGCTGCCAGCCCTGCCGCGCTTCGTCGTAGCGATGCGCGCGCAGCCGTGCCGTCAGCTCGGCCGGCGCGGGCAACTGCGTGCCGTCGTCCAGCCGCACGCCGTCGCGAATGAACGCGCGCCAGCCGCGGTCGACGCGATCGAACAGCTCGGGCGGCGCATCGCCCGCCGGCCAGCGGTACGCATGGCCCTGGTAGTGGATCTCGGTGTCGACGATGCCCGGGTCGGGAAACGCCGAGGTGCTGTCGACGCCGAACCGGTCGAGATAGTGGTAAAGCGCGGCCTGCGACGGCGGAAAACGCATCGCGCCCATTTCGGCGAGCAGATGCGGATGGTCGGGATTGATCGACTGGGTCAGCAGGCGGCCACCGACACGCGCGGGGTTCGCCTCGAACACGACGACCTGCGTCGCCCCCGCGCGCAGCAGTTCGCACGCCGCGACGAGGCCGCTGACGCCAGCACCGACGATCGCGATCCGTGCGCCGCGCGCGCCTTCGGCCGGCAGCGTGCCGAGATGGCCGCCGGTGCGGGACAGGAAAGCGCCGTAGTCGTACAGCGTGTCGATGTACGGGAGCGTATGCGGCAGGCGTTCGGGGGCGTTCATGGAATCGTGTTCAAGGGTGGAAGCCGGATGCGCGAGCCTGCGCTCACATCGGCAGATGGATGCTGCCGAGCGGCGCGTCGGCATTGACGAGATCGATCCGCTTCACGCGGATGCGCAACGCGTCGTCGTGCACCGAGAGTTCGTGCGTGTACCAGCCGGCGAACAGCGTCTGCTCGTCGTACCGCGTTTCGAGGTAGTGGAACGTCGTGCGCAACACGTACACGCCACGCTCGTGGTCGGCACGCTCGACGTGCGGCTGCTGGAGCAGATGATGGCCGCGGCTCGCCGGCTGCTGCGAGAACGTGCGGCGACCGCCCAGGCGCTCGATGCGGATGCGCAGCAGCAGCCGGTCCTCGTCCATCAGCGCGCCGTGCAGCCCCGTATCGGGCTGGTCCGGCGACAGCGGCATCCAGTAGCGTGCATCGTCCGCGTACAGTGCAAGCCAGTCGTCGTAGCGACGCTCGTCGAGCAGGCGCGCCTCGCGATAGACGAACGCGACGAGCTCATCGGGCGTGATCGTGCGCATCGGCGCCCCCCTTCGTCGATACGGGTGCGATGTAGCGCAGCCACGCGCGGAACTGGTTGCGGATCTGCAGCTCGCTGGTGCCGTTCGTCTCCGACGTCGGCTGCGCGGCCTCCTGCGGATCGAACAGGCGTCCCACGTGCACCCAGTCGCGCGACCGGGTCGCCAGGCCGCGCTGCGCGCGTTCGTACATCTCGAGATCGTCGTGCGCGACGATCGACGTCGGCGCGTTGATCAGCCGGTTGTACGCAAGCGTGCGCTCGAACAGCGAATCGGGCGCGCCGACCAGGCGGAACGACCACGACTCGACCAGCGTGCGGTCGGCCGCGAGCGGCTTGAACACGCGCAGGATCTGGATCGGCCCCTTCACCATCGCGTTCGGAAACAGCACCGTGTTGTGGCGCACCTCGCCGAGGATGCGCGCCGCGCGCGCTTCGCCGTAGGACGCCACCATCTTCTCGTGATACCCCGGAATCGGCGTGTAGCGCGCGTGGATCGAATCCGCCGTGCCGGTATGGCCGTGTCCGTTGGGCCACACGCGCAGCCCCATCCGCTCGAAGAACGCGTGCGGCTGGATGAACGGTTCCAGCAGCTCGACCGCCATCGGCTTCGCGCCGGCCGCACCGTCGCGCTCCCATACGCGCACGGCGGTGCCGGCCGACGACTCGTGCGCGACCATCGGATGGCAGGTGTCCGTCTGGTTCTCGACCAGCATCTTCCAGTTGCACGCATGCACGTACCGGAACACGCCGCCCGCGACCTCGACGCGCCCTTCCGGCGAACGGTCGACCAGGTTGTCGAGCGACGACAGCGCATCGCCGAAATAGTCGTGGAAGCCGATCCCCTCCGCATTCAGCCGGCAGAACACGAAGCCGCGATGATCGTGGACCGCGCCGACCGCCTGCATGCCCTTGCCCGCCTCGCACGATTCGAAGCCGGTGTCCTCGTAGCCGCGCCGCAGCGGGATCGCATGGAGGCTGCCGTCGGTCCGGTACGACCATGCGTGGTACGGGCAGCGGAAGAACGTGCCGGTGTTGCCGCACGCGTCGGTCACGAGCTGCGTGCCCTTGTGCGAACACCGGTTGTGCAGCACGCGCACCGAGCCGTCGACGTGTCGCACCATCACGACCGGCTCGGCGCCGATCGTCGTCGTCACGTAGTCGCCCGTTTCCGGAATCTGGCTGACGTGGCCGACGTACACCCACGTATTCGCGAACAGATGATGCATCTCCAGTTCGAAAATACGCGGCGACAGGTAGAGATCCTTGTGGACCTCGGTATCGCGCACGAGCGCCGCCACGGCGTCGGTGAACGCGTGCGCGGTCATGCGTGCCTCCGGCCGCCGGCACGCTGCCGCCGTGCGCCGTCGCGGCGCGCCGATTCGATTGTTTTTATGGTCATCTCTCAGGTTTCTAGTCGTAGGTACCGCTCGGGCAGCATGCGCCGGCCGCCGGGCACGGGGCGGCAGGCGCGGCGGCGACGGTCAGCCCGTCACCGGTGTTTCGTGCAGGCGCAGCCAGCCGATGCGGCCGCCCCCGTCGCGTTCGAACACGACGGTCGAACGGCGCACGGTGCGCCGCCCCTCGCCGTCGACCTGCGTCTCGCGATAGGCGATCGTCGCGCCGTCCTGCCACGCGCTCACTTCGTGCAACTCGTCGATCGCGATGCGCAGCCCGGGGCGTACGCCAAAGCCGCGCGAGAACAGGACGTCGACGTCCGCGAAGTCCAGCGCATGGCCCTGCAGCGAAATCATCGAGAAATGCCGCGAGAAACGCGCGAGCAACGATGCGAGCCCGTTGCGGGCGGCGCGGCCCGACAGCCATTGCTCGATGGCGACATGCGCGTCGACCACTTCCTGGAAAAACGGGTTTGACGATTCCATCTCGACACTCATGAACGTTGGGAAAGCGGTCGCCCGGCAGGCGCACGGTGCAGGGCGAGACGCGCGACGAACGGCAGCGGCAGCAGCGTCAGCAGCGCGGCCAGGCCGAAGCACTGCCGGTACGCCAGGCGCGCATCGTCGCCGTGCATCGACAGCAGGAAATTCAGCGCGCTGCCCAGCACCGCGACGCCCAGGCAGAAGCTCAACTGCCGGTTGATGTTCCAGAGGGCGCTCGCGTCGGCCATCCGCGCGGCGGGCACATCCAGAAACGCGGCGCTCTGCGAGGTGCTGGTGCACATGCTGGCGCCGAGCCCCATCGCGACGAAGGCGAGCACGCGCCCGGCCTCGACGTCCGCCAGCGGCGTCGCGAGCAGCACGATGCCGATCGCGTCGATCGCGATCCCCGCGACGAACAGCGGTTTCGCGCCCCACCTCGGAAAGCAGCGCCGCGTCGTCGCGATCGCGACGAACGACGCGATCGCCCACGGCACCATCAGCGCGCCGGTATGCGTCGCGCTCAGCCCGAGCGCATTCTGCAGATACAGCGCCGCAACCAGGTTCACGCCGGTGAACACGCCCGGCACGCACAGATACACGATCAGGCCGATCCGCAGCAGCGGCTGCGCGACCAGCCGCAGGTCGAGCAGCGGCGCCGCCGCGCGGCGCGCATGCACGACGTAGGCGCCGCCGGCGGCGAGCGCGATCGCGAGCGGCGCGATCGCCAGGCGCCCCGCCCCCGGCTGGCCCGCGAACGTCAGGCCGAGCAGCAGCGCCACCAGGGCCGCGGCGCTCAGTGCGAGGCCGCGCGCATCGAGCGCCGGCGGCCGTTCGCTCGCCCGGTCGGGCGGCAGCCACGCGAACGCGAGCACGCAGGTCGCGGCGGCCAGCGGCAGCATGCCGAAGAAGATCGCGCGCCACGACGCACGGTCGACGATCGCGCCGCCGAGCGCCGGCGACAACGCGGGTACGAGCAGCGCCACCATCATCACGATCGACGTGAGGTGCGCGCGCGCCTCCGGCGGATACGCGCGATACGCCATCGTCTGCCCGACCGGGATCAGCAGCCCGCCGCCGAGCCCCTGGACCAGCCGGCACGCCAGCAGCACGCCGATCGACGCCGACAGGCCGACGCCGACGCTGCCGAGCGCGAACAGCAGCAGCGACGCGACCAGCAGCCGGCGCTCGCCGAAACGCCGCGCCAGCCACGAGCCGAGCGGAATCACGACGGTCAGCCCGAGCACGTACATGTTGCCGATCCACGCCAGTTGCGCGACCGACGCGTGCAGTTCGCGCTGGATCGTCGGATAGGCGGCGTTGATGACGAACATGTTGGCGAGATCGATCGCGAACCCGAGCAGGTAAACGGCGGCGATTTTCGAGCGATCGGTCATGTCGGAGCGGCGAAATGCAAACGAAACGCCGCAGTGTAAGGTTCGCCGCGCGCGTCGATAAGACCGCCCAACCGTCCACACTGGTCGAAAAATTTTGACAATCAGGGCAACATGTCGGTTTTCCGCCAAGCCGCCGCCCCGCCATGGTGAGTCTCGATCGTTTCGCCGTCTTCCGCGCCGTCGTGGAGGCGGGTTCCTTTACCGCCGCCGCCGCCCAGTTGAACCAAGCCCGGGCCGCGGTCAGCTTCAACATCAAGCAGCTGGAAACCGAGCTCGGCGTCACGCTGCTCACGCGCACGACGCGGCGGGTCGAGCTGACCGACGCGGGCGAGCGCTTCTATGCGCGCTGCCTGCGCGTGCTGGAGGAGGCGGAGAGCGCGATCGACGATGCCCGCAGCGAGCATGGCGGAATGCATGGCGTGCTGCGCGTGACGTCCACCGTCGAGTACGGGACGATGGTCGTCGCGCCGGCGCTGCACGTGTTCATGCACCGCCATCCGGCGCTGCGCGTGCGGCTCGAAACCCATGCGTCGCAGGTCGACCTGGTGCGCGAGCGCGTCGACGTCGCCATCCGGCTCGGGCGCCTCGAACAGTTCCAGGACCTGCCGTATCGCGGCGCCTGCCTCGCGACCTATGAAGTGCGGCCCGTGATCGCGCCCTCACTGCTTGCCGCCGCCGGCCTGTCGCGCATCGATTCGCCCGAGATGCTGGCGCGCCTGCCGCATCTCGGCCATACGCGGCTCGAACGGATCGCCACCTGGACGCTCTCGGATCGCGACGGCAACCCGCACGCGTTCCAGCCCGGCGCCAAGCCGCGCGTCGTCGTCGACAACGCGTCGGTGCTGCGCGTGCTCGCGCGGCAAGGCAGCGGCGTTGCACTGCTGCCCGAATGGCTGGTGCGCGACGACCTCGCGAGCGGTGCGCTGGTCGACGCGCTCCCCGACTACCGGTTTCCGCCGCAGGCCGTGTACGCGCTCTACCCGTCGACCCCGCACGTGCCGCAGAAGGTGCGCGCGTGGGTCGACTTCATGAAGGCCTACCTGGCCTGAACGCGGCGGCTCAGGCGTGCGCCGCGCGGTCCCGCAGCCGCGCGTCGAGGCGGCCGGCGATCGCCAGCAGGCGGCGGTCGCTGCCCCACGGCCCTTCCAGCATGAGTCCGACCGGCAAGCCCGTCTGCGCGGAATGCCCGGCCGGGATCGACACGGACGGCACGCCGGCGAGGGTCGCCGGCGAGGTCTGGCGCATGATCCGCGCGAACAGCGCGCCGCCCTGCTCGGGCGTCATCGCGGCCGTGTCGTCGAGCGACGGCGGCTCGCCCGGCACCGTCGGCATTGCGATGCAGTCGACCGGCCTGCCGAACGCGTCGTCGTACCAGTGCACGAGGCGCTGGCGGCACCCGATCGCTTCCGCATAGGCGCCGGCGCCGACCGGCGTCTGCGCGAACGACCGGAAGATGTCGCGCACGTCGTCGCTCGCGATCCGCTCGACGAACGTCTCGAACGGGATGCCGAGCCGCTCTGCCGCGAAACGGCGCCAGTACGCGTGCGCCTCGAACGCGGCGATCGGGAAGCCGCATGCCTCGTCCGCCTCGTGCAGCGGCATCGCCGGCAGCGGCACGAGCGTCGCGCCCGCGGCCGCGAACGACGCGAGCGCGCGTTCGATGCTCGCCGCGACGCCCGGGTCGAGCGCATCGAAGTAAGGCGCACCGGGCACGCCGATACGCAACGCCGGCCATTCGGGCGCGACCGCCGTGCCGTGGTCGCGCGTCAGCACGGCGTCGAGCAGCAGCAGATCGTCGACGCCCCCGGCGATCGGCCCGACCGTATCGCGCGTGGGCGACAGCGACAGCACACCGTGCGGCGAATAGCGCTGCGCGGACGGCCGCAGCCCGTACACGCCGCAGAATGCCGCCGGGATGCGCACCGAGCCGCCCGTGTCGGTGCCGAGACCGAACGGAATCCCCGCCGCGACCGCCGCCGCCGTCCCGCCGCTCGACCCGCCGGCGATACGCCGCGGATCGTGCGGATTGCCGACCGCGCCGAAATGCCGGTTGCCGCTCGTAATGCCGAACGCGAGCTCGTGCATGTTCGCCTTGCCGAGCGGCACAGCGCCGGCTTCGAGCAGGCGTCGCACCGTCAGCGCATCCTCCGCCGCGCGATAGCCGTCGACCGCCGGGCTCGCGCCGAGCGTCGGCATCCCGACGGTATCGAGGTTGTCCTTGATCACGAACGGCACGCCGGCAAGCGGCAGCGCGTCGCCTTGCGCGACCCGCGCATCGATGCGCTCGGCCGTGCGGCGCGCGAGATCGGCGTCGACGTGCACCATCGCATTGAGCGGCGCGATCGCCGCGAGACGCGCGAGCGCTTCGTCGGCCACATCGACGGCACGCCGTCCGGCCGCGCGCACGGCATCGGCGATGTCGCGCACGCTGGCGCCGGAGACAGGTAACGGGGAGGAAACGCGGTTCGGCTGTGTTGTCATGTTGTGTGCTGGACGCGAAATCGTTCTGGAATGACGCGGCGTGCCGCAAGCCCTGGGCGACACGCCGCGCGAACCGCGATGGTATCGCGGCGGGCGGGCGGCCGTCACGCGGCCGGCCCGCGCGTCACGCGCCGCGCGACCGTCCGTCCTCACCCGCCGCGTCGGCCGAGCGCGCCAGCCACGGCCCGATCTCCATCTCCTCGTAACGCACGAGCCGGCTCTTGCGTGCGCGGCGGTACGTCCACCAGATCGCGACGAACAGCGGAATCCATATGTAGATCGACAGCACTTCCATCCAGTCGATGCGCGCCGCAAAAAACGCCTGGTAGTCCTGCCCGAGCGAGATCACGATGCAGATCGCGATCGCAAACAGCGGCCCGAACGGGAACCACTTCGCGCGATACGGCAACTGGTCGAGCCGGTAGCCCTGCTTCAGGAAGCCCTTGCGAAACCGGTAATGGCACACCGCGATGCCGAGCCACGCGATGAAGCCCGTGATGCCGACCGTATTCAGCAGCCACAGATAGATGCTCTGGTTGTTGGTCAGCGACGTGAGGAAGCACAGGCCGCCGACGGCCATCGTCGCATACAGCGCGTTGCGCGGCACGCCGCCCGGCGACAGCGTCGCGAACAGCGCCGGTGCGCGCCCTTCCGACGCGAGGGTGTGCAGCATCCGCGTCGCCGCATAGGTGCCGGAGTTGCCGGCCGACAGCACGGCCGTCAGGATCACGAGGTTCATCGCGCCCGCCGCGAGCGGGAATCCCGCGTGGCTGAACACCAGCGTGAACGGGCTCACGCCGATATCGGTCACGTCGCTCTTCAGCAGGTTCGGGTCGGTGTACGGCACCAGCAGGCCGATCACGAAAATCGCGAACACGTAGAACAGCATGATCCGCCAGAAGATCTGCTTCACCGCGCGCGGAATGGTCGTGCGCGGATGCTCCGATTCGCCGGCCGTGATCCCGACCAGCTCGGTGCCGAGAAACGAGAAGCCCGCGATCAGCGCGACGCTCATCATCGCCTGGACCCCGCCGACGAACGGCGCGTCGCCCGTCGTGAAGTTGCGCCAGCCGACCGGATGCCCGCTCCCGATCAGGCCCGCCGCGATCAGCAGCCCGGCCGCGATGAACGCGACGACGGTGACGACCTTGATCAGCGAGAACCAGTATTCCGATTCGCCGAAGCCGCGCACCGACAGCGTATTCAGCAGGAAGATCAGCACGAGAAAGCCCGCGCCCCACCACACGCCCGGCACCGCGGGAAGCCAGTAGCGCATCACGATCTGCGCGGCGACCAGCTCGATCGCGATCGTCACGGCCCAGCTGTACCAGTAGGTCCAGCCGAGCGCGACGCCGAAGCCCTCGTCGACGTACTTGTCGCCGTACACCGCGAACGAGCCCGACACCGGCATCAGCGCCGCCATCTCGCCGAGCCCCGTGACGACGAAGTAGACCATCATCCCGATCGCGAGATACGCGGCGATCGCGCCGCCCGGCCCCGCCTGCGCGACCGACGCGCCCGACGCGACGAACAGCCCCGTGCCGATCGAGCCGCCGATCGCGATCATCGCGATGTGGCGGCCCTGCAGCCGGCGCTTCAGCGTCGTCCCGGACGGCGCGGCCGTCTCTGCTGCCGCTTGCAAAGCATCCATAGTATTCACCCTGACAGGATTGCGACCCGGTCGATTTGATTCGGAATGCAAATCGAACGGGCCGGTCATTCGCACTGCAGCCCGGCCTGCGCGGGCGCGAGCGCCCGGCGCGTCAGACGATGCTGCGCTTGATCGCCTGCAGCTCGGCTGTCGTCACGATCTTCTCGATGCGGAACCGCGCGCTTTCGAGCCATACGTTCGCGATCCGCCGGTACTCGTCGAGATCCTCGCACGCGAGCCGCACCAGGAAATCGAACGTGCCGCTGACGAGCCAGCAGTCGAGCACGGCCGGATTCGCCCGCATTTCCTCCTCGAACGGCGCCTGCGAACGCCCGTGATCGGCCAGCACGATCTGCGCGATCACGACGATCGGCTTGGTCGCGCGCGGCGCCTTGATCACCGCGCGGTAGCCTTCGATCACGCCGAGCGCCTCCAGCCGCTCCACGCGCGCCTGGCAAGGCCGCGGTGTGAGGTTCACAAGCTCCGACAGCTTCCGGTAGGAAATCCGCCCGTCGGTACGCAGGATGTCGAGGATCCGGAGATCGATCTTGTCGAGCTGCATCTTCTTGTCGCTCATCCGCGTTCGCTCCGGTCGGGTAGTAGCTGATGCGCGGAACGTCTTCGGTTCCGCGCCGGGGCCACATTATCCGGCCGAAGCGGCCGCGCGCCAATCGGCTAGAACCGCAGCGACAGGCAGGTCAGGCCGCCGTCCATCTTGCGGAACTCGCTCGTGTCGATCACGTGCAGCGGCAGCCCGAGCGCCGCGATCGCGTCGTGCACGCGCGGATAGCCGGCCGGCGTGATCAGCGTGCCGTTCACGCGCAGCGTGTTGCCCGCGTATTCGTCGACGGCCGGGATCGCGATCCGGCGATAGCCGGCGAACGCCGGATGCCCGGCCAGCGCTTCGGTCACGAGCAGCGTGTCGTCGCCGAGCGCGTTGACGACCGACTTCAGATGCAGGCCGGCGCCGACCGGCACCGCGACCACCGAATAGCCGTGGCGCGACACCAGCGAGTCGAACTCGGCGATCCCTTCGGCGTCGGTGCGGCCCGTCAGGCCGATGTAGAAGCGCTTGCCGACCAGCATCACGTCGCCGCCGTCGAGACGGCCGGCCTGCATCGGCAGCAGGTCGCGATGCGCGGCGAGCGCCGCTTCGATGTGTACCGTCTCGCCGCGCCGCGCGGGCGCACCGGGGCGCGTGATCACCGCGAATTCCGGCGTCACGACCGCGACGTCCTCGACGAAATGCGAATCGGGAAACGCATCCAGCGGCGGCAGTTCGGTCAGCGTGACGCCGAGCGTGCGCAACGCGTCGCAATAGGCGTGGAACTGCGTCAGCGTCCTGTCGTAATCGGGCGCGCCGAGCGCGGCGGTGGTCAGGCCCGCGCCGCAGGACGGCGCGGGACGGCGAACGATCGCTTGCGTGAATTGCATCGACTCCTCCATGGTCAGCGCCGCACCCGTGGGGCACACGGGGCGGCTGCGTTGTGTCGGGACCATTATCGGAAGCCAATTTGCGCAATTCGCGTCGAATTCGGCTCCGCCGACAGCCGATTGCGTCGAATTGCGTGCGGCGGGCAGCGGATTCGGCAGGCGGTCGTCCACCGCATCGCGAACGGCTGCCGGCTGGCGCCGCGCGCCCGTCACGCGCCGGGCCCGAACCCCATCTGCGAACGGCCGAGTACCGTGAGATCGCCC
>NZ_JPGL01000064.1 GCF_000732615.1 Burkholderia paludis
GTGTGGCGTTGCTGGGTGCGCGGGTGTCGAACACGGGAGTGATCCGGGCGCAGGCGGGCAACGTGGCACTGGGCGCGGGCGACACGTTCAACGTGAACTTCGACGGCAACGGCTTGTTGAGCCTGCAGGTGGAAGGCGGCGCGATGGATGCGCAGGCGCACAACGGCGGTCTGCTGAAGGTGGAAGGCGGCGAGGTGCTGATGACGGCGCGCGCGGCGAACGGCCTGCTGAACGCGGTGGTGAACAACAGCGGGACGATCGAGGCGCAGGGGCTGGGCACGCGCGACGGGAAGATCGTACTGGACGGTGGTCTGGTTCAGGTAGCCGGCAAGCTGAACGCAGCAGGCGGTGAAGTGACGACGCGCGGCCGACAGGTGAAGGTGGCAGCCGATGCACAGGTTGATACGCGCAGCGCGTCGGGTCGCACGGGTACGTGGACGATTGAGTCGGCGAACGCGAACGTCGACAATGCGGACGGCGCACTGGGCGGACAGACGCTGTCACGCACGCTGGGTACGACGAACGTGGCATTGACGAACACGTCGGGCGACGTGACGGTCGATGGCGCGGTGAACTGGACGAGCGATCACGCGCTGGCGCTGACGTCGCAACACGGCGATGTGGCGCTGAAGCAGGCGGTGACGGCAAGTGGCGCAAAAGCGAGCGTGAAAGCGAACGCCGCGGGCGAAATCCGCGTCGACGACAAGCTGGCACTGACGGGCGAGCAGGCGCATCTGGAGCTGAACTCGGTGAAGGGTCACCGGTTCACGCAAGACAACGCATCGGCAACGCTGTCGGGCCGCAACGCGTCGTTCTCGTCGAACGGCGAAGCGTATCAGGTGATCCACGATGTCGCGGGCCTGCGCAACGTGGACCGCGACCTGAAGGGCCGCTACGTGCTGGGCAACGCGATCGACGGCAAGAACGGGGCATTCCAGAGCATCGGAGCGAACAGCGCATTCGACGGCGTGTTCGACGGCCTCGGCAACACGGTGTCCCGTCTGAAGGTCAATGGCAGCGGCGCGTCCGTCGGCCTGTTCGCCGAGAACCGAGGGCGTATCGCCAACCTCGCACTCGACTCGATCGCGGTGAACGGCGCGAGCACGTCGATCAAGACCAGCATGACGATCGGCGGTCTGGCCGGCGCCAACCGCGGCGGGACGATTTCGAACGTCCGCGCAACGCAGATGAGCATTTCGTCGTCCGGCGCCGGCTATAGCGTCGCAGGCGGTCTCGTCGGCGAAAACGACGCCGGCGTGATCGACGGCGGGCGCTTCCAGGGCTCGATCGCCGGCAACGACAGGACGGTCAACATCGGCGGTATCGCCGGGACGAACGCCAGCTCGCGCATCGCCAACAGCCGTGCCGATGCCGAGATCAGGAACGTGCGGTCGCCGTCGTCGACCACGACGAATCTGGTGGGCGGCCTCGCCGGCCTGAGCTGGGATTCGACCATCTCGGATTCGTCGAGCGCAGGCCGGATTACCGTGGGCGACACCGTGTACGCGGGCGGCCTCGTCGGCCACGCGGTCGGCGGTGCCATCGATCGCTCGAATTCGTCGATGGCCGTCTCGGCCGGTCGGGCGGGCATGGTCGGCGGGGCGGTCGGCTCGAACGTCCATACCGCGCTGACGAACGTCTCGGCGAGCGGCAACGTCAGCGCGACGTCCGGGGCGGACGTCGGCGGTCTCGTCGGCCGCAGCGATTACGCGACGATCCGCGCTTCGTCGGCAAGCGGCAATGTCGGCGCGACGGCGGGCAGCAGGGTGGGCGGTTTCATCGGTACGAATGCTGACAGCAGGATCAGCCAGTCGCACGCGACCGGCAACGTGACCGGCAGCGGCGCGGCGGCGACCGGTGGTTTCGCGGGCGTGAACGACGGCGGCAGCGTGCTCGCGAACGTGTCGGCGACGGGGCGTGCGGCGGATGCCGGGCGCGGCGTCGTCGGCGGCCTGGTCGGCCGGAACGTCGGTGCGATTCTGGAAGGGAAGGCGTACGGCGACGTGAGCGCGGGCAATGCGAGCAGCATCGGCGGGCTCGTGGCCGTGAACGACGGATCGATCGACCACGGCGCGTCGAGCGGCGCCGTGCGCGGCAGCCAGGACAGCCGTATCGGCGGTCTGGTCGGCACGAATCGCGGCAGGGTGGTGGCGTCGGGTTCGACGTCTGACGTGGTCTCGGGGCGAGGCAGCTACGCCGGCGGGCTGATCGGCGAAAACCTCGGCAAGCAGACCGTCGTGAGCGGTTCGACGGCAGGCGGCACGGTGACCGCTACCGACGGACTGTACGTCGGCGGGTTTGTCGGCGCGAACGACGGATTGATCGCCGATTCGGAATCGTCGGGCACGGTCTACGCGTCGGGGACGTATGCCGGCGGCTTTGCGGGCCAGAACTACGGCACGATCCGTTCGTCGCGTACGAGCTCGAAGATCGACTACCGGGCGCAGAGGAGGCCGTTGTTCGCCGGCGGCTTTGCCGGATTCAATGCGGGCAGCATCGAATCGAGTCAGGCGACGGGCGCCGCATCGACGGAGCCGTTCGTCGATTTCAACATCGGCATGATCGACGGCAAGTCGTGGTAATGCATGTCGGCGCCAGATGAGGCGCTCGGCAGGTCACGGGGCGGCAATCGCGCCGCCCCGTGGGGATGGCCGCCCGTTCCGGGCGGCATTCAACGCGTGACAGGATTTTCGGTGTCGCGATCGGCTCGGGCGGCCGGCGCTGTATTGACATCCGCGACGCAGGCCCGGCTGCGATTCATCGCAATCTATATTTCGATACTCATATAGGAATACGAATTGAATCCCGGTTGCAAGTCGAGCGAGAACATGAATCCGCTCGGCGGGGTACAAGGTCGGCAGGTCTGCCTGTCGAGCAGAAGGGTTCATGCTGCCCGGTTTTGACCGGGTAGCGTGATCGGAGGCCCATCGAAGATGGGTCAGTTAAAACGTAAAAAAAGGAATCCTGATGAATAAAGCCTACTCGATGGTATGGAACGAAGCGCAAGGCGGTTGGTGTGCGGTGAGCGAAACCGCGCGTCGCCGAGGCAAGACGGGGGGCGGCAAGCGCCTGCTGGCGGCCGGGGTGTCGCTGCTCGGGTTGGCGGCGACGAGCGCGTACGCGTTGCCGACGGGCGGCGCGGTCGCGTCGGGGCAGGCGGACATCGCGACGTCGGCGGACGGCAAGACGATGTCGATCAACCAGCACACGGACAAGCTGATCACGAACTGGCAGGACTTCAGCGTGGGCGGTGGAGAGCGGGTGTCGTTCAAGCAGCCGGACGCGAAGTCGATCGCGTTGAACCGGGTGATCGGGACGAACGGCAGCCAGATTCACGGGCAGATCGACGCGAACGGGAAGGTGTTCGTGGTGAATCCGAACGGAGTGGTGTTCGGGGCAGGTGCACAGGTGAACGTGGGCGGTCTGGTGGCGTCGACGAAGGATGTGTCGGACAAGGATTTCCTGGCGGGCAACTATCGATTCTCGGGTGCGTCGTCGAAGTCGGTGGAGAACGCGGGGACGATCGCGGCGGCGGAAGGCGGCAGCGTGGCGCTGCTGGGTGCGCGGGTGTCGAACACGGGTGTGATCCGGGCGCAGGCGGGCAACGTGGCGCTGGGCGCGGGTAACGCGTTCAACGTGAACTTCGACGGCAACGGCTTGCTGAGCCTGCAGGTGGAAGGCGGCGCGATGGATGCGCAGGCGCACAACGGCGGTCTGCTGAAGGCGGAAGGCGGCGAGGTGCTGATGACGGCGCGCGCGGCGAACGGCCTGCTGAACGCGGTGGTGAACAACAGCGGGACGATCGAGGCGCAGGGGTTGGGCACGCGCGACGGGAAGATCGTACTGGACGGTGGTCTGGTTCAGGTAGCCGGCAAGCTGAACGCGGCGAGCGGCGACGTGACGACGCGCGGCGAGCGTGTGAAGGTGTCGGGCGATGCACAGGTCGATACGCGCAACGTGTCGGGTCGCACGGGTACGTGGACGATTGAGTCGGCAAACGCGAACGTCGACAATGCGGACGGCGTACTGGGCGGACAGACGCTGTCGCGCGCACTGGGCACGACGAACGTGGCATTGACGAACACGTCGGGCGACGTGACGGTCGATGGCGCGGTGAACTGGGCGAGCGACCATGCACTGACGCTGACGTCGCAACACGGCGATGTGGCGCTGAAGCAGGCGGTGACGGCAAGTGGCGCAAAAGCGAGCGTGAAAGCGAACGCGGCGGGCGAAATCCGCGTCGACGACAAGCTTGCGCTGACGGGCGAGCAGGCGCATCTGGAGCTGAACTCGGTGAAGGGTCACCGGTTCACGCAGGACAACGCGTCGGCAACGCTGTCGGGCCGCAATGCGTCGTTCTCGTCGAACGGCGAAGCGTATCAGGTGATCCACGACGTCGCGGGCCTGCGCAACGTGGACCGCGACCTGAACGGCCACTATGTACTCGGCAACGCGGTGGACGGCCGCGGCGCATCGTTCCGGAGCATCGGAGCGAGACGCGTGTTCGACGGCGTGTTCGACGGCCTCGGCAATACCATCCGCGATCTGTCGATTTCCAGTTCGGGCAGCAACGCCGTCGGCCTTTTCGAGGCCAACGGCGGGCGCATCGCCAACCTCGGGCTCGACAGCATCTCGACGGACACGGTCGTGCCGTACGGCCGGTCGCCGGTCAGCGTCGGCACGCTGGCGGGCTACAACTTCGGCACGATCTCGGACGTGAAGGCGACGAACGTCGCGGTGCGCGGCGAAGGCATGGTGATTCTGGGCGGGCTCGTCGGCGGTAACTACGGCGGATCGATCGAGCGCGCATCCGTGCTGGGTCTCGTCAACGGCGGCAACAATGCGCTGCACGTCGGCGGTCTGGCGGGTGAAAACATCTCGTTCATCTCGCCCGCTGCCGACGATGCGCTGATTCGCGACAGCCGGGCCGACGTCAAGGTCGTCAGTGCGTCGGGCGGCAGCGCGGGCGGGCTCGTCGGGGACAACCGCGGCCTCGTCGACGGATCGACCGCGACCGGCATCGTCAACGCGCTCGGCAGCGGCGCGCGGGTCGGCGGGCTGGTCGGCGTCAACAATGGCGGCGCGGTCAACGCATCGACGTTCAGCGGCGACGTGCGGGGTGACCGCAACGCATCCGTGGGCGGCCTCGTCGGCCACAATGCGGGCCGGGTGGACGCATCGGCGTTCAAGGGCATCGTGGCGGCGACCGACGGCGCACGCGTCGGCGGGCTGGTCGGCGAAAACCGTGGCGTCGTGAACGCGTCGACGGCAGTCGGCAGGGCAACGGGCGGTGCGTCGAACGTCGGCGGCCTCGTCGGCGCCAATTTCGCGAGCGTGCGCGACGCGACGGCCAGCGTCAACGTCGACGCCGGCATGGCAGGCGTGGCGGGCGGGCTGGTCGGCCACAACGCAGGCAGGATCGACGCGTCGAGTACCGACAGCCACGTTACGGCACGGGCGAACGGTATCGCGGGCGGGCTGGTCGGCCGCAATGCGGCGAGCGGCGAAGTGCGCGCGTCGTCGGCCAGCGGCGAGGTGATCGCGGGCGACTTCGCAACGGCCGGCGGTCTGGCCGGCGTGAACGACGGCGAGATCCGCGGTTCGTCGTCGAAGGGAGCCGTGATGGCCGGCATGATCGCGCAGGCCGGCGGTCTGGTCGGCGTGAATGCGGGCACCGTGCAGGCGTCCGCGTCGACGGGTTCGGTCGCGACCGATTTCGAGAGCGTCGTCGGCGGCCTCGTGGCGTCCAACAGCGGCACGATCGTCGGATCGTCCGCGTCGGGCGATGTCCGGGCCGAGTTCGACAGCATCGCCGGCGGGCTCGTCGGCCGCAACACGGGGACGGTGCGCGATGCCGGCGCGCAGGGCGCGGTCGCGGTGATTGGAGCGGGCAAGGCCGGTGGCCTGGTCGGCCTCAACACCGGCTACGTGTCGTCGTCGAATGCAAGCGGCGATGTGCTGGCCGATCGGCGCAGCTCGGTCGGCGGCCTGATCGGCGAGAACGGCATGGGCGCGTCGGTCGAGCACGCGAGCGCGTCCGGTTCGGTCGCCGGCAGTCACGACAGCTTCGTTGGCGGCCTGGTCGGCTTCAACAGCGGCGTGGTCGCATCGTCGGCGGCGGCAGGCATGGTTTCCGGCGGCTACTATGCGCGGCTCGGCGGCCTGGCCGGCGCGAACTTCGGCACGTTCGACAACTCGACGACGACAACCCGTGTCGCGCTGACCCCGGGTTACGGCCAGCAAGCCGGCGCGTTCGCGGCCCTGAATTTCGGACTTTTCAAGGGCAGCAGCGCAACCGGCGCTGCAGCGGGGATGCCGCTCGCGAGCGTCAACTACGGCCAGATCCGCGACTGACCGGTGCCGCCCATGCCGGCGGCCCGGACTGACCGGATCGCCGGCCATCCCGCCGCACGCGGCGGCCCGCGCAGGGGAACGGGCCGTCGCATGCAGGCGGAACGCGACTCGCCGGGCATGCTCTCGCATGCCCGGTGCGCGAGCCGGGCGGGCGCGAACGCAGGCCGGGCGCCGACGGACGGCATCGCCCGCGCGGGTCCGGCCGGTTCGTCCGGCCGTCGCGGAGCACCTCGGCGCCGCGCAAACTCGCTAGAATCGAGACTTTCCCGCGCCGGGCGCGTGCGGCGCCGCCGATGCGGGCGGCCCGCGTTCGCCACCTTTCCATCGATGACCACCGCCGACTACCGCTTCTGCCCCCGCTGCGCGCGCCCGCTGACCGAGCGCGCCGATCCCGAACACGAAGGCGGCCGCGTTCGCCAGGCGTGCCCGGACGACACCTGCGGCTACGTGCACTGGAACAACCCGCTGCCCGTCGTCGCGGCGATCGTCGAACTCGACGGCAAGATCCTGCTCGCGCGCAATGCGGCCTGGCCCGAAGGCATGTTCGCGCTGATCACCGGCTTTCTCGAGAACGGCGAGACGCCCGAGGACGGCATCGCGCGCGAGGTGTTCGAGGAAACCGCGCTGAAGGCCGAGCAGGTGTCGCTCGTCGGCGTCTACGAATTCATCCGCAAGAACGAACTGATCATCGCGTACCACGTGCGCGCGTCGGGCACGGTCGCGCTGTCGCCGGAGCTGCTCGAATACCGGCTCGTCGATCCGCCGCTGCTGCGCCCGTGGCGCGCCGGCACCGGCGTCGCGCTCGCCGACTGGATGCGCGCGCGCGGCCTCGATTTCGAATTCGTCGACCGGCCGGGGCAGTGACGGGCCGGCCCGTGCGCAGGGTTTCGTCCGCCGCGCCGCGGCGTCTCGCCCGTTGCCGGCCCGCCGCGCCATGCGGCGGCCGCGTTCCCTGGGCATCGCTTTCAACGTCCTGACCGCCATCGCCATGTCCGACAAGCCGCAACCGCGTCCGCGCGACGCCTACCGCCACTTCCTGCCGATCACGACCCGCTGGATGGACAACGACGTCTACGGGCACGTGAACAACGTCGTCTACTACAGCTACTTCGACACCGTCGTGAACGAATACCTGATCCGCGCGGGCGTGCTCGACGTCGAGCACGGGCAGACGATCGGGCTGGTGGTCGAGACGCAATGCAACTATTTCGCGCCGCTCGTGTTTCCGCAATCGGTCGACGCGGGGCTGCGCGTCGCGAAGCTCGGCACGTCGAGCGTGCGCTACGAGGTGGGGCTGTTCGCGCAAGGCGCGGCGGCGCCCGCCGCGCAGGGCCATTTCGTGCACGTGTACGTCGATCGCGGCACGCGCCGTCCGGTCCCGCTGCCCGATGCGCTGCGCTCGGCGCTCGATCCGCTCGCGGCCTGACGGTTCGCGGTGCACGCGTTCGCGCTCCAGGCCTTCAACGGCCTCAGCTACGGCCTGCTGCTGTTCATGCTGTCGGCCGGCCTCACACTGATCTTCAGCGTGCAGGGCGTGCTCAATTTCGCGCATGCGAGTTTCTACATGCTCGGCGCGTATGTCGGCTACAGCATCGCGGCGGGGGCGGGCTTCTGGCCCGCGCTCGTGCTCGCGCCGCTCGCGGTCGGGCTGCTCGGCGCCGGTTGCGAACGCACGCTGCTGCGCCGCGTGCAGGCGCGCGGCCATACGAGCGAACTGCTGCTGACCTTCGGCCTCGCCTACCTGATCGGCGAGGGCGCGAAGCTGGTCTGGGGCCTCGCGCCGCTGCCGGCGCCGGTGCCGCCGCTGTTCGACGGCGCGCCCGTGACCGTGTTCGGCCTCGCGTTGCCGCGCTATCGGCTGTTCATGATGGGAATGTCGACGGCGATGCTGGCCGCGCTCGGCGCGTTGCTGCGCGTGTCGCGCATCGGGCTCGTCGTGCGCGCCGCGCTCACGCATCGCGCGGCCGTCGAGGCGCTCGGCCACGACGTGCCGCGCATGATGACGGCAATGTTCGGCGCGGGGACCGCGCTCGCGGCGCTCGCCGGCGTGATCGGCGCGCCGCTCGCGGTCGTCGAGCCCGCGCTGGCCGAGACCGTCGGATCGGTCGTGTTCGCGGTGGTCGTGATCGGCGGCCTCGGCTCGCTCGGCGGCGCGTTCGCCGCGTCGCTTGCCGTGGGTTTCGCGCAGACCTTCGCGGCCGCGAGCGATACGTCGCTGCGGGATCTCGCGCAATGGGCCGGCATCGCGTTGCCCGACAGCGTCGCCGCGGTGTCGATCGCGCAACTGGCGCCGCTGGTGCCGTACCTGCTGCTCGTCGCCGTGCTGGTCGCACGGCCGCGCGGGCTGTTCGGCGAGCGCGCCGATGCGTAGCCGCGCGCTCGCCGGCCTCGCGCGCTGGACGCTGTTCGCCGCGTGCGTCGCGCTGCCCGCGTGGCTGTGGCCGCATGGCGCGATGCTCGGCTATCTCGCGCAGACGGCCGCGCTCGTCGTGCTCGCGCTGTCGTACAACCTGCAGCTCGGCACGACCGGGCTGCTGTCGTTCGGGCACGCCGCGTTCGCGGGCCTCGGGGCGTTCGCGGCCGCGCACTGGTTCAACCGCTTCGGCGGCCCGCTGCCGCTGCTGCCGCTCGTCGGCGGCCTGGCCGGTGCCGGTCTCGGCTGGGCCGCCGGCCTGCTCGCGACGCGCCGTTCGGGCACCGCGTTCGCGATGATCACGCTCGGGCTCGGCGAATGCGTCGCGGCCGCCGCATGGAGCGTGCCCGCGTGGTTCGGCGGGGTCGGCGGCGTGCCGATCGACCGCGCGAGCGGCACGCCGTGGGGCGGCTGGCAGTTCGGCGCGCCGGCCCAGGCCTATGCGGTGATCGCCGCGTGGTGCGTCGCGTCGGCGTGGGCCATGCACGCGCTGACACGCACGCCGCTCGCGCGGCTCGCGAACGCGGTGCGCGACAACCCCGCGCGCGTCGCCGCGCTCGGCACCGATCCACGCCGCGTCCGGCTCGCGATGGTCACCTGCGCGTCGTTCTTCGCGGGCGTTGCCGGCACGCTGACGCTGATCGACGTCGAGATCGCGACGCCGGACAGCGTGTCGATGGCGCGCTCGGCCACCGTGCTGATCGCCGCGGTGATCGGCGGCACCGGCGCATTCTTCGGGCCGGCGGCCGGCGCCGCCGTGCTGACCGCGCTGAGCATCGTCGTCGCGGGCGTGTCGCGCGCATGGGCGCTGTATCTCGGCGTGCTGTTCGTCGCGATCGTCGTGGCCGCGCCCGGCGGGTTGGCCGGCATTGAGCAAGCGCTCGCGCATGCGCTGCGGCGCGGCGCGCCGGCGGCCGAGCGGTGGCGCCTGCTGTGCGGCGTCGGCGCGTGCGTGTTCTGGGGCGCGGCGATCGTCTGCGCGGCCGAGCTGGGGTATGCGTGGCGCTTCGCGCAGGACGACGGCTCGGGCCTCGCGTTCGGCGCATGGGGGATCGACGCCGATACGCCGGCCGGCTGGGCCGTCGCGTGCTCGGCGGCCGGCATCGGCACGCTGCTGTGGGGCTGGCGCGCACGGTTCGCGCCGGGCGCGCGGGAGGACGGGCGATGAACGGCAACGCGATCGCACTGCACGGCGTCGTGCAGCGTTTCGGTGCGCAGACCGTGCTCGACGGCGTCGATCTGAGCATCGCGGCCGGCGAGCGCCATGCGCTGATCGGGCCGAACGGCGCGGGCAAATCGACGCTGTTCGGCGTGATCGCGGGGGCGACGCGGCCGACGCGCGGGCGTGTCGTGCTGCATGGCATCGAGTTGCGCGGGCGCGGGCCGGTCGTCGCCAGCCGGCTCGGCATCGGCCGCAGTTTCCAGCAGACGAGCGCGTTCGCGCGGCTGACCGTGTTCGACAACCTGCGCTGCGCGGCGCTGCACGCGCCGGCCGAGCGGCGGCGCTGGTGGAACCGGCTGCGCGAATCGGCGTCGGTCGATCGCGCGGCCGCGCGCGTGCTGCACGACGTCGGCCTCGACGCGCGGCGCGACACGCCGGCCGCCGAACTGAGCTATGCGGAGCAGCGCGCGCTCGATCTCGGGATCGCACTCGCGAGCGGCGCCCGCACGCTGCTGCTCGACGAACCGACGGCCGGCATGAGCCGCGAGCAGGCAGCGCGGATGATCGCGCTGATCCGCGCGACGACGCAGGGGCGCACGGTGCTGATGATCGAGCACGACATGGATGCGGTGTTCGGCTTCGCCGAACGCATCACGGTGCTCGTGCGCGGCGCCGTGGTCGCGACGGGCGAACCCGCCGCGATCCGCGGGGACCCGGCGGTGCGGGCTGCGTATCTCGGGGAGGGCGCATGAGCGCGCTGCTCGAGATTCGCGACCTGCGCGCGTGGTACGGCGTGCAGCCCGTGCTGGGCGGGGTCGATCTCGCGCTGGCGCCGGGCGAGACGCTCGCGCTGCTCGGCCGCAACGGCTCGGGGCGCTCGACGCTCGCAAAGGCCGTGATGGGGCTCGTGCGCACGGCCGGCTCGGTGCGCGTCGACGGCGCGGAGTGCGCGGGCGCGCGCACGTTCGACATCGCGCGGCGCGGCGTCGCCTACGTGGCCGAAAGCCGTGACGTGTTCCCGCTGCTGACCGTGCGCGACAACCTGCGGCTCGGGCTGCGCGGCACGCGCGGCGCGGCCGAGCGCGCGGCGCTCGAACGCCTGTTCGACCGCTTTCCGCTGCTGGCGGCGCGCGCCGACGTGAAGGCCGGGCGGCTGTCGGGCGGCGAGCAGCAGGTGCTCGCGCTGGTGCGTGCGCTGGCCGGTCGCCCGCGCGTGCTGATCGTCGACGAGCCGGCCGAAGGGCTCGCGCCGCTTGCGGTCGATGAAGTCGGCGCCTGCCTCGCCGCGCTGCAGGCCGACGGCGTCGCGATCGTGCTGATCGAGCAGCGGCTGCAGCTCGCGCCGCGGCTCGCGCGGCGCGTCGCGGTGATGGGGCGCGGACGGATCGTCTACGACGGCGCGCTCGGCGGCCTCGGCGGCGCGGTCACCGCCGCATGGCTGAGCGCCGGCTGACCGCGTCCGGCGGATTGTTCGTAAAACCCCGCCAGTCAATTCGCGCCGGGCCGCTTTATCGCCGCTGCGCCGCACAGTACATTGCCAGTCATGCCGGTTGCCGGATTGGCGCGACAGCCGGCGCCGTCATCATCGAACGTCTTCTGTCGGAGGAATGAAATCATGGGCAAGCTGGCAAACAAGGTAGCGATCGTCACGGGCGGGTCGAAGGGCATCGGTGCCGCGATCGCGAAGGCACTGGCCGCCGAGGGCGCGTCTGTCGTCGTCAACTATGCAAGCAGCAAGGCGGGCGCCGACGCGGTCGTGAGCGCGATCGTCGAGGCGGGCGGCCGCGCGGTCGCGGTCGGCGGCGACGTGTCGAAGGCAGCCGACGCGCAACGCATCGTCGATACGGCGATCGGCACGTATGGCCGGCTGGACGTGCTCGTCAACAACTCCGGCGTATACGAATTCGCGCCGATCGAGGCGATCAGCGAGGAACATTACCGCCGGCAGTTCGACACGAACGTGTTCGGCGTGTTGCTGACGACGCAGGCGGCCGTCAAGCATCTCGGCGAAGGCGCGAGCATCATCAACATCAGCTCGGTGGTGACCAGCATCACGCCGCCGGCCAGCGCGGTCTACAGCGGCACCAAGGGCGCGGTCGACGCGATCACCGGCGTGCTCGCGCTCGAACTCGGCCCGCGCAAGATCCGCGTGAACGCGATCAACCCGGGCATGATCGTGACCGAAGGCACCCACAGCGCGGGCATCATCGGTTCGGATCTCGACAAGCAGGTGCGCAGCGAGACGCCGCTCGGCCGCCTCGGCGAGCCCGACGACATCGCGTCGGTCGCCGTGTTCCTCGCGTCGGACGACGCGCGCTGGATGACCGGCGAGCGCCTCGTCGTCAGCGGCGGACTGAACTGATCCGGCGGGGCGGCGCGCCTGCAACCGGGCGCGCCGCCCGTGCCGTCATGCGTGCATCGCGAGCGCGTAGCGACCGACGTGCCACTGCAGGCTTTCGACGGCGAGCGCGTGATTGTGCGCCGGGTCGAGCCCCGCGATCGCCATCGCGCCGACGACGCCCGTTCCCGCGATGCGCAGCGGCACGCCGCCGCCGTCGAGCGCATAGTCGTCGTCCGACAGCCCCTGCGACTGCAGCGACCAGCCGGCGCGGCGAAAGCGCTCGCCGACCGCGAGCGAACTGAGGCCGAACCGCAGCACCGTGTTCTGGCGCCGGCGGATCGCGTCGCTGTCGCCGGCGACGCTGCCGTCGAGCGCGCAGTAGAACAGCGGCGCCTGTTCGCCGACGATGCTCACCGCGATCGGCAGCCCGCGGCGCGATGCGAGATTGACCGCGATTTCACCGATCCGGCGGGCGATGGCCGCGTTGAAGCGCGGCAGCGCCGGGTTCGACGCGTCGTCGTCGAAAGGGTGTGGTTCGAGGCGAAAGAGGGTCGTCACCATGGCGGCTCCGTGGCATCGCCGGCGCTGTCTGCGCGTGCCGGGCGGGGCATCGTCACGGGCCGCGCGCGGGCCCGTCCATCGTTCAGCGCTGCGGCGCCGCGTCGAGCATCCACGCGTGCGCGGGATCGTTCCTGAACGCCCATGCGCGGCTCGGCCCGGCCATCACGTTCAGGTAGTAGAGGTTGTAGCCGTGCGGCGCGACCACCGGATGGTAGCCGCGCGGCACCATCACGACGTCGTGGTCCTCGACCGCGCAGGCTTCGTCGAGGCTGCGGTCGTCCGTGTACACCCGCTGGAACGCGAAGCCCTGCGGCGGATCGATCCGGTGATAGTAGGTTTCCTCGAGCGAGGTTTCCTCCGGCGCCGCGTCGCGATCGTGCTTGTGCGGCGGATAACTGCTCGAATGGCTGGCCGGCGTGATCACCTCGACCACCAGCAGCCGGTCGGCCGCCGGATTGTCGCCCATCAGGATGTCGCACACGTACCGCGTATTGGTGCCTTGCCCGCGCACCGAGCGGCGCATCCGTTCGCCGTCGAGACGCCGCACGGGCTTGTCGCCGCTCGTGTACGGCGCGGTGCACAGCGCGATTTCCGCGTCGCGCGTCGCGGCCAGCGTGACGGTCTTGCCGCCCGGCACGTACAGCGCGTCCGGCGAGACTTCGTCGAATACGCTGTCGCGCTTGCCGAGCGCCTCGTAGGTCGTACCGTCGACCTCCGCGCGCACCGTGCCCGTGAGCACGACGACGCACAGCTCGCGCGCACCGGTGTCGAGCGTTTCGGCATCGCCGGCCTTCAGGCGCAGCGCGCGAAAGCCGACATGCTTCCAGCCGGCCGATTCGGGCGTCACGTTGCAGATTTCGCGATCGGCCGAGGCCTTGATCAACAGGGGAGAAATCGTCATGGGATGGGGCTCCGCAACAGGGGGGCTCAAGCGTGCGAGCGCTTACGCGCTCAACCGGTCGACGATCGCGCGCAGCGAATCGTAGCCCTTCTTCGCATACGCATAGCTCGGCGCGACCGCCGGGTCCTGCTCGGCCTCGACGACGAGCCAGCCTTCGTAGCCGGCGTCCTTCAGCGTGCGCAGCGTGGCGTCGTAGTCGAGCGCGCCGTCGCCCGGCACCGTGAAGGTGCCGTTGATCACGCCGTTCAGGAAGCTCCAGCCGTCGTTGCGCGCCTGCGTGACGACCTGCGCCCGCACGTCCTTGCAATGCACGTGGACCACGCGCGATACGTGCTTCTTCAGCAGCGCCACCGGGTCGGTCGCGCCGCCGAAATACGCGTGGCCCGTGTCGAACAGCAGGAACACCTTCGCCGGATCGGTCAGCGCCATCAGCCGGTCGACGTCGTCCGGCGATTCGACGTACGCGCCCATGTGGTGATGGTAGGCGAGCTTGATCCCGTACGTGTCGAGCAGATGCGCGCCGAACGCGTCGAGGCGCGCCGCGTAGCGGCGCCATGCCTCGTCGTCGACGAAGCGCGGCCGCTTCGCGACCGGCGTGTCGATGCTGCCCTGGATCGTACCCGCGCATTCGCCGTACACGACGACCTTCACGTCGTTGTACTGCAGCTTCGTCATGTGCGCGCGGCAGCGCTCGATTTCCGCGGCGAGCGCATCGGCGTCGCTCATGCCCGGCCCGACCTCGGCGAGAAAGCCCGAATACCAGCCCGACACGCACACGAGCCCGAACTCGGCGAGCTTCGCCTTCAGCTCGGGGCCCGTCTTCGGGAACTTGTTGCCGAGCTCGAAGCCCGCGTAGCCGATTTCGGCGCCTTCCTGCAGCGCCGTTTCGAGCGGCGTTTCGCCGCCGAGCGACGGCAGGTCGTCGTTCATCCACGACAGGGGGTTGATACCGATGCGGACGTTCCAGCTCATGACGTGCTTCCTTGGTTCGAATGTGTTTTCAGCGGGGCGGGTTCGTGGGCAGCGCGTGCCATCAGCGCCGCTGCCGGGTCTTCGCGTCGAGATACGCGCGATGCGCGGCGTCGACGCCGGCCCGTGCGGAGACTTGCGGCACGGCGACTTCCCACCACGCGCCGCCGTCGTCGGTCGTGCGCCGGTGCGTGGTGTCGATCACGAGCACCTGGCTCTTCGTTGCCGCGCGGGCGCGCCGCATTTCGCGGCGCAGTTCGTCGACGTCGCGCACGTGCACGGCGTCGGCGCCCATCGCGCGCGCATGCATCGCGAAGTCGATCGTCGAGCGCTCGCCGCCCTCCGGCACGCAGTCGTCGAGCATGTTGTTGAAGCTCGCGCCGCCGCAATTCAGTTGCAGCCGCTCGATGCAGCCGTAACCACGGTTGTCGAGGATCACGACGATGATCTTGCGGCCGAGCATCACGGACGTCGCGAGTTCCGCGTTGAGCATCATGTACGAGCCGTCGCCGACGATCACGATGACTTCGCGCTCGGGCCGCGCGAGCTTCGCGCCGAGTCCGCCCGCGACCTCGTAGCCCATGCACGAGTACGCATAGTCCATGTGGTAGTTGCCGGGCGCGCCGCTGCGCCACAGCTTGTGCAACTCGGCCGGCAGCGTGCCGGCCGCGCACACGACGAGATCGTCGCGCGCGCTGTCGCGCCCCGCGTCGGCCGCGGAGTCGCGCACCGCGCCGATCACGTCCGCGTCGTACGGCAGCGTGTCCCGCGGCGCGCGCGTCGTCAGTTCGGTCACGCGCGCATTCCATGCGGCGGCCTGGTCGCGGCCGGCGGCCGTCCATCCCGCGTCGGCACGCCAGCCGGCCAGCGCGGCCGACAACTGGCCGAGGCCCGTGCGCGCATCGGCGACCAGTTGCCGGCCGCGTTTCTTGCCCGCGTCGAACGGCTGCACGTTCAGGCTCAGCAGCGTCGCGTTGCCGAAGAGCGCATGCGAGCCGGTCGTGAAATCCTGCAGCCGCGTGCCGACCGCGAGCACGACGTCGGCCTGCGCGGCCGCGCGGTTCGCGGCGGGCGAGCCGGTCACGCCGATCGATCCGAGGTTCAGCGGATGGTCCCACGCGAGGCTGCCCTTGCCGGCCTGCGATTCGGCAACCGGCACGCCGTGCGTGTCGGCGAACGCGCGCAGCGCGTCCCACGCCTGGCTGTACAGCACGCCGCCGCCGGCGACGATCAGCGGCTTGCGCGCGGCCTTCAGCACGTCGAGCGCATCGGCGAGCTCGAGCGCGTCGGCCGGCGGCCGGCGCATCCGGAGCACCGGCGGCGCGAAGAAATCCTCGGGCCAGTCGTATGCGAACGTCTGCACGTCCTGCGGCAGCGCGAGGCACACCGGGCCGCACTGCGCGGGGTCGGTCATCACCTGGATCGCGCGCGGCAGCGCGACGAGCAACTGCTCGGGCGACGTGATGCGATCGAAGTAGCGCGTGACGGGGCGGAAGCAGTCGTTCGCGCTGACGTCGCCCTGTTCGAAATCCTCGACCTGCTGCAGCACGGGGTCGGGCAGCCGCGAGACGAACACGTCGCCGGGCAGCAGCAACAGCGGCAGCCGGCCGACGTGCGCGAGCGCGGCCGACGTCAGCATGTTGGTCGCGCCGGGGCCGATGCTCGACGTCGCCGCCATCATCCGCTGGCGGAAGTTCGCTTTCGCGAACGCGATGGCTGCATTCGCCATCCCTTGCTCGTTGTGCGCGCGGTAGGTCGGCAGGCGGTCCCGTTCCGCATGCAGCGCTTCGCCGAGGCCGGCCACGTTGCCGTGGCCGAAGATCGCGAACACGCCGCCGCAGTACGGCAGGATCTCGGTGCGGCCGTCGGGCTGGACGACTTCGGCGCGCAGGGCGGCCAGGTAGCGCACGAGCGCCTGGCTCACGGTCAGTCTTACGGTGGTGGTCATGTCGGTCGGTAAGGAGGAATCGGGTGGATCGGCTCGGGCGCCGCCTCAGGCCGCGGCGGCGCGGGCGGCCGCGGCACGACGGCCGAGCCATGCGTCGACCAGTTGCGCGAAGTTGCCGGCGACTTCGTCGATCAGCGCCTGGTCGTCGATGCGGCCGGCGAACCAGTTCAGCGCCGCGTCGGCCCACAGCGTGCGTCCGACCATGAAGCCCTTGACGATCGGGCTGGTCGCCGAGCGGAAGCTGTCGACGAGGTATTGCAGCGGCTGGTTCAGCCCGAGGATCACCGCGCCGCGGCAATGGGGGTCGCGCTCGGCGACGAGCGCTTCGAGCCGCGTCCAGCCGTTGGCGCTCAGCGGCGTGAGCTTCCACCATTCGGGCATCACGCCGAGGTTGTAGAAGCGTGCGACCGCGCGCAGCACCGCGTCGTCCTCGGTGCCCGCCGGCGTGACCGCGCGCGGCGGAATCACCTCCAGCAGCAGTTCGTTGCCGCTTGCGCGGGTGGCTTCCCACAGCTCCAGCACGCGCTGTTCCTGCTCCACGCGCAGGTCGACGTCGTCGTCCGGGTGATAGTGGATCAGGCACTTCACGACCTGCTCGGTCGGCCAGTGCGTGAGCGTCGAGCCGACCGAGCGCGTCTCGTCGAAGCGCAGCGGCCGCGAGCCGGGCAGCTCGACCGGGCGGCCGACCCACCAGCCGCGCCCGGTGGCCGACGCGAGCGCGTCGCTGCCGTAGGCGCCGCCGTCGATCAGCACGCCGACGTGGCCTTCGATCCGGCGCTCGCGCTCGACCTGTTCGGCCGCGCGCACGAGCAGGCGCTTCAGCGTCTTGATGCGCGCTTCGTCCGCGCCGGCCTGCACCGCGAGTTCGTAGAACTGGCTGCGATGGTCGAACGCCATCACGCACAGGTCGTCCCATTCGCGACGCGGCACCGTCACGCGATGCAGGTGCGCGAGCGTGCGGTCGGCGTCGACCGCCGGATTGCGGTCGCCGTCGAACCAGTGCGCGAGTTCGGCCGGCGTCGGCATCGCGGCCGAGCACGCGTGGCGCGACACGACGATCGCGCCGCACGCGTTCGCGATGCGCGTCGATTCGGCCCAGTCGCGGCCGCGCAGCAGGCCCGACAGCAGGCCCGACAGGAACGCGTCGCCCGCGCCGAGCACGTTGAGCACCTCGACGCGCTCGCCGAGAAAGGTCGGCGCGTCGTCGATGCAGGCGGGGATATCGCCCTCGATCACGCAGCAGCCGAGCGCGCCGCGTTTGACCACCAGCGCGGCGTTCGTGATCCGGCGCACCGCCTGCAGCGACCCGATCAGGTCGTGCGGCACGCCGCCCGCGATCAGGAATTCCTCCTCGGTGCCGACCAGCAGGTCGAATTCGCCGAGCACCTGCTGCAGTTGCCGCGTCACCTGCGCATCCGGCACATAGCGGTTCTCGCCCGCGCCGCGTGCGGTCAGGCCCCACAGCACCGGCCGGTAGTCGATGTCGAGAATGCGCACGACGCCGTGGCGGCGCGCGTAGCCGAGCGCGGTCAGCGACGCCTCGCGCGTACCCGGCGTCGACAGGTGCGTGCCGGTGATCGCGAGCGCGCGGCAGCCGGCGATGAAGGCCTCGCTGATCTCGTCGGCGCGCACGGCCATGTCCGCGCAGTTCTCGCGCACGAACAGCAGCGGGAACGTGTCGCGATCCTTCAGCCCGAGCAGCACCAGCGCGGTGAGGCGTTCGCCGTCGGTCTGCAGCTGGCTGGTGTCGCAGCCTTCGCGTTCGAGCGTCTCGCGCAGGAAGCGGCCCATCTGCTCGTCGCCGACGCGCGAGATCATCGCGGTCTTCAGCCCGAGCCGGGCCACGCCGAACGCGACGTTGCCCGACGAGCCGCCGAGATACATCTGGAAACTGCGCGCATCCTCCAGGCGGCTGCCGTACTGCTGCGCATAGAGATCCACGGCCACGCGGCCGAGGCAGGCGAGATCGATGGGGCGGTCACTCGGAAAGTTCAGCAGGCTCATATCACGTGTCACGCTCGCGGCCGGCGTTCGGCGTTGCCGGCAGATTAGGGGACCGATCCGGTCGCGACGGTCCGCGACGTGGGCTGCACGACGCGGGACTGCCTGCCGCCAGGAATCGGGCTACGGACGCAGTCTAGACTTTTTGGAAATCCAGTTCCCTAGGTGAAATCACGTAGAAATAAATTTCCAAATTTTCGAGGAAGTGATCTACAGTTTCATCCGGATGCTTCAGTCCGTATCGGATTCGATCGGACTCGGCCCGGCGGCGCGCAACGCGCCGTCTTCCGCCCCCCGGAGATGAGGAGACAGATTGATCATGAAGACCAAGCTGATGGCCGTCGCGGCCGCCGCGATCCTGGCGATGCCGCTCGCGCACGCCGAGAAGATCGGCGTGACGATGGCGTCGTTCGACGACACGTTCCTGACCATCCTGCGCAACAGCATCGCCGATGCCGCGAAGAAGGACGGCGCGACGGTGCAGATCGAGGACGGCGGCAACGACGTCGGCAAGCAGTTGAGCCAGGTCCAGAACATGATCGCGCAGAAGGTCGACGCGATCATCGTGAACGCGGTCGACACCGACGCGACGCCGAAGATCACGAAGATGGTGACGGCCGCGAAGATCCCGCTCGTCTACGTGAACCGCAAGCCGGTCGATTTCGACAAGCTGCCGGCCGGCGTCGCGGTCGTCGCGTCCGACGAGAAGCAGTCGGGCACGCTGCAGGCGCGCCAGGTGTGCAAGCTGCTCGGCGGCAAGGGCGACATCCTCGTGCTGATGGGCGAACTGTCCAACGAATCGGCGCGCGCCCGCACCCGGGACATCGAGGACGTGATCGCGACGAAGGACTGCGCGGGCATGAAGATCGTCGACAAGCGCGAAGGCAAGTGGAGCCGCACGCAGGGCCAGGACATCACGATGAACTGGCTGAGCTCCGGGACGAAGTTCGACGCGATCGTGTCGAACAACGACGAAATGGCGATCGGCGCGATCAACGCGCTGAAGGCCGCGCGCAAGTGGACGCCGAAGACGGTCGTCGCCGGCATCGACGCCACGCCGGACGGCCTCGCGTCGATGAAGAGCGGCGAGCTGAAGGTGTCGGTGTACCAGAACGCGGTCGGGCAGGGCGCGCAGTCGGTGGCCGCGGCGCTGAAGCTCGCGAAGAAGCAGCCCGTCGACCGTTACGTGAACGTGCCGTTCGAGCTGGTGACGCCGGACAACATGAACCAGTACGCCAGGCACTGACCGGCTTTTCCGTTGAACTGCGCGGGCCCGGCACGGCCGGGTTCGCGTGCGACTGTCGAGGAACGTCCATGTTTACAGCCAGGATCGCGCAGCCGATGGCCGGCGGCGACGCGCCGGCCGCTTCGTCCGGATCGACCGGCTCGTCCGGCCGGGAGGGCCCGCCGGCTTCTTCCGCCGCCGACTGCGTGCTCGAGGTGCGCGGCGTCGGCAAGTCCTTCCCCGGCGTCGTCGCGCTCGACGGCGTGCAGTTCCGCGTGCGGCGCGGCACCGTGCATGCGCTGATGGGCGAGAACGGCGCGGGCAAGTCGACGCTGATGAAGATCATCGCGGGCGTCTACACGCCCGACCAGGGCGAGATCCTGATCAACGGCGAGCCGGTCGTGCTGAACGGCCCGCTCGATGCGCTCGACCGCGGCATCGCGATGATCCACCAGGAACTCAACCTGATGCCGTACATGACGGTCGCGGAGAACATCTGGATCCGCCGCGAACCGAAGAACCGCTTCGGCCTGATCGATCACGCGGCGCTGCGCCGCCAGACGGCCGCACTGTTCGAGCGGCTGTCGATCGACATCGATCCGGAAACCGACGTGCGCACGCTGACCGTTGCGAGCCGGCAGATGGTCGAGATCGCGAAGGCCGTGTCGTTCGACTCGGACGTACTGATCATGGACGAGCCGACCTCCGCGCTGACCGACAAGGAAGTCAGCCACCTGTTCCGGATCATTCGCCAGCTGCGCGAGCAGGGCAAGGGCATCGTCTACATCACGCACAAGATGAACGAGCTGTTCGAGATCGCCGACGAGTTCTCGGTGTTCCGCGACGGCAGGTACATCGGCACGCATGCGTCGAGCGACGTCACGCGCGACGACATCATCCGCATGATGGTCGGGCGCGAGATCACGCAGATGTTCCCGAAGGAGGAGGTGCCGATCGGCGACGTCGTGCTGTCGGTGAAGAATCTCGGCGTCGAAGGCGTGTTTCGCGACGTGAGCTTCGAACTGCGCGCGGGCGAGATCCTCGGCGTGGCCGGGCTCGTCGGCTCGGGGCGCTCGAACGTCGCGGAGGCGCTGTTCGGCGTCGTGCCGGCCACGTCGGGCGAGATCCGGATCGACGGCAAGCCGGTGCGGATCGCGACGCCCGCGCAGGCGATGAAACTCGGGATGGCGTTCCTCACCGAGGATCGCAAGGACACCGGCTGCTTCCTGAATCTCGACCTGCTCGCGAACATGGAAGCGGCGGTGCTCAGCAACCGCTACGTGAAGTTCAATTTCGTGCAGCAGGCGCAGCTGAAGCGCGACTGCGAGGAAATGAGCCGGATGCTGCGCGTGAAGTCGCCCGGGCTGCACGAGGAGATCCAGAACCTGTCGGGCGGCAACCAGCAGAAGGTGCTGATCGGCCGCTGGCTGCTCACGCAGCCGCGCATCCTGATCCTCGACGAACCGACGCGCGGCATCGACGTCGGCGCGAAGGCCGAGATTCACCGGCTCGTCAGCGCGCTCGCCGGCAAGGGCGTCGCGGTGCTGATGATCTCGTCGGAGATGCCGGAAGTGCTGGGAATGAGCGATCGCGTGATGGTGATGCACGAAGGGCGCATGACCGGCATCGTCGATCGCAAGGACGCCGACCAGGTCCGCATCATGGATCTCGCGTCGCGCTGAGCCGAAACAAGATTGGAGACAAACAAATGGGCAACCTGAACCCGGTCGCGGATGCGCAGACCATGACGATCAAGGCGCGGCACACGAAGTGGCCGCCCGAACTGAGCATCTTCCTCGTGCTCGTCGGCATCAGCCTGTTCTTCGAGATCGTCGGCTGGATCGTCGTCGGCCAGAGCTTCCTGTTCAACGCCGAGCGGCTCGAGATCATCGTGCTGCAGATGGCCGTGATCGGCATCATCGCGGTCGGCGTGAACCTCGTGATCATCACCAGCGGGATCGACCTGTCGTCGGGGTCGGTCGTGGCCGCCGCGGCGGTCGTATCGGCGAGCCTCGCGCAGGTGTCCGACTTTCCGCGCGCGGTGTTTCCGCACCTGACCGACCTGCCGATCATCTGGCCCGTGCTGGCCGGCGTGTGCGTCGGGCTGCTGGTCGGCCTGCTGAACGGCTCGCTGATCGCGATGACGGGTATCCCTCCGTTCATCGCGACGCTCGGCACGATGGTGGCCGCGCGCGGCTTCGCGAAGTGGTTCACCAACGGGATGCCCGTGTCGATGCTGACCGACCAGTTCGCGGCCATCGGCGCGGGCGCCAACCCGGTGATCATCTTTCTCGTGATCGCCGCGATCTTCCACGTCGTGCTGCGCTACACGCGGTTCGGCAAGTACACCTATGCGATCGGGGCGAACCGTCATGCGGCCGTCGTGTCCGGCATCAACGTCACGCGTCACCTGATCTTCGTCTATGCGATCGCGGGCCTCCTCAGCGGGATCGCCGGCACCGTGACCGCCGCGCGCGCGATTTCCGGCCAGTCGGGCATGGGCGTGATGTACGAACTCGATGCGATCGCGGCCGTCGTGATCGGCGGCACGTCGCTGTCGGGCGGGCTCGGCCGTGTCACGGGCACCGTGATCGGCGTGCTGATCCTCGGCGTGATGACGTCGGGCTTCACGTTCATCCGCATCGACGCGTATTACCAGGAGATGGTCAAGGGCGCGATCATCGTCGCGGCCGTGATCGCCGACCAGTACCGCAACAAGAAGAAGCGCCGCTGATCCTTCATGCATCGCCGGACGCGGGCGGCACGTGCCGCCGGCAGCGTCCGGAACCCGCCGCCGCCGAGGACATTCGATGAAGATCGCGCTCGACCCGTACATGATTCGCCACCTGCCGCTCGACCGGCTGCCGCATGCGGTGGCCGAACTCGGCTACGACCAGATCGAGCTGTCGCCGCGCGGCGACTTCCTCGACTGGTGGGTGATGCCGCGCGCGACGCGCGAGCGCATGGCCGCGTTCCGGCAGGCGCTGCGCGCGAGCGGCGTCGGCCTTGCGTCGCTGCAGCCGATGTACCGCTGGGCGAGCCCGTTCGAGGACGAGCGGCAATGGGCCGTGCGCTGTTGGAGGAAGGCGATCGAGGTCGCGCTCGAGATGGAGTGCACGCTGATGGTGTCCGAGTTCGGGCGCGGCGCGTCGCCCGAGCGCTCGGTCGGCGAACGGCCGGGCGCGAACCCGAAGGAGCTGTGCGAGGCCGCGTGGTTCCGGTCGATGGACACGCTGCTGCCGATCCTCGAGCGCGAACGCATCGTGCTGTCGGTCGAACCGCATCCGGAAGACTGGATCGAGGCGTTGCAGCCCGCGATCGACATCGTCACGAACCTCGGTTCGCCGTCGCTGAAGCTGTCGTACATCGCGCCGCACACGTTCCATTACGGCGACGACATGGCCGCGATGATCGCGCGGGCCGCGCCGATCCTCGCGCATGTGCGCGTGGCCGACACGTTCGACCACCGCAAGAGCAGCCAGCTGCGCTACATCGTGAACCCGCCCGGCTCGAACCAGATCCGCGTGCACCAGCATCTCGACATCGGGCAGGGCGAGATCGACTGGGACGTATTTTTCCGCGCGCTCGGCGCCGCGGGATTCGACGGCGTGATGTCGTCGTGCGTGTTCGCATGGGAGGACCGCGCGGAAGCGTCGTCGCGGTACATGCGCGACACGATCGGGCGCTACGTCGATCGTCATTTCGATCGCGCCGCGCACTGACGGATGACTGACCGGCGCGGCAGGGGCCGCGCCGCTGATGAACCACTGGAGAACTCCGGATGACCTTGAAAATCGGCGTGATCGGCTGCGGCGCGATCGGCCAGGACCATATTCGCAGACTGACCCGCACGCTGTCCGGTGCGCGCGTCGTGGCCGTCACCGACATCGATCCGCGCCAGGCGCGCGATGCGGTGGAGAAGATGGGGCTCGACGCCGAGATCCATCGCGACGGCCACGAGGTGGTCGCGGCCGCCGATGTGCAGGCCGTGCTCGTCACGTCGTGGGGGCCGACGCACGAAGCGTTCGTGCTCGATGCGATCGCGCACGGCAAGCCCGTGTTCTGCGAGAAGCCGCTGGCCGTCACGGCCGACGGCTGCATGCGGATCGTCGAGGCCGAAGTCGCGCACGGCAAGCGGCTCGTGCAGGTCGGCTTCATGCGGCCGTACGACGAAGGCTATCGCGCACTGAAGCGCGTGATCGACAGCGGCGAGATCGGCGCGCCGCTGATGCTGCATTGCGCGCACCGCAACCAGTCGGTCGGCGAGCGCTACACGACGGACATGGCGATCACCGACACGCTGATCCACGAACTCGACGTGCTGCGCTGGCTGCTCGGCGAAGACTACGTGAGCACGCAGGTCGTCTATCCGAAGAAGACGCGCCACGCGTCCGCGCATCTTGCCGATCCGCAGATCGTGCTGCTGGAGACCGCGAGCGGCGTGCGCATCGACGTGGAGATCTTCGTGAACTGCCAGTACGGCTACGACATCCAGTGCGAGGTGGTCGGCGAGCAGGGCATCGCGAAGCTGCCCGATCCGCCGGCCGTGGGGCTCAAGCATGCGGCGCGGCAAGCGGTGGAAATCATGACCGACTGGAAGGAACGCTTCATCGCGTCGTACGACGTCGAGCTGCAGGCATTCATCGACGGCGTGCGGCAGGGCGCGCTCACGGGGCCGTCCGCATGGGACGGCTACGCGGCGGCGGTCGCGGCCGACGCCTGCGTGCGTGCGCAGCAAAGCGGCGCGGTCGAGCCGATCGCGCTGGCCGACCGTCCCGCGTTCTATCGCGGCTGAACCGAACCGCAACCGCCTGCCTGCCGGACCGAACGACATGACGATGAAGCTGGGTTGCGCACCGTGCTGCTGGGGCGTCGACGACGTGAGGAATCCGCACCTGCCGCCGTGGCGGCGGGTGCTCGCCGAGGCCGCGCAGGCCGGCTATTCGGGCATCGAGCTCGGGCCGTACGGCTATCTCCCGCTCGAACCCGACCTGGTGGGCGTCGAGCTCGAGCGGCAGCGCCTGAGCATCACCGCCGGCACGATCTTCGACGATCTCGTGTCGCCGGAGAATCTGCCGAACCTGCTGCGCCAGGCGCGCGACATCTGCGCCCTGATCACGCGCTTGCCGAAGCCGCCCGCGCAGGACGGCCAGCGTTACGCGGCGCCGTACCTGGTGGTGATTGACTGGGGGCACGCGGAGCGCGACTACGCGGCCGGCCATGCCGATCGCGCGCCGCGCCTGTCGGACGCGCGCTGGGCGCACATGGTCGACCACATCCGGCAGATCGCCGCGATCGCGCGCGATGCGTTCGGCGTGCGCACGGTGATTCATCCGCATGCGGGCGGGCATATCGAGTTCGCGGACGAGATCGACCGGATCGTCGCCGACGTTCCGGCCGACTGCGCCGGCCTCTGTCTCGACACCGGCCACCTGTACTACTCGGGCATGGACCCGCAGACGTGGCTGCGCCGCCATGCGGCGCGCCTCGACTACGTGCATTTCAAGGACATCGACGCGGCCGTCTACGACGCGGTGATGGGCGAGCACATCGCGTTCTTCGCCGCATGCGCGCGCGGCGTGATGTGCCCGATCGGCACCGGCGTGCTCGATTACCGGTCGATCCGGCGTGCGCTCGACGACATCGGCTACGCGGGCGACATCACGATCGAGCAGGAGCGCGACCCGCGCAACGCCAACGCGAGCCTGCGCGACGTCGCCGCGAGCCGTACGTTTCTCGCGTCAGTCGGTTTCGCTTGACGTAATCAATCTGGATAACGAAGGAATACACCATCATGATCGACGGACAGATTCTGCTCGGGCACTCGATTCGCTGGGGCATGGTCGGCGGCGGGCTCGGCAGCCAGATCGGCTACAGTCACCGGTCGGCCGCGTTGCGCGACGGCAGTTTTCAGCTGCTTGCCGGCGCTTTCGACATCGATCCCGAGCGCGGCCGCGCGTTCGGCGTGAAGCTCGGCGTCGCGCCCGAGCGCTGCTATGCCGACTATGCGGCGATGTTCGACGCCGAGGCGCGCCGCCCGGACGGCATTCGCGCGGTAACGATCGCGACGCCGAACAATACGCACTTCGAGATCTGCCGCGCCGCGCTGAATGCCGGGCTGCACGTGGTCTGCGAGAAGCCGCTGTGCTTCACGATCGAGGAAGCCGAGGCGCTGCAGCGCCTGTCGGTCGAGAAGAACCGGATCGTCGGCGTTGCATACGGCTATTCGGGGCACCAGATGATCGAACAGGCGCGCGAGATGATCGCGCGCGGCGATCTCGGCGAGATCCGGATCGTGCAGATGCAGTTCGCGCACGGCTTTCACAGCGAGGGGGTCGAGGCCGCGAGCGCGGCCGCGCGCTGGCGCGTCGATCCGAAGTTCGCCGGCCCGAGCTACGTGCTCGGCGACATCGGCACGCATCCGCTGTACATCTCCGAGGTGATGGCGCCCGCGCTGAAGATCCGGCGGCTGATGTGCTCGCGGCAGAGCTTCGTGAAGAGCCGCGCGCCGCTCGAGGACAACGCGTTCACGATCATGGAATACGACACGGGCGCGATCGGCTACGTGTGGTCGAGCGCGGTGAACGCCGGCTCGATGCACGGCCAGAAGGTGCGCGTGATCGGCTCGAAGGCGAGCGTCGAGTGGTGGGACGAGCATCCGAACCAGTTGCGCCATGAAGTGCAGGGGCAGCCCGCGCAGGTGCTCGACCGCGGGATGGGTTATCTGCATCCGAATGCGCTGCATGAGGACCGGATCGGCGCCGGACATCCGGAGGGGCTGTTCGAGGCCTGGTCGAATCTCTACCGGCGCTTCGGGCTCGCGATGGATGCGACCGATCGCGGCGACGTCGCGGCACTGAAGGGCATTCGCTTTCCGGACGTCCACGCGGGCGTGGAGGGCGTGCGCTGGGTCGAGCACTGCGTGCGCTCCGCCGATGCGGGCGGCGTGTGGGTCGACTATCGCTGAACGCCCGGCCGGGGCGGGCCGCACGGCGTTGCGCGCCGGCAGCCGGCCTCGGTAGACGCCCTAATCTTTACGACGCCGCGCGAGCGTTGGACAATCGGTCCAGGCTTGCCGTGGAGCGTGTGCAAGTGATGATCGAGCGCGTGGGAGCGAGCGCGCGGCGCGGGCCGTGCCGCAAACGTGTTTAAATTCGCCCTTCATGCATGTATCCAGTCGAGTCCCGGGCCGCGCGCTTGAGCATCGCGCGGCCGTCGGGGCCGTCAACTTCGCGCTATCCGATGAGTTCATCCGAGAAACCACCCGCCACCGTCGAGCAGTTCCTGCAGCACCTGACGCGGGAATACGACGGCCTCAGCAATCGCCTGAAGGTCATTGCGCGCCACGTGGAAACGCATCGGGACCAGCTTGGCCTGGAGGGCATCCAGTCGCTCGCGGAAGCGTGCGGCGTCCAGCCGTCGGCAGTCGTGCGCTTCGCGAAGCACTTCGGCTTCTCCGGCTTCTCCGAAATGCAGCGGTTGTTCCGCGAGGGGCTCGCACAGCAGATCGCGCCGGGGCGTGCATACAACCTGCGGTTGCGCGACGTGATCGAATCGGGCGAGTCGAGCCTGCAGCCCGAGCAGATCGCCGACGAATTCATCAAGGGCAGCATCGCCGGGATGCAGCAGCTGCGGCAGACGCTCGACCCGCAGGCGCTCGCGCAGGCCGTCGACCTGCTCGCCGACACGCAGGCGATCTGGATCGCCGGCTCGCGGCGCGCGTTTCCGATCGCCGTGTACCTCGACTATGCGCTGCAGCACACCGACAAGCGCATCGGGCTGTTCAGCGCGCTCGGCAGCATGCACCTCGGACAGATCCGCTCGGTGCGCGAGGGCGACGTGATGATCGTCATCTCGTTCATGCCGTATGCGGAGGAAACCGTGCAGGTCGCGCAGCAGGCCGTGCAGCGCGGCGCGCGGCTGATCGCGATCACCGACAGCCGGATGAGCCCGCTCGCGCGGGAGGCCGAAGTGACGCTGATGGTGCAGGACAGCGCGACGTTCGGGTTCCGCGCGCTGACCGCCACGATGGGGCTCGCGCAGAGCCTGTTCGTCGCGCTCGCGTACCGGCTCGAACTGTCGTATCTGCCGACCGCCGACGGCGCGCACGGCACGAAGGCCGGCTGACGCGCATCCCGCCGGCGCGGCGTCCGCCCGGTCGATCGGCGGGCGGCGCGCCGGCAAGCGGTTACTTCGCGGTCGGCATCGCGAATTCGGCGCCCTTGCCGATGCTCGACGCCCAGCGCTGCATCACCGACTTCTGGCGCGTGTAGAAACGCACGCCTTCCTCGCCGTACGCGTGCATGTCGCCGAACAGGCTCTTCTTCCAGCCGCCGAAACCGTGCCAGGCCATTGGCACCGGAATCGGCACGTTGATGCCGACCATCCCGACCTGGATGCGCCGCGCGAACTCGCGCGCGATGCCGCCGTCGCTCGTGAAGCACGACACGCCGTTGCCGAACTCGTGCGCGTTGATCAGGTCGACCGCTTCGCCGAAATCCTTCACGCGCACGCAGCCGAGCACGGGGCCGAAGATTTCTTCCCGGTAGATCCGCATGTCGGGCGTCACGTGATCGAACAGCGTGCCGCCGGTGAAGAAGCCTGCCTCGCGGCCGGGCACGCGCAGCCCGCGGCCGTCGACCACCAGTTGCGCGCCTTCGCTCACGCCTTGCGCGATGTAGCCTTCGATGCGCTTCAGCGCGTCGCCGGTGACGATCGGGCCCATCTCGACTTCCGGCGACATCCCGTCGCCGATCACCAGCTTGCGCGCGCGCTCGGCCACCAGCGGCACGATCCGGTCCGCGACGTCGCCGACCAGCACCGCGACGCTGATCGCCATGCAGCGCTCGCCCGCCGAGCCGTACGCGGCGCCGATCAGTGCGTCGACCGCCTGCTCGAGGTTCGCGTCGGGCATCACGACCAGGTGGTTCTTCGCGCCGCCGAGCGCCTGCACGCGCTTGCCGGATTGCACCGCGCGCTGCTGGACATAGGCCGCGATCGGCGTCGAGCCGACGAAGCTGACGGCCTGCACGTCCGGATGGTCGAGCAGCGCGTCGACCGCGCCCTTGTCGCCCTGCACGACGTTGAACACGCCGGCCGGCAGCCCCGCCTGCGTGAGCAGGTCGGCGATGAACAGCGCGGCCGACGGATCGCGCTCGCTCGGCTTCAGCACGAACGTGTTGCCCGTCGCGATCGCGACCGGGAACATCCAGCACGGCACCATGCACGGGAAGTTGAACGGCGTGATGCCCGCGACGACGCCGAGCGGCTGACGCATCGTCCAGTTGTCGATGCCGGTGCTGACCTGGTCGGTGAAGTCGCCTTTCAGGAGCTGCGGCACGCCGCAGGCGAATTCGATGATGTCGATCCCGCGCGCGACTTCGCCCTGCGCGTCGGAGAACACCTTGCCGTGCTCGGCCGTGATGATGGCCGCGAGCGTGTCGCGGTGTTCGTTCATCAACTGCAGGAAGCGGTGCAGCACGCGCGCGCGGCGGATCGGCGGCGTCTCGGCCCAGGCCGGGAACGCGGCGTGGGCCGATGCGACGGCCCGCTGCACTTCGCTGTCGTCGGCCAGTGCGACGCGCCGCACCGCGCGGCCGAGCGCGGGATTGAGGACGTCCTGGAAGCGGCCGCTGCGGCCGGCGACGGGCGCGCCGTCGACGTAGTGGCCGACGTCGGCGTCGGAGGTGTACGCGGGAACCGGATTCATCGTGTCTCCTGGGGGGCGGGTGAGGGTGAATGCGGCCTAGTCTAGGCAAACCGGCGGGGCGGGAGAAGGCCGCGCGGCTTGATTCACTGTTCAGAATTCTGAATAATTGATGGATGAATCAGCAAAATGTCCAGGCGCTCTGGCCGCATATCCATTCGCTGACGGTGCTGGCGGCCGCCGGCAGTTTCACGGCCGCCGCGCAGCGGCTCGGCATCAGCAAGGCCGCGATGAGCCAGCGTATCGCCGATCTCGAGAAGGCGGCCGGCGTGCCGCTCGTGCGCCGCACGACGCGCAGCGTGCGGCTCACCGATGCGGGCCAGACGCTCGTCGACAGCACGCGCGACGCGTTCGAGTCGATCGGGCAGCACTTCGCGCGCGTGAAGGACCTGGCCGGCGAGCCGCGCGGGCTGCTGCGCATGACGGTGCCGGTCGCGCTCGGGCGCCAGCAGGTCGTGCCGCACCTGCCGGCGTTCCTGCGCCAGCATCCGGGCGTGCATATCGAGCTCGACCTGTCGGACCGGCTGCATTCGCTGACCCAGGAGGGCTTCGACCTCGCGATCCGCCATACGACCACCGCGCCGCAGACCCACGTCGCGTGGAAGCTGTGCGATACGCGCTCGCTGCTCGTCGCGAGCCGCGAGTATCTCGACGCGCGCGGGGCGCCGCGGCACCCGGAAGAACTCGTCGATCACAGCTGCCTGTGCTACCTGCGCGACAACGAGCCGGCCGCGTGGAGCTTCGAGCCGGACGGCCGGCGGCGCCAGCGCGTGAGCGTGCCGGTACGCGGCAGTTTCGCGGCGAACAACAGCGAGGCCATGCGCGAGGCCGCGCTGGGCGGGCTCGGCATCGCGCTGCTGCCGGATTTCAGCGCGCGGCGCGATCTCGAGGCCGGCCGGCTGGTCGCGCTGCTCGACGGCTGGCGGCCATCGGGGGCGTTCGGCGACCATATTTTCGCGATTCGTCCGTACAGCCCGGTCGTGCCGAGCGCGGTGCGCGCGCTCGTGCGACACCTGCGCGAACGGCTCGCGGGCGGCTTCTCCGGCGCGTGACGCCGGTGCCGGCGGCCGCCGGGCCGGGCGCGGCCCCGGCAGGCCCGGCGTCGCTGCGGTAAAATCGCGGCTTCCTCCCGCGCCTTGTGTGGCGCGTCATTCGAAGGTCGACAGCCGATGCAGATTCACAAGGAAGTAGACGCGCGCGGGCTCAATTGCCCGTTGCCGATCCTGCGTGCCAAGAAAGCGCTCGCCGATATGGAAAGCGGGCAGATCCTCAAGGTGCTCGCGACCGATCCGGGCTCGCAGCGCGATTTCGCCGCGTTCGCCAAACAGACGGGCAACGAAATCGTCGAATCGACGATGCAGGACAAGACCTTCGTGTTCCTGATGCGCCGTCGCTGAACGCGCGCATCGCGGTCCCGGCGCCGGCTGGCCCGTCGGGCCGGCCAACCTCGGGCAGGCCAACCTTATCTGACAATTCTTAAACCTCGCTTCACGATCGGCTGCGTATACTGACCCGGCCGGTCGTCCGCTCTTCCAGCGGGCGTGCCGGCTACGGTACGTCGTACGGCGGGCACGGGGGCCATGCCTGACGTTACCGTCGTACAACGGGGAGAGGACATGTCCTTCAGACCAGGGACCTATCGAAGTCCGTCCGGAGCGGAACGCAGCGTATCGGGACTGAGCCGTATCGAGCTCGACCCGCAGCAGGATCGCCACGCGCGTGCCGCGCTGGAGGCCTATGCGGATTCGGCCGCGTCCGAGATGCCGTGGCTGGCGGAGTGGCTCGACGAACGGCTGCGCGACGCCGCGCAGGACGACGGCGCGGGCCTGACCTACTGCGGCGCCACGATCGAACGCGTGTTCGATCTGGCGCAGGCGTGGGCGGCGGGCCAGCCCGACTACGCGGCTGGCGCGTGGGAGCGCGTGCGCGGCCAGCTGCAGCGGATGCTTGCGCAGCCCGCGCTGTCGGAACTGCCGTCGCGAGCCGTGCTGGCCGACGACGTCGCCGAGCCGGTGGCCGGCGTCGCGGATGCCGGCTAGACGTCCGATTGCGCGACCGAAGGGATTATTCGAAGAAAAGGCGATAGTCCGCGCAATTTCTTGGCGAATTTCATACTACTATGGTGAAATCGCCGGTTCGTCCGTGCCCCGTTTTTGAGATATTGCTGGGGTCGCCGGTTTGCGCAGGTGGCGCGAGCGGCGAACGACGGCTCGCCGGCCGATATCCGGAAGCCGCGCGCGTATTGCGCGCGAGGGTCGGGCGGAGAGCTGAACTGGACGAATCGATTTCGATTTGCGGGGTGCTATGAGAATTGCTGTACTGGATGACGATCCGGCCCAGACGGATTTCGTCAGTCAAACGCTGACGGCCGTTGGCCATACGTGCTACGCGTTCAAGGAAGGCAAGGCCCTGAAGAAACGTCTGCAGCGCGAGACGTTCGATCTGCTGGTGCTCGACTGGAACGTGCCCGACATGTCCGGCGAGGAAGTGCTCAAGTGGGTGCGTGCCAACCAGACCGAGCACAGCCTGCCGATCATCTTCATGACGAGCCGCGACGACGAGGCGGGGATCACGCAGATCCTCAACGCCGGCGCCGACGACTACGTGGTCAAGCCCGTCTCGGGCCCGATCCTGCGTGCGCGCATCGGTTCGCTGCTGCGCCGCGCGTATCCGGTCAACGCCGAGGCGACCGTCCGCGAATTCGATCAATTCCGTTTCGACGTGAACCTGAAGCAGGCGTACGTCGGCGACAAGGCCGTGAGCCTGACGCAGAAGGAATTCGAGCTCGCGCTGCTGCTGTTCCAGCATCTCGACCGGCCGCTGTCGCGTGCGCACATTCTCGATCTCGTGTGGAAGCAGGCGACCGACATCCCGTCGCGCACGATGGATACGCACATCTCGATGCTGCGCACCAAGCTCGGCTTGCGGCCCGAGAACGGCTATCGTCTCGCGCCGATCTACGGCTACGGCTATCGGCTCGAGCGGGTCGGTCAGGGAGAACCGGAGTGACCACGGGAATCACGCAGCGCATGGCGACCCTGCGCACGGCGGCGTTGCACGCGGCCTGCGCGGTCGCGTTCGGGTTCGCCGCGCAACAGGCGGGCGCGCAACCGCCGGCCGCGGGCAAGACGGTCGTCTACGTCGCGCAGGCGGGCGACACGCTGTACGACGTCGCCGCGCGCTACCTGCAGGGAGCGGGCGACTGGCAACTGCTCCAGCAGATCAATCACGTGGCCACGCCGCAACGCCTGCAGCCCGGCACCGCGCTGAAGCTGCCGGTCGCGCGCCTGCGCAAGGAAAAGCTGACCGCGCGCGTCATCGCGGTGCAGGGCACGGCCGAACGCGCGTCCGGCGACGCATTCGCGCCGCTCGCGAACGACGCGACGCTCGCCGAGGGCGATCGCGTGCGCACCGGTCCGAACGGCTTCGTGACGCTCGAGCTCGCCGACGGCACGCACATGAGCCTGCCGCCCGACAGCCAGCTCGACCTGAAGGCGCTGCGCCGCACCGTGCTGACCGGCACGCTCGATCGCGAGTTCGAACTCACGCGCGGCTCGGTCGACAGCGAAGTCACCCATCTGAAGAAACGCGACGACCGCTTCCAGATTCGCTCGCCGTCGGTCGTGGCCGGCGTGCGCGGCACGCACTTTCGCGTGAACTACGACGCGGCCGGCAACGCGTCGACGCGCGTCGAAGTGCTCGACGGCACGGTCGGCGTCGCGGGCGACCAGCAGCCGGCCAACCCGACGCTCGTGCATGCGAACTTCGGCAGCGTCGCGACATCGTCCGGCGCGGTCGGCGCCCCGGTCGAACTGTTGCCCGCGCCGGCGCTTGCGCAACCCGACAAGGTGCAGGACGAGCCCGACGTCTCGTTCGACGTCGCGCCGCTCGCGCAGGCGCACGCGTATCGCGTGCAGCTCGCGCACGACGCGGGGCTGCTCGACCTGTTCCGCGAAACGCGCACCGATTCGCCGCACGCGGTGTTCCGCAACGTGCCGAACGGAAACTACTTCGTGCGGGTCGCCGCGATCGACGCCAATGGCCTCGAGGGCCTGCCGCGCACGTATGCCTTCGAACGCCGCATCATGGGGCTTGACGCGAGCGCGTCGCCGGGTGCGGGCGGCTACGAGTTCCGCTGGGCGCCGAACGGCGCGGGCAAGGGCGCGCGCTACCGGTTCGTGCTGTCGCACTCGAAGGACCTGAGCGCGCCGGTCGTCGACCAGGTCGGCCTGCACGCGCGCCAGATCACCGTCGCGAACCTGCCGCCGGGCGAGTATTTCTGGGCCGTGACCGTCGAGGAGTTCGAGGGCGGCAAGTTCTACGAGAAGACCAGTCCGGTCAGCGCGTTCACGCTGTCGCGCTGATCCGCGGCGCATGAAACCCGATTCCGTTTCCCCGCGGAGACATCTCGGCCGCCGCTTCCTGATCGAATGGATCGCGATCGGCTGCCTCGGGGTCGCGGTGATCCTCGCGTGCGCGCTCGGCCGCCTGTCGGCGGGCGTCGACGGGCTGATCTACGACCGGCTGCTGATGTTGCGCAGCCTGCCGCTGTCGCCCGACGTGGTCGTCGTCGACATCGACAACCCGAGCGTGTCCGCCCTCGGCCGCTGGCCGTGGCCGCGCGACGTGCACGCGCGGCTGCTCGACACGCTGGCGCGCGCGCAACCGGCCGCCGTCGTCTACGACGTTTTGTTCACCGAACCGTCGCCGCAGGATCGCGCGTTCGCGGACGCGATGAGCCACGTGCCGACCTTCCTGCCCGTGCTGCTGAGCCCCGAGCAGGCCGACGGCACGCGCACCGTCGATCCGCCGGTGGCTGCGCTCGCGGCGCGTGCGACCGGGCTCGGCCACATCAACCTCGAAGTCGATCGCGACGGCATCGTGCGCAGCGTCGCGCTGTTCGAAAGCGACGGCCGCGTGCGCTGGCCGCAACTGATGGTGCCCGTGTACCGCGCGATCCAGGCCGGCCGCCTGCAGCCGGTCGGCGGCGCACCCGGTGCGAATGCGCACGACCTGTCGCAGGACGCGGCCGGCGAAGGCCGCTACCTGATCCCGTTCAGCCGCAACACGCCCGCCTATCCGACGCTGTCGTTCAACGACGTGCTGGAAGGGCGCGTGAAGCCCGACGCGCTGCGCGGCAAGATCGTCGTCGTCGGTGTCACGGCGTCGGGGCTGTACGACCGCTTTGCAACGCCCGTGTCCGGCGAGTTCGGCCCGCTCGCCGGCGTGTATATCCATGCCAACGTGCTCGACATGCTGGCGACCGGCAGTGCGATCTCGCCCGCGTCGCGCGCGGGGCTGTTCGCCGCGTCGCTGCTGCCGCTCGCCGTGCTGTTGGGCGGCTTCCTGATGCTGTCGCCGTGGCGCGCGCTGCTGCTGACGCTCAGCCTCGCCGGGCTCGCCGTCGTCGCAAGCCTGGCGCTGCTGTTCGAGGCGCGCATCTGGCTGTCGCCGGCGCCCGCGATCTTCGGGCTGGTTGCCGTCTACCCGATCTGGAACTGGCGGCGGCTGGAAATGACGATGTCGTACCTGCGCCGCGAGCTGCAGCGGCTCGCCGACGAGCCGCACCTGCTGCCGGAAGCGCCGCGCACGCGCAGCGTCGGCGGCGACGTGCTCGAGCGGCAGATGGCGTTGATGGCGCAAGCCGCGCAGCGCGTGCAGGACATGAAGCGCTTCGTGTGGGACAGCCTCGACAGCATGCCCGAGCCGATCTTCGTGACCGATCTGGCCGGCACCGTGCTGATCGCGAACCATGCGGCGAAACGCTACGGGGCGCGGCTCTCGCTGCCGCTGCCGGAGGGGCGGTCGTTGCGCGCGGCGCTCGGCGAGCTGACCTTCATGAAGACCGTCGACGGCAACGCCGAACACGACGCGGCGATCCGCGAACACTGGCCGGCGGTGCTCGACCCGACGCTCGAGGCCGAGCACGACGCGATGGCGCGCGGCATCGAAGTGCGCGATCGCGACGGGCTCGACCATCTGTTACGCTACGCGGCCTGCACGAACGCGCAGGGCCGCGTGACGGGCTGGATCGCCGGTCTCGTCGACGTCACCGAGCTGCATGCGGCCGAGCGGCAGCGCGAGGAGGCGCTGCACCTGCTGTCGCACGACATGCGCTCGCCGCAGTCGTCGATTCTCGCGCTCGTCGAGATCGAACGCGACCGCGCCGAGACCGACGCGATGCGCGGGCTGCTCGCGCGGATCGAGCGCTATGCGCACCGCGCGCTGTCGCTGGCCGACGAGTTCGTGCAGCTGGCGCGCGCGGAGTCGCAGGTCTACCAGCTCGAAGTAACGAGCCTCGTCGACGTGCTGATCGATGCGAGCGACGAGGTGTGGCCGCAGGCGCAGGCGAAGCACATCCGGGTCGACACCGACGTCGGTGCCGACATGTGCTGGGTCCGCGCGGACCGCTCGCTGATCACGCGCGCCTTCGTGAACCTGTTGAACAACGCGGTCAAATACAGTCCGTCCGACACGGTGATCACGTGTACGCTGACGGTCGAGCACGCGTCGAAACGGATGTTCTGTACGATTCGCGATCAGGGGTACGGCATCGCGCCGGAAGATCAGCGGCATCTGTTCGAGCGTTTCAAGCGGTTCCATGCCGGCGAGCGGCCCGAGATCTCGGGTTCCGGGCTCGGCATGGCATTCGTGAAGACGGTCGTCACGCGCCATGGGGGTAGCGTGGCGGTCGACAGCGAGGTGGGCGTCGGCACCGCGGTGACGGTGTCGCTGCCTGCGATCGACGAGCCGTCCGCCTGACAGGGCCGGGCGCGACGGCAGGCATTTGGGGAAAGCCATGAGAAAGGAATGGGCAACGGCCGCGATGGCGGCGTTGCTGTTGACGGGGTGTGCCGGCGTGACGAGCGGCGTGAGTGTGGTCGGGCAGCCGGACGCATTCGCATCGGGTGCGCATGCCTACGAATTCATGCGGACGGCCGCGCAGACCGGCGATGCCGACTATCGGCAGATCGAGACGCTCGTGCGCGACGAACTCGCGCGCCGCGGCTTCGATGCGAAGCCGCTCGCGGCCGCGCGCTACCGGGTGTCGATTGCGTACGCGACGCAGGCGGCCTCGGTCGCGGCGCGCGCCGACGGGTGCGGTGCCGCGAGCAGCGCATGCGTGACCGTCGACGGGCCGGCGCCGTTGGCGCTGCCGTTCATGGGGCGGGTGTATCGCCACGTGCTGACGCTGCGTTTCGTCGATGCGAAATCGGGCGCCGACGTCTACCGCGTATCGGCCTCGCTGCGCGATCGCGACGCCGGCACGCAGCAGGCGGCGCCTGCGCTCGTGAAGAGCGCGCTCGCGAAGGTGCCGTTCGGCGACGGTGGCGGCTGGCTCGTCAAGACGAAAAAAGACGACGCGGGCGGGATGCCGGGCGTCGTCTCGGTGAAGCCGGCCGACGCGCGCTGAGCGGCGGCCCGTGAGGTGAGGGCGGGCGCGTCGGGGCGCGCCCTTGCCGCGTTCAGTCGGCCGGGTGCGCGTTGCCGCGCGTGCGCAGGTACGCGTCGAAATCCGCGGCAACTTCCGGGTGACGCAGCGCGAATTCGACCGTCGCCTTCAGGTAGCCGAGCTTGCTGCCGCAATCGTAGCGCGTGCCCTGGTACTTGTAGGCGAGCACCTGTTCGTCGGCGAGCAGCGCCTGGATTGCGTCGGTGAGCTGCAGTTCGCCGCCCGCGCCGGGCTTCAGTGCCCGCAGGTGCTGGAAGATCCGCGGCTTCAGGATGTAGCGGCCGACCACGCCGAGGTTCGACGGCGCGACTTCCGGCGCCGGCTTCTCGATGATCGCCGACATCTTGACGATCGACTCTTCCCACTCCTTGCCGTCGACGATCCCGTACGACTTCGTTTCCGACGGCGGGATCTCTTCGACGCCGATCACCGAGCTGTGATAGTGGTCGAACACGTCGACCATCTGTTTCATCACCGGCGGGTTGCCGTCGAGCAGGTCGTCGGCGAGGATCACCGCGAACGGGTTGTCGGCAACCAGCTTTTCCGCGCACAGCACCGCATGGCCGAGGCCGAGCGCTTCCGGCTGGCGCACGTAGAAACAGTCGACATGGCTCGGCTTGATGCTGCGCACGAGCTCGAGCAGCTTTGCCTTGCCGCGTGCCTCGAGCTCGGCCTCGATTTCGTACGACTTGTCGAAGTGATCCTCGATCGCGCGCTTGCTGCGCCCGGTCACGAAGATCATCTCGGTGATGCCCGCGGCGATCGCTTCCTCGACCGCGTACTGGATCAGCGGCTTGTCGACGACGGGCAACATTTCCTTCGGGCTTGCCTTGGTTGCCGGCAGGAACCGCGTGCCGAGCCCGGCAACCGGAAATACCGCCTTGGTGACTTTCAACATGATCGAACCTTTATTCCTGTAATCGACTTGTCAGACGGCTTATGTTCACGTTTGCATTATAGTGAACGCAAACGACCTTACCGTTTGTTACGCAGGCAACCGATCGAGCTGCGCGCGCAGTTTTTCGAGCGTGCTCTGGAATTCCGCGACGCGTTTCTGCTCCTGCTCGACCACGGCCGGCGGGGCTTTGGCGACGAATGCCTCGTTGCCGAGCTTCGCGTTGCACTTCACGATCTCGCCCGTCAGGCGCGTGATTTCCTTCGACAGGCGCTCGCGTTCGGCCGCGACGTCGATTTCCACCTTCAGCACCAGCTTGTTCGGGCCGACGATCGCGATCGGCGCGCCGTGCGCTTCCTTGTCGAGCGCTGCCTCGTCCGCGAGGATCTGCACTTCCGACAGGCGCGCGAGGGCCTGCACGTACGGCGCGAACGAGCGCAGGCGCTCGGCATCGCCGGCCGCGAGCAACGGCACCTTGGTCGCCGGCGACAGGTTCATCTCGCCGCGCAGGTTGCGGCATGCGTCGACAATCGCCTTCAGGTCGGCGGCCCACTGCTCGGAGGTCTCGTCGATCTTCTCCAGGTTGGCGACCGGGTAGGCCTGCGTCATCAGCGACGCCTCGCCTTCGGCCTTGCCCTGGGGATAGCGGCCCGCGAGCGGCGCGACCTTCTGCCAGAGCGCCTCGGTGATGAACGGGATGACCGGGTGCGCGAGGCGCAGCACCGTTTCGAGCACGCGCAGCAGCGTGCGGCGCGTCGCGCGCTGCTGTTCCGGCGTGCCGTTCTGGATCTGCACTTTCGCGAGCTCGAGATACCAGTCGCAGTACTCGTCCCACACGAACTTGTAGATGCCGCTGGCGATGTTGTCGAAGCGGTAATCGGCGAAGCCCTTCGCGATGTCGGCCTCGGTGCGCTGCAGCAGCGACACGATCCAGCGGTCGGCCGCCGAGAAGTCGAGGTAGCCGCCGGGGCCGCAGTCGCCCGCGCCGCAGACTTCCGGCTTGTCGCTGCCGCAGTCGTGGCCTTCGCAGTTCATCAGCACGAAGCGCGTCGCGTTCCACAGCTTGTTGCAGAAGTTGCGGTAGCCCTCGCAGCGCGCGAGGTCGAAGTTCACGTTGCGGCCGAGTGTGGCCATCGACGCCATCGTGAAACGCAGCGCGTCGGTGCCGAACGCGGCGATGCCGTCCGGGAATTCCTTGCGCGTCTTCTTCTCGATCGTCGCGGCCTGCTTCGGATTCATCAGGCCCGTCGTGCGCTTCGCGATCAGCGTGTCGAGGTCGATGCCGTCGACGATGTCGATCGGGTCGAGCGTGTTGCCCTTGCTCTTCGACATCTTCTGGCCTTCCGCGTCGCGCACGAGGCCGTGCACGTAGACGGTGTGGAACGGCACCTTGCCGGTGAAGTGCGTGGTCATCATCACCATCCGGGCGACCCAGAAGAAGATGATGTCGAAGCCCGTGACGAGCACCGACGACGGCAGGAAGTGTTCCAGTTCAGGCGTTTCGTTCGGCCAGCCGAGCGACGAGAACGGTACGAGCGCCGACGAGAACCACGTGTCGAGCACATCCTCGTCGCGCTTCAGCGCACCCGCGTAACCCTTCGCGGCAGCCTGCGCGCGCGCTTCTTCCTCGTTGCGCGCGACGAACACCTCGCCGTTTTCGCCGTACCACGCGGGAATCTGGTGGCCCCACCACAGCTGGCGCGAGATGCACCAGTCCTGGATGTTCTCGAGCCACTGGTAGTAGGTGGTCGTCCAGTTTTCCGGGACGAACTTGATCTGGCCGTTGCGCACGACGTCGAGCGAGGTTTCCGTGATCGACTTGCCGGGATTGAACGTGCCTTCCGGCGCCGGCTTCGTCATCGCGACGAACCACTGGTCGGTGAGCATCGGCTCGATCACGACGCCCGTGCGGTCGCCGCGGGGCACCATCAGCTTGTGCGGCTTCACCGAGTCGAGGAAGCCCAGCGCATCGAGGTCGGCGACGATCGCCTTGCGCGCGTCGAAGCGGTCGAGGCCGCGATACTGCTCGGGGCCGTTGTCGTTGATCTTCGCGTCGAGCGTGAGGATCTCGATCGGCGCGAGCTTGTGGCGCAGGCCGACCTGGTAGTCGTTGAAGTCGTGCGCGGGCGTGACCTTCACGACGCCCGTGCCGAATTCGCGGTCGACGTAGTCGTCGGCGATCACCGGGATCTCGCGGCCCGTCAGCGGCAGCGTGACGAGCTTGCCGATCAGGTGCGCGTAGCGCTCGTCTTCCGGATGCACCATCAGCGCGACGTCGCCGAGCATCGTCTCGGGGCGCGTCGTCGCGACGGTCAGCGAGCCCGAGCCGTCGACGAGCGGATAGCGGATGTGCCACAGGTGGCCGTTTTCCTCTTCGCTCGCGACTTCGAGATCCGACACGGCGGTGAGCAGCACCGGGTCCCAGTTGACGAGGCGCTTGCCGCGATAGATCAGGCCCTGTTCGTAGAGCGTGACGAACACGTCGCGCACGGCGGCCGACATCTTGTCGTCCATCGTGAAGTATTCGCGCGACCAGTCGGTCGACGCGCCGAGCCGGCGCACCTGGCCCGTGATCGTCGAGCCGGATTTCTGCTTCCATTCCCACACGCGCTCGACGAACTGCTCGCGGCCGAGGTCGTGGCGCGACACGCCCTGCGCGTCGAGCTGGCGCTCGACGACGATCTGGGTCGCGATCCCCGCGTGGTCGGTGCCGGGCACCCACAGCGTGTTCTCGCCGAGCATCCGGTGGTAGCGGGCGAGGCCGTCCATGATCGTCTGGTTGAACGCGTGGCCCATGTGCAGCGTGCCCGTCACGTTCGGCGGCGGCAACTGGATCGCGAAATCGGGGCGGGCCGGGTCGAATGCCGGGGCCGCGTAGCCGCGTTTTTCCCACTCCGGCCCCCATTGGGACTCGATGGTGTGGGGTTCGAAACTCTTCGCAAGCGTGTTGTCGCTCATGTTGGAAATCTGCCGAAAAATGCGTGAATTGGATGCCGAATCCGACAATTATAAATGGATGCACATCGACCAGCCATCGCCCGGCCGCCGCGGGCCCGTCGCGATGCGCCCGCGACGTTCGTTCGAACGGATCGGGAACGGCATCGCGCGGCCGACTTATAATGTCGGGTCCGTATTTTTCTCGCCCGTTCGCTGCCGCTCCATGCCCGATCTGCTCGCCAATCTGAACCCCGAACAACTCGCCGCCGTCACGTTGCCGAACGAACCGGCGCTGATCCTCGCAGGGGCGGGCAGCGGCAAGACCCGCGTGCTGATCACGCGCATCGCGTGGCTGATCCAGCAGGGTTACGCGTCGCCGCCCACCGTGCTCGCCGTCACCTTCACGAACAAGGCCGCGCGCGAGATGATGGCGCGCCTGTCGGCGATGATGCCGATCGATACGCGCGGGATGTGGATCGGCACGTTCCACGGCCTCTGCAACCGGATGCTGCGCACGCACTGGCGCGACGCCGGCCTGCCGCAGACCTTCCAGATCCTCGACACGGCCGATCAGCTGTCCGCGATCAAGCGGCTGATGAAGGCGGCGAACGTCGACGACGAAAAGTACCCGCCGAAGAACGTCCAGTACTTCATCAACAACGCGAAGGAGCAGGGGCTGCGCCCGGACAAGGTCGACGCGACCGACAACTTCAACCGCAAGTTCGTCGAGCTGTACCAGGCATACGACCAGCAGTGCCAGCGCGAGGGTGTCGTCGATTTCCCCGAGCTGCTGCTGCGCTGCTACGAGCTGCTCGCGTACAACGCGCCGCTGCGCGCGCACTACCAGGCGCGCTTCCGGCACATCCTCGTCGACGAGTTCCAGGACACCAACAAGCTGCAGTACGCGTGGCTCAAGCTGCTCGCGGGCGGCCAGAACGCGATCTTCGCGGTCGGCGACGACGACCAGTCGATCTACGCGTTCCGTGGCGCGAACGTCGGCAACATGCGTGACTTCGAAGACGAATTCCGCGTGCGCAACCTGATCAAGCTGGAGCAGAACTACCGGTCGCACGGCAACATCCTCGACGCGGCGAACCAGCTGATCTCGAACAACGCGCACCGCCTCGGCAAGAACCTGCGCACCGACGCGGGCCACGGCGAGCCCGTGCGCGTGTACGAGGCGAGCACCGATTCGCAGGAGGCCGGCTGGATCGTCGAGGAGATCCGTTCGCTGATCAACACCGGGATGGCGCGCAGCGAGGTGGCGGTCCTGTACCGCAGCAACGCGCAGTCGCGCTCGATCGAGCACACGCTGATGTCGTCGGGCATCCCGTACCGCGTGTACGGCGGCCTGCGCTTTTTCGAGCGGCAGGAAGTGAAGCACGCGCTCGCGTACCTGCGCCTGATCGACAACCCGAACGACGATACGGCGTTCGTGCGCGTCGTGAACTTCCCGACCCGCGGGATCGGCGCGCGCTCGATCGAGCAGCTGGCCGACGCGGCGCGCCTGTACGGCTGCTCGATGGCCGCCGCGATTCCGTACGTGACCGGCAAGGCCGGCACGAGCCTCGGCGGGTTCGCGAACCTGGTCGCGAAGATGCGCGCCGATACGCAGCAGATGAACCTGCCCGACACCGTCGAGCACATCGTGCGCGCGAGCGGCCTTGCCGATTTCTATCAGGGCGAGCGCGAAGGCCAGGACCGCCTCGAGAACTTGCAGGAACTCGTGAACGCGGCCACCGCGTTCATCGCCGAGGAAGGCTACGGGCTCGACACGCCGGCGCGCTCGATTCCGCTGCGCGCCGGCGCGATCGCGGCGCCCGAGCTCGGGGCGGCGGCCGACGATCCGGCGGTCGACGTCCTCGATCCGGCTTCGCCCGCCGACCCGGCACAGAACCCCGACACGATGACGCCGCTCGCGGGCTTCCTGTCGCATGCGTCGCTGGAGGCCGGCGACAACCAGGCGCAGGCCGGCCAGGACGCCGTGCAATTGATGACCGTGCATGCGGCGAAGGGGCTCGAGTTCTCGGCCGTGTTCATCACGGGCCTCGAGGAAGGGCTGTTCCCGCACGAGAACAGCGTGCTCGAATCGGACGGCCTCGAGGAAGAACGCCGGCTGATGTATGTCGCGATCACGCGCGCGAAGGAGCGGCTCTACCTGTCGTTCGCGCAGAGCCGGATGCTGCATGGCCAGACGCGCTACAACGTGCGCTCGCGCTTCTTCGACGAACTGCCGGAGCACGTGCTGAAGTGGCTGACGCCGAAAGTCGAGGCCGGTTCGCGCTGGGGCGGGCGTTCCGACAACGCCGGGTACGGGCGCGACTGGTTCGCGCGGCCGGGCGGCGGCAATCGCGAGCAGATCGTCGACGCGGCCGTGTCCGCGCCGCTGCCCGCGTTCGCGAACAAGCAGCGCGCGGCCGATACCGGCTTCCGGGTCGGCCAGCAGGTGTTCCATACCAAGTTCGGCGAAGGCACGGTCACCGCGCTCGAAGGCAGCGGCACCGATGCGAAGGCGCAGGTGAAGTTCAAGCGGCACGGCGAGAAATGGCTCGCGCTCGCGGTCGCGAAACTGCAGGCGGTGGAATGATGGGCATCGATACGAGCGCAACGCCCGCGGCTCGCCCGCTCGGCATCCTGGCCGCGCTGCCCGAGGAACTCGGCGACCTGATCGCCGCGATGCGCGCCGACGGCGCGATGAAGACGGTCACGCTCGGCCGCCGCGATTACCACGTCGGCACCGTGCACGGTGCGGCCTGCGTGGTCACGCTCGCGCGGGTCGGCAAGGTCGCGGCCGCCGCGACGGTCAGCGCGCTGATCCATGTGTTCGGCGTGGCGGGCGTCGTGTTCACCGGCGTCGCGGGCGGTGTGTCGCGCACGGTGCGGGTCGGCGACGTCGTCGTGGCCGACATGCTGCTCCAGCACGACCTCGATGCTTCGCCGCTGTTTCCGCGCTACGAGGTGCCGCTGCTCGGCATCACGCGTTTCGCGACCGACGCGGCGCTGACGGTGCGTCTGAGGGCCGCCTGCACGCAGTTCGTCGCGGAAGAGGGCGCGCAGTTCGCCGCGCGCTTCGGGCTGGCGGGCGCGACGCTGCACGCGGGGCTCATCATCAGCGGCGACCGCTTCGTGTCGAGCGAGCGCGAGGTCGTCGCGCTGCGCGACGCGCTGCCGGACGCGCTCGCGGTTGAAATGGAAGGCGCCGCGATCGCGCAGGTGTGCGCGGAACACGACGTGCCGTTCGCGCTCGTGCGCACGATTTCCGATACGGCCGACGATCACGCGACGCAATCGTTCTCGCATTTCCTGTCGGCGATCGCGAGCAGCTATTCGTCCGGCATTCTCCGGCGTTTCCTGATGCTGCACGCGACGACGGCGGCCTGAAGCCGCCGCCGTTTTCTCTTTCCGGGCCGATGCGCCCGTTCGGCCGGCCGCGGCGCGCACGCCGCGGCCGCCCCGTCACGCCGGCTTGCGCCGGCTGCGGCTGCCCTCGAGGTTCGGCAGGAACACCGTCAGCACGCCGATCAGCGGCAGGAACGAACACACCTTGTAGACGAACGCGATGCTCGTCGCGTCGGCGAGCTGGCCGAGCACGGCCGCGCCGACCCCGCCGAGACCGAACGCGAAGCCGAAGAACAGGCCCGCGACCATCCCGACCTTGCCGGGCATCAGTTCGGTCGCGTACACGAGGATCGCGGCGAACGCCGACGCCAGCACGACGCCGATGATCACGGTCAGCACGCTCGTCCAGAACAGGTTCGCGTATGGCAGCAGCAGCGTGAACGGCGCGACGCCGAGGATCGAGGCCCAGATCACGTACTTGCGGCCGATCCGGTCGCCGACGGGCCCGCCGATCAGCGTGCCGGCCGCCACGGCCGCGAGGAACACGAACAGGTGGATCTGCGCGGCCTGCACCGACAGGTGGAACTTGTCGATCAGGTAGAACGTGAAATAGCTGTTGATGCTTGCCAGATAGAAGTACTTCGAGAACACGAGCAGCACCAGCACGCCGATCGCGCCCATCACGCGGCCGCGCGACAGCGTCGGGTGGCCGGCCGCCGCGGCCTTCTTCTTCATCGACGGATGCTTCTTGTACCAGTGGCCGATCTGCGTGAGCACGATCATCGCGACCAGCGCGGCCGCCGAGAACCACGCGATGCTGTGCTGGCCGTGCGGAATGATCACGAGTGCCGCGAGCAGCGGCCCGAGCGCGGAGCCCGCATTGCCGCCGACCTGGAACACCGACTGCGCGAGCCCGTGCTGGCCGCCCGACGCCATCCGCGCGACGCGCGACGATTCGGGATGGAACACCGACGAGCCGCAGCCGACGAGCGCCGCGGCCACCAGCAGTATCGGGAAACTGGGTGCGACCGACATCAGCAGCAGCCCCGCGAGCGTAAAGCCCATGCCGACCGGCAGCGAATACGGCTTCGGACGCTTGTCGGTATAAAGACCGATCAGCGGCTGCAGCAGCGACGCGGTGATCTGGTAGGTGAGCGTGATCAGGCCGATCTGCGCGAACGACAGCGCGAACTGGCTCTTGAGCATCGGGTAGATCGCGAGGATCAACGACTGGATCATGTCGTTGAGCATGTGCGAGAAACTGATTGCGCCGAGCACCGGATAGACGGTGCGCGCGACGGGCGGTGCGGACGGCTGGGCGGCGGCTGCGCCGGCGGTGCCGGTGTCGAGGCTGGTTTCCATGTGAGAGCTGAACGAGTTGAGGTGGCGGGCGCGCTCTGCTGGGGATCGGCGCGTCTTGAATCGTTGTTGCGTCAAAGAAGTGTAATGTGGCGTATCGAGAATGTCCTGCCAAGTTTTGTCGTGAATCGGACATTCCTCCGAGCGACCGGCCGGTGCCCGGTTTTTTGGCCGGGTATAACGCTGGCGGCGCGTTCGCACGGCGGCGAGCGGGGCGCCCGGGCCGGTGGGTGGTTTACCGGACTCAAGAAATGGCGGCGGCGGCCGTAGAACGACCCAATGACAACAGGCGCGCCGCGCCCGGCACCGGCTATCCGCCGTGCGGGCGCAGGACGTGCGGCATGGCCGGCCGTCGCGGGAATGCTGGAACCGACCTTTCCGGCTGCGTGATCAATACGGGGATATATCGATGAAAGCAGCATCTCTGCATCCACAGCCCGGTGCGGCGGCCGCCGCACCCGACGTGGCCGCCGGTCGCGCCGTGCGACGACCGCGCGCGGCGCGCCGCGCACGCCGGCCGTGGACCGTCAAGGCGACCTTGCGCGCCGCGTTCGCGATCCTGCTGGCGGGCACGCTGGCGATCGGCATGTTCTCGCTGTGGCAGATCAGCCGGCTGAACGGGTCGATCGCGTCGGTCTACGAGCAGGGCCACGTCGCGAGCCGCGCGGCGCAGGAGGTGCGGGCCGAGGTGCTGCACGCGAGCCGGGCCCAGAAGATGCTGCTGACCGCGACCACCGCGAAGGAGCGCGACGAACTGGGCGCCGAGGTCGGCGCGGGGCTCGCGTCGATCGGCCAGGCGCTCGGTACGCTGCAGCGCTACGCGGATCCGTCCGATGCCGACGATTCGGCGCGCTTGCGCGCCTTTTCGACGGCAGTGGGCGCGTGGAGCGCGCATCTGCGCGATTTCGTCGAGCTCGTGCGCGCGCAGCCGCTCGACCTGTCGCAGATGAACTGGCAGGTCGGCACGCAGGACGTGTCGTTGCTGGTCGAGACCGGCAAGCTCGAGAAACTCGTCGCCGAGCTCGTGAAGACGCGCGGCGCGAAGTCGAAGGCGACGCTCGATGCGTCCGCCACCATCTTCTCGTCGTCGTTCGCGATGATCGCGGCGATGACGGCCGCGCTGATCGTGCTCGCGATCGTGATCGCCGAGCGCGTCGTGCGCCGGCTCGCGTCGCAGCTCGGCGGCGAGCCCGCGCATGCGAAGGCGATTGCCGCCGACATCGCGCGCGGCGACCTGACGCGGCCGATCGTGCTCGGCAGGCACGACCGCGACAGCATGGTGCGCGCGCTGTCCGAGATGCAGACGGGGCTCGCGGCGACCGTCGGCGAGATCGCCGTCAGTGCCGAGGCGATCGCGGCCGCGTCCGGCGAGATTTCCACCGGCAACCTCGACCTGTCGAAACGCACCGAGCAGCAGGCCGTCGCGCTCGAGCGCACCGCGGCCAGCATGGAGCAGCTCACGTCGACCGTACGGCAGAACGCCGAGAACGCGCGGCAGGCGAGCGCGCTCGCGGCCAATGCATCGGCCGTCGCGGAGACCGGCGGGGAGGTCGTCGGGCGCGTGGTCGCGACGATGAGCGAGATCGACGACAGCGCGAAAAACATTCGCGACATCATCGGCACGATCGAGGGGATCGCGTTCCAGACCAATATTCTGGCGTTGAACGCGGCGGTCGAAGCCGCGCGCGCCGGCGAGCAGGGGCGCGGTTTCTCGGTGGTCGCGGGCGAGGTCCGGCTGCTCGCGCAACGCGCGGCGACTGCGGCGAAGGAGATCCGCTCATTGATCGGCGCGTCGGTCGAGCGTGTCGCGAACGGCGCGGCGCTCGCGCACGACGCGGGCCGCACGATGGGCGACGTCGTGCGGGCCGTCAAGCGCGTGACCGACATCATCGGCGAGATTTCGGCCGCATCGGACGAGCAGAGCGCCGGGATCGACGAGATCGGCCGAGCGGTCACGCAGATGGACGCCGGCACCCAGCAGAACGCGGCACTCGTCGAGCAGGCGGCAGCCGCGGCGAACGCGCTCGACGAGCAGGCGCAGGCGCTGAAATTGCTGGTCGGGCGCTTTCGCATCGCGGCCTGAGCGCCGCGCGGTCGCGGGCCGGCCAGCCGCGACGCGCGCATGCCGGCGCCGCCCGTGGTTCGATGACCGGACCGGCAGTCGCACGGCGCGCAATCCCCTACAATGCGCTACCACACGGCTGGGGGGGAGCGCCCGCGGCGCGTGCGCGCCGGTAGCGGGGCGGCGGCGCGCCGGGCGGGTCGTCGACAACAATGACGGCGATGATTTACCTGAGCGGATACCTGTGCGTGCTCGTCGCGGCCGCGATCGGCCTGCGCACGCGCGTGACTGCCTGGCGGTGGCTTGCGGCGGGGATCGCGCCGGCTGCCGCATTCGCCGTACTGCGCGGCCGGACGGGTACCGACACGGCGAGTTACCAGGACATCGTGGCCGGCGTCTGGAGCGGCAACCTGAAGTTCGTGCCGCGCACGCACGAGCCCGGCTTCGTGTGGCTCGTGCGTGCGCTCGAATGGGTCGGGCACGATCCGCGCATTGCGACGGCGATCCTGTCGTTGCTGATCGTCATCGCGTTCGGGCGGACGGTCAAGGATGCGTCCGTGTTCGCCACGCTGGTCTTTCCGTTGTTCTTCTACGATATGGCGATGAGCGGGCTGTGCTACGGTCTCGCGTTCTGCGCGGCGAAGATCGCGTCGGATGCGTGATCGGCGCCATCGGTTTCGCGATGCGGTTGCGCAACATGCTCGGCGAATCGGGGCTCGGCCCGTCGCCGTTCCTGCCTTACCGGTTCTTCTGGCAGTGACGCGGCCGGGGGACGCCGGCCGCTCCGCGCTTACGACTTCTTCTGCTTGTCGGGATCGATGATGACCGTGCAGGTCGTGCCCGCCGACAGCACCACGTCGGCCGGCACCTCGTCGATCCGGATCCGCACCGGCACGCGCTGCGCGAGGCGCACCCAGTTGAAGGTCGGGTTCACGTCCGCGACGAGGTCGCGGCTTTGCGGGTTGTCGCGGTCGTAGATGCCGCGCGAGATGCTTTCGACGTGGCCCTTCATCACGCCGCCGCTCATCAGCCGCATTTCGGCCGGCGCGCCGATCTTCACGCGCGGCAGCTTGGTCTCCTCGAAGTAGCCGTAGACCCAGAACGAATGGCTGTCGACGATCGCGAGTTTCGCCTGGCCGGCCACCGCGTAGTTGCCCTTGAACGTCTGCAGGTTCGTGATGTAGCCGTCGACCGGCGCGACCACGCGCGTACGCTCGAGGTTGAGCTTCGCGGCGTCGAGCGCGGCGATCGCCTGCTGATACTGCGCATCGGCGCTCGACGCGCTGTGGGCCGCGTTCTCGCGGTTTTCCTTCGACACGACGAGCGCATCGAGGTCGGCGCGGCGAGCCGCGTCGTCGCGGCGCATCTGCAGCTCCGCGCGGCGGGCGGCGACGGCCGCCTGCGCCTGTTCGACCGCGATCTGGTAGTGCGACGGATCGATCTGCATGATCAGGTCGCCCTTTTTCACGAGCTGGTTGTCATGCACGGGCAGCTCGACGATCGCGCCCGATACGTCCGGCGCGACGTTGACGATCTCGGCGCGCACGCGCCCGTCGCGCGTCCACGGATCGTCCATGTAATGCACCCACAGCGAGCGCCCGATCAGGATCGCGACGAGAAGGATGACGGCGGTCGCGACGAAGCCGAAGAGTTTTCTGAGAATCATGATGGTTCGGAATCAACGGTAAACGGCGAGACTCAGTCCGCCGCACATGCAGACGAGGAGGCAGGCCCGGAACAGCGAAGGGTGCCAGACGAGGCGGTAGAGGCCCGTATAGGCGAGCAGGCGGTCGACGGCCCAGGTCGCGAGCGCGCCCAGGACGAACATCAGCACCACCGTGGGCATGTAGGCATCGAGAATGGCGATTTCGCGCGGCATCATGACGAGGCTCCAGGTTGTTGTCGTACCGGGCCGTCGCTGTCGAGCGCGGCGAGCGGCGATTCGGGGTCGAGCAGCGCCGTGCGCACGAAGTGCAGGTGGCTCAGGATGCGCTGCAGCCGGTGGCGTTCTTCGCGTGACGGCGTGAACGCGTCGAGCGTCTGCCGGGTCGAGTCGATCGCGTCGTTGACCGCGGCGAGCGTTGCATCGAAGCGTTCGCTGTCCGGCCGGGTGAACAGCGAGGACAGCGCGGTGCGCATCGTCTCGATCGCGCGCCGCCACGGCATCGTCGGCGCATAGCGCGGGTCGGGCGGCAGCGTCGCCAGCTCGTGGCGCAGGTCGATCGCCGCGTTGCCGGCCTCGAGCACCGCGAACATCCAGCGCAACGCGTCGCGCTGCACGTCGGGCTGGTCGGCCGACAGCGTGTGCGCCTGGTACATCAGGTCGCGCGCGCCGCTCTCGAAGCGCGTGCGCAATCCGGCGAGCCGCGCGTGGCAGGCCGCGACGGCCTGGTGGCGCAGGTCGGCGAACAGCCGCTTCTTGAGCCACGGCGCCGTCGGCGGGAACAGCACCGCGAACGCGATCGCCGATACCAGCATCGACAGCAGGAGCGCGAGGGCGTCGTTCATGAAGCTCATGGGGTCGTAGTGCGTGATGCTGTCGGGGCCGGCGAGGAAGCAGAAGAAGATCAGGTAGCCCGCCCCGTATCCCGCGAGCTTCGGCTTCAGCGTCATGTAGATGCCGATCGCGAGCAGCGGCGCGAGCGCCGCACACAGCAGCAGGAAGCCGTCGATCCGCGGGTAGATGCCGAACGTCAGCAGGAAGCCGGTGCAAACGGCCAGCGCCGTGCCCATTCCCATCTGGGCGGCCATCGCGGTCGGGCGCGGCGCCGACGACGCGAGCGCGCAGGTCGCCGCGGCGTTCAGCACCAGCATCACGCCGCTCGGCCAAGCGGTCTCGATCCAGAACCAGCCGAGCACGAGAATCACCGCCGCGGTGCGGATTCCCGCGATCGTGGCGGCCGTTGCGTTGGTGCGCGGCTCGTAGCGTTCGATCCAGCGTTCGCGCTCGTGCGTTGCGGTCGCGAGCGACGCATAGGTCGCCGCGTATTCCTGCAGGTCGGTGATGAAGCGGTACAACAGTTCGGCGGCCGTGTCGAAGTCGAGCAGCGGGAAGTCCGGCTGCGTTTCGCATTCGGCGCGCGTCGCGCGGATCCGGCGCGGCAGGGCGTCGCGCCACGCGAGCAATTGCTCGGCGGAGTGCGCGGCGTCGATCGACGTGCGCACGGGCTCGCCGTTGCGGGTGAGCAGCGGCGCGATCTCGCGGAAATACGGTTCGATCGCATCGATCGCGGCTTGCGCGCCGGCCGCGTGCAGCCGGTTCATCAACTGGTGCAGCGCGTGAAAGCGGCTCGACGCGCTCATGAACTCGCTGTTCAGCCGCGCGAGGCGGCCGCTGCGCATGCGCGTGTCCGGGTGCTCGAACACGGCCATGCTGCGCGCGGCCTCGAAGCCGACCACGTCGGCGACGAAGCGCGTGTGGATGGTCTCGATGTGCGCGCGATCGAGCTGGCCCGACAGCGCCGACGCGACATAGTCGACGAAGCTGCCGAAGCGCTTGCGCACCGTCGTGCGCATCTGCTCGCCCGTGTACTGCGGAAACACGAGCGCGCTGACGACGCCCGCCGACACGATCCCGATGATGACCTCGGACACGCGCGTCATGGCGCTCATGAATGCGCCGTCCGGATGCTGCGACGCGGGCAGGCCGATCAGCGCGGTCGTATAGCCGGCGAGCAGGAAGCCGTAGCTGCGGAAGCTGCGGTTGCGTGCGGCGCCGGCGGTGCACAGGGCGATCCACAGCGCGATGGCCAGCAGAAACAGCTGCGGCTGCTGCGGGAACAGCCCGATGAACGTGAGCGTCGCGATGAGCCCGAAGATCGTGCCGGCGACGCGGTAGAAGCTTTTCGCGAGCACGGCGCCGCTTTGCGGCTGCATCACGATGAACACCGTGGTCATCGCGGTCTTCGGCGCCGGCAGGTCGAGCCGCATCGACACGCCGAGTGCGATGAAGGCCGCGAGCAGCGCCTTGAACAGGTAGAGCCACGCGGCGCCGTCGGTGCGGGCCCAGTCGCCGAAGGCGGCGTACCAGGCCGCGAACGGGCCGCCGGCGTAAGTGGAAGCGGGAGAGGAGGCTGACATGGCGGTCGCTCCGCGTTACCGTGCGGCCGGCATGCCGGCCGCGCCGGCGGTCGCGACCTGCGCGGGCCGTACCGCCGCCACGGGCCGTGCGCCCGATGCGGCGGCAGGCGCCGCGGCGCCCGCGGCGGGTGCGTCGTGCGACTGCGGCGGGGTGTCCGGCATGTCCTTGCCCGTCTCGACGCCGCCGCCGAGCGCGGTCATCAGCTGCGCATGCGCGGTGAGGCGTTCCGCGTCGATGCGGGTGGCGGTTTCCTGCGCGCGCAGCAACTGCTGCTGCGCGACCAGCACGTTCACGTAGTCGGTCAGCCCGCGGCGGAAGCCTTCGCGCGACAGCCTGTAGCTGCGGTCGTTGGCCTCCACCGAGCGTGCGGCGTCCTTCTTCTGCGTATCGAGGGAGCGGATCCGCACGACCTGGTCGGCGATGTCCTTGAGCGCGTCGACGATCGTCTGGTTGTAGCGCTCGACCGCCTGGTCGTAACCGGCGTCCGCCGAGCCGAGCTGCGCGCGCAGCCGTCCGCCTTCGAAGATCGGCAGCGACAGCGCGGGGCCGGCCGTCCAGCCGCCGTTCATCGCGCGCAGGAAGTCGGTGAACGGCGCGGTCACGCCGAAGCCGCCGACCGTCGCGAGCAGGTCGATGTTCGGGTAGAACGCCGCCTTCGCGACATCGATGCCGCGCGCCTGCGCGTCGACGGTCCAGCGCGCGGCGACGACGTCCGGGCGACGGCCGAGCAGGTCGGCCGGCATCGCCGACGGCAGGCCGGCCGGCGCGTCGAGCGCGAGCTGCGGGCGCTTGAGCGTGTCGCCGGCGCCCGGGCCCTTGCCGGCCAGCGCGGCGAGCTGATGGCGCGCGAGCTGGATCGCCTCTTCGTAGCTGTCGATCTGGCGCTCGTAGTCGGGCAGCGTCGATTCCGCCTGGCTCACCTCGAGCTGCGTGCCGATGCCGGCCTGCAGCCGCTTGCGCGCGAGATCGGCGAGCGCGCGCTGGCGTTCGAACGTTTCGTGCGCGAGGTCGAGCAGCGCATAGTTCATCGACATGTCGACGTACGCACGCACGATGCCGACTTCGAGGTCGAGCTTCGCCGCACGCGCGTCGGCGGCGGTCGCATGCGCGGTATCGAGCGCGCGCTCGGTCGTGTTCTTGTCCTTGCCCCACAGGTCGAGGTGGTACGACAGGCCGACCGTGCCGGTGTTGTTCCAGGTGTCGGTGTTCGCGAGCGGGCCCGGGCCGTAATACACGTTGTCGGGCCAGTGCTGGCGCATCAGCGACAGGTTGCCGTTGATCTGCGGCAGCTCGGCCGAGCGGGCGACGCGTGCCATCGCCTGCGCTTCGCGCACGCGCGCCTCGGCGGCCGCGAGCGTCGGGCTGCCTGCCAGGGCGGTGGCGATCCAGGCGTCGAGCTGCGGATCGCGGTATGCGCGCCACCAGTCGGCGGCGGGCCAGCCCGCGTCGCGGTCGGCCCCGCGGATCGCGGCGCCGGCGTCGAGCGCGTTCGCCTCGATGCGGGCCGACTGCGGCTTGTTGTCGCCCATGCCCGCGCATCCGGCCATTATTAATGAGACTGCAAGAACCGCCAGTGCGAGCGTCCCTTTTGTCGCCGGAGACTGCACGATTTTCTCCCTTTCGGATATAGATGAGTCGGAGGCGATTATATTTTTCAGTGATTCCTGAATAAATGGACAATGGTGCAAGTCATTTTTACGAATCCTGAGACAATACTTGTTGGCCTCTGTGCAACAATCCGTCCGGATTCAAACGGGTATTGGGATGGATACGTTACAAAACATGCGGGTGTTCGTCCGTGTGGTCGACGCGGGAAGCTTTACCGCGGCTGCCCAGCAGATGAATTCGACGACCGCCTACGCGTCGCGCGCGATCTCGGATCTCGAGGCGCACCTGCGCACGCGCCTCCTGAACCGCACGACGCGCCGGATCGCGCTGACCGAAGCGGGCGAGCGCTACCTGCAGCGCTGCGAGCAGATCCTCGCTTACGTCGACCAGGCCGAGGCCGAGGCGGGCGACGCGCATGCGCGCCCGTCGGGCAAGCTGAAGGTCCATTGCTTCACGAGCCTCGGCCAGCACTATCTGGTGCCGGCCATCGCGCGCTATCGCGAGCGCTACCCGGAGGTGCACGTCGAGCTGACGCTCGCGCAGCGGATGCCCGACCTGCTCGACGAGGGGTATGACGTCGCGATCGTCGTCGGCCGCGACCTGCCCGATTCGGGGCTCGTGTCGCAGCGCCTCGGCGAGAGCTACAGCGTGGTGTGCGCGTCGCGCAGCTACGTCGACGCGCAAGGCGCGCCGCAGCGGCCGGCGGATCTCGCGCAGCACGTCTGCCTCGGCATGGTCACGCCGGGCTTTCAATTCGACGAATGGGCGCTGGCGGGGCCGAACGGCGACGAGGTCGTCCCGATCACGGCGCCGCCGTTTCGCGTGAACGTCGCCGAGGCGCTCGCGGTGGCGGTGCGGGAAGGGATGGGGATCGGCGGGCTGCCGGTCTATTCGGCGATCGGCTGGCTGCGCAGCGGGCACATCGTGCGCGTGATGCCCGAGTACCGCTCGCACGTGATGAACATCTATGCGCTGTATCCGTCGCGCCAGTACCTCGACGCGAAAATCCGCACCTGGGTCGATTTCCTGCGCGACGAGCTGCCGGCCACGCTCGCCGCCGACGAAGCGGCGCTCGAGCAGTACACGCATGCGACATGACGGCGCGGTTGCCCCTGTTCTGACCAGATTTGTCCTTCACGCAACATTTTTTTACGGATGTGTGCCGGACAGTTTGATATTGTGGGAACCAATGAGATACGTCACCCCGGAGTAGCAATGGATACGCACCTGATGATCGGCCTTGGAGTCCTGCTCGGCGCGGCCGCGGCCGCCGCGGCGACCCGCGACCTGCTGCGCGCGATGAAGGCGAAGGCGCGGATGAAGCCGGTTCCGGTGCGGGTGCGCGCGGAGCGGCCCGAGGCGCGCCGTATCGATCGCTGATCCGGCGGCAGCGCCCCGGAAAGGGCGGGCCGCGCGATGCGGCCGCCCGTGCTCGGTGCTCAGCCGAGTTCGACCACCTTGTCCCACGCGAACGCACCGTTTTCCCGCTCGCCCGTGCGCCGGTGAATATAGCCGCGCGGGTTGCACACCACGCGGGTGCCGCCTTCGGCAATGTAATCGAATGACGTATGCGTGTGGCCGTGGAGCCACAGATCCACCGGCGGCCGGACGAGTTCGGCCAGGTCCGTGATGAACCCCGCCGAAGCAGGATCGTCCGCGTAGCGTTCCGCCAGCGAGCGCCGATGCGGCGCATGGTGCGTGACGACGATCGTCCGGCCCTCGAACGGCGTCGCAAGCTGCGCTTCCAGCCATGCACGGCCTTGCCGGTGCAGCGCGATCGCGTCGGCCGGCGCGAAATCCCGTTCCGGCCCGCCCGGCGCCGCATGCAGCGCCGCGTCCTGCGGCCAGGTCACCTGGATCAAGCCCTTGAAATCGAGCATCACGCGCAGCGCGGCGGCGATGGAGCCGGCCATGCTGGCGTCGTCGTCGCCGAACAGCGAAAAATCGCTCCAGAGCGTCGTGCCGAGCACGCGGAAGCGCCGTTCGGGATCGACGTAGACGTCGTTGTTCAGGTAATGCACGTTGTCGAGCGTATGCGCCGCGTCGCGCATCGCCGTTTCCAGCGCGCCGAATTCCCCGTCGTAGTACTCGTGGTTGCCCGGCACGTAGATCACCGGTACGGCCGGGTCGAAGGTTTCGGCGGCCCAGCGCAGCCCTTCCGCGTGATTGTGGATGTCGCCGGCCAGTACGACGAGATCCGCGTCGGCATGCGGAATCGTGTCGGGCTGGTTGCCTTCGAGATGCAGGTCGGACAGGACGCGGACTTTCACGGGCTTCGCTCCGGAGTGGGCGGCTTCAGCGCAGGACCTTGCCGGGATTCATCAGCCCGCGCGGGTCGAGCGCGGTCTTCAGCGTGCGCATCAGCGTCGTTTCGACCGGCGACTTGTAGCGCTGCGCGTCGTCGATCTTCAGCTGGCCGATGCCGTGTTCCGCGCTGATCGTGCCGTGGTGGCGGTGCACGTTGTCGTACACGATCCGGTTGATCGGCGCCTGGAACGCGGCGAGGAACGCCTTCGGATCGCCGCCCTCGGGCATCTGCACGTTGTAGTGGAGGTTGCCGTCGCCGAGGTGGCCGAACGTGACCATGCGTGCGCCCGGCGCCGCCTGCTGGATCGCCGCGTCGGTCTCGTCGATGAAGCGCGCGATCGACGAGATCGGCACCGCGATGTCGTGCTTGATGTTGAGTCCCTCGTCGGCCTGCGCCAGCGGAATGTGCTCGCGCAGATCCCAGAACGCGCGCGACTGCGCCAGATTCTCCGCGACCACCGCGTCGACCACGAGCCCGGCCTCGAACGCTTCCTCCATCAGCTTCTCGAACAGTGCGCGCGCATGCGCTTCGCTTTCGTTGTCGGACAGTTCGAGCAGCACCGTCTGGGCATGCGTCTGAGCGAACGGGTAGCGCAGTTGCGGATAGTGCTTGCCGACCAGCTGCATGCAGAAATCCGACATCAGCTCGAAGCCGGTCAGCAGCGGCCCGGCCGCGCGCTGCGCGAGCGCGAGGAAATCGAGCGCCGCGTGCGGCGACTCGAGCGCGGCGAGCGCCGTGACCTGGGCGGCCGGCAGCGGATGCAGCTTCATCACGGCTGCCGTGATGATTCCGAGCGTGCCTTCCGCGCCGATGAACAGGTCGCGCAGGTCGTAGCCCGTGTTGTCCTTGCGCAACCCGCGCAGGCCGTCCCAGATGTCGCCCTGGGGCGTCACGACCTCCAGGCCGAGGCACAGCTCGCGCGCGTTGCCGTAACGCAGCACCGCGGTGCCGCCCGCATTGGTCGACAGGTTGCCGCCGATCGTGCAGCTGCCTTCCGCCGCGAGGCTCAGCGCGAACAGCCGGCCGCCTTCGCGGGCGCGCGCCTGCACGTCTGCGAGGATCACGCCGGCCTCGACGGTGATCGTGTTGTTGTGCGGATCGAGCGCACGCACGCGATTCAGCCGCGCGACGCTCAGCACGGCCTGGCTGCCGCTCGCATCGGGCGTTGCGCCGCCGGCCAGGCCCGTATTGCCGCCTTGCGGCACGAGCGCGATCCCGTGCGCGTTGGCGAGCTTCACGAGTGCGGCGACTTCGGCCGTGCTCGCGGGCTTCAGCACCGCGCATGCGGCACCCTTGTAGCGGCGGCGCCAGTCGGTCAGGAACGGTTCGGTATCGTGCGGAGCGGTCAGCACATGGTCGGCGCCGATCGCGTCGCGGCACGCGGAAACGAAAGCTTCGGAAGACATCATCACCTTGTCGCGTAAGGGTCAGGACGCGGCGCGCGGCTTTTTCGCCGCGCGCTTGAACGGCGCGACGTAAGCCAGCGCCGCCACGAAGAAGCCGACGGCGAGCGCGGTCTCGCACCAGCCGAGCGTCGCGGACAGCCCGCGATCGGACATGCCGCGCACGACGCCTTCGGCGAGGTAGACGAGGATCAGCATGCTCGCCCACTGCATCGTATAGATGTTACGCCGCCAGACGCCGGGCAGCGCGAGCGCGAGCGGCACGGCCTTGAGCATCAGCGCGGAGCCGCCCGGGCGCAGCGGCGCGAGCCACAGCTCCCATGCGAGCGACAGCGCGATCAGCGCGACGAGGCACGCCGCGGCGATCCGCGCGTGGCGCGGCCGGGCCGCGACGGCGGGGCGGACGGGGGCGTTCATGCGGCCCGGGCGTCGGAGAGGGCGGCGGCCGCGCGCGCGAGCCGCACGCCGAGCGCCGCGGCGAGCGCCTTTTCGTCCGCCGACAGCCCGGCGGCCGCCGAGCGGTCGTGCTGCGCGACGTGCGATGCGCCGTACGGCGTGCCGCCGGTGCGGGTCGTGCTGAGCGCGGATTCGGTGTAAGGGATCCCGACGATCATCATTCCATGATGGAGCAGCGGCAGCATCATCGACAGCAAGGTCGATTCCTGGCCGCCGTGCAGGCTGCCCGTCGACGTGAACACGCTCGCCGGCTTGCCGGTCAATGCGCCGGACAGCCATTGCGGCGTCGTGCCGTCGAGGAAATACTTGAGCGATGCGGCCATGTTGCCGAAGCGGGTCGGCGAGCCGAGCGCGAGGCCCGCGCATTCCTCGAGATCGCGCAGTTCGGCGTACGGCGGGCCGTCGGCGGGAATGTCGGGAGCGGAGGCTTCGCAGACGGTGGACACCGGCGGCACGGTGCGAATGCGGGCCTGCATGCCCGGTACGCTGTCGATGCCGTTCGCGATTGCCAGCGCGAGATCGCGCGTGGCGCCGTGACGGCTGTAATAGAGGACGAGAATGTCTTTCATGGGCTACGGGGCCGCGTGCGGCCGCGCGCGTGCCCGGTGCGGTCGGCCCCTGCTGGAATCGAGCGGCTATTATAGGGGCTGAAGCCGTCGCGCAGCGCGACGGCGGCGCGCCGCCGGGCGCGCGGCATCGTGAAGGAGAAGCCGTTTGCCGAAGTTGAGCGTCGATCTCGACACCCTCAAGCGCCTCGCGCGGTTCGCGGCCCGGCGCAGCGCCGAGGATCGCATCCCGCAGGTGGCGGGCAGCCTGACCTTCACGACGATGCTGGCGCTCGTGCCGCTCGCGACGGTCGCGTTCGCGCTGTTCACGGCGTTTCCGATGTTCGCGTCGTTCCAGATCTCGCTGCAGGGGTTCCTCGCGGATCACCTGATGCCCGCGCAGTTCAGCATCCAGATCTTCAAGTACCTGAACCAGTTCGCGTCGAAGGCCAAGGGGCTGACGACGGCCGGCCTGATCGTGCTCGTCGTCACGTCGGTGATGACGATGATGACGATCGAATCGGCGTTCAACCTGATCTGGCGCGTGCGCAAGCCGCGGCCGTTCGCGCAGCGCGTGCTCGCGTACTGGGCGTTGATCACGCTCGGCCCGCTGCTGTTCGGCGTGAGCCTGTCGATCTCGTCGTACCTGTTCACGCAGTCGCTGGCGTTTACGGGGGCGGCGCCGTCGACGTCGATCGTCGAGTGGCTGCTCGCGCTGGTGTCGCTGCCGCTCACGGTGCTGGCGTTCACGCTGCTGTACGTCTACCTGCCGAACTGCACGGTCGCGTGGCGCGACGCCGTGATCGGCGGGCTGTTCGCGGCGGTCGCGTTCGAACTCGCGAAGCGCGGGTTCGGCTACTACGTGCGGCGGATTCCGACCTATACGGCCGTCTACGGCGCATTTGCCGCGCTGCCGGTGTTCCTGCTGTGGGTGTACCTGAGCTGGTTCATCGCGCTGCTCGGCGCGATGGTGGCGTCCGCGCTGCCGGCGATCCGGGTCGGCCAGTTCCATCGCATCCACTATCCGGGCAGCGACCTGCTCGACGCCCTCGACCTGCTCGCGCGGCTGGCCGACGCACGCGCGGCCGGCAAGCGCGGCTACACGGCGATGCGGCTCGCGACCATGTTGCGCTGCGACATGGAAACCGCGCAGCGGCTGCTGACGACGATGGAGGAGCGGGAGTGGATCGCGCGGCTGGACGGCGGCGGCGACGCGACGCCGCGCTATATCATGCTCGCGAACCCGGAGCAGCTGACGCTCGCGCATCTGTTCGACGTGCTGGTGATCGACCGTACGGAGCTGACCTACCAGTTGCAGCGGCGCCATGGTCATGTCGACGGCGCGGCGCTGCTCGCGGTGCTGTCGAGCGACCGCTTCGACGTGTCGCTTGCGACGCTGATCGCCGCGCACCGGCCCGCCGGCGCACAGCCGGCCGGCGGCGCCGGGCACGCGGACGGCGTGTCCGACCCGCACGCCCGGCCGCCGCGGCCCGCGTGAGCGCGCCGGCCGGCGGTTACAGCGGGATCTTGCCGGTACAGATGTCCTTGAACATCACCCAGTCGCCCATCAGGCTGTAGACCGGGTGCCGGAACGTGGCCGGGCGGTTCTTTTCGAAGAAGAAGTGTCCGACCCACGCGAACCCGTAGCCGCAGACGACCGCCGCCGGCAGCCACAGCCAGTTGCCGGTTGCGATCGCCATCGCGACGCAGCCGATCACGCCGAGCGAGCCGATGAAGTGCAGCCGTCGCGACGTCGGGTTCTGGTGCTCGTTCAGGTAATACGGGTAGAAATCGGCGAAGCGGGCGAATTGTTCCGAATGCGTGTGCGCCATGGCGGTCTCCTCGGGCCGCAGTCGATGGGATCATTGTGCGGCGGGGGGGGCGGCCCCCCCCGCCGGGGGGGGGCGCCCGCCCCACGGGCCCGCGCTTTCCTTTTGACAGGCTTTCCATCGGTGAGCAACAGGGGTTGTGTTCTAACAATGAGGGGGCATGCAAGCCGGGTGCG
>NZ_JPGL01000065.1 GCF_000732615.1 Burkholderia paludis
ACGGGATGCAGGGCTATTCGTGGTGATCCAATTCGCGAGAAGGACGTATGCGCGGAATCATTCGAGTTGGTGACGTACACAGTCACGGCGGAGTCGTACAGACGGGTGCGCCCAACAGTAAAGTCATGGGTCGCGCCGTGGGGCGTACCGGGGACCACTGTGTCTGTCCGATGCGCGGAGACGTTGTGATTGTCGAGGGCGACCCGGAGATGAAGGTTGAGGGATCTCACGCGGCTTTTCACGGTCACAAAACTTCGTGTGGCGTCGTTCTGTTTTCTAGTCTGCCAACATCAGGGCGCCCCTGAGGTAGGCGGTGGGCGCTCTCCAATTCATGTGACTAAACATTGCGAAGAAGCTACCCGGGAGCGCGAAGTGTTGATGCCAGTGTTTTGGGGCACTACTCACTTCGCGTGTACCGCTGTTGACGATCGCTTTGAGATTTGAGGCGATGCTGAGAGCACTACGGCGAAAACAGCCCGTGACTTGTCTGGTGGCGATGGTGGTTGTGGCAGCACTTACATCCTCACAGATCGTCTTGGCCAAGCGGATCACATTTGGCTTGTCGGCAAGATTCGCGTCGGAGTCGACTCGTCGGGCAGCCTGCCGAAGTCAAGGCGAACGACTACATGACACTCGACAATACCGGTATCGCGCCCGCACCAGCCTGAACCAACCGGTTGACACGATTGCCGGCACAGTCCGGGCGACGAATCCACCAAGGTACTCACGGCATTTTGCTTAACTGACCAACCCGAGTTTGCGCGCGATTGCGACGGCTTGTGTCCGGCTATGGGCACTCACCTTGGTGTTGATATTGCGCAAGTGCGTGCGAACCGTACTCTCGGACACGAACAGTTTTTCAGCTATTGCCTGATTGGAGTAACCCTCCGCCAGAAGCTGAAGGACACGAATTTCCTTCGGCGTGAGCGGATCGAGCAGCCTGGGCAGTTCGGGCGTGCTCGGCGCAACCGGTTCGTCGGTCAGTCCGCAGATGCGTCCCAGTCTGAGCACATAATCCGCCAGGATGGGATCCGGTGACGCAGCACCGCTCGCATCGAGCGATCGGGAGAACTGTCGTAGCAACGGTCCGATATGTTGCTCGCCTTCGTCGAGCAGCAAGCGTACGAAGCCTTCCCGGCATGCTGCCTGGAGTACCGGACCAAGGATGGATTGAGCCGCCTCCGGCTCTCCGGCCCGGTGTTTCGCGATGGCCGCAAGCAGGCGCAGTTTCATTGCACGCCGGTGGCGCGCTTCCTGGTCGGCGAGCTCTGCGGCCTTGTTCAGCTGCAGGGCGGCAGCTTGAGCATCGCCCGCGAGGGCCTCCCATCGCAGTCTCGCAAGCGCCAGGTAATCGAGGTCGTTGCCGATCAGGTGCAGGTGCCCGACATGGCGCCAGAGTTCGGGGTCGTCGACGCGCGCCAGTTCGTCCTGTGCCGCACGATGATGCCCCTGCATCAAAAGAATACGGGCTCGCTCGAGTTTCGCACCAGCCGCCATGCGTGCAAGGCGTCGAACGTGCCCGAGATATTCCAGTTGCGTGAGAATTTCGAATGCTTCGTCGACATCTCCGCGAGCGAACGCGACGCGAGACTGCATCACGTGACCGAGCATGACGTGATCGGGGAGAAGAACGTCACGGGCGAGCGGAACGTAGACCTGAAGAAGATGTGCCGCCTGAGCGAGGTCGTTGGTTTCATACACGGTGGCCGCGTACATCAATCCGGCCCACGCATTGCCGCCGGTATAACCGTCGTGATGTGAGCTGCCACTCCCCACCGCAATGCGCAACCGCGCGGTCGCTTCGCGCAGTCGCCCTTCCTGAAGGTCGAAAATTGCCTCGTTGGTTTCGGAATACATGACGTTGAAGGCACTAAAATCCGTGCCCTGCGAGCGTCTGGCCGCTTCCAGCAGACGGCGCGATTCCGCACGTTGGCCTGCCACCGCGAACTGGTTTGCCATGACGTTGGCGAGCATCATGTCGGCAAAGGCCGAACCGGTCGGACAATGCTTCAGGCACTCGCGCCCGACCTCGAGCGCCTCCTCGAAGCGATCCATCATGGCGAGCAGCACCGGGCGGACCGCGAGCACGTGCGGGCGCACTTGCGGATCGTCCACTTCCACCAGGCGACTGGACTCGAGGAGTTCCATGGCTTCCCATGGACCGCGCGTGAAATTGACGGACCAGATGCGGGCCGCGAGCAACATCGGATGGTCGTGCAGGATCCGGGCGGGCAGCGCATCGAACCACCGCGAAAGCAGGCGCATCCTTCCCTGCGCGAGCAGCGGCAGCGCGTATTGCTCGAGCAGGTCGACTGCGCGCGGGAAGTCGCTTCCTTCGAGTGCGTGGTCGATGGCCGGGACGGGGCGCTGCTGACTCAGGTACCAATCGGATGCGGTCCGATGCAATCGCGGCAGGTCATCCGGCGCGTCGCGCTGCAACTGTGCCTTCAGGAATTCGGCGATCAGGCTGTGGTATCGCCAGGTTCTGTCCTCGCTCTCGATGGGGGCAATCAGGCTGGACGCCTCGAGCTGATTGAGGACCCGTTCGCAATCCATCTCGGGCAGGAGCTTCTGGCAAAGCGGGGCGCTCAGATAACGCAAGATGCTGGTTCGCAGCAGGAACTGGCGCACCGGCTCGGCTTGCTGGGCGAACACGTCCTCGGCCAGGTACTCCGCCACCGAACGATTGGTACCGGAGAAGCGGTCGATGAAGTCCGAGTGCGGATCGTTGCGACGTAGCGAAGCGGACGCCAGCCACAATGCCGCCGCCCATCCTTCGGTCTTGTTGTGCAGGCGTATCAACTCGCTTTGCGCAAGCGATGCGCCTTGGATGAGGCGGAAGAACTCGTCGGTCTCGTCGAGTGAAAATCGCAACGCCTGTGCATCGATCTCGACCAGTTGCCCACGCGCGCGCAGCCGCCCCATCCGCAGATCCGGCAAGCTGCGCGAACCGATTACGAGCTGACCTCCGTGCGGCAAGTGGTCGATGAATTCACGTATCCAGGCGAGCACGCCCGGATCCTGCAGCACTTCGAAGTCGTCGAGGAACACCGCGAACGGCTTTTTCAGGCCGGCGACGGCGTTCATCACGCGCAATGCCGATTCACCGAGTGTCTCGGACGGCGGGAAACCCGGATCGGAAAAGGCGTCGTCGCCTACGACGGTCGCGATGGCGACCTTGAATCCCTGCAGGAAACGGACGGGATCGTTGTCCGCGCTGTCGAGGGTAAACCATGCGGCCGACACGGAGATTTGTTCGAGTCGGGCACGATGCTGCAACATGGCTGTCGTTTTGCCGAAGCCGGCCGGCGCACGAACGAGAACCAGCCGGGGCGACGTCGATGCGTTCAGCAATTGACGGACACCCTGTCGAATCACCTGGGAAGCGGACGTGGCAGGGGGGCTGACTTTCATGCTCGGGATGCGCCGAGCTTCGACTGAAGGCGAAGTCATCTGCGAAGGCGGGAAAAGCGGGCCACGTAGTCTAGCAAAGCGGGCGTATTTTCGCGTTCGGGGATTTCCCGTCGCACGGCATTCCGGCGCTCGGCGTCGTTGCGCCGACTCGAATCGTCGTATCCGACGATGCCGGTACGCCGCCTTCGATTTAAAGTCGGATCGGGCTGTCGGGCATATGTGCAAGGCGCCTTTGCAACACAAGAAAACTGGAGACACATGAATCCGTACGCCTTTCCGTTGCTGATCAAGCAACTGCTGGTCACGCCGATCGCGCAGCGCTCACGCAAGGAAATCGTCTACCGTGACCTCGCCCGTTTCGGCTATTCGACGCTGATCGAACGTATCAACCGGCTTGGCAGCGCGCTGTCGCGACTCGGGGTCGGCGAAGGAAGTACGGTGGCCGTGCTCGACTGGGACACCAACCGCTATCTGGAAGCGTATTTCGCGGTTCCAATGCTCGGCGCCACGCTGATGACCGCGAATTTCCGCCTGTCCTCCGAGCAGCTTGCGTACACGCTCGATCATGCCGGCGTCGACACCATGCTGCTGAATGTCGATTTTCTGCCGATGATTCAGGAGATTCAGGATCGACTACCGCAGATCAGGCGCTTCATCTGTCTCAGCGACGACAAGGTGGCGCGCCCCGGATTCGCGTGGGTGGGCGAGTACGAATCGATGCTGGCGGCCGCTGACGCGGTGCATGCGTTTCCTGAGTTCGACGAGAACACGCGCGCGACGCTGTATTACACGACGGGCACGACGGGTAATCCGAAAGGCGTGAGCTTCAGCCATCGGCAAATCGTGCTGCATTGCCTGACGGTGCTGGCGAGCGTTTCCCAGGCAGGCGAGAACGGTCGATTCTCGCGCAACGACGTGTATATGCCGCTCACGCCGATGTTTCATGCGCATGCATGGGGCTATCCATACATCGCCACGCTGTGCGGCTGGCAGCAGGTTTATCCCGGGCGCTACGAGCCGACGGTGATCGTCGATCTGGTCAAGCGCGAGCGCGTGACCTTCTCGCACTGCGTTCCGACGGTCCTGAGCATGGTGCTTGGGGCGCCGGGCGCATCCGGCGCGGATTTCAAGCGCTGGAAGGTGCTGATCGGCGGGAGCGCGCTGCCGCATGCGCTATGCAGACAGGCGCTCGCTCGCAATATCGATATCTATGCCGGCTACGGGATGTCGGAAAGCTGCCCGTTGCTGACGCTGGCGCAGGTAAAAACCGATCTTCTGGACGAGACCCACGATGCCGCGGAGCGCGAAGCGCGCGATATCGCCATTCGCACGACCGCCGGGATGCCGATCCTGATGGCTCAGGTGCGGGTCGTCGACACGGCAGGCGAGTCGGTGCCGGACGACGGTGTATCGGTGGGCGAGGTCGTGGTACGCACGCCGTATCTGACGCAGTCGTACCTCGACAATGAGGCAGCCAGTGCGGCTCTCTGGGACGGCGGCTGGATGCATACCGGTGACGTCGGCCGTTTCGACGAGCATGGGTACCTCCATCTCGTCGATCGTGCGAAGGACGTGATCAAGAGCGGCGGCGAGTGGATTTCGTCGGTCGAGCTCGAGGCGCTGATCGGGCAGTATCCGGGCGTGGCCGAAGTGGCGGTGATCGGCATACCCGACGAGAAGTGGGGCGAACGGCCGCTGGCCGTGGTCGCAGCCCGACCGGATGCCGCACTCGATGCGGATACGTTGCGCCGGCACATGAGCGGGCTGGTCGAACGCGGGGTCATTCCGTCGTATGCGATACCGGACGCGTTCGAGCTCGTCGAGCAGATCGAGAGGACAAGTGTCGGCAAGCTGGACAAGAAGCGCCTCAGGGCACGCTATGCGCGACAGCCCGGGTGAGCCTGCAGGCGTGTCGACGTACGTCGCTGCATCGACGGGGACGGCGACCGTGGAAGTAACCGACTGACCGGGAGCAGGAATGGATCTGGGTATCAAGCTGAAAGGGCGACGCGTACTGGTGACGGGAGCGTCGTCGGGTTTCGGAGAACATTTTTCGCGTCTGGCGGCCCGCTGCGGTGCGTCGGTCGTGATCGGCGCGCGGCGCGTCGCGCGACTTGAGGCGCTGGCCGGCGCGCTGCGAGAACTCGGCGCGCCGGACGTGACGGTGCTGCCGCTCGACGTCACGGACGCCGCATCCGTATCGGCCGGGTTCGACACGATTTCGGCAACCGGGGCGCCACTCGATGTCGTCGTCAACAATGCGGGGATTTCCGGCGACGGACTCGCCATCGACCAGCCGATCGAGCGCTTCGACGAAGTGATGGCGATCAACGTGCGCGGTGCGTGGCTGGTCGCGACGGAAGCCGCGCGACGCTGGCGGGACACGATGCGAGGCGGCGCGATCGTCAATATTGCCTCGATACAGGGTGAACGGGTGGCCACCGGTATCGCGGCCTATTCGACGTCGAAGGCCGCGGTCGTGCACATGACGCGCAGCCTGGCACTTGAATGGGCGCGCTACGGGATTCGCGTGAATGCGATAGAGCCGGGTTACGTGCGTACCGAGATGACGGACGGGCTATGGGACACCGATCATGGCAAGGCGATGATCAAGCGCATTCCGATGAGACGGCTCGGAACGCCGGAAGAACTCGACGGGGCGCTGCTGTTGCTGGCGACCGATGCGGGCTCGTGGATTACCGGTGCTGCGCTGGCCGTCGACGGCGGGCACCTGGTGTCGTCGCTCTGAGGAGGATTCGGGGCCGGTGGCGTTCGGCTCGCGGTCGGTGACAGGCGGGCGTTCGGTTGAACGCCCGTCTTTATTTGTGTCGTGCGATTCGTCGCTTCCGACGATGAGTTCGGGCATGTGCTTCCCTAAACTGGTTCGCATCAGCCGTAGCGGACGTTTGGAGGAAGATTTGCTTTTTCAGGGTGAAAACATCAGCGTGCTGTCGCTGGACGACGGGCTGGTCGAATTGCGATTCGATCGACACGATGCGGCGATCAACAAGCTGGACGCACGCACGATCGACGAATTCCGGCAGGCGACGGCGTGCATCGCCGCGATGTCGGCGGTGCGCGGCGTGCTGGTGACGAGTGCAAAGGACGTGTTCATCGTCGGCGCCGACATCACGGAGTTTTCCGCGATGTTCCGGCAATCCGCGGGTGCGATTGCGACCGCCGTGCGCACGAACGACGCGCATGTGACGACGTTCGAGAATCTTCCCGTTCCGAGCGTGGTCGCGATCAACGGCTATGCGCTCGGCGGCGGGCTCGAACTGGCGCTGCTCGGCGCGTTTCGCGTGATGGCGTCGAATGCGCGGGTGGGCTTGCCGGAAGTCTCGCTCGGGCTGATTCCCGGGCTGGGCGGCACGGCCCGGCTGTCGCGGGTGGCCGGTCTGGCCGCCGCGATCGACTGGGTGGCGACTGGGCAATCGTTCGACGGCCACGCGGCGGTTGCGGCCGGCGTGGTCGATGAAGTCGTCGCGCCCGACATGCTGCGGGAGACCGCGCTCGCCTGGCTGCGGCGCGCAGCCGCCGGAGAAATCGACTGGCGAGCGGCGCAACGCCGCAAGAAGGTGCGTCTGCCGATATCGGCGCAAGAGGCCGTGGACGTGGTCGACCGCGCCCGGTCCACGCTCGGCGCGCTGCACGACCGGAACCGGCCGGCCGCTGCCATCGCGGCCGACACGATGGCGCGCGCCGCGGTGTGCGATCTCGACGAGGCGCTCGATCAGGAAGCCGATGCGTTCGGTCGTGTCGCGCGTACGCAAGCGGCCGCGTCGCTGGTCCAGGTCTTCCTCAACGAGCAGGTGCTGAAGAAGCAGGCCAGACGTATCGCGCGGGCGGCGCGGCCGGTCTCGCGGGGCGCGGTGATCGGTGCCGGCACGATGGGCGGCGGCATTGCATGCGCGAGCGCACTGCGTGGCATCGCGACGCGCATGAAGGACATCACGCAAGCACGGCTCGACGGGGGAATGGACTCGGCGCGCAAGCACATCGAGCAGCAGGTGCAGGGTGGCCGGCTCGACCTTCGGCAGGCCGACGCCTGTTACGCGTCGATCACGCCCCAGCTCGACGACACGGGCCTGGCCGATGTCGATTTTGCGATCGAGGCAGTGGTCGAGCAGCGTGACGTCAAACGCGGCGTACTCGCCGAACTCGAACAGCGGGTGCCCGCCGACGCGGTGCTGGCCTCGAATACGTCGAGCCTGCGTATCGACGAGCTTGCTTCCGCGCTGACGCGTCCGGAACAGTTGGTCGGCATGCATTTCTTCAATCCCGTCTCGACGACGAGACTGGTCGAGATCATACGCGGCAGCCGGACCGGCGATGCGGCCGTGGCGACCGCAGCGGGCTACGCGGTGGCATTGGGCAAGACCCCGATCGTCGTGCGCGACTGCACGGGTTTCGTCGTCAACCGCGTGCTGACGCCCTACGTCAACGCATTTCTGCGTTTGCTGGAAGAGGGGGCCGATTTCGAAGCGGTCGACAGCGCGATGGAGGCGTTCGGTTGGCCGATGGGGCCGGCGTACTGGCTGGACGCGATCGGGATGGACGTTCTCGATCGCGTCGTCGAAGTGGTCGGTGCCGGCTATCGCGACCGGATGCCGCCGGTCGAGGGCAGCGCAATCGGGCGACTGGTCGAGCGGCAGCGCTATGGTCGGAAATCAGGCGAGGGATTCTATCGTTACGAAGCCGCCGGCACGGGCAGGCCGTCGAGACACGCGTCGCCGGATGCGCATGCGCTGGTGGCGGCCCTTCAATCCGACGGCCCGGCAACCTTTTCAGATCACGCGATCGTCGAACGCATGATGCTGCCGATGATCGTCGAGGCGGCGCATGTTCTCGACGAGCGAGTGGTTGCGTCCGCAGCCGAACTGGACATGGCACTCGTCCTGGGGCTCGGTTTCCCCGCGCACGCGGGCGGCGCACTCAAGTATGCCGACTGGCTCGGTCTCGATCGCGTCGTTGCCATGTGCGACAGCCATGCCGACCTCGGCGCGCCTTATGTCCCGACGGAGAGCATGCGCGCGATGGCAGTGGCCGGCGCGTATTACTACCCGGCGTGATGCGCATGGAATTGCACTGTCGTTCGACCTTGCCTTTGCGTGTCGGCAAAAGCGTCGGGCGAAAGACAACCGTTCTGAACCGATCGACGTTCGGTTCACACTGAGATGATTCGAGGAGACGCTATGCAACTGAATTTACACACGGCCGCCGTCGTCACGGGCGGCGCATCGGGCCTCGGCGCCGCGACCGCACGACGACTGGCAGCGCACGGCGTGAAGGTCGCCTTGTTCGACATGAATGTCGAACAGGGCGAAGCGTTGGCGCGGGATATCGGCGGCCTGTTTTGCAAAGTCGACGTCACGTCCGACGAGCAGGTGGATGCGGCGTTCGCTGCCGCGCGAGTCGCACACGGTCAGGAGCGCATACTGGTCAACTGCGCCGGCACCGGCTTCACCGCGAAGACCGCCGGACGAGACCGGAAGACCGGCGAGATCAGGCACTTCCCGGTCGACAGCTTCGACAGGATCCTGCAGATCAATCTGGTCGGTACGTTTCGCTGCATCGCCAAATCGGCGGCCGGCATGCTGACGCTGGCGCCGCTGGGGGACGGCGAACGCGGGGTCGTCGTCAATACGGCTTCGGTGGCTGCACAGGACGGGCAGATAGGACAGGCGGCATACAGCGCGTCGAAGGCCGCGCTGACCGGCATGACGTTGCCGATCGCGCGCGATCTGATGGGCGAAGGGATTCGCGTCAACACGGTCATGCCCGGTATCTTCGATACGCCGCTGATGCAGGCCGCGCCCGACAACGTCAAGGAGGCACTGGCCGCGGCGGTGCCGTTTCCGAAGCGCTTCGGCCAGCCGGCGGAATTCGCGCAACTCGTCGAGACGATGATCGTGAACGGCTATTTCAATGGCGAGTGCGTCCGGCTGGACGGCGCGATCCGCATGGCGCCGCGCTGACCAAGAATGGCGAGGCGACCGGCACCTGACGCGCCGGCCGCCTCGCGCGCGGGTCCCGGCGGCGACACGAAGCGCTTCCGGGCCGGCCTACCCCAGATTGATGTCCGGCAGCGAGTCGCTGCCGGCAACCTCCACGATCACGGTCGAACACCATGTCCCCGTACTCGACACGCCGCCTTGCATTCGATCCCGAACACGAACAGTTTCGGGACGCGGTTTCCCGGTTCGTTCAGAAGGAAGTTGCGCCGCATGTGCATGACTGGCGTGCGCGGGGTTGTTGCGATCGGGCGATCTTCGAGAAGGCCGGCGCGAACGGCCTGTTGCTGATGTGGGCCGACGAAGCGTACGGCGGCGCCGGGATGGCCGATTTCCGTTACGAGCAGATCCTGTACGAGGAGATGATCCGCCACGGCGACATCGGTGTGTATCTGACGCTGCATTCGCGCTTGGTGGCGCCTTACATCGGACGCCTCGGCAACGACGAACAGAAACACCGGTGGCTTGCGGGGGCGGCACGGGGAACGACGATCCTCGCCGTCGCGATGACGGAGCCGCAGGCAGGCTCCGACCTGGCCGGAATCCGGACACGCGCGGAGCGTCGGGACGGCGGCTGGCTGATCAATGGCGCGAAGTCGTACATATCGAACGGCCTGAATGCCGATGCCGTGCTTGTCGTGGCGCGGACGAATCCCGACGAGCGGCGCGCGTTCGGGATCTTCGTCGTCGAGCGCGGGATGCCGGGATTCGAGCGCGGCGAGCGTTTGAGCAAACTGGGGCTCGATGCACAGGATACGGCCGAGCTGTTCTTCGAGGACGTCTGGGTGCCCAGCTCGAACGTGCTGGGCGATCCCGCGTGCGGTTTCGCCTACCTGACCGAAGGTCTGGCCGAGGAGCGCCTGCTGAGCGCGTGTCAGTCGATCGCGCACGCACAGGTGGCGTTCGACCTGACGCTGCCGTTCGTGAAAGAGCGGCGTGCGTTCGGGCGCCCGATCGGTGCGCTCCAAAACACGCGGTTCGTGCTGGCCCGCCGGCGCGCGGAACTCGATGCGATGCAGACGTGGATCGATGCGCTCGTCATCGAGCATAACGCCGGACGTCTGACTGCCGCGGCCGCGGCTTCGGCCAAGCTCCTCACGTCGGAGCTGGAAAACCGCGTGATCGACGATTGCCTTCAGTTGCACGGCGGTGCCGGGTACATGGAGGAATACCGGATCAGCCGGATGTATCGCGACGCCCGCGTGTCGCGGATCTTCGCGGGCACGTCCGAAATCATGCTCGAAATCATCGGGCGCGATCTCGGATTGTCGGACAGGCTGGAATAGCAGGGTACGCGCGCCGGTTCGCGGTTGACAGACGGGACAGGACCGCCGGCGTTCGGACCGGATGTCGTCCTTCGACCGGCGCGACACGATTCAACAATGCTTCGGAACGATACGACAGGCCTTCATATGGACCTCAAACCTCACCCCAGACACGAATCGTTGCGCGGCGAAGTCCGTGCATTTCTCGCGCGCCACGGTCATCAGGCGGCGACGTTGCAGCATGGCCGCCGCCCCGGGCCGGCGCAGATCGCATGGCAGAAGCTGTTGCTCGAGCACGGCTATGCCGGTCGCACGGTGCCGCGGGAATACGGCGGCTACGGCGCGGAACCGGACGTCATGGAGCAGCACCTCATCACCGAGGAGTTCGCACGGGCCGGTGTGCCGCCCGGCCTCGGCAGCCAGGGGATTTCGATGCTGGTTCCGACGCTGCTCGAGCTGGGCACCGATGCGCAGAAGCGCGAACTGATCGCGCCGACCCTGCGAGGCGAACTGGTGTGGTGCCAGGGCTATTCGGAACCCAACGCGGGATCCGATCTCGCTTCGCTGCAGACGCGGGGTGTCGACGACGGGGACGATTTCATCGTCAATGGCCAGAAGATCTGGACATCGACGGCCCACGAGGCCGACATGATCTTCTGCCTGGTGCGCACCGAACGGGATGCGCCGAAGCATGCGGGCATCAGCTACCTGCTGTTCTCGATGAAGACCCCCGGCATCACGATCCGTCCGTTGAAGACGATGACGGGGCGCGCAGAATTCAATGAGGTTTTCTTCACCGACGTGCGCGTGCCGCAGCGGCAGATCGTCGGAAAGCGCGGGGAGGGCTGGGCCGTCGCCAATGCGACGCTGCGCCATGAACGCGCTTACCTTGCCAATCCGGCCGCGCTGCTCGGTCGTTACAGCGAGCTGGCGAACCTGATGCGCAGCGAGACGGTCGATGGCGAGCCGGTGTTGAGCGATCCGCTCCTGCGCGACCGGCTCATGCGGCTTCAGGGCCGGGTGCTGGCGCAGCATTGTCACGGCATGCGGTTGCTCACGCATGCGAGCCGCAACGAGAATCCGGGGTTGCCGGGGCTGGTGACAAAGCTGTACGGCTGCGAGACGCGCTACCAGATCGATGTCCTCGCGCTCGACGCGCTCGGCGAAATCGGCATGCTGACGGAGCAGGACGCGCGCGTGCGGTCCGGCGGCGAATGGCAGCATCGTGAAGGATTCGACCTGGGGTTGATCATTGGCGGCGGTACCGCGCAGATCCAGAAGAACATCATTGCGGAGCGCGGCCTCGAGATGCCGCGCGAGCCGAAGCTGGCGAATTGAGCGACAGGAGACGAATCATGGAATTTGCGCTTTCACAAGACCAGGTCATGCTGGCCGACAGTTTGCGACGTGCGCTGGAGGGCGAATGCACGCTGTCGCGCATCCGTGCGACCGTCGACGGTGCGGGCCCGATGAATCGGGATGTCTGGCGCACGGTGTGCGAGCTGGGCATTCCGGCGTTGCTCGTGCCGGAGACCTTCGGCGGGCTCGGACTCTCCCTGCTCGATGCCGCCCTGGTATCCGAGGCGCTTGGGCGTGCCGCCGCACCGGTGCCGTTTCTCGGCAGCGCGGCGCTCGCAACGCTGGCGCTGCGTGAAACCGGTAGCGCGAGTCAGCAGGCGGAATGGTTGCCGCGGATGGCGACTGGCGAATGCATCGTCGGTGTCGGATTCGGCGAGGCATGGAGCGGCTCGCGCGACGCGGCGGGGCTGCGCTGCGTGAATGGCAGATTGAGCGGTACCGCGCTGTTCGTCGTGGACGGGATGCAGGCCGACGTGTGGCTCGTCGCCGATGCATCCGGGGCACTGTACATGGTGGACGCGAAGGCGGCCGGGGTGCAGTGCCGGCCACTGAGTACGGCGGATGGCACGCGGCCGACCGTCGAGCTCGTGCTGGACCGTGTCGAGGCGCGGACGCTGCCGCGAGCAGACGCGCGCGTGCTGGCGCGGCTGCGGGATGCCGCCTGGATCATGCTGGCCGCCGACGCGCTGGGCGCCGGGTGGCGCTTGATCGACGATGCGGTGGCGTATACGAAGGAACGCAGCCAGTTCGGCCGGTTGATCGGAACGTTTCAGGCGGTCAAGCACATGTGCGCCGAGATGGCGACCGAGCTGGAACCGGCGCGGGCGCTGGTCTGGTACGCCGCCCACGCATTCGACGTGATGCCGGACGATGCGCCGCTGTATGCGGCGCACGCGAAGGCACTCGCGGGAGACGCCGCGCAGTTCGTCGCGCGCACGGCCATCGAGGTACACGGCGGGATCGGCATTACCGACGAACTCGGGTTGCATTACTGGTACAAGCGCATCGCGTTCGACCGGACGCTGTACGGCACGCCGGACCGCGTGCGGCGTCACGCAGCGTCCTTGCAGGGGCTCGTACAAGCCGCATAACGCGGAGGGATCGGCGCGTCCGGCGCCGCGCGTCGCATGGCGGCGAGCAATGCACATGCATTGGATTCGCCAGGAGGGAGCACGATGGCCCAGGAAAAAACGCTCGAGACGCGGCCGAAAGACGCGCTCGACTATCCGTTCGACGCCCCGCCTGCCGCCGCGCAGACGGTCGAGGTCGCCCCCGGCGTTCACTGGTTCCGCATGCCGCTGCCGTATGCGCTCGACCATATCAACCTGTGGGCGCTCGATGACGGCGACGGTTGGGCGATCGTCGATACGGGCGCCTGCACCGACGATGCGATCGTCGCGTGGCGGGCACTGTTCGCGCGCAGCGACGGACGGCCGATGACGCGTGTGTTCGTCACGCATCTGCATCCCGATCACGTCGGTCTGGCCGGGTGGCTGACGCGCAAGTTCGGTATCCGTCTGTGGATGACCCGCCTCGAATACCTGTCGTGCCGGATGCTGGTATCGGATACCGGGCGCGAGGCGCCCGCCGATGCGGTCGCGTTTCTGCGCCGCGCGGGCTGGAGCGACGTGTCGGTCGAAACGTACCGGGCCCGCTTCGGATCGTTCGGCAAGCACGTCCATGCGTTGCCCGACAGCTATCGGCGATTGCGCGACGGCGAGACGCTGACGATCGGCGCGCACGCGTGGCGCGTGATCGTGGGCAGCGGGCATTCGCCCGAGCATGCGTGCCTGTACTGTCCGGCGTTGCGCATCCTGATTTCCGGCGATCAGGTGTTGCCGCGCATTTCATCGAACGTGTCCGTGACGGCGACCGAGCCGGACGCGAATCCGATGGCGGAGTGGCTCGACTCGCTCGGCAATCTCCGGCGCGAGGTGCCCGACGACGTGCTGGTACTGCCGGCGCACGGCGAGTGCTTCAGAGGGCTGCACGCGCGCATCGACGCACTGGCCGGCAGCCAGCAGCGTGCGTTCGCACGATTGCTGGCGTTGCTCGGTGAACCGCAGCGCGTCATCGACACATTCTCCTCGCTGTTCTCGCGCCCGATCGACGAGACACGCTCGTCGCTGCTGCATATGGCGACGGGCGAGGCCGTCGCGTGCCTGAATTACCTGATCGCGCAAGGGCAGGCGACGTGTGTGACGGACGAGCACGGCGTCGCGTGGTATCGGGCCACGCACGCGTAGCGTGAACGCTACCGGCGCGCCGGGGGGCGTCAGCGTCGGGTCGCGTCGTACTGCTGCGCGCACGCCCATCCGAGTTCGGCGAGCGGGAGCGCCTTCGCGGCGGTCTCGACGGCGTCGGCCGCGGCGGCATTGCCTTGCGCCGCGCGCTCGCCGATCCCGTGCAGGATCGCGGCCATGCGGAACAGGTTGTAGGCCAGATAGAACGCCCAGTGTTCGCGTGCGCGGCGGCCGGTCGCGGCTTCGTATCGGTCGATATAGGCTGCTTCCGCCGGAATGCCGAGCGTGTCGAGCGGCAGCCCGGCGATGCCGCGCCAGACGGTCGGCGCGATGCGCCAGCTCATGCAGTGATACGCGAAATCCGCAAGCGGGTGGCCGAGCGTCGACAGTTCCCAGTCGAGTACCGCCAGCACGCGCGGTTCGGTCGGATGAAGCACCAGATTGTCCAGTCGGAAGTCGCCGTGGACGAGCGTGGTTTCATCGTCGTCCGGGATACGGTCGGGCAGCCACGCGATCAACCGGTTCATCGGTTCGCTGACCGGAACGGCCGATGCGAGGCACTGTTTCGACCAGCGGGCGATCTGGCGGGAGAAGTAGTTGCCGCTCTTGCCGAAATTGTCGAGCCCGGCTTGGGCAATATCGACGGCGTGCAATGCCGCGATGACCCTGTTCATCTCGCCGTATATCCGCGCACGCTCGGAAGGCTGCATGCCGGGCAGCGACTGGTCGACCATCACGCGGCCTTCCACGTAATCCATCAGATAGAACGGCGTGCCGACGATCGATGCGTCGTCGCAATAGGCGACCATGTCCGGCACCGGGACCGCGCTGTCTCGCAGTGCCTGCATCACGCGATATTCCCGGTCGATTGCGTGGGCGGACTGCAGCAAGGGTCCGGGCGGCTGCTTGCGCAGCACGAGGCGGCCGCGCCCCGTCCGCACGACGAAGGTCGGATTCGATTGCCCGCCGGACAACGGCGCGACGGCGATGTCGCCTGAACCGGCGATGCCGGCGTCTCGAAGCCATGCATCGAGTGCGGGGGAGGCAGGGGCAAACGTGTTCATCGTGCGTCTCCCGCTGCGTTGTGCGCGGCGGCCTCCGCGTCGGGGCGTGTGTGGCTTGCCGTGCCGGCCAGGATCTTGCGGGCGATGCTCCAGCGATGGACTTCGCTCGGGCCGTCGTAGATGCGGAACGCGCGCATGTCCATGAAGATGCGCATCACGGCGGCTTCGCCGGTGACCCCCTGGCCGCCGAGGATCTGCACGCAGCGATCGACGGTGCGCCACTGTGCTTCGGAGCAGATCACCTTGGCGCGGCTCGATTCGACATTGCAGCGATGCCCCTGGTCCAGCAGCCAGGCGGTATGCCAGATGTGCAGGCGGGCGGTCTGCAGATCCATGTCGTTGTCGGCGAGCATGAACCCGACGCCTTCATGCTCGCCCAGCGGCTTGCCGAACGCGTGACGCGCTCGCGCGTATCCGGTTGCGATGTCGTGTGCGCGGCGCGCCTGGCCGAGCCAGCGCATGCAATGCGTGAGCCGCGCCGGCGCAAGGCGGACCTGGGCGTAGCGGAAGCCCTTGCCGACTTCGCCGAGCACGTCGGCGGCAGGAATCCTGACCCGGTCGAACGACAGCACGCCGTGCCCGCCGGTAAAGCAGCGATCCATCGCGTCCATGCTGCGCTCGAGGCGGATGCCTTCGCGATCCATGTCGGTCAGGAACATCGTGGCCGAACCGTCGTCCATCCGCGCCATGACGATCGCGTAGTCCGCCCCGCTTGCGCCGGTAATGAACCATTTGCGGCCGGATACCAGGTAGTCGTCGCCGTCGCGTACCGCGAGGGTTTGCAGCATCGACGGATCGGCGCCGGCGCCCGGTGCCGGTTCGGTCATCGCGAAGCACGAGCGGGTCAGCCCCGCGACCTGCGGGCTCAGCCAGCGCGCCTTCTGTTCGGGCGACGCGACGGCTTCCATCAGGTGAATGTTGCCTTCGTCGGGCGCGTGGATGTTCAGCGCGGTCGGGCCGAGCCAGGAGTAGCCCGCCTCTTCGAACACGACCGCCTTGGCGACGTGGCTGAGACCGAGTCCTCCCGTCTCGACCGACGCGTGCGGCGTCAGCAGGCCGGCAACGCGTGCGCGCTGAATCAGTTCGCGGCGCAACGTTTCGCTCGGGCCGTGGGCGCCGGATGCGACTTCCGATGCCGCTTCGGCCTCGAGCGGGATGACCTGCTCGGCGATGAATTGGCGCGTGCGATCTTGCAGGGAGACCAGTTCGGGAGATAAATCGAAGTTCATGGCGATGGTGAAAAGATGAGGGAAGGGCGATCCGCTATCGACCGGACTGCCCGCGGGCCGGGTGTCGAACCCGGTGCGCTTGCACGGCATGCATGGCGCCGGAACGTCGATCAGTCGACCGCATTGCCGGCGGCGCAGTAGCCGGGCGTGTCGTGCGCCGCGGACGCGCTCGTCGACCGGGCCCGCGCGAAATCGGCTGCCCGGTCGTCGACGAGCCACATCGCGATCGCCTGCAGGATGCAGAACGCGGCGACCACATGGAGGACATGCTGAACGGGCAGGTGGAGCGACAACAGCAAACCGATCGCGATCGGCGACGCGATTCCGCCGAGGCGCCCGATACCGAGCGTCATGCCGATGCCGGTCGAACGAATGTCGGCCGGATAGAACTGCGCGACATAGGCGTTGGCGACACCTTGCACGCCCGACGCGGTCATGCCGACGATGAAGATGACGATCGACAGCGCTGCGGCGTCACGGGTGTGTGCAGCAATCGCGATCGCGATTGCGCCGCCTGTCAGCATGACCATCATGATGCGCTTCAGGCCGAATCGATCGGCCAGCCACCCGCCTGCGAAGGAACCCGCGATCGAGCCGGCATTCATCAACAGCAGGAAGGTCAGCGCGGCGTCGAGACTGAAGCCCGCGAGGGCCATCAGTCTGGGCAGCCAGGCGTTGAGGCCGTAAAGCATGAACAGACCCGAGAAGTATCCGAGCCAGAGCATGAGCGTGCTGAAGCCGCGGTTGTCGCGGAACAACAGCGCAACGGGCGCTTTGGCGCGATGGACGGGCGATGGAACACGGATCTCGTCGGTATCCGAAACGTTGCGCATGGGGGCGATTCGGCGCACGACCGCGCGCAGGGTCGCCGTGTCCCGCCGCCTCTGCAGGATCGCGGGCGATTCCGGCATCAGCTTGAATACGGCCGGCAGCAACAGGAGCGACGTGCCGGCGACGAAGAAGACCGACTGCCAGCCGAATGCGTGCACGAGGTGCTTGCCGAGCCATGCGGCCAATACGCCGCCGAGCGGGTAGCCGGCAAGCACGATCGTTGTCAGCCTGGCGCGCAGACGCCGGGGCGCGTAGTCCGCGACAGTGGCCGTCACGCACGGGATCACGCCGCCAAGGCCGACGCCGGCGATCAAGCGCAGCGCGGCGAACGACACCGGGTCGCGTGCGAGGCCACTCGCGGCGGTGAAGAGGCTGAAGAGCGCCACGCATGCCGCGATCGTCCGGATCCGGCCGATACGGTCCGCCAGCGCACCCATGGCGATCGCCCCGACCATCATGCCGACGAGGGCGCAACTGGCGATCATCCCGGCCACGTGGGCATCCATTTTCATGTCGGAAATGATCGTCGGCAACGCGACGCCCATCACGACGAGATCGTACCCGTCAATCGTCACGATCAGACAGCAAAGCGCGAGTATCGCGACCTGGAACGGGCCGAATCTCGCGTCGTCGATTACCGCTGAAAGATCGATTTGCACAGGTCTGTCTCCAATGTTGTTCGGGTGGGCTGGTGACGGCTCGGCACGGCCTGCGGCCGTGCTTTCGCATCGCCTGCCGTCGATCGTCCGTGGATGCCACGATTACGCCCGATTCTGGAGGCGGACGGCCCGATCCACATCGTCGCATCCGACGAACTGCTTGCCGACGGGTTCGCCAATTCGTCGTTTCGGACGATTTGAACGGCGTCGCGGTTGCCGCATCATCGATTCCGGTGAGGACGGCATACGTCCGCGAACGGGGAAGACACATGGCGGGCGCCCTGACGGGATTGAGAGTGCTGGAATTCGCAGGGCTGGGGCCGGCGCCGTTCTGCTCGATGATGCTGGCGGATCACGGCGCGGATGTGCTCCGGATCGTGCGGCCGTGCCGCGATGGCGCCACGGTCGACGACAGGCTGACCCGCGGCCGGCACACGCTCGAACTGGATCTGCGCCAGCCCGGAGCGGCGGGCGCCGTACTCGATCTCGTGTCCCGGGCGGATGTGCTGATCGAGGGGTTTCGCCCCGGCGTGATGGAACGCCTCGGCCTGGGGCCGCAAGCGTGCCTCGAGCGCCGTCCGTCGCTGATTTACGGTCGCATGACGGGGTGGGGGCAGTACGGGCCGCTCGCGCATGCGGCGGGCCACGACATCAACTATCTCGCACTGAGCGGTGCGCTGCATGCGATCGGCCGGCCCGGCGACGCACCGGTGCCGCCGCTGAATCTGGTCGCCGATTTCGGCGGCGGCGCGATGCTGCTGGCGTTCGGCCTGCTGGCCGCGCTGTTCGAGGCTCGCCGCTCCGGACGCGGGCAGGTTGTCGATGCGGCGATGAGCGATGGTGCGAGCCTGCTGTCGACGATGATTTACGAAATGAAGGGCGCCGGGGAATGGAGTCACCCGCGCGGCGAGAATCTGCTGGACGGCGGCGCGCCGTTCTACGACACGTATGCCTGCGCCGACGGCAAGTACATCGCGGTTGGCCCGCTCGAGGCGAAGTTCTACCGGACGCTGATGGAGCGGTGCGGGATCGAGGATCCGCTGTTCGACGACCAGATGGACCGTGCGCGCTGGCCGCTGATGAAGGTGAAGCTGGCCGACCTGTTCCGGATGTGCACGCGCGACGAATGGTGCGCCATGCTCGACGGCGCCGATGCTTGCGTCACGCCGGTGCTGGACTGGGACGAGGTCCCGGCGCATCCGCATCATCGCGCACGCGGCGCCTTCGTCGAGGTGGACGGCATCGCGCAGCCTGCGCCGGCACCGCGCCTCTCGCGCACCCCTGCCGGGCTGCCTCAATCGCAGACACGCGTCACGCTCGACGACGCGTTCGCCCGATGGCGCGTGATGCAGCCCGCCGATGCGGGCTGAATGGTCGCGCGGACGACATCGAACAACGATTCACAGGAGACAAGGCCACATGCCATATACCGAACAGCATCGCCAGATCAGCGACACGCTGATCCGCTTCATCAGGAACGAGATCAATCCGCACGTGCAGGAGTGGGAGCGGGCCGAGTCCTTTCCGGTACACGAGGTCTTCAGAAAACTGGGTGCCCTCGGGTTGCTGGGTATCACGTACGAGGAGGAATACGGCGGACTGGGGCTCGACTTTACCTATTCGCTGGCGATGGCCGAGGCACTGGGGGAATGCGACTGTGGCGGCATACCGCTGGCGATCGGCGTGCAGACCAACATGAGCACGCCGGCGCTTGCGCAATTCGGCAGCGACACGCTCAAGCAGCAGTATCTGGCCCCGGCGATTGCCGGCGAAGCGGTCGGCTGTATCGGCGTCAGCGAACCGGGTGCGGGCTCCGATGTGGCGTCGTTGAAGACGCGGGCGGAAATCTCGGGCGGCGACTACGTGATCAACGGCACCAAGATGTGGATCACCAACGGCATGCAGGCCGATTGGTGCTGCCTGCTGGCCAACACCTCGGACGGTCCCGCGCATCGCAACAAGAGTCTGATCGTCGTGCCGATGGACGCCGCCGGGATTACGCGCCAGAAGATCGACAAGATCGGGATGCACGCTTCCGACACCGCGCAGCTGTTCTTCGACGACGTACGGGTGCCGCGGCGAAACGTGATCGGCGAAGAGGGAAAGGGTTTCACCTATCAGATGCTGCAATTCCAGGAGGAGCGGATGTGGGGCGCGTCCCGGGCACTCCGCACGCTCGACCGCGTGATCGATGCGACCATCGAGTACACGCGGCAACGCAACGTGTTCGGCAAATCCCTGCTGGACAACCAGATCGTGCATTTTCGGCTGGCGGAACTGCGGGCCGAGGTCGAGGCGCTGCGGTCGATCACCTACCGGGCGGTGGATCAGTATGCCGCGGGCGAGGACGTCACGAGGCTGGCGTCGATGGCCAAGCTCAAGGCCGGCCGGCTGATGCGGGAAGTCACGGACAGTTGCCTGCAGTACTGGGGCGGAATGGGATTCACGCGCGAAAACCTGGTGTCGCAGTTCTATCGCGACGGCCGGTTGACGTCGATCGGCGGGGGCGCCGACGAGATCATGCTCACCATCATCTGCAAGTACGAGGGCACGCTGCCCGGCAAGACACGTTGAGCATGCCGATGCGGAGCCGCACGGATGTCGGCTCGTCCGCACATGCCCGCACATGAGGGCAGCTTTTTATTCGTTGCCGATCGAGGGGTTATCACGATGAAGATCATTGCAGCCGTCACGCACGCGCCGAATGCGCCGTTCGCGCTCGAATCGGTCGAGCTGGACGAGCCGCGTGCCGACGAAGTGCTCGTTCGGATCGCCGGGGCGGGCGTGTGCCATACCGACCTGGTCGCGCAGGAAGGCTATTTCCCGATGTCCTTGCCGGCCGTGTTCGGGCATGAAGGCGCGGGCATCGTCGAGCAGGTCGGATCGCACGTCACGAAGGTCAAGCCGGGCGATCGCGTCGCGCTGACCTTCATGTCCTGCGGCCGCTGCGTGTGTTGCACGGCAGGCGCCTCGCCTTACTGCAAGGCATTCACGTCGCTCAACTACAGCGGCGTGCGCGAGGATGGCTCGAAAACGCTGCGCGCGGCGCACGACGCGGTATCCGGCGGCTTTTTCGGCCAGTCGTCGTTCGCGTCGCACGCGATCGCGAAGGAACGCAATCTCGTCAAGGTGCCCGACGGCGTACCGCTCGAGCTGGCCGGCGTGCTCGGGTGCGGCGTGCAGACGGGCGCCGGCGCGGTGATGCGTGCGATGGCCTGCCGCGCGGGTGCGTCGCTGATGGTGATCGGCGGCGGTGCGGTGGGGCTCAGCGGGGTGATGGGCGGGGTGATCCAGGGATGTACGACCATCGTCGTGGTCGAGCCGCATCGCGGCCGGCGCGAACTTGCGCTCGAACTCGGCGCGACCCATGTGATCGACCCGGCGGAGACCGGCGATCTGGCCGATGCGGCACGTGCGATCCGCGCGGACGGCATCGACTACGTGCTCGACACCAGCGGGCGGCACTCGGTGATTTCGGCCGTTCCGCGAATCCTGGCGTCACGCGGGACGTTCGGCGTCGTCGGTGTCCCGCCGGCCGGCGAGCGCGAACTGCCCTTGCCCGTAACGCTCCTGCAGCTGATGCGGGGCGGGTTCACCTATCGCGGCATCATCGAAGGCGACAGCGAGCCCGACGTGTTCCTGCCGCAACTGATGGCGCTGCATCTCGAAGGCCGGTTTCCGTTCGACAAGATGATTCGCACCTACCCGCTCGCACGTATCAACGAAGCCCTTGAAGACCAGCATCGCGGCCTGTGTACGAAGATCGTCCTGCTGCCCTGACGCAGCCGGCCGCCGGACTATTTCAAACGAGGAGTTCATGATGGATCTGTCGCATCCGTTTCACATGCTGATCGACGGCGAGCGGGTGGGTGCAGACACGCTGCTGCCGGTGGTCGATCCGGCCGATGAGCAGGTGTTCGCACACGCGCCGGATTGTTCGCGGGACCAGCTGGATCGCGCGGTCGCGGCTGCCCGTCGTGCTTTTCCGGCATGGCGCGCCGTTCCGGTCGAGCAGCGCCGGGCATTGCTGGAACAGTTCGCGCCACGCGTCGAAGCCGCACGCGACGAACTCGCGGCGCTGCTGACGCGGGAGCAAGGCAAGCCGCTTGCGTTCGCGCAGCTGGAGTTTCATAGCCTGCTGCGCTTCATGCAGGGCCAGTGCAAGCTGACGTTCCCGCAGGAAGTCGTCAACGAGGACAGCCCGCAGCGCCGCAGCATCACGCGGCGTGTGCCCCTTGGCGTGGTGGCGGCGCTGGCGCCGTGGAATTTCCCGGTGCTGCTGGCGTGGTGGAAAGTCATTCCGGCGCTGCTCGCCGGCAATACCGTCGTGCTGAAACCGTCGCCGCTGACGCCGCTGACGGTGTTGCGTATCGCGGAGCTGCTGGCCGACATATTGCCGCCGGGCGTGATCAACGTGATCAGCGGCGGCGACGATCTCGGGCCGTGGCTCAGCGCGCACCCCGGCGTCGACAAGGTGAGCTTCACCGGTTCGACCGAGACCGGGCGACGCGTGATGGCGGGCGCGGCGCCGACGCTCAAACGGCTCACGCTCGAGCTCGGCGGCAACGACGCGGCGATCGTGCTGCCCGATGCCGACGTGGACACGCTGATCCCGTCGCTGTTCTGGGCAGCCTTCACCAACAGCGGGCAGGTTTGTATCGCGGCCAAGCGACTGTACGTACATCGCGACTGTTACGACGCCGTACGTGACGGACTGATTGCCTATGCGAAGGACGTGGTGGTCGGTCCTGGAACCGACCCGCGCAGCCAGCTCGGCCCGATCCAGAATGCGCGACAGTATCGCCGTGTGCTCGACCTGATCGACGAGACGCGCCGAGCCGGTCTGAATATCTGTTTTCAAGGGAAGGTGCCGAGCGGTCCGGGGTATTTCGTTCCCGTCACGCTGGTCGACAATCCGCCGGAGGACGCTCGCGTGGTATCGGAAGAAGCGTTCGGTCCGGTATTGCCGATCCTGCGCTACGACTCGATCGACGAAGTGGTCGAGCGTGTCAATGCGGGCCCGTACGGGCTCGGCGGTTCGATCTGGGGGCGTGACGAAGCGCTCGCCGCGCAAGTCGCCGAACGCATCGGCAGCGGGACGGTGTGGATCAACGAAAGCATGTATCTGGCCCCGGACGTCCCGTTCGCCGGCCACGGCCAGTCAGGCCTGGGCATCGAACACGGCGTCGAAGGGATGCTGGCATGCACCGAACCGCAGACCATCACGATCAAGCGCCACTGATCCGGCCAATGCGGCCGGCAGGCGGGCCCGGCGGCGGTCGCTTCGCGACCGTCGTCGAGTGCCCGCCGTCGCGGCGTCGTTCCGTCAGTCGATGCGCAAGTAGCGCTGCATCATCAGCGACAGATGGCTTTCGAGTGTGCCGTCCTCGAAGCGCATCGGGCCGGGATCGGTCAGCACGGCCATTGCGAGGGTGCTGGAGATCATCTGGATGGCGGACCTGATTTCCTGGGTCGAGACCTTGGTCGAGCGGCCGGCGAGCAGCGGCGCGAGGATCGGCACGACGAGATCCTTGATGTGACGATCGAGCAGGCGCATGGGGTGCGCGTCGGGCGCGATCGGTGCGATATAGCGCAGGACGGCCTTGAAGACGCCGCGGTTGCAGCGGCACATATCGGTGTAGTGATGGACGATGCCGGCAGCGATCGCGCGCGCGTTGCCGCTGCGCCAGACGGCGTCTTCTGCGACGGACTTGTCGGCCTCCGCGCGGAGCTCGACGAACGTCGCGTCCATGACTGCGGCAACGAATGCGTCCTTGTCCTTGAAGCGGCAATAGAACGCACCGGTCGAGGTGCCGGCTGCGCGAATGACGTCGGCGATCACGACATCGTCGAAGTCGCCGTGCTGTTCGATCAGTGTGCGCCCGGCCCGAAGCATGTTGGCCAGCGTCGCTTCGCTGCGCGACTGACGCGGCGGACGCAATGCGGGCAAGACGTCGCCGCGCTGCTCGGCGGTCGCCGGGGCGCGCGTGGCGTGCCGACGCCGGCTTTTCGGCTTGTCCGGGGTCTTCTCGGATACGGTCATGGGCGCTGGACTGTCGAATGTTGCGAACCAGGTTCGCATTATGCAGTAGCGCGACGGCGGGTAGCGCGCTCGGCATGGTGCCGTCCAGGCCGGCTGCGGCGCTAGGGGAAAGCACGCATTGGATTGACGGGAGAAGGGCACTGAAAATTCAGAAACAGAATTGTGATTCTGATTTATGCGTGCGTTGACGCTTCCGCACGAAAGCGCGCATCAGGACGACACACGATGCGGACAGTCGGCCACGCAATGTGCTGCTTTCACCAACGAACTCTCGAGCCACGATCATGAACACGACGAATTTTGACTTGCCTGGCGACATGGCCAACCAGTTGGTCGATCCGAAGGCCTACACCGATCTCGATCGCCTGCATGCGACCTATACCTGGGCACGTGTGAACAATCCCGTCGCACGCGCGGTTGCCGACGGGCACGATCCGTTCTGGGTCGTCACGAAGCACGCCGACATTTCCGCGATCTCGCGGGACAACGCGCTGTTCCGCAACGGCGACTACTCCGTCGTCTGTCGACCGAAAGCGTCGATCCAGCACCTGATCGAAATGACGGGCAGCCCGAACGTCGTGAAATCGCTGGTGCACGTGGATGGCGACGAACACAAGAGCTTGCGCGCACTGACGCAGTCGTGGTTCATGCCGAACAGCATTCTCAAGCTGGACGACCGGATCCGCGCGCTGGCACGCGCCACCGTTGAAAAGCTCCGAGAGCAGAACGGGGAGACGATCGACTTCGCGAACGATATTGCGTTGCATTACCCGCTGCACGTCATCATGGACATTCTCGGCGTGCCGCAGGAAGATGCGCCGCGCATGCTGTCCCTGACGCAGGAAATGTTCGGCAGCGAGGACTCCGAATTCAAGCGCGAAAAACGGCGTGAAGGAAATTCCGACAGCGCGATGGGCAAGGCGCTGATGTCGGTCGTCGCCGATTTCAAGACGTATTTCGAGCGCCTGACGGCATTGCGCAAAAGCGAGCCGCGCAACGACGTCGCGAGCCTGCTCGCGAACGCCGTGGTGGACGGCAAGCCGATCGACGAGATGAGCCGCCTTGGCTACTACGTGATCATCGCGACGGCGGGGCACGATACGACGTCGTCGTCGACGTCGGTTGCGATGTGGGCGCTGAGTCGGTTCCCGGGGCTTCTGGAACGGCTTCAGGCGAATCCGGCGCTGATTCCGCAATTCATCGACGAAGCGGTGCGTCATGCGTCGCCGGTGCGTCACTTCATGCGCACGGCGACGGCCGACACCGAGATTCGCGGGAGGACGATCCGCAAGGGCGACTGGCTGATGCTGTGCTACGGATCGGCGAATCGCGACGAGGAGGTTTTTCCCGAACCGTTCGAGTTCGACATCGATCGCAAGCCGAATCGGCATCTTGCGTTCGGCTTCGGCGCCCACGTCTGCCTCGGCCAGCATCTCGCGAAGATGGAGATGCGCATCCTGTTCGAGGAGCTTGTTCCTGCGTTGCGCAAGGTCGAGCCTGTGGGCGACATGGATTTCATCGCATCCACGTTTGTGAGCGGGCCCAAGCATCTTGCCGTTCGCTGCACGATGCAGTGAACGGAATCCTTATCCCCGGTCAGGGAAACATCATGAACGAAAACAACACGATCGTCGTCAGGATCGAACGCCGTACCCTGGAAACGCCCGAGATCGTCTGTATCGAATTTCGCTTGCCCGACGGTTCGCCACTGCCCGCGTTCGACGCCGGCGCGCATATCGACGTACATGTGGCGCCCGGCATCGTCCGGCAGTATTCGCTCTGCAATCCGCCGTCGGAGCGCGACCGCTACGTGATCGGCGTATTGCGCGATCCGGCGTCGCGGGGCGGATCGATTGCGATTCACGATGGCTTTGCGGAGGGCGCGCTGGTGGAGATCGGCCTGCCGCGCAATCATTTCCCGATGAGCCCCGGCGTGGGCGTGCACCTCATGGCGGGCGGAATCGGGGTGACGCCCCTGCTGTGCATGGCCGAGGCACTGCAAGCGCAAGGGCGCGATTTCATCATGCACTACTGCACGCGCAGCGAGAGCGGCACCGCGTTCCTGAATCGCATTCGGCAAGCGCCGTTCGCGTCGCGCGTCGTGTTTCATTTCGACGACGGCGAGCCGTCAGGACAGCTCGACATCGATGCCGAATTCAGCCGGATGGGCGACGACGAAATCTATGTCTGCGGGCCGTCCGGTTTCATCGACTGGGTCTGCGCCGCCGCCGAACGGGCAGGCATACCGAAGCATCGTGTCCGGTTCGAGTATTTCAGCGCGAAGCCGGTCGACACATCGCATGACGGCGCGTTCGACGTCAGGATCGCCAGTACCGGGCAGACCTTCCACGTGCCGGCGGACCGGTCGGTCGTGGCGGTGCTGGCGGATGAGGGCATCGACATCTATACGTCGTGCGGCGAGGGGACGTGCGGTACGTGCCTTACCCGGGTCCTCGAAGGGCAGGTCGAGCATCGCGACGTGTTCCTGACTGACGACGAACACGCGGCCGGGGAGATGTTTACGCCGTGTTGTTCGCGCGCCAGGTCTTCGCTGCTCGTGCTGGATCTGTAAGCCTTGAAAACGTATCGAGGCCGGCGCGACAGGCGCGTCGGCCCCAATCACGGGAGAATGAACGTGCCCCTTGTCACGGACGCCTGGAAGGCCGACTGGCAGCCGATGGTCGCTGCCGTAGGTCGAAATTTCGACGACCGCCCGATCGTGTTTGCAGCCGATCGTATCGAATACAGCGCGGTGCGCCGCTGGCTCGAACCGTTGGAGTTCGATTGCGCGTTGCATTACGACCGCGACGTTGCGCGCCGTCATGGCCATGAGGATGTCATCGTGCCGGTCGCCGCGTTGCCGACCTTCGCGCTCGAACCGATGTGGCGCCCGGGCGACGTGCTGTTCGACAGCGACGCGCGCGATGCGCAGCCCTCGCGCAGCGCGGTGTCCGGCATTCGATGCGGGCTGGAGCCGCCGACGACCGGCTTCTTCGCGACCGATCTCGACATCGACTATCTGCTGCCGGTGACGGTTGGCGATCGCCTGGCGAAGCACGGAGCATGGCTCGTCGCCTGCGAACCGAAGGAAACCCGGGTCGGGCGCGGCGCATTCATCACGTGGCAGTCGCAACTTGTCAACGAGCGGCTTGACGTCGTGGCGCGCATCCGCACGACATTCTTCCGCTACAACCCGAGCCCTGAATCATGACGCACGTGCAGCGATATTGGGAGGACGTGATCGAAGGCGAGTCGCTGGACAGCGTCGCGTTTCCGCTCACCGTGTACCGGCTGGTCATGGCCGCCGGCGCAAACCGCGATTTCAACTCGATCCATCACAACAGCGAAGTCGCGCGGGCGACGGGTGCCCCCGAAATGTATGCGAACAACTTCCTGCTGCAGGGGATGTGGGAGCGTACGGTGCGGCAGTACATCGGCGAGGCCGGCACGATCCGGCGCCTGAACGGTTTCCGGATGCGCCTGTTCAATACGGTGGGCGATACGGTCGTCGTCAATGGGCGCGTCGCGCGCAAGTGGTGCGAAGGCGCCGGTTTCGTCGAATTCGAGATGTGGTCGGAGAACGCGCAGGGCGTATCCGTTGGTCCGGGAAGGATCGTCGCCGTGCTGCCGATGCGAGCCGGGCAACTCACGTAAGCCGCGTACGCGCAGGGCGGCGCGGTCGGGGTGTTGCCGTTCATCATGAGCGAGGCGGACCGATCCGGTCCGCCTCACGACCAGCCTGCGCGAATCAGCGGTTCTTCCACATCGGCTTGCGCTTCTCCTTGAACGCGTTCGGCCCTTCCAGGTAGTCCTCGCTCGTATACAGTTCGTCGAGGTGGCGGCTCGGCGTCGTGCTGTCGCCGGCATCGACGTCGTTGACGATCTTCATCGACACACGCACCGATGTCGGCGATACGGACAGGATCTCTTCCGCGATGCCCAGTGCGCCGGCCAGCGCTTCGCCGGCTGGCGTCACCCGATTGACGAGGCCGAGTTCGGCCGCGCGGCGTGCGTGAATCGCGCGACCGGTGAGGATGTGTTCGAGCGCGATCTTGCGCGGTATCTCGCGCGGCAGGCGAACGAGGCCGCCGCAGGCGGCGACGACGCCGACCTTGACCTCGCTCAGCGCGAACGACGCGCGTTCGTCCGCCACGACGATGTCGCACGCAAGGGCCATTTCCATGCCGCCCCCCATCGCGTGACCATTGACCGCGGCAATCACCGGCTTGGTCCGGACACGCGCGGTCAGGCCGCCGAAGCCGCTTTGCGGAATCCACATCGGATTGCCGCTGGCCGTGTACTTGAGGTCGTTGCCGGCCGAGAACGCGTCGCTTCCCGCGCCGGTCAGGATCGCGACCCAGAGGTCGGGATCGGCGTCGAACGCATCCCAGATCCCGGCGAGTTCCTCATTGGCCGCCGGGTGCAGTGCGTTGCGCACCTCCGGGCGGTCGATCGTCACGATCAGGAGGTGGCCCCGACGTTCGACCTTCGCGAAATCGTACGCCGCGCGCAGCGCCGCGGAACACCGTGGAAACTGCTCGTCCAGCCGCGCCTCGCTGAACGCGAAGCGATTGCCGCGATCGGTTGCCCGCACATGGATCGTACGCCCCACCGGATCGCCGTCGAGCATGGCGTCGACCGTGCTCGCGTCGCCGGCCTCCGTTCTCGCGAGAAAGCGGGCCCCGTCCGCGTTGCGGCACACGGCGACCGCGTAGTCGGGAATTCCCTTCGCATACACGACCGTGAACGTCTCGACCGTCGCGCTGCCGCGGGGTTTCGTGGCCCGCGGCGGTGCGGGCCAGCCGTCGATCTCGGCCTGCAGGTGGGCGGAATCGTTCGGCACGAACGGTGCGGGGCGCGTCGTGTAGATGCCGACCGCGTACTTCGACAGGTAACCGCCATTCGCGCCGATCAGGCCATACGTGCCGTGGTGCGCGCGCAAACGCTCGACCATCGTCGCGATCGCGTGCATCGAGTAGTTGTTGCCCGGGCCGCCGAAGTAGGGCAGGCCGCCCGTGACGGTCAGGCCGCGCGGATCGTCGGCCGTCAGGCCGAGACCGTCGATTGCGACGCTCGACACGGCGATCGGATAACAACTGTAGAAGTCGAAGAACGCGAGATCGTCGGTCGTGACGCCGGCCTGCCGCATCGCATCGCGGCACGCGAGCACCGCGGCCGGATACCGGCCGAGTGCCTGGCGCTCCATCACTTCGCGTTCGACCGTGGCGGCATGACCGGCCAGGAACACCCATTTTCGTTCGTCGATGCCGAGTTCGCGCGCCACGCCGACGGTCGTCAGCAGGAGCGCGGCGCCTTGGTTGACCTGGTCGCGTGCGACAAGTCGCTGCGGATACGGCGAAGCGATCATGCGGTTGCGTTCACCGACGGTAACGAGTTCTTCGGCGGTGTACGGCGACACGGCGGACGACGCGTACGGATTGGCGGCGGCCACGCGGGTAAAGGGCGCGAACAGCTTTCCCATCTCCACGCCGTACTCGGCGGCTGTCTGGCCCAGCGCGCTGCGCCGCGCCGTTTCGCACAGTCCGTATGTCGGCGGCGTACCGACCAGGCCGTGGCTCGTGTTGTAGCGATAAACGAGGCCGCGCAGTCCCATGCCGCGGTTGTCGACGCTGCCGTCCACCTGTTCCGACCAGTCCGCCGTTCGACCCTCCGCCTTGAGCTGCCGAGCGGTGGAGATATTCTCTGCGCCGGCGATCAGTACCATGCGGCATTCACCGTCCGCGAGCCGCGCACAGAATTCGTTGACGAGCTTTTGCGGCGAATCGCCGCCTCCTTGTTCCCATACCGCGATGCGCGGTGCAATGCCGAGCCGGTTGGCGACGGAGCGCGGGAAATTGTTCGAGCGGCCGAACGGTTGTGCGCGTAGCGGATTCGAATCGTCGAAGGTTCGAGTGGTTGCGATGGCGTCGATATGTGCGCGCAGCCGGTCGAACGACTGCGCGTCCTCGATCGCGCGTGTTGCCGACTCGGCCGCGATGTCGACGGCACTCAACGCACGATAGGCCGGCGAGCCGATTCGCTCGGTGAACTGGCCGACGCCGACGATGACGGGGGTGGACGGGGAGAGTGACATGGTGTGAGTTTTCCAGCGGAAGGTCGATGAGCAACGGCAAGCCTGTCGTCATGGATTATCGCGGAGCGGAACGGAGCCGGATTCGTCGAAACCGACGAATCCGGGCAAGCATGTCCACGTGGTTCGACGCCATCGAAAATTCGTCGGTTCCGACGAATCGCGCACCGAGGATCGGGCCAACAATGGCGTGACGGTTGGAACCCCTTGGAGAACATATGTCCGAAGCATTTATCGTGTCCGCCGCGCGCACCGCGGGCGGGCGCCGCAATGGCCGCTTGTCCGGATGGCATCCGGTCGATCTCGCGGCGACGGTGATCGACGCGCTCATCCAGCGCACCGGTGCGGATCCGGCGATCGTCGAAGACGTCATCATGGGTTGCGTCGGCCAGGTCGGCGAACAGGCGATGAATATTGCTCGCGGTGCCGTTCTCGCCTCGGGGCTGCCCGAAGCCGTGCCTGGCACGACGGTCGACCGCCAGTGCGGGTCGTCGCAGCAGGCGGTGCATTTCGCCGCGCAGGCCGTGATGTCGGGGGCCATGGACGTGGTGATTGCCGCCGGCGTGGAAAGCATGAGCCGCGTACCGATGTTCACACCGGTATCGCTGCCGCAGCAGCACGGGCTTGGGCATTTCGTCAGCCCCGGCATCGCGCGGCGCTATCCGGACGTCGAGTTCAGCCAGTTTGCGGGTGCCGAGGCAATCGCGAGGAAGTTCGGACTGGCCCGGCCGGAGATCGATGGCTATGCGTTGCGCAGCCATCGTCACGCGATTGCGGCGACCGAGGCGGGCCTGTTCAACGCGGAAATCGTACCCGTTGCGGTGAAGACAAAGGACGGCGCGCCGAGCGGCGAGATGCATGTCGTCGACGAAGGCATCCGTTTCGATACGTCGCTGGATTCGATCTCGTCGGTCAAGCTGCTGGCTGAGGGCGGCGTGATCAGCGCAGCCAACGCCAGCCAGATCTGCGACGGCGCGAGCGGCGTGATGATCGTCAACCGCCGCGGATTGAAGGCCCTGGGGGTTGAACCGGTTGCGCGGATCCATCAGATGACGGTCATCGGGCACGATCCGGTGATCATGCTCGAGGCGCCGTTGCCCGCCACCCGCAAGGCGCTCGACAAGGCCGGCATGACGATCGACGATATCGACCTCTTCGAAGTCAACGAAGCATTCGCGCCGGTGCCGCTCGCGTGGCTGAAGGCACTCGACGCCGATCCGGAGCGGCTGAACGTCAACGGCGGCGCGATCGCGCTCGGACACCCGCTCGGCGGGTCCGGGACGCGGTTGATGACGACGCTCGTCCATGCGCTGGGCCAACGCGGCAAGCGCTACGGGTTGCAGACGATGTGCGAGGCCGGCGGACTGGCCAACGTCACGATCATCGAACGGCTCTGACCGTTCGGCGGCAGGGGTGCGGGTTCGCTCGATGCGTGCCGTGCCCGCATGCCGCGGGACGGGGCGCCGAGGCCTGTCCCGTCGCACACGAAAAATGGCGCGAAGTGTGCGCCCGCAGTCATAAACCAGTTTCGGAGACAGCCTGATGAAGCCTTCATTGCTTAGCGGCCTGCGTGTGGTCGACATGACGACGGTCATCTTCGGCCCGTATTGCACGCAGATTCTCGCCGATCTCGGTGCCGATGTGATCAAGATCGAGCCGGATGCCATCGGCGACGCGTCGCGAAATATCGGGAAGTCGGCCAGAACGCCCTACATGGGGCCGCTCCATATGCGCCTCAATCGCGGCAAGCGATCGGTGGTATGGGATCTGAAAAGCAGAGAAGGACGCGACGCGCTCGAACGCCTGCTCGCTACCAGCGACATCCTCATCCACAACATCCGTCCTGACGCCGTCGAGCGTGCACGGCTCGGTTACGAGACCGTGCGGGCATTGCGTCCGGACATCATCTATGTCCATTGCACGGGGTTCGATACCAGCGGCCCGTCAAGCGGACTGCCGGCTTACGACGACATCATTCAGGCGTCGTCGGGCGCAGCATCGTTGCTGCCGCGCGTGGACGGCAACCCGGCGCCGCGATTCCTGCCGATGGCATTCGCGGACAAGGTTTCCGGATTGCATGCGGCCTACGCGACGATGGCGGCCGTGATTCACCGTCTGCGAACGGGCGAAGGGCAATTCGTCGAAGTGCCGATGCTGGAGGCGATGGCGAGCTTCAACCTGCTCGAACACCTGTACGAGCGCACCTTCGATCCGCCGATCGGATCCACTGGCTACGCGCGGCAACTCGACCCGACGCGCCAGCCGATGCGGACCAAGGACGGCTACATCGTGATCGCGCCTTACCAGGACGGCCGATGGCTGCGCTTCCTCGAACTGACGGGCCTGTCGCACGTGACGCAGGAACCGGGGCTGACCACGCTGATGGAGCGGCGCGCGAACGCGGACCGGCTGTATCGGTACATGGCGCAGGTGTTGCCGGAAAGGACGACGGACGAATGGCTTGCGTTGCTGGCCGAAAACAACATTCCGGCCAGTCGCGTGAACACGATCGACGATCTGCTCGACGATCCACAGCTCAACGCGTCGGGGCTGTTCACGCAACGCGAACATCCGAGCGAAGGACGCTATACGGAGGTCGGTCAGCCGGTTCGCTTCTCGGCGGCTGAAAAGACCGTACCGCGACATGCGCCGACGCTCGGCGAGCATACGCAGGAGCTGAATCGCGAGCTGGGATTCGGCGAATAGGCGAGAGGGGCGGATCGAACCAGCCGTACCCGGAGGTGACGCTCCGGGATGGTGGGCGGTTTTGCCGTGCCAGAGCCACATGCGAAGGTGGCGGGGCGGCAGTGGCGTCGAGCGATTCGAACGGCGGGAAAGGGAGCGATTGAAAGTGGATTGACGGAATTATTCCGGTATTTCCGGTTTATTAATAAGTATAACGAAATTAAATGGGTGGAGACAAATGAAGCGATTCAGACGTTCCATGGCGCCGCTTGCGATGTCGTGCGTGCCTTTTGCGATACCCATGTCGGCATGGGGAGCACTCGGTGCGCAGCCGGATTCCTATTCGCCGCTGCTGATGGGGATGGGGGGCGCATCGATTGCCAATCCGGTGGACGCGATCTCGGGCGCCGAGAACCCGGCGAACCTGTCGAAGGTCGGCAATCGGGCCGATTTCGCGACACTGCTGCTGACGACGGATCAGAACAACACATACCTGTCTCCGAAAAACCAGCTGTCCGGGCTGAAGTTCTTCGTGATCCCGAGCGGCGGCTTCAATTTCCAGTACGACAGCAAGACGACGTTCGGCGTGGTGGTCTCCGGCGAAGGCGCGGGAGGGTTGTATAACCAGTCGAGCGTACCGGTTCCCGGGTTGAGCCATTCGACGACGATCTTTGTCGCGAACTTCATTTCGCCAACCGTCACGCGCAAACTGACGGACAACCTCGCCGTGGGCGTGTCGCTCAACCTGGTGTCCGCGGCGTTCCTTGCACGCGGCGTCGCGGTGCCCGATGGCCAGCCGATCGACGCCGACTTGTCCAGCGGATTCTCGCAGTTGCCCGGCCACGGGATGCGCTTCGCCTATGGCGCCGGTTTCAGGCTCGGGGCCCTGTGGGACGTGTTGCCGACCCTGTCCGTCGGCGCAAGCTACACATCGAAGACGGCACTCAGCCGCTTCTCCGGATACAACCGTGATGTGCTCGCGTCGAGCGATGGCCGCGGAGATCTGCCGGAAGAATACGGCGTCGGCGTGTCGTGGCGTCCGACTTCCGCACTCACGCTGGCGGCGGACTACCTCCGCATCAATTGGGGCAACACGCGGGTATTCGGCAATCCGGAGTCGTTCGGCTACAGGAACATCAATGCCGGGCGATTCGGTGCTTCCTACGACATCGACAACCGGTGGACGGTACGCACGGGCTACATGGTGTCCGGCCAGTGGTCCGATTCCGCTCACACGATGACCAACGTGCTCGGCCCCGTCACGCAGAACCGGTCGGTCACCGGCGGCTTCACCTGTCACGTCGACAAGACGCAGGACATCAGCTTCTCGTTCGACTACGGGCTGCCGAACAAGGTGTACGGGACCGGGGCTTCCACGGGCACGAACCTCGATACGTCCATCAACTTCTACGCGCTCCAGTACTCCAGGAAGTTCTGAGCATTCGTGTAGCGAGTCACGCGGAATGAAGAGAACCGTTCCAAGGAGTATGGGTTTTGACCATGGCGTTGAGCACGGTCAGGCGCTTGCGCATGCAAGCAACCAGTGCGCCCTTGGGCGGTTTGCCGATAGAGATCGGTCGTTGCTGGAAAGCGGTAATAGCGGTGGTGCGCCGACGAATGCGCGTGGTGATCTCCCCGTGACCCGCAGCAATGATTCTGGCGAGAAATCAGCCGTATGGTCAGGGAGCAAGTACCAGTCTGTCTCCAGGAACCCGAGCGGCAAGCTCGGGTAGTAATATCTCGGCATCAAACGATTCATCAAGTCCTGCGACGACGGTTGCGAGCAATCCAGCCGATCTGAATTCCGGATCATGCGGCTGCTGCGGGTTTCGCGCGGTCGGATTCCAGGTGTCCGGGGCCGGAAAACAACGCGTTGCTTATAAAAGCGATCGGCGATCGTCCGCACAAGTTGCGGGCGAAGATCATTCGAGGAGCAAGGGTGACCGGCAAAGCACTGAAGTTCAATTACGTTGCGCTGGTGATCGGCCTGTGCGCAGCCATCTGGACGCTGATTTCGCTTGACGACAGGCTGGCCTTCATCAAATCCTCGATTGCCACGCAAGGGACAGTCGTTCGACTGAACTACGGTGAACATCATCCCGAGATTTCATTTGTGACGCAGGCGGGCGAACATGTATCGTTTCCGGGTAGCTTCGTTTCGGTGGAGGTTGGCGATTCATTGCCTGTCCGCTACGACCCGACCAAACCACTTGCATCGGCGAAAGTCGATACGTTTAGCAACATGTGGCTTGAGACGATCCTGTCAGCCGTTTTTGCAATCTCATTCATATACGCCGGATTGACCGGAGAGCCGTTGCGGCCAAGATATGGATGAGCCATGTGGATAGGGGCGCTGAGAGGGGCTATGAAATTCATGTCCGAAGCGGGCGGCGGTGCCCTTGTCCGGCAAAGCGGTTCCGTTTGGAAATTGAAAATTCCGGCATGGCGTTGTCATCGAAACCAGGTGGCATGCCGTGAAGAAAAGCAACTTCACCGAAGAACAGATCGCATACCTGTCTCAGACGAGCAGCGCTGTTGACAGCGCTCCCGGCGTTCACCCCGGCACGTGAGTTCACCGAGGGTCAATGGCTGGTAATACGTACGCGCACGGAACGATCGAACTGATTCCGCCGCGCGGCGGAGGCGCCGTCCCCTTGATTCCGGTCAAGACACCAAACGCCGCGCGATTGCATGGCGTCGATCAAATCTGCGCCCTGCCGCCATCGACGAAGAGTTCGATACCGGTCACGAAGCTGGAGTCATCGGAGGCGAGAAACAGCGCGGCCCTGGCGACTTCGTCGGCTTCGCCCATGCGTCCCATCGGAATCGTGGACACCATCCTCGCGATGAGATCCACCGGCTGGCCGTCCATGATCGGCGTGTCGATCGGGCCGGGGCTGAGGACGTTCGAGCGAATGCGGCGGTCCTTCAGTTCCACGCTCCAGGCACGGACGAAGTTCCGTATCGCGGCCTTGCTCGCGCCGTACACGCCGAAGGCAGGCGTGCCTTTCATGCTCGCGACCGAGCCCGCGAGAATGATGGATCCGCCGTCGTTCAGCAGCGGCAATGCCTTCTGCACCGTGAACAGCGTTCCTTTGACGTTGATGTCGAATATCGTGTCGAAATGCTCCTGCGTGATGTGTCCCAGTGGAGCGAAGCCGCCGACGCCGGCATTGGCGAAGACGATGTCGATCCGGCCTTTCGCGCCGACGGTTTCGTAGAGGCGATCGAGGTCGGACATGTTCGCAATGTCGCCCTGAACGCCGGTGACGTGGCTGCCGATTTGTGCCACGGCCTCGTCGAGTTCCTTCTGGCGGCGGCCCGTGATGAAGACATGGGCCCCTTCGCTGACGAAGCGTTTCGCCGTGGCTAGACCGATGCCCGTCGTGCCGCCCGTAATGACCGCGATTTTTCCGTCGAGTTTGTTCATCGATGCAACTCCAGTGATCGTCGAGAGGCGTTACGCTGCCGCGCTGGGGCGGCTCGATACCGCGTCGTACCAGCGCTTGAGCGCGGCCTGGTCGGTTGACGGGGACAACCCCAGCGACCTCGCGAAGTCGACGGCCACCAACGCAGTGATGTCCGCCACCGAATAGCGCGCGCCGGCCACGAACGACGTCTGCTCCAGCCGCCGATTCAGGTCGGCGAAGAAGTCCCGTACTCGCAGGACGCTGCGCTCGACCAGCGCCGGAATCTGCTCGTAGTCGTGGGGGCCGGCCATGGCGCGGCCCTTCAAGCCGGCCAGTTTGTTTCGGATGCCTTCCATCACGGGCGCGAAGCCTTCCAGCTCGGCACGCCGCTCCCACATCGCGATCAGCGCCTTGTCCGTCGGCGTCGTGCCCGTCAACGGCGTGTCGGGAAAGGCTTCGTCGAGATAGCGCATGATGACCGGCACTTCGCCGATGGCGGTGCCGTCCTCCAGCACGAGGGTCGGCACCACCCGGCGCGGATTGATTGCCCGGTAGGCATCCGAATGTTGTTCGCCGTTGCCGAGATCGACGGCGACGAGCGGGACGTCCAGGCCTTTCTCGGCGAGGAGAATCCGTATCCGCCGCGAATTCGGCGAGGCGGGAGCGTGGTAAAGCTTCAGCGTATCGGGCGTCATCGCGATATACCCATGGAGTCGTGAGCGAGGAGGTGAGGGCGGCTCAGAGCCTGGAGCCGCCGTCGACGTTGACGGTGTCGCCGGTGATCCAGCGTGCGTCGTCGGATGCCAGGAAGGCGACCACCGGAGCGATGTCCTCCGGCTGGGCCAGACGCTTGAGCGCCTGCATGCCGAGCGTGACCTCGCGGCCGGCATCGGTCCTGGCGAAACTGGACATGTCCGTTTCGACCACGCCGGGGGCGACGGCGTTGACGCGCACGCCGCACGGCCCGAGGGCCGTGGCGAAGTGCTTCACCAGGGTATCGACGGCGCCCTTGGTGGCCGCATAGGCGGACAGCGTGCCGACCGAGGCGTGGGCGGCCAGCGAAGACGTGAAAACGATGCTGCTGCCCGTGCACAAGACCGGCATCAACTGCTGCACCAGGAAGAACGGCGCGCGGACGTTGACGGCGAAGAGGCTGTCGAAGTCCTCGATCGTGGTGTCCTCGATGCTCGCCGCCCGGGATATGCCGGCGTTGGCCACCAGGATGTCGAGACGGCCGCCGACCGTCTCGCGGACCTGGCCGGCCAGCGCGTGCGGGCCGTCCGCCTGCCGCAAGTCGGCGCCGACTTTTCCGGCGCGGCCGCCGAGCGCGCGGATTTCGGCGACGACGGCATCGGCCTCCTGCTCGCCGCGGCTGTAGTGAACCAGCACCTGCGCACCGGCCCGTGCGAGGGCCAGGGCGATTGCGCGGCCGATGCCGCGCGAGGCTCCCGTGACGAGAGCGGTCTTTCCGGAGAGATTAGTCATGATCGCAACGCTTGCTCGAAGGATGGATGGGGGCGCGCGGCGCGTTCACGCGTTCATGCCGCCGTCGACGGTCAGATTCGCACCGGTGATGTAGGACGATTCCGGGCCGGCGACGAACGACACCGCCGCGGCGATCTCGTCCGCCCGGCCGTAGCGATCGAGCGCGGTCGCGGCCTTTTGCGGTACGGCCCAGTCGCCCGAAGCGGGATTCAGGTCGGTATCGATCGGGCCCGGCTGAACGTTGTTGACCGTAATGCCGCGGCGTCCGACTTCCCGGGACAGCGCCTGGGTGAACATCTTCACGGCGGCCTTGGTGGCGGCGTAAGGCACCAGCCCGGGCGCAACGGCACGCTCGCCGACCGCCGAGCCGATCATGATGATGCGTCCGCCGTCGCTCATGTGCTTCAGCGCGGCGCGGGTGGTGGCGAACACGCCGCGGACGTTGATGTCGAGGACGCGGTCCATTTCCTCGAGCGTGGTGTCCTCGAACGTCTTCGGAATGGCCGTGCCGGCATTGTTCACCAGCACGTCCAGCCGGCCGAGGGTTGCCACCGCCTGGTCGACCGCGCGCGTGACGGCCGCGGCGTCCGCCGCGTCGGCCTGGATCGCCAGCGCCTTGCCGCCGTCGGCTTCGATTGCCTTGACCACGGCGTCCGCCGCGGCGGCGTCCCGGGCGTAGGTGATGGCGACGCTCGCGCCGTCCGCGGCGAGGCGCCTGGCGATCGCCGCACCTATGCCCCGCGAGCCGCCCGTTACGAGTGCCACCTTGTTCGTCAGCGTGTTCATTGTCTTGCTCCTGATGATCGTTCGATCGAAAACATCGTTTAGGATCAGCAGCTTGCCGGTTGGCATGCGTGCTTCCATGGATGTCAATGTAGGCGGGTATTCCGGTCCTGAAAAATACCTTGTAAGCTGAGGGGCATAACTTAAAAGCATGGATAGGCGATGGAACTCCGGCATCTGCGTTACTTCATAGGCGTGGCCGAGGAAGGCAGCCTGACGACCGCCGCCGAGCGGCGCCTGCACGTTTCCCAGCCGGCGCTGAGCCGGCAGATTCGCGATCTGGAGTACGAGGTGGGCGTCGAACTGCTGACGCGCAGCATTCACGGCGTCGAACTGACCGCCGCGGGGAAGGTCTTCCTCGACCATGCCCGCCTGGCACTGGCGCAGGTCGCGGCCGGCGTGGAGGGCGCGCGCCGTGCCGCGCAGCCGGCCAGGAAGACCTTCGCGATCGGCTTCCAGACCGGGCACGAGATGAACTGGCTGCCCCGGGTGATGCATGTGCTGCGCGACGAACTGCAGAACATCGAGGTCAACGTGTCGAGCGACTATTCGCCCGATCTGGCCGAGGCTCTCGTTCGCGGCCGGATCGACGTCGCCTTCATGCGCGTCGAACCCGGATTCGATCTGGGCTACGAGGTTGTCGATCACGAGCCGCTCATCGTCCTGATGCCGAGCGATCATCGGCTCACCGCCAGGGAAGCGATTCATCCGCGCGATCTGGTCGGGGAGATCTTCATCGGCGGCTCCAACAAGGCGGGCGTGCTGCACGACGTCACGATGGAATACTTGCGCCGCTCGGGAGTCGACATCACGCTCGACCACCACGTCGACAACATGGCGATGGCCATTTCCCTCGTGGCTTCCACGCGCGGGCTCGCCCTGATGCCCGCCTATGCCAGGGATCTGTTGCCGTGGTCGGTCGTCAGCCGTCCGCTGGAAGGCGAGGCGCCGACGATCGACGTCGCGGTCGGCTACAGCAAGGCGAACCGCTCGCCGACGCTCAAGCTGTTCCTGTCACGTCTGAACGAATTGCGGGCGTTGAGCGAGAAGCGCTGACAGCGCCTCGCGTGTCATGCTCCGGTGCAAGGCTGCTCATACGGCAATGGGCGAAAAGACGGTGAGCGCGAAGATGGCCGACTACGTCAGACGGTGGGTGGCGGCGAAGCGCAAGAGCGCGCTGGTGCTGGACGTCATTCAGGGCGAGACGACGTCGCCGAGGCGTTCACCTTGGCCGCCTGACCCGAGCAGGTTTCGACGGGTGTTACCACCGGCGCACTCCGTCGCCCCGAACCGATCCGGACTTGCGCCAGCACGCGCGCATCGTCCGGATCTCGACTGCCTCACTCGACCGTCACCGATTTCGCCAGATTCCTCGGCTTGTCGATATCCGCGCCGCGCAAGCATGCCGCGTGATACGCGAGCAACTGCAACGGCACGACGTGCAGGATCGGCGACAGCAACCCGTAGTAATCCGGCATGCGCAGCACCGACACGCCTTCGCCGTTGTCGATCCGCGTATCGGCATCGGCGAACACGTAAAGCTGCCCGCCGCGCGCCCGCACCTCCTGCATGTTCGACTTCAGCTTCTCGAGCAGCGCGTCGTTGGGCGCGATCGTCGCGACGGGCATCGTGTGGGTGACGAGCGCTAGCGGCCCATGCTTCAGCTCGCCCGCGGGATACGCCTCCGCATGAATATACGAAATCTCCTTCAGCTTCAGCGCCCCTTCGAGCGCGATCGGATAATGCAGGCCGCGCCCGAGAAAAAGCGCATTCTCGTGCTGCGAGAATTCCGCCGCCCAGCGCTCGATCTGCGGTTCGAGCGCGAGCACGTCTTCGAGCGCGCCGGGCAGCCGTCGCAGCTGCGTCGCATGGCGCGCGAGCTGCGCATCGTCGACGTAGCCGCGCAGCCGTCCGAGCGTGACCGCGAGAATGAACAGCGCGACGAGCTGCGTCGTGAACGCCTTGGTCGACGCGACGCCGATTTCCGGGCCGGCCCGCGTGAGGAAGCGCAGGCGGGTCTGGCGCATCATCGCGCTGGTCGGCACGTTGCAGATCGCCAGCGTGTCGATATGGCCGAGCGCCTGCGCATACTTGAGGGCGGCCAGCGTATCGGCGGTCTCGCCGGATTGCGACACGCTCACCACCAGCGTGTTCGGCAGCGCGAGCGCATCGCTGTAACGGTATTCGCTGGCGATCTCGACCTGCGCGGGCACGCGTGCGATCGTTTCGAGCCAGCGGCGCGCGGTCAGGCCGGAATAGTGACTCGTGCCGCACGCGAGAATCAGGACATTGTCGATCTGCCGGAACGCCCGCGCGGCGTCCGGGCCGAATACGGCCGGATCGAACAGCCCCGCGTCCGGGATGGTCGCGGCCACGGCCTGCGGTTGCTCGAAGATCTCCTTCTGCATGAAATGCCGGTACGGCCCGAGTTCGACCGCGCCCTGCTCGGACGAGATGGTCTGTACCGCGCGCTCGACCGGCGCGCCGCCGCGATCGAGCACCCGTACGCCGCCCGCCGTCAGCTCGACGATGTCGCCTTCCTCGAGAAAGATGAAGCGGTCGGTGATGCCGGCAAGCGCGAGCGCGTCGGACGCGAGAAAGCATTCGCCGTCCTTCACGCCGACGACGAGCGGCGAGCCGGCGCGCGCGCCGATCAGCCGCTGCGGCTCGTGCTTGCTGAACACGGCGATCGCGTAGGCGCCGTGCAGCTGCGCCGTTGCGGCGCGCACGGCGGCGAGCAGGTCGCCGCGATACTGGCTGTGGATCAGGTGGGCGACGACTTCGGTGTCGGTCTGGCCGTCGAATTCGTAGTGTTCGTCGGAAAGTTGCTTGCGCAACGTCTCGTGGTTCTCGATGATGCCGTTGTGCACGAGGGCGATCTCGTCGCGCGAGAAGATCGGATGCGCGTTGCAGGTGGCCGGGGCGCCGTGCGTCGCCCAGCGCGTATGCGCGATGCCGGTGCTCCCGGTCAGGCCGGCGGTGCGCACGTGCGCGTCGAGGTCGGCAACGCGCGACACGCTGCGCTCCCGGCGCGCCTGGCCGTCGACGACCGTCGCGACGCCGCACGAATCGTAGCCGCGATACTCGAGGCGACGCAAACCTTCAATCAGAATCGGGACGATGTCCCGTTGCGCGACCGCGCCGACGATGCCACACATGACACGTCTCCTTCCCGTTCAATCATCATGGACCGCGCGCACCGTTGCATCAGTGCGATGCGGTTGCCGTTGCCGACACCGTCGTGAATCCGCATCGAGCGGGTGCGACGGGCGGGGCTGTCCGGCTCTCGAATGCCAGATAGAGCGTCTCCTCCAGTACGTTCCAGTGCGCGCCCTGCCGGTACGTGCCCGACCGCGCATGCCAGCAGGCCATCGTGTTCCCGTCGTTCATCTTGAGCGCGACCAGCCCGATCAGGCTCCACGGGTAATCGGCGTCGGCGAGTTGCGGCCAGCGCTTGCCGTATCTCCGCATCCACTGCGCGTAGATCTCCTCGTTGGAGAGTTCGGGGACCTGGATGTCCGACAGGAGCGGGAGAATCTGGGCGACTTTCGCCGGATAAAGACTCGTCTCGCCAACCTGCTGCGTGCTGGCGCGAAAGCCGGATTGCCGGCCGCGCCAGAACACCTTCAGGATCGACGCCGCGAGCCGGTCGGCGCGCTGGCTCCAGGGGCGTGCGTGGGCGTAGTCGGCACGCCGGACGTAGTAGGTCGACAGTGCGAGGAACGCGCTGTGCACCTCGACGTTGTCCATCAGCCACGCGACCTGCAGGGACGAGGAGACCCGATAGACGCCGGAGGGTTTGTCGAACAGCGTGTCCAGATGTTCGCCCGCGCGGTTCAGGCTGAGTTCCCACGCGGCAGGCAGGCCTTCGGGGGGCGCGAAGCGGGCGAGCAGTTCGATCCAGGTGGCCATCACGGCATCGTCGGTTTCCGCTTCGGCGCATGCGCTGTACTGGTCGTTCTTCGCGCAGTAGCGCGCGAAGCTGCCGTCGTCGCGCTGGCGCGGCATCAACCAGGCGATCCAGGCGAGGGCCGCCGCCCGGGTGTCGAGTTGTGCGTCGGACGCGGCGAGCAGCGCCTTCGCGGCGAAGTAAGGATCGATGCCGGCGCCGTTCGCGCGGACGGTGATCGCACCGTCGGCGCGTTGATACGGTCCGTCGAGCCGGAGTTCGGCGGCGTTCGCGAGCAGTGCGAAGCCGCACGCGGCGATGCAGCAGGCGATGTGCCACAGGCGGCACGGCGAGACGGCGGCCGCCACGCGCACGTGTGCGGGCGGGAACAGCTCGGGCCGGGTCATGTTCTTGGTCGCCTGCGCGGCGGTCCTGTGCAATCGTCGCCGCGCGCGGCGTTGGCCGCGTCGCGCCCGGCGGGCGTGTCGATGTCGTGGCTCGGTTCACCCTGGAGCCGGTGAGCACGAGGCTGGAGCCGATAGGCGCGCGCACGAACCGGTTCTGCACATGCGAGCCCGAAAACGGCCCGCGGATCGCGCGTATCTCGACGGGGCGCGGCGACACGTCGAACGTGCAGGAACGCTTGCCCTTCGTTCCCGGCGGACGCGTCGTCATCCGGCTTCGTTGCTTCGGTGTTCCCGTCTGTCCGCTGTCGTGCGCGTGCGTCGGGGCTTGCCTGTGCGTGATGAAGCAAGGCGTGAGCCATCGGTCGCGATGCCGCGCGCAGCAAGGATCGGGGCGCGGGCCGGGCGTGCGGCCCGCGCGGCGGCGGCGCATTTTGATTCATCGAAGAATCAGCTTGCACATGCGTCGAGCGACCGTGCACGACCGGCTTCGTTTGCCGCGTGCGCGATGTGCCGGGCGATTCGTCTGCCGAACCGGTGCCGCCCTGTCGGCGCGGCCTGGCGTCGCGATGCGTCGCGCGCCGTTCGTTGCGTGTGCATCGGCCCGGATGCGAGCGCATGGCGTGCCGTGGCACGCATCGGATGAACCGGACTCCGATGCAACCGGCCCGTTCGCGAGCCGCGTTACACATTCGCAACATTTCCCGCCCCGTTAATTCGTGCGACGTGAACGACGTTGCATGTCCGGCCAAAGCGATGGAAGGGCGGTCGCTCGCACGCTGCGCACTGCACTGACGAAAGCTGTGAATCGAGACGACGCAACGCCTCTCGGCGGATTCGTGACGGACGACACGCAGCGTGTGCCGGACGTGCATGCGCGATTCGTCCGACGACGTTGTCGAACGAATGGTGCGATCGCCCGGATGTCCGTCTGTATCGCCCTTGCGCGTCGATGCAGCGCGCGTAGCAGTTGTGAAACGTTCCGCCGCGCGCTGCGAGTACGGCCCGTGTGCGGCATGAACGGGGCGCGGGCACAGGGCGGCTGGTTTGAATATTGCTGTAGTGGAAGGGGCGTGACGAACAGGCGCGATGCCCGATGCAGCGAGGCGCCACGCCCGATTCGACCGATCAAATGCAACGGGACGCCGGTGATACGACGATTCGCGCGACGCAGTCCGCGCGGACAGGATGGCGCGCTCGCTCCGCGACACGACAACGTGTCGACCGGGTGCGGGTACGGGAGGCGCTGCCTGAATACATGCTTCGCGCCACGAGCGGGGTCGTTCGGTGCGCGGCGGCTTAACGAGGATAACGATGAAAAAGATTCTGATTGTGTTCGGGACCCGCCCGGAGGCCATCAAGATGGCGCCGCTGGTGCGCGCGCTGAAGGCGCAGGCGGATGTCGACGCCAGGGTGTGCGTCACCGCGCAGCATCGGCAAATGCTCGATCAGGTGCTGACGCTGTTCGACATCAAGCCCGACTACGATCTCAACGTAATGCGGCAAAGCCAGACGCTGACCGACGTGACGACCGGCATTCTTCAGGCGATCGGCGTCGTCTTCGACGAATTGCGTCCGGACGTCGTGCTGGTGCACGGCGATACGACGACCACGCTCGCGGTGAGTCTCGCGGCGTTCTACCGCTATCTTCCCGTCGGGCACGTGGAGGCCGGTTTGCGCAGCGGCGACATCTGGTCGCCGTGGCCGGAGGAATTGAACCGGCGCGTGACCGATGCGGTGTCGTCGTGGCATTTCGCGCCGACCGGGCAGGCGCGCGACAACCTGCTCAGCGAGGGCGTACCGGGCGGGGCGGTCGTGCTCACGGGCAATACCGTGATCGACGCGTTGCACGAGGTCAAGCGCATGCTGGACTGCACCGCCGCGCTGACGGAGCGGGTCGCCGGGCAGTTTCCGTTTCTCGATCCGTCGCGGCGCGTCGTGCTGATCACCGGCCATCGCCGCGAAAGCTTCGGCGAACCGTTCCTGAATTTCTGCGACGCGCTGTGCCTGCTGGCGAGCCGCTATCGCGATGCGCAGTTCGTCTATCCGCTGCACATGAATCCGAACGTGCGGGAACCGGCGCGCGCCCGGCTCGGCGGCGTGCCGAACATCTACCTGATCGAGCCGCAGGAATATTTATCGTTCGTATTCCTGATGTCTCGCGCGCACTTCATCATCACCGATTCCGGCGGCATTCAGGAAGAGGGGCCCGCACTGGGCAAGCCGGTGCTGGTCACGCGCGAGACGACGGAGCGGCCCGAAGCGATCCAGGCCGGCACCGCTCGGCTCGTCGGCACCGATCCCGAACGGATCGTGCGGGAGGCGTCGCGCCTGTTCGACAGCGAGAGCGCCTACGAGGAAATGGCGCGCGCGAGCAATCCGTACGGCGACGGTCACGCGAGCGAGCGGATCGTCCACGCGCTGATGCGTACGCCCGGGGTGACGACGAAGACGACGAGCTTTTCGATGGGGGGCGCGGATTTGCCGTACAACGCGCTCACGCGCGGGTTGCAGGCGCTGCGCTCGCCGTAAGCGGGGTGGCGCGGCAGCGTTGCCGGGGCCGTACGGTGCGGTCGCACGCGGCCCGGTCCGTTCGCGAGGACGGATGCGCGTTCGTGTGCCCCCCGGAACGCGTTTCCCTTCCTGGTTCGGTCCTCGTCGAACGCCCGTTCCGTCGTGTCGTGCGCCGCACCGGTACGTCGACGGATGCCGGCCCCGGCATCTTCCCGAATGCCCGTCCGGGACGTGGTTTCCCGCCCCCGGGGAGCGCTCGCCCCCGAGCGCCGATCGTCCGTCGCGACGCATCCGGCGCGGCGGCGCGAACCCGCAACGGTTCGGTTAAAGTTGGAGCCTGACTCGATCCCCCTACGATTCCGGCCCCGGAGGCGATGTCGACGCCGCCCGGGGCGGGCGCGCAGGCGGCGCTATCCGGCCGGCATTCGCTGGCAGTCCGGACAGGGCCGCGTTGCCTGGGCGACGGTTTGCATGCCGCACAATTCGAATCCCCACACGGCGCCCGTTGTGCGACGCGGGCGCCTCGACCAGGAGGTGAACGATGATCACGCTGACCGTCAACGGCAGCGAGCAGCACTTCGACGGCAATCCCGACATGCCGCTGCTCTGGTATCTGCGCGATGTCCTCGGCCACACGGGCACGAAGTTCGGCTGCGGCATGGCGCTGTGCGGCGCGTGTACCGTGCATCTCGACGGCGTCGCGATCCGCTCGTGCATCACGCCCGTCGTGGCGGCGTCCGGCAAGCGCGTGACGACGATCGAGGGCCTGTCGGCCGACCTGACGCACCCGCTGCAGCAGGCGTGGCAGGAACTGAACGTCGCGCAGTGCGGCTACTGCCAGTCCGGGCAGATCATGCAGGCCGCGTCGCTGCTGAAGACGAATCCCCATCCGAGCGATGCCGACATCGACGATGCGATGTCCGGCAACATCTGCCGCTGCGGCACCTACACGCGCATCCGTGCTGCGATCCGGCTGGCGGTGCGGCGCGGAGGTGCCGCATGAGCGCGTCAGACCTCTCCGTTCACAACGAAAGCCGGCGCGCGCTGCTGCTCGGCTTCGCTTCCGGCGGGCTGCTGCTCGCGTTCGGCGTGCCGTCGCTCGCGCGCGCGGCCGCGCCGGTGCAGCCGCCCGTCAGCGCGAATCCGCAGTACGGCGGCGCCGGGATGCCGCACGGGTTGCGCGACGATCCGCACCTGTTCGTCGCGATCGCGCCCGACGGGACCGTCACCGTCACCTGCATCCGCTCGGAGATGGGGCAGGGCGTGCGGACGAGCGTCGCGCTGGTGGTGGCCGACGAACTGGGCGCGGACTGGGCGCGCGTGAAGGTCGAGCAGGCCGTCGGCGACGAGCCGCGCTACGGCAACCAGAATACCGACGGGTCGCGCAGCCTGCGCCAGAGCTTCGCGGCGCTGCGCCGCGCCGGTGCGGCCGCGCGCACGATGCTCGAACAGGCCGCGGCAATCGAATGGGGTGTCGACGTGGCGCGGGTCAAGGCGACGGTGCACGAAGTCGTCGACACGCAGGGCGGGCGCGCGCTCGGCTTCGGCGCGCTCGCGGCGAAAGCGGCCGCGTTGCCGGTGCCGGATACCCGGACCGTCGCGCTGAAGGCGCCCGCCGAATTCCGCTACATCGGCAAGGGCAGGACGGCGCTGATCGACGGGCGCGACATCGTGGGCGGCCGCGCGCGCTACGGAATCGACACGCGGGTCGACGGCATGCTGTACGCGGTCGTCGCGCGGCCGCCGGCCTACGGCGACACGGTGGCCTCCTTCGATGCGTCGGCCGCCGAAAAGCTGCCGGGCGTCGTCAAGGTCGTGCAGCTCGCGTCGACGCCGCTGCCGTCCGGCTTCCAGCCGCTCGGCGGCGTGGCCGTCGTCGCGCGCGATACGTGGACGGCGATCCAGGCGCGCGCGCAACTGAAGGTGGACTGGCGGCGCGGGCCCCACGCGACCTACGATTCGGCCGCGTATCGCAAGACGCTCGAAGCCGCGGCCGCGCAGCCGGGCGACGTGATCCGCAACGACGGCGACGCGGCGGCGGCGCTCGCCGGCGCCGCGACGCGCGTGCGCGCGACGTACTACATCCCGCATCTCGCGCACGCGACGATGGAGCCGCCGGCGGCCGTCGCGCGCGTGGCCGACGGCCGCTGCGAGGTGTGGACCTGCACGCAGGCGCCGCAAACCACGCACGACGAGGTCGCGAAGGCGCTCGCGTTGCCGGCGGAGCACGTGACGGTCAACGTGACGCTGCTCGGCGGCGGTTTCGGCCGCAAGTCGAAGCCCGACTACGTGGTGGAAGCCGCGCTGCTGTCGAAGGCGGTCGGCGCGCCCGTGAAGCTGACCTTCACGCGCGAGGACGACATCGCGCACGACTATTTCCATGCGGTGTCGCTCGAAGCGTTCGACGGCGGGATCGATGCGGCGGGGAAGGTGGTCGCGTGGCAGCATCGCACGGTCGCGCCGTCGATCCAGTCGACGTTCCGCGCGGGTGTCGTGCACGAGCAGCCCGGCGAACTCGCGCAAGGGATCGCGGACCTGCCGTTCGCGATTCCGAACGTACGGATCGAGAACCCGGCCGTGGAAGCGCACACGCGGATCGGCTGGTTCCGCTCGGTCTACAACATCCCGCACGCGTTCGGGATCCAGAGCTTCGTGTCGGAGCTGGCGCACGCGGCCGGCCGCGATCCGAAGGATTTCCTGCTCGAACTGATCGGGCCCGCGCGGCGCTTCGAGCCGCACATCACGGTGAAGAACGTGAACTACGGCGAGGACCCGGCGCTGTATCCGGTCGATACCGGGCGGTTGCGGCGGGTGGTCGAGACGGTCGCGCGCGAAGCCGGCTGGGGGCGCAAGCTGCCGAAGGGGCACGGGCTCGGGATCGCCGCGCATCGCAGCTTCGTGTCGTACACGGCGGCGGTGTGCGAGGTGCAGGTCGATGCGGACGGCAGGATCGCGGTGCCGCGCGTCGACATCGCGATCGACTGCGGGCCGCAGGTCAATCCGGAACGCGTCCGCTCGCAGCTCGAGGGCGCCGTCGTGATGGGGCTCGGCATTGCGCTGCACGGCGAGATCACGTTCAAGGACGGCCATCCGGAGCAGGGCAACTTCAACGGCTTCCAGGTGCTGAGAATGAACGAGGCGCCGCGCGAGATCCGCGTGCATCTCGTCGCGCCGGACGATTTCGCGGCGCCGCTCGGCGGCGTGGGCGAACCGGGCCTGCCGCCCGTCGCGCCGGCGCTGACCAACGCGATTTTCGCGGCCACCGGCACGCGCATCCGCACGCTGCCGGTGGGCGGTCAACTCGCGAAGCCGCAGGCGAGTTGACGCACAATAGGCGCCACGCCGGTCCGCATCGTGCGGCCCGGCCCGCATCAACCCCCGAACAAGGAGCGTGACGTGGCCTTATCCGATGTCAGTGTGAAGCAGTCGGTTTCCCCCGCCGAATGGAATGCACGGGTCAATCTGGCGGCCGCCTATCGCCTCACCGCGATGTTCGGCTGGGACGATCTGGTGTTCACCCATATCTCCGCGCGCGTGCCCGGCCCGGAACATCATTTCCTGATCAACCCGTACGGCATGATGTTCGACGAGATCACGGCGTCGTCGCTGGTGAAGGTCGATCTCGACGGGCGCAAGGTGTCGGAATCGCCGTACGAGATCAACCCGGCCGGCTTCACCATTCACAGCGCGGTCCATGCGGCGCGCGACGACGCGCTGTGCGTGATGCATACGCATTCGATCAACGGCGTCGCCGTGTCGGCGCAGGACGCGGGCTTGCTGCCGCTGTCGCAGCAGTCGCTCGGCGTGCTGGCGTCGCTCGGCTACCACGACTACGAAGGCATCGCGCTCAACGAGGACGAGAAAGCGCGCCTCGTGCGCGACCTCGGCGGCAACACCAACCTGATGCTGCGCAACCACGGGCTGCTGACCGTCGGCGCGACGCCGGCCGACGCGTTCGTCGCGATGTACTTCTTCGAAGCGGCCTGCATGATCCAGGTCCGCGCGCAGGCCGGCGGCTCGGCGCTGCGGCCGATCGCGCAGCCGATTCTCGACGGCATCCGGCAGCAGATCGCCGCGGTCACGCGCGGGATGGGGGCCGGCGCGCTCGTCTGGCCCGGACTGCTGCGCCGGCTCGACCGGCATCATCCCGGCTACGCCGACTAGCTCGACCGTCGTTGTCGTTTGCGAACGACCGTGCTAAATTCGTGCCGGCATAGGCAGTCACGCAACCCTTCATTCGGCTGACGAAGCCGGCACCCCGGGAGGCAGCACGATGAGCTTGTTGATGTCGCGACGCGATCTCGCGTTCCTGCTGTATGACTGGCTCGACGCCGAAGCGCTCGCCGCGCTGCCGCGTTACGCGGAGCACGGTCGGGAGACTTTCGACGCGGTGCTCGACACCAGCGAGCGGATGGCGGAGGCGCTGTTCGCGCCGCATGCGGCGCGCGGCGATCGCGAGGAGCCGCATTTCGACGGCGAACGCGTGACGCTGATCCCGGAGGTCGCACCGGCGGTGCGGGCCTTCGCGGACGCCGGGCTGATCGCCGCGGGCCATGACGAGGCGCTCGGCGGCATGCGGTTGCCGAAGCTCGTCGAAGCCGCGTCGTTCCTGTACTTCCAGGCCGCGAACATCGCGACGGCCGCGTATCCGTTCCTGAGCGCCGCCAACGCGAACCTGCTCGTCGCGCATGGCAGCCGCGCGCAGATCGATGCGTTCGCCCGCCCGGAGCTGGAAGGGCGCTTTTTCGGCACGATGTGCCTGTCCGAGCCGCAAGCCGGCTCGTCGCTGTCCGACATCGCGACGCGCGCGGATTTCGAATGCGACTCGCCGCTCGGCCCGCGCTATCGGCTGACCGGCAACAAGATGTGGATTTCGGGCGGCGAGCACGAGCTGTCCGAGAACATCGTCCATCTCGTGCTCGCGAAGATTCCCGACGAACACGGCCGCTTGCAGCCCGGTACGCGCGGCATCTCGCTGTTCATCGTGCCCAAGTACCTGCCGGGCGCCAGCGAAGGCGCGCGGGGCGAGCACAACGACGTGGTGCTCGCCGGGCTGAACCACAAGATGGGCTATCGCGGCACGACCAACTGCCTGCTGAACTTCGGCGAAGGCACGCGCCACCGTCCGGAAGGGCGGGCAGGCGCGATCGGCTATCTGATCGGCAAGCCGAACCACGGCCTCGCGTACATGTTCCACATGATGAACGAGGCGCGCATCGGGGTCGGCGCGGGCGCGGTGGCGCTCGGCTACACCGGTTATCTGCATGCGCTCGACTACGCGCGCAACCGGCCCCAGGGGCGTCCGCTCGGGCCGGCCGGCAAGGATGCGGCGGCGCCGCAGGCGCCGATCGTCGCGCATCCCGACGTGCGTCGCATGCTGCTCGCGCAGAAGTCCTACGTCGAGGGCGGTCTCGCACTGATCCTGTATTGCGCGAAGCGGGTCGACGAGGTCCGTGCGCATGAAGACCCGGAGGTGCGCGCCGATGCCGGGCGCCTGCTCGACATCCTGACGCCGATCGCGAAAAGCTGGCCGTCGCAGTGGTGTCTCGCCGCGAACGACCTCGCGATCCAGGTGCACGGCGGCTACGGCTATACGCGCGACTACGCGGTCGAGCGGCTCTACCGCGACAACCGCCTGAATCCGATTCACGAAGGCACGCACGGGATCCAGGCGCTCGACCTGCTGGGCCGCAAGGTCGCGCAGGACGATGGCGCGCTGCTGCGCGCGCTCGATGCGCGAATCGAGGCGACCGTTGAACGCGCGCGGGCGCCGGATGCCGGCACGCGCGAGTTTGCCGATGCGCTGGCGCGGCGTTGGGCGCGGCTGGGCGACGTCACGCGGCAGTTGGGCGCGATCGACGAGCCGCCGGCGCGGCTCGCGAACGCGAGCGTCTATCTGGAAGCGTTCGGCCATCTCGTCGTCGCCTGGCTGTGGCTCGACGTGACGCTCGCCGCGCATGGGCACGACGGCGATTTCCACGACGGCAAGCGTGCGGCGGCCCGCTATTTCTTCCGCTGGGAACTGCCGAAGGTGGACGCGCAGCTCGATCTGCTGTCGAGCGTCGACACGACGACGCTCGAGATGCGCGACGCGTGGTTCTGAACGTCGCATCGCCAATCCCCGGGAATGCGGAAGCAGTTCGCCGCTGCCGCTTCCGGCGGTATCGCGTACTTGTCGTGAACCGGCCGCGCGCGGTTGATCCGCAGGCCACATCATCGATGCCCGGCGAGGCCGGGCAAGGAGACGGAAACGCATGAAAGCCCTGTTGTGTAACGCATTCGGCCCGATCGACAGCCTGCGCATCGAGGACGTGCCGCTTCCCGAACCGGCCGCCGGCCAGGTCCGGATCCAGGTGAAGGCGGCGTCGCTCAATTTCCCCGACGCGTTGATCGTCCAGGGGCTGTATCAGGTGAAGCCGGCGCTGCCGTTCGCACCCGGCGCCGAATTTGCCGGCGTGATCGACGCGATCGGCGAAGGCGTGACCGCGTGGCGGCCGGGCGATGCCGTGGTCGCGTTTACCGGGCACGGCGGGTTCGCGGAGCAGTGCGTGGCCGACGCGCGCCAGATCGCCGCGCTGCCGCCGGGCATGACGTTCGAGCAGGGCTCGGCGCTCGTGCTCGCATACGGTACGTCGCTGCACGCGTTGCAGCAGCGCGCGCGGCTGCAGGCCGGCGAGACGCTGCTCGTGCTGGGCGCGGCGGGCGGTGTCGGGATCGCGGCGATCGAGATCGCGAAGGCGCTCAGCGCGCGCGTGATCGCGGCGGCGTCGAGCGCGGACAAGCTGGCGCTGTGCCGCGAAGCGGGCGCCGACGACACGATCGACTATGCGACCGAGGACCTGCGCCGCCGCGTGGACGAACTGACCGGCGGGCGCGGCGCCGACGTCGTCTACGATCCGGTGGGCGGGGCCTATAGCGAAGCGGCGTTGCGTGCGACCGCGTGGCGCGGCCGGTTCCTGGTGGTCGGCTTCGCGGCCGGGGAGATCCCGAAGATCGCGCTGAACCTCGCGCTGCTCAAGGAGCGCGACATCCTCGGCGTGTTCTGGGGCGACGCGGTGCGGCGCGATCCCGCGCAGCATGCCGCGAACATGCGCCAGCTTGCCGAATGGTTCGCGGCGGGCAAGGTGCGTCCCGCGATCACCGAGCGGGTGGCGCTGGCCGGTGCGGCCGACGCGATCGCGCGCATGGCGAACCGGCAGGTGAAGGGCAAGGTGGTGATCCTGCCCGGTGCGTGATCCGGGCGTGCGTCGGGCCGCCGACGCATGCCCGACGCAGGTTCAATCCTTCGGCAGACGCAGCGTGTCGAGCGCGTGCTGCGAAAACTCGACCCAGAAGCGCTCGTTCGCGATGCCGGCCTGCAACACGAGGTGCTGAAGGCGCTTCGCGCGCGAATCGGCCTCCGCCGAAAAATCGCGCGCCTCGATCTGCAGGTACAGATCGAGTTTCTCCTGATGAAGGGCGATGCGTCGCCTGATCTCGTCCTCAAGGCCGGCCGGGCCGAGCACCGCTTCCGCCCGCAGACGCACCATCAACGCTTCGCGCAGCGGCGTCGGATCTTCCTGTTCGGCGATCCAGCGCCGCAACTCCTTCTTGCCGGCCGGCAGGATCCGGTACGCGCGTTTGCGGCCGCGCCCCGATTCGGCTGGCAGCGATTCGATCCAGCCCGTTTCCTCCAGGCGGCCCAGTTCGCGATAGATCTGCTGATGGGTCGCCTGCCAGAAATAGCCGATCGAGCGGTCGAAGCGATCGGCAAGCTCGGACCCCGAGCCGGGGCGTTCGGCGAGCGCGGTGAGAAGGGCGTGGGGCAAGGACATGTCGGATCGGAGGCGGCAGCGCAATGCCCCGCATCTTGCCATATCGCGGTCGCGGCGCAAACGCGCAAGCCTGTTTATGCAACATGTTGCATAAACAAATGCGGCGAGCTACCATCCGTGCAACTTGTTGCATAAAAAATGGAGACGCCCCATGACTGCCCGCTATCCGCATTTGACGACCCCGCTCGAACTCGGTTTCACGTCGCTCAGGAACCGCGTCTTGATGGGGTCGATGCACGTCGGCCTCGAGGAGGCGCCGAACGGCTTCGAGCGGATGGCGGCGTTTTACGCGGAGCGCGCGCGCGGCGAGGCCGGCCTGATCGTCACGGGCGGCTTCGCGCCGAACGAGCGCGGCCGTCCGGCGCCGGGCGGCGCGATGCTGACGACCGAGGCGGAAGCCGAGCGCCATCGCGTCGTGACGCGCGCGGTGCATGCGGAAGGTGGCAGGATCGCGCTGCAGATCCTGCACTTCGGGCGCTATGCGTATCATCCGGCGCTCGTCGCGCCCAGTGCGCTGAAGGCGCCGATCAACCCGTTCACGCCGCATGCGTTGAGCGGCGATGAAGTCGACGAGACGATCGCCGATTTCGTCCGATGCGCGGCGCTGGCGCAGCACGCGGGTTACGACGGCGTCGAGATCATGGGCTCGGAAGGCTACCTGATCAACGAATTCATCGCCGCGCGCACGAACCATCGCGACGACGCGTGGGGCGGCGCCTACGAGCACCGCATCCGCTTCGCGGTCGAGATCGTGCGGCGGGTGCGCGAGCGCGTCGGCGCGAACTTCATCGTCATCTACCGGCTGTCGATGCTCGACCTCGTCGAAGGCGGCTCGACGCTGGCCGAGGTGATCCGGCTCGCGCAGGCGATCGAGGCGGCCGGCGCGACGATCCTCAATACCGGCATCGGCTGGCACGAAGCGCGCATCCCGACGATCGCGACCAAGGTGCCGCGCGCCGCATACGCATGGGTGACGCGGCAACTGAAGGGCAAGGTCGGCATCCCGCTCGTCGCGACCAACCGGATCAATACCCCGGAAGTCGCCGAGCGGCTGCTCGCCGACGGCGATTGCGACATGGTGTCGATGGCGCGGCCGTTCCTCGCCGATGCCGAATTCGTCCGCAAGGCGCGGGAAGGGCGCGCGGACGAAATCAACACGTGCATCGGCTGCAATCAGGCGTGCCTCGACCATACGTTCAGCGGCCGGATCACGTCCTGCCTCGTGAATCCGCGCGCCTGCCACGAAACCGAGCTGGTGATTCGGCCCGCGCAGCAGCGCAAGCGGATCGCGGTGGTCGGCGCGGGGCCGGCGGGCCTCGGCTTCGCGGTCACGGCGGCCGAGCGCGGCCATGCGGTGACGCTGTACGAAGCCGCCGCCGAGATCGGCGGCCAGTTCAACATCGCGAAGAAAGTGCCGGGCAAGGAAGAGTTCAACGAAACGCTGCGCTATTTCCGCCGGCAGATCGAACTGCGCGGCATCACGCTGCACGTGAACACGCGCGCGACCGCCGGGACGCTGCTGCAGGGCGGGTTCGACGAAGTGGTGATCGCCACGGGCATCGTGCCGCGCACGCCGCCGATCGACGGCATCGGGCATCCGAAGGCGCTCGGCTATCTCGACGTGCTGCGCGACGGCAAGGCGGTGGGCGACGACGTCGCGATCGTCGGCGCCGGCGGAATCGGCTTCGACGTCGCGGAATACCTCGTTCATCGCGGCGACGGCGAGCGTGCCGACGCGCAGCAGTTTTTTGCCGAGTGGGGCGTCGATCCGTCGTATGCGAACGCCGGCGGCCTGGGCCGGGCGCGGCCCGAACCGGCGGCGCGGCGCGTGCATCTGCTGCAGCGCAAGGCGTCGAAGGTCGGCGACGGGCTCGGCAAGACCACCGGATGGATCCATCGCACGGCGCTGAAGGCGCGCGGCGTCGGGATGTCGTCGTCGGTCACGTACGGGCGCATCGACGACGACGGCTTCCACGTGACGATCGACGGCGTCGAGCAGACGCTGCCGGTGGACCACGTCGTGATCTGCGCGGGGCAGGAGCCGCTGCGCGAACTGGCGGTGCAGCTCGAGGCCGCCGGGCGCAAGGTCCACGTGATCGGCGGTGCGTACGAAGCGGCGGAACTCGACGCGAAGCGCGCGATCCACCAGGGCACGACGCTTGCCGCGACCCTCTGACACCGATCCGGTGTTTTTCCGTCCGACGAGACAGGAGACTTCGATGACGCATTCACCGCAGCACCTTCAACCCGCCGTCGCGAAATCGCTCGACGCGTGGCATGCGATGATCGAGCGCAAGGACTTCGGCGCGCTGGAATCGATCGTTCACCCGGACGCCGTGTTCCGCTCGCCGATGGCGTTCGGGCCGTACGGCCCGGCGCCCGCGCTGCTGATGGCGCTGCGCACGGTGATCACGATCCTCGAGCATTTCACGTATCACCGCCAGTTCGTCACCGACGACGGCCGCAACGTCGTGCTGGAGTTCAGCGCGTCGGTCGGCGACAAGGCGTTGAAGGGGATCGACATGATCCGCTTCGACGACGACGGGCGGATCGTCGAATTCGAGGTGATGATCCGGCCGTTCAATGCGCTGCAGGCGCTCGGCGCGGCGATGGGCGCGCGCCTCGGGCAGCAGTTGCCGGCGTTCAAGGTCGGCGGCGGCGCGCAGTAGCGCGGCCCGCCGCCGCGTCGCGTCACGCGCGCGCCAGCCGCTCGACGAACCAGTCGCACACGAACGCGGTGCGCTCGGACGCGTGGTTGTAGATCGTATGCTCGCCGTCCGGCCAGACCTTCAGCGTCGCATCGCCGGACGTCGCGGCGTCGAGGAACGGCTGCTGGTCGTCGAGCCGGATCAGCGGATCCGCACCGCCGTGCAGGACCAGCAGCGGACACGCGATGCGATCGTGTTCGGGCGAGAAGCGCATGCGCGCGAAGTTCGCCGCGACCGCTTCGGGATCGTCGTTGCCAAGCATCGCCGCCGCCTGTTCGACGAACGTGCGGAACGGCAGCAGCGTCGGCGCGGCCAGCGCGCCGTTCACGCAACAGGCCGCGATCCGCCGGTCGCCGGCGGCGGTCGACGCCGCCCACAAGCCGCCGATGCTGTTGCCCCAGATGCCGATCGGCCCGGCCGCGCGGCCGGCCAGATGATCGACGAAGCGCTGGTAGGCGGCGCGCACGTCGACGTCCACGAAGATCCGCTGTTCGAGCCGCGTCTCGCCCTGGCCGGGCCCTTCGGCAAGCAGCGTGGCGATGCCGCGCGCGGCGAGCGCGCGCGCGATCGGCCAGTACGCGAAGCCCCATCCGCTCTGGCCGCCGAACACGATCACGGTGCCGCGCACGCGTTCGGTCGGCGGTCGCACCAGCCAGCCGATCAGGTGCGCGTCGCCGAACGGGACTTCGACCCGTTCGATCCGCTTGTCCGACCAGCGCGCGAGGCCGTGCGACGCGTCGACGAGCCGCGCATAGAGCGCGCGCTTGCGCGGTTCGTCGTGGTTGAACGCCATCTGCGCGAACAGCAGGTTCGCGATGGCCATCGCCTGCGCGTCGGCGGCCGTGACCAGGTGGCCGGCATCTGCCGCCTGCGCGGCGCGCCTGAGTTGCGCGTCGGCCAGCGCTTCGGCCGCGACGTCCCACGGTTCGCCGGCCGACGTGCGTGCGTGCAGCGCGATCGCGTCCGCGTAGTCCATCCCGCAATCGAGCAGGCGCGTGACGGGCATCGCGCGCTGCAGCGACAGCGCGAACGGTGACAGTTCGGTCGTCATGCGTAAATCTCCTTCATGAGGCATGGGTGACGTCCGCCGAAGCCGCGGACCAGTGCAGTGTGTCGCGCAGCGCATCGACGAGCGCACCGAGGTCGCGCAGGTCGGCCACCGAACCGAACACGATGAAATCGGGGCGCCGGAGATACGCGGCGATGCCGTGCGCGTTCATGAACGCGTGCTGTTCGCCGTCGAGATCGACCACCGCGTCCGGCGCGCATACGTCGTCGGCCAGCACGGCCACGTGGCAGCCGAGCCGGGCGAGGAACGCGCGTTGCGCGTCGTCGAGATGGCGGGACGGATGCTCGCGCGTGACGAGCTGGAACCCCTGGCCGACGACGTCGTCGAAGCGGCCCTCGGCCGCGCCGCGCCGTGCGCGCCCTTGCGGAGCCGGTGCGCCGGTCGCCGGCAGCAGCGTGCCGTCGGATTCGGCATGGACGATGCCGTGGGCGATCTTCGGGAACGGCGGCATCGGCGGCATGGTGCCGCTGCGGAACGCCGCGTCGCGTTCCGCCACCTTGCGCGGATCGTCCTCGTTGACGACCTGCCCGAGAAACAGCGACATCTGCGTGATCGCGGTCACGTGCGGGCGCCGCTCGGCCTCGTAGCTGTCGAGCAGGTCGGCGGACGCGCGCCCGCTCAGCACCAGGTCGAGCTTCCATCCGAGGTTGATGCCGTCGCGCATGCCGGAGCACGCGCCTTGTCCCATGTACGGCATCATCGTGTGCGCGGCGTCGCCCGCGAGCAGCACGCGGCCGACGCGCCAGCGTTCGGCCATGCGCGTCTCGAACGTGTAGACGACGTGGCGCAGCAGCGTCAGGTCGTCCGGCCCGTAGCCGTAGTGATCGTGGAGCCACTTCCAGCCGGCTGCTTCGGTTTCCCAGTCGGCCGTCGATTCGTTCGGCAGCACGCGCAGCTCGAAACGCGTGCGCTTCGTGCCGATCGGCATGTGCATGTACGCGCGGGCCGGATCGCAGTAGATCGTCGTGCGCGAGCAGGCGTCGCCGAGCTCGCGCCGGTTCTCCGAATCGAGGTTGAGCCAGCGCTCGTTGTAGCCGAAATCGGAGCGTTCGATGCCGAGCGTGCGGCGCACGAAGCTGTTCGCGCCGTCCGCGCCGATCACGTAGCGCGCGCGAATGGTGCGCGGCTGGCCGGTCCATTGCGCGTCCTGACCGCCGCGCCACGGGTGGGCGGTGAGCGTCACGCCGTCGTCGTCCTGCTGCAGCGTCTCGACTTCCCAGCCGCGCAGGATCGTCACGTTCCCGAAGGTGCTGGCGCGTGCGTCGATCGCATCCTCGATGTCGGGCTGGTAGATCGAGATATGGGCGGGGTAGCCGCACGCGCGGCCGGTCCAGTTCAGTTCCAGCAGCAGGTCGCCGTTCGCGTCGCGGTAGTGGTAGGTGTCGACGGCCTTCGCGTGGCGCAGCGCGTGATCGACGTCGGCGCTGGCCTGCACGATGCGCGCGGTTTCACCGTCGATGTGCGTGAGGCGCGGCAGGCCGTAGGGCGTCGGCCAGCGCTCGAGCACGATCACGCGATGGCCGGCGCGGCCCAGCATCGAGGCGGCGACGAGGCCGGTCGGGCCGTAGCCGACGATGGCGACGTCGCAGGGTTCGACGTTGCCGTCACAGTGGGCGCTCGGGGCGGAATTCATGTGGGTTGTCTCCATGATGGGTTCGTTTTTTGGGGTGGGGTGCGTCGGGGTCAGC
>NZ_JPGL01000066.1 GCF_000732615.1 Burkholderia paludis
GGATGGCGGGTGGCACGTGCCACGTGGCGAACGACGGCCGAATGCCCGGGTGAATGCAAATCGATCGCGCAGCAGGGCTGCGACGGGATCGCGACCCGGGCACCACACGGCCCGCGACGCCCCTCCCGCACCACCTCGTCGCAAGCGCCCCGCCGCGAGAAACCTTGATGAACCGCCGATCTGTCAACCGAAGCACCGCTCGAAACGCAATCCCGCCGAGGTGATTCAGATCAAGGGTCGGCGCTGCAATCGTCGGATATAAGTGAACCCCGAAGCGGCGACGTCACGAGGCGGCGCCACCCTGCGTTCCCGTATTCGCCGAGGCCTTCCATGCGCGCCATCGCGCTTTCCGCAGTCTTCCGCTCCGCAGCCGTCCGGTCCGTGCGCCTCGTTGCGCTCGCAACGAGTCTCGGCGTGCTGTCCGGATGCCTGTCGCTCGCGCCGCGCGACGACCGTCCCGCCGCGCCGATTCCCGCCGTCTTTCCCGATCCGTCGGCCGGCGCGGCGCCCGCCGACGCGCAGGTGCCCGCGTGGCAGGACTACTTCGTCGATGCGCGTCTGCGGGCGCTGATCGCGCAGGCGCTGGCCAACAATCGCGACCTGCGCGCGGCTGTCGCGCGCGTCGGGCAGGCCCGCGCGGTCTACGGCATCCGCAGCGCGGATCAGTGGCCGACGATCGGCGCGGGCGCGGCCTATGCGCGGTTTCGCGCACCGGGCGGCTTCCTGACGCCGACGCCGTTCATCGGCCAGGTCTACGACGTCCAGCTGGCCGAAACGCAATGGGAAATCGATTTCTGGGGCCGCGTGCGCAACCTGAAGGACGCGGCGCTGCAACGCTATCTCGCGAGCGACGCCGCGCGGCGCGCCACGACCTTGAGCGTGATCACCGCGGTCGCGGACGCGTACCTGACCCTGTGCGAGTACGACGAGCGCATCGCGCTGACCCGCGCGACGATCGACACGCGGCGCGAGTCGCTGCGGATCTTCCGGCTTCGCCACGCGGCCGGCGCGATTTCGCGCCTCGACCTGACGCAGGCGGACATCCTGCTGCAGCAGGCGGAAGCGCTCGGCGCCCAGCTGCAACAGGCGCGCGCGGCGGCGGCCGACGCGCTGGCCCTGCTGGTCGGCGCGCCGCCGGATCTGGCCGGCGCGCCGCTCGCGCTCGACGACGGCGCCGTCGCACCGTCGCTCGCCCCCGGCCTGCCGTCGTCGCTGCTCGTCCACCGGCCGGACGTGATCGCGGCCGAGCACGAGCTGCAGGCGACGCGCGCGAACATCGGCGCGGCACGCGCCGCGTTCTTTCCGCGCATCGCGTTGACGAGCTCGATCGGCTCGGGCAGCAGCGCGCTGCACGACCTGCTGACGTCGGGCACCGGCGTCTGGTCGGTCATCCCGAACGTGACGCTGCCGCTGATCGACGGCGGCCGCAACCGCTCGAACCTCGCACTGGCGCACGCGCAGCGCGACGAAGCGCTCGCGCAATACGAACGGACGGTGCAGCGCGCGTTTCGCGACGTGTCCGACGCGCTCGCGTCGCGCTACTGGCTGGCCGACGAGGTGCGCATCGAGCACGCCACGCTGGTCTCGCAGGCCGAACGGGCGCGCCTCGCAAAGCTGCGCTACGACAGCGGCGCGACCCGCTTCCTCGAGGTGCTCGACGCGCAGCGGGACCTGATGAACGCGGAACAGCAATGGGTGATGACGCGCCGTGCGCTGCTGTCGAGCCGCGTCGCGCTGTACGGCGCGCTCGGCGGCGCCACGCACGAACGCGACGATGCCGTCACGCCACCGACCAACGATTCGACGAATCCGGATTCCACACGATGAACATCCAAAAGCGCCCTCTTCTTATCGGGGCCGGCGTCGCCGTGCTCGCGATCGGCATCATGTTTTACGGGTGGACGCGCTGGCGCGACGGGCAGGCCGATGCCGGCCTGGCGAGCGGCAACGGCCGCATCGAGGCGACCGAGATCGATGTGGCGACCAAGCTGCCGGGGCGCGTCACCGCGATGCTCGTCGACGAAGGCGACTTCGTGAAGGCCGGCCAGCCGCTCGCGCGCATGGACATCGTCGTCCTGCAGGCGCAACTCGACGAGGCCCGCGCCCGGGAGCAGCAGGCCGTGAACACGGCGGCGAGCATCGACGCGCAGGTCGCGCAGCGGCGCAGCGACAAGGCGGCGGCCGAGGCCGTCGTCGTCCAGCGGGAAAGCGAACTGGACGCGGCGACGCGGCGGCTCGCGCGCTCCGAGACGCTGTCCCGCGACGGCGCGTCGTCGCTGCAGGAACTCGACGACGATCGCGCGCGGGCCGGCAGCCTGCGGGCCACCGTGAACGCGGCGCGCGCACAGGTGGACGCCGCCCAGGCCGCGATCGACGCGACCCGGGCCCAGCTCGTCGCGGCGCATTCTGCAGTGACGGCCGCGCAGGCGACGGTCGCACGCGTGCAGGCCGACATTTCGGACAGCGATCTGACCTCGCCGCGCGACGGGCGCGTCCAGTATCGCGTGGCCGAATCGGGCGAGGTGCTGCCCGCCGGCGGCAAGGTGCTCAACGTGGTCGACCTGTCGGACGTCTACATGACCTTCTTCCTGCCCGAGACGGTGGTGGGCCGCGTGCCGCTCGGCGCCGACGTGCGGATCGTGCTCGACGCCGCGCCGGAATACGTGATTCCGGCCCGCGTGTCGTATGTATCGAGCACCGCGCAGTTCACGCCGAAGACGGTCGAGACGGCCACCGAACGGCAGAAGCTGATGTTCCGGGTGAAGGCGCGCATCGACCGCGATCTGCTGCAGCGCCATCTGAAGCTCGTCAAGACGGGGCTGCCGGGTGTCGCGTGGCTGAAGGTCGACCCGCAAGCCGCCTGGCCGGATCGCCTCGCGATCAAGGTGCCTCAATGAAATCGGCGCTCCCCGCCGATACCGGCGCAGGCTCGACCGAAGCGCCGCCGGCACCGCCGGCCCCCGCGCCGGTCGCGCGGCTGTCCGGCGTCTCGCTGCGCTACGGCGACACATGTGCGCTCGACGACGTGACGCTCGACATCCCGGCCGGCCGCATGATCGGGCTGATCGGGCCGGACGGCGTCGGCAAGTCGAGCCTGCTGGCGCTGGTGTCCGGCGCCCGCGCGATCCAGCAGGGGCAGGTCCGGACCCTCGGCGGCGACCTGTCGTCGCGCCGCCATCGCGCGCAGGTCTGCCGGCGCATCGCCTACATGCCGCAAGGCCTCGGCCGGAACCTGTACGCCACGCTGTCCGTCGAGGAGAACCTGCAGTTCTTCGCGAGGCTGTTCGGCCACGACGCGGCGGAGCGGCGCCGCCGGATCGACGCGCTCACGCGCAGCACCGGCCTGCGGCCGTTCCTGGACCGCCCCGCCGGCAAGCTGTCCGGCGGCATGAAGCAGAAGCTCGGCCTGTGCTGCGCGCTGATCCACGACCCGGACCTGCTGATCCTCGACGAACCGACGACCGGCGTCGATCCGCTGTCGCGCGCGCAGTTCTGGGAGCTGATCGCGCGCATTCGCGCCGCGCGGCCGGCGATGAGCGTGCTGGTCGCGACCGCCTACATGGACGAGGCGCGGCGCTTCGACCGGCTGATCGCGATGGATGCCGGCCGGGTGCTGGCCACCGGCAGCCCCGACGAGCTGCTGGCCCGCACCGGGTGCGCCACGCTCGAGGACGCGTTCGTCGCGCTGCTCCCGGACGAGCAGCGGCGCGGCCACCAGCCGATCCGGATCGCGCCGTTTCAGCCCGACGACGCCGCCGGCTACGCGATCGAGGCCGACGGGCTGACGATGCGGTTCGGCGATTTCGTCGCGGTCGATCACGTGAGCCTGCGGATCCGGCGCGGCGAGATCTTCGGCTTCCTCGGCTCCAACGGCTGCGGCAAGTCGACCACGATGAAGATGCTCACGGGCCTGCTGCCCGCGTCCGAGGGCACGGCCACGCTGTTCGGGCGGCCGGTCGCCGCGGACGATATCGACACGCGCCGGCGGGTCGGCTACATGTCGCAAGGGTTCTCGCTGTACGGCGAGCTGACCGTGCGGCAGAACCTCGTGCTGCATGCGCGCCTGTTCGGCGTGCCGGAGGCGGACGTGCCGGCGCGGGTCGCCGAGATGGTCGAGCGCTTCGGGCTGGCCGGCGCGCTCGACGCGCTGCCCGAGCGCCTGCCGCTCGGCATGCGACAGCGGCTGTCGCTCGCGGTGGCGATGGTGCACAAGCCCGAGCTGCTGATCCTCGACGAGCCGACGTCCGGCGTCGATCCGGTCGCACGGGACGATTTCTGGCGGCTGATGATCGAGCTTGCGCGGCACGACCGCGTCACGATCTTCATTTCGACGCACTTCATGAACGAAGCCGAGCGCTGCGACCGCATCTCGCTGATGCACGCGGGCCGCGTGCTCGCCAGCGCCGCACCGGCAGAACTCGTCCGCACGCGCGGCGCCGGCACGCTCGAAGAGGCGTTCATCGCGTACCTGACCGATGCGCAGCGCGCGGACAGCGTCCCGACGGACGCCGACGACGACGCGGGCTGGCTCGCCGCGCCGCCTGCCGACGCAACGAGCGCCGAACCGGGCGCCGAAGCCGGCACGGACGGCGGCGCCGGCCGCGCCGGCCCGTGGTTCAGCGCGGCGCGGGCGGGCAGCTACCTGTGGCGCGAAGTGCTGGAGCTGCGCCGCGACCCGCTGCGCGCGACGCTCGCGCTGTTCGGATCGCTGGTCCTGATGTGCGTCATCAGCATCGGCATCAGTCTCGACGTCGACAACCTGACGTTCGCGGTGCTCGACCGGGACCAGTCGATCCTGAGCCAGGACTATGCGCAGAATCTCGCCGGCTCCCGCTACTTCGTGCCGCGCGCGCCGCTTGCGGACGAGCGCGACATCGACCGCCGCATGCGCAACGGCCAGTTGTCGCTCGCGATCGAGATTCCGCCCGGGTTCGCCCGCGACGTCGCGCACGGCCGGCGCGTCGAGATCGGCGCGTGGGTCGACGGCGCGATGCCGATGCGCGCCGAGACGATCCGCGGCTACGTCGCCGGCATGCACGAGAACTGGCTGCGCGACCAGGCGAAGCGCCGGCTCGGCGCGTCGCTCGCCCCGGCGGTCGAGATCGCCGTGCGCTATCGCTACAACCCCGACGTCAGGAGCCTGCCCGCGATGATTCCGGCCATCATGCCGATGCTGCTGCTGATGCTGCCCGCGATGCTGACGGCGCTCGCCGTGGTCCGCGAACGCGAGCTGGGGTCGATCGTCAACCTGTACGTGACGCCCGTCACGCGGGCCGAATTCCTGCTCGGCAAGCAGGCGCCCTACGTGATGCTGGCCATGCTGAACTTCCTGCTGATGGTCGTGCTGGCGGACGTCGCGTTCGGCGTGCGGATCAAGGGCAGCTTCATGACGCTCGCGGCCGCCGTGCTGATTTTCAACGTGGTGGCCACCGGCATCGGGCTGTTCGCGTCGACCTTCACGCGCAGCCAGATCGCCGCGATCTTCATGACGATCGTCGGCACGCTGATACCCGTCGTGCAGTTCTCGGGGCTGCTCACGCCGCTGTCGTCGCTGGAAGGCGCCGGCAAGTGGGTCGGCACGGTCTATCCGGCCACCTACATGCTCGCGATCAGCCGCGGGGTGTTCAACAAGGCGCTCGGCTTCGGCGACCTGTCGTCGCAGTTCTGGCCGCTGCTCGCGGCGGCGCCGGTCATCCTGGTCATGACCGGCATCCTGCTGCGCAAACAGGAGCGCTGACCATGTCGCGCCTGCTCGTCATTTTCCGGCTCGGGGTCAAGGAACTCTGGAGCCTCGCGCGCGACCCGATCCTGCTCGCGCTCATCGTCTACACATTCAGCGCGTCGATCTACGTCGCCGCCACCGCGCGCCCGGAGACGCTGCACAAGGTGCCGATCGCGCTCGTCGACGAGGACGCCTCGCCGCTGTCCGCGCGGATCGCCGCGGCGTTCTTCCCGCCGCAGTTCGCGCCGCCCCCGCTGGTCGACGCGCGCGCAGCCGATCGCGGCCTCGACAACGGCGACTACACGTTCTCGCTCGACATTCCGCCGGATTTCCAGCGCGACGTGCTCGCCGGCCGCCCTGCCACGATCCAGCTCAACGTCGACGCGACCCGCATGACCCAGGCGTTTACCGGCGCGGGATACGTCCAGCAGATCGTGTCGGGCGAGATCGACGCGTTCGTGCGGCGCTATCGCGGCGCGTCGTTGCCTCCGGTCGATCTGGCGCTGCGGATGCGCTTCAACCCGAATCTCGACGAAGTGTGGTTCGGCGCGCTGATGGAGCTGATCAACAACGTGACGATGCTGTCGATGATCCTCACCGGGGCCGCGCTGATCCGCGAGCGCGAGCACGGCACGATCGAGCATCTGCTGGTGATGCCGGTGACCGCCGCGGAAATCATGCTCGCGAAGGTGTGGTCGATGGGGCTGGTCGTCACGGTGGCGGCCGTCGCGTCGCTGACGCTGGTCGTGAACGGCGCGCTGCACGTTCCGATTCCGGGGTCGATCCCGCTGTTCGTCGCCGGGATGGCGCTGCACCTGTTCGCGACGACGTCGATGGGCATCTTTCTCGCGACGCTCGTGCGCAGCATGCCGCAGTTCGGCATGCTGCTGGTGCTCGTGCTGCTGCCGCTGCAGTTGCTGTCGGGCGGGCTCACGCCGCGCGAAAGCATGCCGCTGGCCGTCCAGGACATCATGCTGGCCGCGCCGACCACGCATTTCGTCGAGCTGGCGCAACGCATCCTGTATCGGGGCGCGGGCCTCGACGCGGTCTGGATGCAGTTCGCGGTGCTGTTCGCGATCGGATGCGCGCTGTTCGCGCTGTCGCTGATGCGGTTCCGGAAGACGATCGGCCAGATGGCGTAATCGTCCGATCGCCCGCGCGGCGCACGGGTTCGTCCGTCGATGCGGAGTCCGTCGACGCGGGTCGAGCGTGCCGGGGATCGGCACGCGACGCGCTGGCGCTCGCGCAGGCCGGCTGCGACGCGGGAAGCGAAGGCTACGGGCCGCTTCCGGTCGCCGACAGGCAATACGGCCAGGCCGGCCCTGGCGTGGCTGCCGGCGGTCGCGCGGCGGCTGCTGCTGCGGCTGCGGCTGCGGCTGCGGCTGCGGCTGCGGGAAGCGTCGCGTTCTACGTCGTGTTCGTCGCACCCGGCGGCGGCTGGAGCGACACCGGCTGAAACGCCTGCGCGGGCGCTCAGCCCGTTCCGGCAGGCGTCACGATGCCGGGCTGCTGCCACGGCGGCAGCTCCGCCCAGCCGAGCGGGCCGTAGACGGTGCCGCCGGCGGCCTCGATCGTCTCGACGAATTCGGTGAGCGTCGCGCCGGCCGGCACGGCCAGCTTCATCGCGTCGACGAATTCCTCGCTGCGCAGCCACGGCACCGCGCCGCCGTTGATCTGCTCGACGCTCCACGCGTGCCCGTGGCGCCCGGCTTCGGGCGTCAGCAGGCGCGGCGCGTCGAACGCCACGCGCAGCAGCTGCGCGCGCGAATCGCTGTAAGGGGGTTGCGCGGCGTCCTGGTAAGGCGCGTCGGCCCAGCGTTCGCCGCATTGCAGGTCGAGCGGCAGACAGGTGAACCACGCCCAGGGCCGGCGGACGAAGCACAGCCGGTAGCCGGTCCGCGCGCCGTCCAGGTTGGCGATCAACGTCATGATGAGTCCGCTCCGAAAGCGTCGTGATCCCGCCGCGCGTTGCGTACGCGGCATGCGCGGACAGCGGGGTCACGACATCGCATTCGCGCATGCAATCACTATCATGCCACCGCCCGGCCCGGACGTTGACCGGCGTCAAGCCGGCGCGGCGACGCGCCACGACGCGAACCGCGCCCTTCCTGCCGCCGAATCCGGCAATTCCTGATTTCCATCAACCGTTCCGGGTTCGTCCGCGCTGTAATCGATTCACTGCTCCCCTTGCCGGCGAGGCGATCCATGAAACTGACCTTTCTCGGCGCGACCGAAACCGTGACCGGCTCGAAGTACCTGATCGAGCACGGCAACCGGCGCGTGCTGGTCGACTGCGGCCTGTTCCAGGGCACGAAGAACCTGCGGCTGCGCAACTGGCGCCCGCTGCCGCTCGCGCCCGGCACGCTCGACGCGGTCGTGCTCACGCACGCGCACATCGACCACACCGGCTATCTTCCGGTGCTGGCGCGCGACGGGTTTCGCGGGCCGGTGTACTGCACGACGGCCACGGCCGAACTCTGCGACATCATGCTGCGCGACAGCGCGCGGCTGCAGGAGGAGGAAGCCGAGTTCGCGAACCGCCACGGCTATTCGAAGCATCATCCGGCGCAACCGCTCTACACGCTGGACGACGCGCAGCGCGCGCTGCGCCTGCTGACGCCCGTCGCCTTCGACGAGTGCACCGCGCTGGGCGGCGACCTGGCGTTCCGCCTGCTGCCGGCCGGGCACATCCTCGGCGCGGCGAGCGTCGTGGTGCACTGGGATCACAAGGTGCTCGCGTTCTCGGGCGATCTCGGCCGCTATCGCGACCCGATCATGCAGCCGCCGCTGCCGCCCGCGCATGCGGACTACCTGGTCGTCGAATCGACGTACGGCGACCGGCTGCATCCGGATTCGGACCCCGAAAGTGAACTGGCCGCGCTGTTCGACAAGACCTTCGCGCGCGGCGGTGTCGTCGTGATGCCGTGCTTCACCGTCGGCCGCGCGCAGGAAATCCTGCACTACATCGCACGCCTGAAGGCGTCCGGCCGGATGGCGCGCGTCCCGGTGTTCGTCGACAGCCCGATGGCGACCGACGTGACCGAGATCTATCGCCACCATCTCCTCGAACACCGGCTGACCCTGTCCGAAGCGAACGCGCTCGGCCAGGCGGCGACGATGATCCGGTCGGTCGAGCAGTCGAAGGCGATCGCCGACCATCGCGGCCCGATGGTCATCATCGCCGGCAGCGGGATGGCGACGGGCGGCCGCGTGCTGCACCACCTGAGCCGCTACGCGCCCGACGCACGCAACACGATCGCGCTGGTCGGCTACCAGGCGGCCGGCACGCGCGGCGCGGCACTGGCCGCGCACGAGCCGACGCTGAAGATTCACGGCGAGTACGTGCGCGTGCGCGCGCAGGTCGAATCGATCGCGGCACTCTCCGCGCATGCCGACTACGAGGAGATTCTCCGCTGGCTCGGCACGATGCAGCGCGCGCCCGTGCGGACCTTCGTCACGCACGGCGAACCGGCGGCGGCCGATGCGTTGCGGCGGCGCATCGCGGAGCGGCTGCACTGGCCGTGCGAGGTGCCGGAGTACGCGCAGTGCGTCGATCTCGACGCGATCGACTCCGGCGGCACGCAGGCCCCTGCCGTGCTTTCATCCTGACGACAACGCACCCCCGGCGCGGCGGGAACCGGACATCGCACGCGGTTCCCGCCATACGCCATACGCCATACGCCGTCAGCCGACTTGGATGATGACCTTCAGCGCATGGGTCTGCGCCGCGCGGCTGAACGTGTCGTACGCACGCTCGACGTCGCCGAGCGAGAACCGGTGCGTGATCAGGTGGTTCGGATCGAGACGCCCGGCGCTCACGGTCTTCAGCAGCATCGGCGTGCTGACCGTGTCGACCAGCCGCGTCGTGATCGAGATGTTGCGATCCCACAGCTTCTCGAGGTGCAGGTCGGCCTTGACGCCGTGCACGCCGACGTTCGCGACCACGCCGCCCGGCGCCACGAGCGACGTGCACATCTCGAACGTCGCCGGAATGCCGACCGCCTCGATCGCGCAATCCACGCCGACGCCGTCGGTCAGCTTCATCACTTCCGCCACCGGCTCGCCGCTGCGCCCGTCGAGGCAGTCGGTCGCGCCGAAGCGCCGCGCCACGTCCAGCCGGTTGCTGTCCGGATCGATCATGATGATCCGCGCGGGCGAGTAGAACTGCGCGGTCAGCAACGCCGCCAGCCCGATCGGGCCCGCGCCGACGATCGCGACCGAGCAGCCCGGCTGCACCTTGCCGTTCAGCACGCCGCATTCGAACCCGGTCGGCAGGATGTCGGACAGCATCACGAGCGCGTCCTCGTCCGCGCCCGGCGGAATCCGGTAGAGGCTCGTCTGCGCATGCGGGATGCGTACGTACTCGGCCTGCGTGCCGTCGATCTTGTTCCCGAGGATCCAGCCGCCCGTCGTGCAGTGCGAGTACAGGCCGCGGCGGCAATATTCGCAGCGGCCGCACGACGAGATGCAGGAAATCAGCACGTGATCGCCCGGCTTCAGCGCGTCGACCGCCGCGCCGACCTGGTCGACGACCCCGACGCCCTCGTGGCCGAGAATGCGGCCGGGTTCGCACGTCGGCACATCCCCCTTGAGGATGTGCAGGTCGGTGCCGCAGATCGTCGTGCGCGTCACGCGGACGATCGCGTCGGTGGGCGACTGCAGTTCGGGCCGGGGCCGTTCCTCGAGCGTCTTGTGCCCGGGGCCGTGGTAGACGAGTGCTTTCATCGTGATTGCTCCATCGAAAAGGTGATGCGTTCGTTCATCGGGACCGGCGCATGCCGGCCGGCGTCGCCGCGCATTCGCGGGCGGGCGGCAGCGCCGCGTTGAGCGCCCGCGCGCGGCAACCGGCGGGGCCGGCGCGTGCAGCCGGATGCTCCGGCGACACGCGCCCGTTTAGGTTTCGAGCACATACGTGCCGGGCGCGGCGGCGAGTCCGGCGGCCGGCGTGCGGGCCGGCACGTCGCCCGACGAGCGGGCGTGCAGCCAGTCGCGCCAGCACGTCCACCACGATCCGTCGACCACCGGCGTGTCGCGCACGAAATCGTGCGGACTGCGATACGGCGCGCCGGCTTCGCGGGTCGCGCAGCGGTAGTGGCGTCCCGCATGACCGGGCTCCGACACGATGCCCGCGTTGTGGCCGCCCGCCGTCAGCACGAAGGTCAATGCGTGATGCGTCAGCAGGTGCAGCTTGTAGACTGAGCGCCACGGCGACACGTGGTCGCGCTCGGTGCCGACCGCGAAGGTCGGCACGTCGAGATCCGACAACGCGACCGGCCGCCCGTCGACGCAGTAGCGGCCGGCGGCGAGATCGTTGTCGAGGAACAGCTGCGTCAGGTATTCGGTATGCATGCGATACGGCATGCGCGTGGTGTCCGCATTCCACGACATCAGGTCGTTCGGCTTGGTGCGCTTGCCGAGCAGGTATTCGCTCATCATCCGCGACCAGATCAGGTCGCGCGCGTTCAGCAGCTCGAACGCGGCCGACATCTGCGCGCCATCCAGGTAGCCCTGCCGCCACATCAGCGCATCGAGCGCGGACAGTTCGCTCGCGTCGATGAACAGGCCCAGCTCGCCGGGTTCGCTGAAATCGGTCTCGGCCGCCAGCAACGTGACGGATCGCAGTGCTTCGTGTTGCCGCCCGTCGCGCGCGAGCGCCGCCGCGCCGATCGCCAGCAGCGTGCCGCCGAGGCAGTAGCCGGTCGCGTGGACGGGCTCGCCGCAGATCGACCGGACGGCGTCGAGCGCGGCCAGGCAGCCGTCGCGCAGATAGTCGTCGAGCCCGAGATCGCGCGCCTCCCCGCCGGGGTTGCGCCACGACACGGCAAACACGGTATGGCCGGACTCGACCAGGAAGCGGATCAGCGAATGATGCGGCTGCAGATCGAGGATGTAGTACTTCATGATCCACGACGGCACGATCAGGATCGGCTCGCGCGCCACGCGGGGCGTCGCCGGGTCGTACTGCAGCAGCTCGCACAGCGCGTTGCGCCACACGACCCGGCCCGGCGTGATCGCCACGTCGCGCCCCGGCAGATACGCCCGGGCGTCGCGCTTACGCGTGCCGCACGCGCGATCGATCAGCGCGTTCGCGTCGTCGAGCCAGTGCCGGGCGCCCGCCGCGAGATTCGCGCCGCCGCTGCGCAGCGTCGCGTCGAGCGCGACCGGATTGGTCGCCAGGAAATTGCCGGGCGAGCAGGCGTCGAGCCATTGACGCGCGGCGAAGCCGACCAGCGCCTCATGGTGCCGCTCGACGCCCGGCACGCCGCGAGTCGCATCGCGCCACCAGCGCTGGATCGACAGGAAGCCGTCGCGATATGCGCGAAACGGCCAGCCGGCCCACTCGGGCGCGGCGAAACGCGGATCGGCGTCGCCGGCATGCACGGCCAGCCCGTCGGCGTCCGCATCGATCGCCGCACCGGCGTCCGCTGTCGCTGTCGCTGTCGCTGTCGCTGTCGCTGTCGTCACCATCGTCGGCGCTGCTGTCAGCCAGGCCTGCATCGCCAGCTCGAAGCACTTGCCCGGCGCCACGGCCAGATGCGCGCCCCAGTCGAGCACGGCCAGTGCCAGCGACGCGGGCGACAGCCCGAAGGTCAGCGCCGCGACGTTCGCATGCGTCGCGCGGTTCCACTGCTCGGCCGGCGACAGCGCGCCCGCCGGGCCTTCGGCCCGACCCGGCGCCTGCCCGTCCCGATTCGGCGGCGGCCCCGATTCGCGCGGGAACGGCGTGCGGATGACGGCGGCTTTCATCGCATGTACATGCCGCCGTTGACGTCGAATTCCGCGCCGGTCGCGAACGCGCCCGCATCGGAACACAGGAACGCGACGAGCGCGGCGATTTCGTCCGGTTCGCCGAGACGCCCGGCCGGAATCTGCGGCAGGATCTTCGTATCGAGCACGTCCTGCGGCACCGATTCGAGCATCGCGGTGGCCAGGTAGCCCGGCGCCACCGTGTTGACGGTGATGCCGTGCCGCGCGAGTTCGAGCGCCAGCGCCTTCGTGAAGCCGTGGATGCCGGCCTTCGCGGCCGCGTAGTTCGCCTGCCCGTACGCGCCCCGCTCACCGTTCACGGAGCCGACGTTCACGATCCGCCCGAAGCCGGCGTCGATCATGCCGGGCACGAACGGCTTCGTCATGTTGAACATGCTGTCGAGATTGGTGCGCAGCACCGCATCCCACATGCCCTTGGTCATCTTCACGAAGGTGGCGTCGCGCGTGATGCCGGCATTGTTGACGAGCACGTCGACGCGGCCGAACTCGGCCAGCACGCGCGCCGCGCAGTGCTGGCACGAATCGTAGTCGGCGACGTCGACCTCGTACGCATGAAACGTGCGGCCCGCCTCGCGTTCGCGCGTGAGCCAGGTTGCGACGTGGTCGTTGCGTTCGGTGTGCGACACCGCCACCTTCATGCCGGCCTCGTGCAGGCGGCGGCTGATCGCGGCGCCGAGGCCGCCCATCCCGCCCGTGACGAACGCGACGCGCTCAGCGGACATGATCGTGCTCCTGCGCGGCTCCGCCGCCGCCGAGACGCCGCACGGCGGCAGCCCCGTCGCGCGCGTCGGCGGCTTCGGCGATGCCGAGCTCGAACGCGGCCATCCAGTCCCGCCACGGCATGCTCGCCTCGTTGACCACGGCCAGCCGCCCGAGATCGGGCAACCAGTCGGTCTGGCCGCGCGACAGTGCGGCGGCGCCGTAGTCGCGCAGCCATGTGCGCCATGCGCCGGCCCGCTCGAACTGCCCGCGCATGCACAGCTCGACGGCGTCCTGCCAGATCGCGACGCTGGCGATCGCGTAGTCGCGCCACACCTGGCTCGCCGCATCGCCGAAGGCCGTCCACTCCTGCGTGTCCGCGAGCGCCTGCTGCAGCCGGTGCACCGCGTCGCGATCCCGTTCGATGCGCCGCCCGGCCAGGGCATGCCATTCATGCCGCCAGTCGCGCTCCAGCGCGGCCATGCGCAACGCGAGGTCGCAGCCTGCGCGGCAGGCGTCGTTCGGCGTCGTCAACGCGTGGGGGCTCATCGTCTTCCCTCCTTCGATCCGGTCCATGGGTTCGCATCCGACTTGCGCCGCCTGCCCGGCATCGGCATCGCGACCGCTTCACTGTGCGGCCGCGGCGCGCGGCGCCCGTTGATCTGAGTCAAGCGCGCGGACAGCCCGCTTCGTAGACTGGATTGCACCGGCGGATCTCCCGTCGATGGAGCGATTCCGATGAGCTACAAGAGCATGGTCGTCCACCTCGATACGAGTACCCGTGCGCATGCGCGCCTCGAGTTCGCACTGCGTCTCGCCCGTCACTTCGGCGCGCACCTGACCGGGCTGTTCGCGGTCTACACGCCCGAACCCCATTCGTTCTACGTGATGGCCGGTTCCGCCGATTATTTCCGCGCGCATCGGGAGCAGCGCGACGAACGGCTCGCCGCGCTGGAGCGCCTGTTCCATGCGGAAGCGGCCCGCGCGAAGGTGCCGGCCGCGTGGGTCCGCGCGGACGAGCGCGCCAATCTGGCCGTGCCGCGCGCCGCGCGCCTGGCCGACCTCGTGATCGCCGGCCAGAGCGACCCGAACGATCCCGAGACCTTCATCGACGACCAGTTTCCGGAGAACCTCGTGCTGACCGCGGGGCGTCCGGTGCTGTTCGTCCCGTACACCGGCACCTTCCCGTCGGTCGGCGAACGGGTGATGGTCGCGTGGGACGGCAGCCGCGAAGCCGCCCGCGCCGCGCACGACGCGATCCCCTTTCTCGCGCATGCGAAGCGCACGACGGTCGTCGCCGTGGTCGACGGCGCGTCGGAAGCAGCGGCCACGCGCATTCCGGCCGCCGACGCCGCGTTGATGCTGGCGCGCCACGCGCCCGACGTGAACGTGCTCGACATCGACGCCGGCGCGGGCGCGCCGGTCGGCGACACGCTGCTGTCGCGCGCCTACGAAACGGGGTCGGACCTGCTCGTGATGGGCGCCTACGGCCACTCGCGCTGGCGCGAGCTGGCGATGGGCGGCGCCACGCGCACGGTGCTCGCGTCGATGACGCTGCCGGTGCTGATGTCGCACTGAACGCGCCGCCTGCGCCCGCGCATTGCGCCGCGCGGGGCGGTGCACGTTTCGCGGCGCCGGCGGTCGACGGCGATGCCGCGATGCCGCGATGCCGCGATGCCGCGATGCGGCGCGCGTGCCGCGCGGCCGCCGCGGCGCTTGATCCAGGCTTGATCCAGATCAGCGCGATCGACCCGCGCGCGCCGATGATGGGTGCATCGACATCCGTACAGGGGAAACGCCATGTACTCGAACATTCTGGTGGCGCTCGACGGCAGCGACACGTCGTCCCGCGCCCTCGATGCCGCGCTGACGCTCGCGTCCGAGACGGGTGCGCGGCTGACGCCCGTCTACGTCGTCGACTTCCTCGTGCCGGCCTACGACACGTACGGCTACGACCCGTCGATCCTGATCGACGCGTTTCGCGAGGAAGGGCTGCGCGTGACCGACGACGCCGCGCGACGCATGAAGGCGCGCGACGTGGCCGGCACGCCGCAGATTGTCGACGTCGCGCCGGCGGGCGAAGACGTCCCGCACCGGATCGTCGGCCTGGCCGACGAGCTCAAGGCCGACCTGATCGTGATGGGCACGCACGGCCGGCGCGGTTTTCAGCGCCTGTTCCTCGGCAGCGTGGCCGAGCGCGTGCTGCGCCTGTCCCCGCGCCCGGTGCTGATGATTCCGGCGAACTGCCCGGCGGCGCACCCTGCCGAAGCGGCCGCCGCCTCGACCGAAAAGGAGCCGTCATGAGCTACAAGACCCTGCTCGTCCACCTCGACGACAGCGAACGCTGCACGACGCGCGTCGACCTCGCCCTCGAACTCGCGGCGCGCTGGAACGCGCACCTGATCGGTCTCTACGTGGTCTGCCAGGACCTCTTCGAGCCGTTGCGGCGGCCCGACGAGCCGCTGAAACTGGCCGTCTACGAGCGCCTGTGCGACCAGCGCTGCAAGGACGCGGAAACGCGCTTCCTGACGGCCGCCGAACGCGCGGGGCGCAGCGTCGAGTGGCAGGCGCCGGCGGGCAACGCGACCGACGCCGCGATCCTGCATGCGCGACATGCGGACCTGCTGATCCTGGGCCAGGAAGATCCCGACGACCGGATGACCTACGTGGCGCGCCATTTCATCGAGGACGTCGTGATGGCCAGCGGCCGCCCGGCGATCGTCGTGCCGTATGCCGGCGACGTGCGCACGTTCGGCGAGAACGTGCTGATCGGCTGGGACGGCGGACGCGAAGCCGCGCGCGTGGTGGCCGATGCGCTGCCGCTGCTCGCGCGGGCGCGCTTCGTCAACGTCGAGACGGTCGTGCGCGGGCAGCCCGATCCGGACAGGACGCCGGCGGGCGTCGACGTGGCCGCGTATCTCGAACGGCACGGCGTGCGCGCGTCGTTCTCGGCGACGCCGCGCGAGCGGGCGGTCGGCGTGGGCGCGACGCTGCTGAACCGGGCGACCGACCTGCATGCGGACCTGCTCGTGATGGGCCTGTACAGTCACACCCGCGCGCACGAACGCGTGCTGGGCGGCGCGACGCGCACGATCCTCGAGACGATGACGGTGCCGGTCCTGCTGTCTCACTGACACCCGGCGAACGCAACCGGGGCGGCCGCCCACAGCCGCCTCGTGCATCACCGCGCCGCTGCGCCGGCTCCGGTCCCCTCCCGCACGACCGGCGCCGGCCGATCCGCGGTGCGCTGTCCGCCAGCAATTCGGCCACGCTGCCGGCCAGCGCGCAGCGCATGCCGCGGCGGCCATGCGCCTCCATCGCGATCAGGTCCACCCCGCACGCGGCGGCGGCGCGCGCCGGTCGATACAGCCGCTGCCGACGTCGGACAGCGCGCCGACCCTCCGCATCGGTACCGATTGGCGAGCGCCGGCAACGGGCGCACCATCTCCTTCCCGTTGGGGCGCCGGATACCGTGCCGATCCCGCCCCGACGACGACGGACATCGTCCGGTCATCGGCGGCGGCCATCATGACGGCCGCCGATCGCCGGACGATGGCGGGCGCCCGTCCGCGAACAGGTTCGACGAAGGCCGCCGCGTGGGCCGCGCCACGCGATCCGGCGAAGGACGCATTGCCATGATCCGGGTACTCATCGCCGACGACCACACCCTCGTCAGGGACGGCCTGCGGCACATCCTGCAGAACGCCAGCGGCTTCGAGGTCGCCGGCGAAGCGTGCGACAGCGCTTCCACGCTCGCGCTCGCGCGCGACGCCGCGGCGAACGTGCTGGTGCTCGACCTGTCGATGCCGGGCCGCAACGGCATCGAACTCATCAGACAGATCAAGGACGAGAAACCGGCCTTGCAGATCCTCGTGCTGACGATGCACGCCGAGCAGCAATACGCGGTGCGCGCGTTCCGCGCCGGCGCGTCCGGCTACATGACCAAGGAAAGCGCCAGCGCCGAGCTGGTCGCGGCGCTGACCAGGATCGCGGCCGGCGGCGTCTATGTCAGCCTGACGATGGCCGAGCAGTTCGCGCAGAGTCTCAACGAGCCGACCGATCTGCTGCCGCACCAGCGCCTGTCCGACCGCGAGTTCGACGTGTTCCGGCGCGTCACCGCCGGCGAGTCGATTTCCGGAATCGCCCAGGCGCTCGGCGTCAGCGTCAAGACCATCAGCACGTACAAGACGCGGATACTCGAGAAGATGCAGTTGCCGAACGACACGGCGCTCGTGCGCTATGCGATGCGTCACACGCTGTTCGACGACCCCGACGCGGGTTGAGCGCGTCAAACCGCCGCACCCTTGTAGGAATTGCCCTACACGCCTTCCCGATCACTTACCGCATCTTCAAGCTCCGCTGATTTCAATCGCGCGGCCGCCCGTCCATACTCACCATCAAGCAAAACGAACGCGCGCCTCCCGGAGCAGCCCGGCGATGCCGTCCAGTCACGACGGCATCGCCGTTGCGCCGCCCCCATGCGGCGCCGACCAGACGAGGGCGGCGACCTCCCTCCCGCCTGTACGGCGGCCAGCGCAACCGTGCCCATGCCACGCGCGGCCACCACCCAACGGAGCAGATCATGCCGAGCCATGCCGATGTCCCGACGAACGTGCCGTTACGCCCCTTCATTCCGCTGCATCCGGTCCAGCGAACCGACCAGCCGAAGCGCACGTCGTCGCGCTGTTCGTCCTGCACGCTGCGCACCGTCTGCATGCCCCAGGAACTGACGCCCGCCGATTTCGCGCGGGTCGACGCGATGATCTGCACGACGCGCCACGTCAGGCGCGGCGAAACGCTGTTTCGCGCGGGCGACGCCTTCAGCAGCATCTATGCGGTGCGCACCGGATCGTTCAAGACCGTCGTGATGCATCGCGACGGCGACGAGCAGATCACCGGCTTCCAGATCGTCGGCGAATCGCTCGGCCTCGACGGCGTGCACGACGGCCGCCACAACGGCGACGCGATCGCGCTCGAGGACAGCACGGTGTGCATCATTCCGTTCGGCCAGCTCGAGCAGCTGTGCCGCGAGGTGCGGTCGATGCAGCATCACGTGTACCAGATGATGGGCGGCGAGATCGTCCGCGAATCGGCGCTGATGCTGCTGCTCGGCACGATGAGCGCCGAGCAGCGCGTGGCCGCGTTCCTGCTGAACCTGTCCGCCCGCTTCAAGGCGCGCGGCTACTCCGCCGCCGAGTTCGTGCTGCGGATGACGCGCGACGAGATCGGCGAGTATCTCGGGATGAAGCTCGAGACGGTCAGCCGCATGCTGTCGAAGTTCCAGCACAACGGCCTCGTCGCCGCGCAAGGCAAGCAGATCCGCATCGTCGATCCGGAAGGCCTCGCACGGATCTGATCCGGCGGCGAGCGGGCGCACGGCTCAGCCGCGCATGCCCAGCACCGCCGCCCCCGACACCCGCCCCGCGCGCAGATCGTCGAGCGCGCGGTTCGCGTCGGCCAGCGCGTAGCGCACGGCCTCGACCCGCAACGGCATCGCATCGGCGATCCGCATGAATCCGGCGGCATCCGCGCGCGTCAGGTTGGCCACCGACGCGATGCGGCGTTCGCCCCACAGCCACGCATACGGGAAGCCGGGGATGTCGCTCATGTGGATGCCGCCGCATACGACGATCCCGCCCTTGTCGAGCGCGCGCAGCGCGGCCGGCACGAGCGCGCCCACCGGCGCGAAGATCAGCGCGGCGTCGAGCGGCTCCGGCGGCGCCTCGTCGCTGCCGCCGGCCCAGGCCGCGCCCAGCGACCGCGCGAGCTGCTGCGCGACGGTATCGCCGGGCTTCGTCAGCGCGAACACCTTGCGCCCCTCGCGATGCGCGACCTGCGCGACGAGATGAGCCGCCGCGCCGAAGCCGTAGATGCCGACGCGGCGCGCATCGCCGGCCATGCGCAAGGTCCGGTAGCCGATCAGGCCGGCGCACAGCAGCGGCGCGGCCTCGAGGTCGCCGTAGCGCCGCGGCAGGTGCACGCAATACCGGTGGTCGGCGACGGTGCATTCGGCATAGCCGCCGTCGATCGTATAGCCGGTGAATCCCGGGCGGTCGCAGAGATTTTCGCGGCCGGACGCGCAATACGCGCACTCGCCGCACGTCGAGCCGAGCCACGGCACGCCCACCCGGTCGCCGACGGAAAAACCCGTCACGCCCGCGCCGAGCACGCGCACGGTGCCGACGATTTCGTGCCCCGGGATCAGCGGCAGCTTCGGATGCGCAAGCTCGCCGTCGACGACGTGGAGATCGGTCCGGCAGACGCCGCATGCGTGCACGTCGATCAGCAACTGTCCCGCCGCCGGCAACGGGTCCGGCACATGCGCCTCGCGCAAATGCGGCGTCGCGCCGTCAAACGTCATCGCAAGCATGCCCGCCTCCCCGCGCGATCGCGCGCTTCGCATTCAAGGCTAGTCGCCCGCAGCAGTGCATGCACGGCCCGATGACGCGCGCTTGACGTGGGTCAACGGCCGCCGGCCGGTTGCTGACACGATGAAATGGCGCAATGCCGCCGCCGCGGCGACCTGGAGATGCCCGCATGATATCCGTTCCCCCTCTTGCCGCAAGCACCCGCCCCGACGCCCACCTGAGGTCGCTGCTGGCCTGCGCGATACTGGCCCCGTCCAGCCACAATTCGCAGCCGTGGCGATTCATCGTCGACGGGCCGACGATCGCGGTCTGCGCGGACCGCGCGCGCGCGTTGCCGGTGGTCGATCCGTTCGACCGCGAGCTGATCATCAGCTGCGGCGCGGCGCTGCTCAACCTGCGCGTCGCACTCGCGCACGCCGGGCTCGCGCACACGATCAGCACCTATCCTTCCGACGTCGATCCCGATCTCCTCGCGCTGGTGCGGGTATGCGACGACGGCTATGCCGACCCGGCCCTCGGTGCGCTGTTCGAGGCCATTACGGAGCGCGTCACGACCCGCGCGCCGTTCGAATCGACCGCCGTGCCGGACGAGATCCAGCGCGAACTGATCGCGGCCGGCGTCGCGGAAGGCGCTGAAGTCGCGTGCATCGACTCGGTCGCGCATCGCGCGCGGGTCGCCGAGCTGGTTGCGCAAGCCGATCAGCAGCAATTCGCGGACCCGCGCTTCCGGCGCGAGCTGGCGAGCTGGATCGATCCGCGCCGGCACGTCGACGGCATGCCGGCGTTCGCGGCCGGCGTGCCGGCGTTGCTGGACTTCGCGGCCCCCGTCGTGACGATGGCGGTACGGACATTCGATCTCGGCAACGGGCTGGCCGCGCTGCATCACCAGCTCGTCGGCGCCTCCCCGCTGATCGTCTGTATCTCGACCGCGCGCGACGATCGCGACGCATGGCTCGCCGCCGGGCAGGCGCTGGAGCGCATCCTGCTCGTCGCGGCGCGCGCGGGCCATACGGCGTCGTACCTGAACCAGCCGATCGAGACGGCCGAGCTGCGCGCCCACCTGCGCCGCACGCTCGGGCTGCACGGCGAGCCGCAATTGCTGCTGCGGGTCGGACGCGGCCCGCATACGCCGCATTCGCCGCGCCGCCCGCTCGACGAGGTCGTCTCCTGATTGCACCCGGCGACCCGATGCCCCACCCGATCCGGACAAGGAAACACATGAAACGCCTGCGTTGCCTCGCCTTCTGCCTGATCGCCGCGACGGCCGGCCCGGCCGCCGCGCAGACCGCCGCGCCCGAGCCGACCGACCTCGTCAACGCGCAGCACTGCATGTTCTGCCATACGTCCGACCAGGCGTTCCTCGGGCCGTCGTTCCACGAGATCGCACAGCGGTATCGCGGCGATCCGGCGGCCGCCACGGAACTGGAACGCAAGCTGCGCGTGGGCGGCCGCGCGCACTGGGGCGACACGCCCATGCCGTCGGCCGAGGATCGCGGCGGCCCGCTATCCGCCGACGATGCGCACCAGCTCGTGCAATGGGTGTTGAGCCAGTAGCCGGCTCGCGGCCCCGCGGCTCCACGGCTCCACAGCTCTCATGTCGACCGTCGTCAAACGCGCCCCCGCCGCGACGCCCGCGAACGCACGCGGCAAGCGCACGCGTTCGCGGCCCGATGCGATCGTCGGCGACGACGTCGCCCGACGCCGCTCACGCCGGACGCTCGCCGGCAGCGCAAACCGCACGCGCGACGACGACGATGCCGTGCTGCTGCAGCGCGCGGGCATGCGCGGCATCCGGCTGCAACTCGACTACTGGAAAGCCGAGGAGCGCCTGCAGAGCGAGCGCATCGGCCATGCCGTCGTGATCTACGGCAGTACGCGCATCGTCGCCCCCACGGTCGCGCACGCGCGGCTGGACGAAGCGAACCGGCTGCTCGCCGCGCACCCGCACGACGCCGGCCGGCGGCGCGCCGTCGCAGAGGCGAGCCGGCTCGTCGAACTCAGCGCGTATTACCGCGTCGCACGCGCATTCGGCCGCATCGTCGCCCACGCCGACCGGTGCACGCGCGCCGCGCGGCTCGCCATCGTCACCGGCGGCGGCCCCGGCATCATGGAGGCCGCCAACCGCGGCGCCTACGAGCGCGGTGCGCCGAGCATCGGCTTCAACATCGAGTTGCCGCGCGAACAGGCGCCGAATCCGTATCTCACGCCCGGCCTGCGCTTCCGGTTTCACTATTTCGCGATCCGCAAGCTGCACCTGCTCGAGCGTGCGAAGGCGGCCGTATTCTTCCCCGGCGGCTACGGCACGTTCGACGAGCTGTTCGAAGTCCTGACGCTGCTGCAGACGCGCAAGATCGCGCCGCTGCCGGTCGTCCTCGTCGGCGAGGCGTACTGGCGCCGCGCGATCGACCTGGCCTTCCTCGCGGACGAAGGGATGATCGACCGTCGCGACCTCGACCTGTTCACGTACTGCGAATCCGCGCCCGACATCTGGCGCGCGATCGGCTGCTGGTATGCGCAGCGGCGGCGGCGCGCGACGCGACCGGTGCGACGCCGCGCCGCGCCGGCGACGCGTGCCGTGTAGGAATCCGCCGACGCCCAGCGCACGATTCCTACCGCAGCTTCGGGGCATGCCGATTGAATCGCGCCGGCGCGGCCACGATACTGGAGACACGGATCACGGCTGCGCGGTATCCGGATTCAGGACCCACAGGAGAGTCGCCATGTCCCACGCTATCCATCTTTCCGATTCGCTCGATCAGGCCGACCAGCCCGACGCCCCCGCGCTCGACACGCTGGCGCTCGTCGCCCTCGCGCGCGATGCCGGCATGCTCGTGATCCTCGACGGACAGATCGGCCGCGAGCGGTACGAAAGCGTGACGGGATCGATCGCCACGCTGGCCCGCTTCGCGCAGGCGCTGCAGCAGTCGGCGCTCAAGGCCGCGTGAAGGCGGCGTGAACGGTCGCGCCGCCGTGAGTGACGAGCGGCACGGTGCCGCCGCCGCGACGCGACAACGACCGCGCCCCGGCATCAGGCCATGAACGTGTTCGATTGCCTCATCCCGATCCGGGTCGTCCCGGCGCGCGGCCCGTCGATCGCGGCTGCGCGCCCGGTATCGGGCGTACGGCCTGGCGCAAACGCGCGCTCGCCCGTACCGTCCGGCGATACGCGCGTCATGCGGCTCCTGCCACGGTAGCCGCCCGTTTCGATGGCGGCCTTCCCGATCGCCATCGCCCCATCCGTCCGCATCGCTTAACTCACCTGATCGCCGCGTCGTTTGACGCCTGCGTAGACGCCCGCGTTTCCACGCGGACGCCTCATCCGGCCGCGACCCGCCTGCGTTACTCGACCACCAGGTCGTCGACGACGGCGCGCACGCCGCGCGCCGACCACGCGGCCCCGCGCACGGCCTTGCGCTCGGCGAACGAGCCGACCTTGCCGGTCAGCCGCACGGTGCCGTCGCGCACCTCCACGCCGATGTGTTTCGCCTCGCGCTCGGCATGGCGCAGGATCGCGCGCCTGATGCTGCCGCCGATGTCGGCCGAGTCGACCGCTCCCCGCACGGCGATATGGTCGGTCACGCCGGTCACGCTGTGCATCTGCGAGATCGTCCGCACGGCCAGATGGCTCTGGTAGGCCCACTCGACCCTGCCGGACAACGTGATCCAGCCGTGCTCGACCTGCACCTTGACGGCCTCGTCGTGCAGTCCGACCGTCCAGTGCAGCACCGAGCGCACCGCGTTCGCGATGTCCTCGTCGGTGCGGACGTCGTCGTTCGGCAGATGCACGGTCAGGTCGACGACGAGCGCCCTGACGCCGCCCACGCGGTTCGCCGCGCGCTCGATCGCCAGTTTCTCCGCATAGCTCGGCGGGTGCCCCGACAGCGTCACGATCCGGTCGGCCACCTCGACACCGATTCGCGTCGCGTCGATCGCCGGGTCGGACGCCAGTTCGTCCTGCACGTCCTGCTTCAACTGCCTGTCGGTTTTCATCGCCTGCACTCCCGTGAGCCGCGGCGTGCCTGTCAGCCGCACCCTTCCAGATTTGCACACGCGCGGCCTGGAATCGCTGACGCAGGTCAACGGACGCGTCACGTCGCGCGTCGCGGCCTGCCGGTGCGTCGCCTGACGAAGGCCGGGCCGCCTTGTCGTGAAATCGCCAATGCGCGACGCGCCACACATGCCATGCGCCGCGCCGCGCCGCGAAGACTCGCACGACGGAACGCCAACGGCGCGCGGATCGCGGATCGCGCCGCGCGCCGGATGCTTCGTCAGGGCGACCCGCGCCGCCCGATCAGCCGATCGTCAGCTTCTTCTGCCCGACCGGCGCCTTCTTCGGCAGCGTCAGCGTCAGCACGCCGTCCTGATATTTTGCCGTTGCCTTGGCGTCGTCGATCTCGCCCGCCAGCGAGAACGAGCGGCTGATCGCGCCGCTGTAGCGCTCGCGCCGGATCACGCGCTCGCCTTCCTTCTGTTCGCTGTCACGCTCGATCCTCGCGTTGATCGATACGGTTCCGCCCGTCACCTGGACCTCGATGTCGTCCCGGGCAACGCCGGGCAGTTCCGCGTCGACCTTGTAGGCGTCGTCGCTTTCCGTCACGTCGATCTTCATCGACGCGAGATCCGGCTGGTCCGTCGTCGCCATCCCGCGCAGCGGCCTGAACAGCCCCTGAAACAGGTCGGAAACGGGATCGATCGAAAACGGATCGTAACGCGTGAGATGGCTCATGGTTCGCACTCCTCGTACGGTTGACCTGCGGCCGGCGCTTTCGTCCCGCCAGCGCGGCGCCGCGACGAAGACCGGGTCGGCGCGACACCGCATGCCGCGCAACGGACGAACGATCATCAGGATTCCAGCGTAATGGCCCGCGCCCGCAGGTGCTTGACGCGCGTCAATACAACGGACGCTCACGCGCAGAACCGGAAATAGCCGCTGTGCAGCATGATCGGCCGGCCGTCCATCTCCTCGAGCAGGCAGCGTGCCGCGCGCTCGATCGCGGGGCGATGGCGCGCGAAGGCATTCACCAGATCCTGTTCGCGCGGCGACGCCGCCCGGAAGTGATCCTCGAGCGCCGCCGCGGTAATCGCGCAGCGCACGAGACGGCCTTCGACCAGCGCCGGAAAACTCAGCGCCGGATCGAGGCTGCAATACGTCGGATGTTCGGCCGGGAAAGAGATCTGCATGATGATCACCAGAACAGGTCGTACAAGGGCTGGCGCCGGCTTGAGGGCGTTGCGCGCCGTGTGCGATGCGTACGCTCGCCGCGCCGCCGCCCGCCGGCGCGTGCAACACGCTAGGCGACGGCCGCCGCCGGTGCGGCTTCGCTGCCGCGCACGAGCAGGACCGGGCGGCTCGACGCGCGCAGGAATCGTTCGGCGACGCTGCCGAGGAACAGCCGCCGGACCCCGCGGCGCCCGTGCGTACCGATCACGGCCAGATCGATCGACCGGTCGTCGACGTAGCGCTGCAGTCTCTCGGCGACATTCTGGCCGATCTCGGTCTCGACGAGTTCCGTCTCGCCGTTGACGCCCGCGTGCGCGATGGTCCGTTCCACGTCTCGCAGCACCGACGCACCGTCGCGCCGGATCTCGTCGAGCATCGCGTCCGGGTCCATGCGTCCGCCGTAGGTGATCAGCAGGGACTTGTCGACGACGAACACGGCGAACAGGCGGGCGCCATACGATCGCGCCACCTTCAGGCCTTCGTCGAGCGCCAGTTTCGATGACGGACTCCCATCCACGGCAACCATGATGTTCGTGTACATACCGACCTCGCTGGATGAACCGACGCGCCGGCGGCGTTCGGCCTGGCTTTCATCATCGGCGTTCGCCGCAGGCGGGCGTTGATGGAGGTCAACGGTTCGCCAGCGCGGCAAAACCGGAACACGCGACGCCGATCTACCGGGGAGCGGCCGGCAAGCGCGACGGGTTCACGTACGGCCCGAAGCCCTGCTCGATGTCGAGGATCTTCGTCGCGCATGCATCGTATTGCCAGCCCGGGCCGCCATCGCTGTCGTACATGCCCTTGCACATCGCCTTGAGCCGGATCGTCGAGGCGCCGTCGCCCGACGCCGTGCGGGATGCCCACAGATAGACTTCGCCGGCCAGCAGTGGAGGCGCCGTCTCGATCGTGTCCGCGTCGGCGCGCGTGATCCGGGACGACGAATGTGCTTCGACATAGCGGCGCGCCAGACGCCACGCACGATCGCATTCGGCGGCGGTCCCGCACGACAGCGTCGCGGCCTGACGCGTCGCGAGCAATTGCGTTTCCGTCGACCGGAAGGCGGCGTCATACGCAGCACCCGCACACGCGCCCAACGCAAGCAGCACGCCGACCGCCAACACCCGTCGTTTCATCGCCAATGCCTCGCACCCTTCGCGTACCGCTCGCTAGCGAGCGGCATGATCGCCCGCGACGTCGTTCCGGCCGCGTCGCGGCAAACATGCCGCATGGCGCGCGCCGCAGGTCGCACGCGCTGGAATCGACTGTATTGCCGTCACCGGGAATCCGGTTGACCTGCATCAAGCGTCCGCCGCCACGCGACGGACCGGGCGAAACGGGAGGCTGCGGCGGCGGCGCTTCAACACCGGGCTGCGACAAGCCGCCCGGTCGCCCGGCATCGACGCGCTTGATGCGCGTCAAGCCCCGATCGGCTCCAGTCGGCTGCAATAGGGTTCGTCGGACAAGTCGCGCGGGCCCGACGGCCCGATCCCGCGACATCGAGCAGACGGGAACCTGCCGTTCCCGTTCGCCCCCAACCCGCGGGCGCCGCGACAGGTACGCGCGCGCCGCATCGATCCATTCGCCATGCCCCGAGCACCACGCCAGTCGTTCACGCCGAGTCGCGGCGCCGCGCGACGAACCGCCACGCAACTCGATCGCGCATTGCGCCGGCCCGCCACCTATCCGCACCCCGCCGGCCGCATCGAACGGATCGAAACCCACCTGTCCGTCGTGTATCTGGCGGGGCGTTACGCGTACAAGCGCATCAAGCCCGTTCGCTTCGCGTTCGTCGATCTCGTGCGACCCGCGCAGCGACGCCGCTGCGCACTCGCGGAGTACACGCTCAACCGGCCGCTCGCCGGCCCGCTGTATCTCGACGTCTGGCCGCTCGTCGCGCGCGGCCGGCGCAGCGCATTCGGCCCATCCGTGCGGACCGGCGCGCACCGGCATCGGCAGGCGGCGGCGCCGGGCGAGTACGTGGTGCGCATGCGCCGGTTCGATGCGCAGGCGATGTTGTCGGTTCGCAGCGCGTCGCACGATGCGGGGCTCGCGGATGCGGACGCGCTCGCCCGGACGCTGGCCCGCCATCATCTGCACGCGCCGCGCCATGCGCCGCGCGGCCACCCGGGCAGCGCGGCGAGCGTCGCGGCCCAATGCCTGGCGTTGCGCGACACGCTCGACGTCACGGCGCCCGACGAAGCCGCGTTGCGCCGCTGGTACGAAGCCGAGCTGGCCCGTATCGCGCCGCGGCTCGCCGACCGGCACGCGAACGGCTTCGTGCGCGCATGCCACGGGGACCTGCATCTCGAGAACATCGTCCGCTGGCGGAACCGGATCCTGATGTTCGACTGCATCGAGTTCGACGATGCGCTGCGCTGGATCGACGTGGCCAGCGATCTCGCATTCGCCTGGATGGATTTCGCCGCGCGCGGGCGGGCCGATTGCGCGCACCGCCTGCTGTCCGGCTGGCTCGCCCGCACCGGCGACCATGCGGCACTGGGCGTGCTGCCGTGCTACTTCGTCTATCGCGCGCTGGTGCGTGCGCTGACCGCGCGGCTGCGCGGCGACGAGGCGGCGCGCAGCCGCTATCTGCGGATGGCGTCCGACATGGCCGCGCAGCGGCGCCATGCGCAGCCGATGCTGCTGCTGTGCCACGGGATGTCCGGCTCGGGCAAATCGGCCGCCAGCCGTGCGCTGGCGGAACGGCTCGGCGCCATCCGGCTGTCCAGCGACGACGAACGCAAGCGCTTCGCCGGCGCGCCGGCGGAGGCCCGGCTGTCCCCGGCCGCCTATTCGGACACGGCGATCGACGCCGTCTACGCAAGACTGCTTTCGCAGGCCGGCACGGTACTCGCCGGCGGCTACACCGCGATCGTCGATGCGACGTTCCTGCTCCGGCGCAACCGGACCGCCTTCCTCTCGCTCGCCGCGCGGCTCGGCGTGCGCGTCGCGATTCTCGATTTCACCGCGAGCCGGGCGACGCTCGTCTCGCGTGTCGCGGCCCGGGCCGCGCGCGGGCGCGACGCCTCCGATGCCGACACGGCCGTGCTGGCACGACAGCTCGACCATGCCGAACCGCTGACCGGGCCCGAGGCCGCCCTCGCGATCCGCTTCGAAACCGAGTGCGAGGTCGCGGCTTACGACAGCCGCGCGTTCTGGGCGCCGTTGCTTGACGCGCCGCACATCCGGACGCCGCGCTGACGCGCGTCGCGCGGCAGGCAGCGCATGCGCGCCGCAACGGAAACCGGAGCGTCCCGGCTTATCCGCGCTGCTTCTCCTCGAAATACGACTGGCGCGCCGTCGCCAGGCGCAGCTCGTCGAGCAGCGTCGCGACGGCGTGAAGCAGATCGTCGAGCGAGACGATCCCGACCAGTTCGCCGCCGTCGCCGACGACGGGCAGCCGACGGACGCCGTACTGGCGCATCCGCTTCGCGAGCAGCCAGATATCGTCGTCGACGTTCGCGACCGCGACGGGTTCCGACATGATGTCGCCGACGAACAGCGCGCCGGCCGGTGCGTCGGGGCTGACCACGGCCAGCACGATGTCCCGGTCGGTCAGCATGCCGACCGGCTCGCATCGTCCTTCCCGGTCACGGACGACCACCAGGTCGCCGACGTGCGCGTCGCGCATCATGGCGGCCGCCTCGACGACGGTCGTCCGTGCGGAACACATCGCGACATCGCGGGTACAGAGCAGCGCGGCATTCATGTTCATTCTCCCGGCCGGAGCGACACGGCGCGTCGACGCGCGACGCGGTCCGTCCGCGTCGTCGCGAGTGCCTGTTCGCTTCCGGTGCAGATCACGGAAAATCCGGCGCGCCGCCGGAGATCGGGCCGATCAGCGCGCGGCGCCATGCGACGTCACGCGCGACGCCGCGGCCGTGGCAACCCGGCGTGCGGTCGTGACGCGGTGCCGCCGTCGCGACCGGGGCGATCGCACTCGGCGAGGCGCAACACGATCTGGCACCCGTCGTCCGACAGGCGGGCGCGGGCCTCTGCAAGCGGCGCGGCATCCAGCCGAACGAGGCCGCGATCGATGAGACAGCGAAGGTCGGCGGGGTCGCCCTGCTGGCGTCGCGGCTCGCTCGCGAGCACCATCAGCATCGCGATCTCGTGGGGACTCAGCAACCGATCGCCGCCGGCGTCGACCGGCGGCTTCGGGCGGGGTGCGGCGGACGGCAGGTTCGACGCCCGCTCTTCGGAACGGGCAACGTTCCGGTAATACGGCGTGTCCGTGAACAGGGAAAGCATGATGGCATCCGTATCATGAACGTGAAGACGCAAACGGCACGGAACATGCCGGCTCCGATCGCAACCGGCATGCATGAACAGCCATCTTCGCGCTTGCGGGACAATCCACCTTGACGCAGGTCATCAAGCGCGTGCAGGCGCTCGAAAGTGCCGCCGGTTCGTCTAATGAAAATCCGCGGCGTGTGTCGGTATGTGCACTTGTCTGTGACACGCCCTGTCGATCCGGCCGCATTTGCGCCGGCCGGATCGATGCATCGCCGCCCGGTTCCTGTGGCTATGTCGGGCGAGCCTTGCATGTGCGGCATTTTGTCCATTCAATGCCGGACTCCGAACCATTTTCAGGTCATACGCATGACCGCGCGCCGCCAGCGCGACATGCCGAACGAAACGAGAAACATGCCCCCTCGCCGCTCACTCGAACCGGCAGGCCGCGCGCGGCAGCGCCGAGAGCGTGTCGCTCGACAGTTTCAGAATCCCGTCGAAATTGGCCTGATTGTCCGCCGGACAGAAATCGGCGAGCGTCATGCCGTCCGGACGCGTGTACTCGACGTTGAAGACGGGCTTGTTCAGCGCGATGAAGCTCGCGTATCCGCCGCACTCGTGGAACCTGTTGCATTGCTCGTTGAGCGCCCAGTCGGCCACGGCCGCCATCGCGGCCGCGATGCCCGAGCCATTCTTGAGGCCCATCGACATCCCGCGATCGTGCGCGGCGGCAATCAGCGCCGTGTTGTACCGCAGCTGATCGTCGCGCGTCAGCGGAAAACCCGTCTCCTGACGATAGCTGTCGTCGAGATCCGGCTCGATCCCCTCACAGCCTTTTTTCTTCGCCTGGTCGAGGCGCGCCAGCATCAGGGGCATCAGGATCGTCGTCTGCCGAATATCCAGCCAGCGCTCATGATCCTCGTATCCTTCGACCGGATTGCCGAGCACGCTGTCCGGAAACTTGCCGGCATCGCCGCGGGTGTCCTCGCGTCCGCCGACCTCCATGTAGCACACGACGTAGATGCCCTTCGTCTTCAGACGCTTGATCGTGTCGGCATCGGTCAGCTCCATGTCGACGTCGTACATCTTGCGGGGATTGTTCACGCCGTCCAGCACTTTCTCGTTGATCGTGTTGCCGTCGATCTGCCATTGCCAGCTCGTGCCGGGCACGAGCGGCTTCCACGCCGCGGCCTGCGACGCGCTCTCCGCGGCCTCCGCGACGGAAGTGCCGGACAAGGACGAGCCGGAGTCACCCCCGCATGCCGCAAGCAGCAGCATCAGCACGAATGAACCGAACGATCTTGCAGACATGGCGGGTCCTTTGCCTCTTGGCGGCTTGTCAGGATGCGGGGATGCGAGGGAGTCTCGTGCGGCGGACGGCAGGCAACGCATCCGCCGGCACCGCGGCGATGCGGGAATGCACGAAGCACGTCCGGATGGTAGGCGGGCGCGTCGGATTCGACTGTTCCGTTTTGTCGATTTTTGTTAGCGCGGCGGGCCGCGCTTACCGTTCGCGGATCGAGAAATCGGGCGCCCCTTCATGCGGCAAAAAAACCGGACATCCAGTGCATGAAGGGGCGCAACGGCCGAAGCGTCAGACGCCCGTGGCCGCGCTCGATGGAACGGCGGCCACGGGGCGCGCAAGACGCTGGCCGATCCGCGGCGATCAGGCCGCGTCGCCCGAGGGCGGGAGAACCTGGCCGATATCGATGCGATTCCCGTCGGGGTCCGCCAGCACGAAACACCTGAGCCCGAAGTCGGCATCGCGCAGCGTCTTGATGATCCGGACGTTGCAGGCCACGCAGTGCTCGTAGAGGACGGTTGCATCGTCAACCGTCAGGTGCGCGACGTTATTGACCGACGCCTTGTGGTTCTTGTTCTGCGACAGATGCAGTTCGGCGTGGTCCTTCTTCAGGATCACGAACCCGACCGGATTCCCGTTCTCGAACACCGTGTTGAAACCCAGTACATCGCGGTAGAACGCAAGGCTTCGGCTGATGTCCCGCACTCCGATACCGGGTGCGAGTCGTCCGAAGCTGACGCCATGCGGCGAAGACAAAGCGGTTTCCATATCGACACTCCATCGAATGAGCCAGAGGCAGCCCGCAAGGCGGTGCTTATCGACAGCGTGCGTGGTCTCTCGTCAAGCGGAGCGGTGTCCGCATGGTAGGCGGCGCGCAGCATGGCTGCGGCGCGCTCGAAACGATATCAGAAAGTCGCGGCGAGCCCAAGCATGCCCCGCCGCGATGCCGCGACATCCGGATCCCGACCGGATCGGCAACCGCCGCGAAACCGGCTGCGCCGGTCTTTCACTTCCGTCCGGATGCGCGACGGATACCTTGCGCCCGCCTTCCCGTGTTCAAAGCGGCTGCCGAACGGATGCGAAGCCGGCAACCCGGCCCGTCAGCCGCGTGCCGCGAACGCATCGACGCCCGTCGATGCCGCCGACCACGCCCACAACCGCGCCGCTTCACCGGGATCGATCGCATACGGCCGCACGCCGGCTTCCTCGTCGCCGTGCGCGATCGCCGCGACATCGCAATCCTCGCAGTAGACGCCGCCGAGACCCGCGAGGCGAGCCGACGTTGCCGCCCACACCTGGGTTGCCGCGCCCTGCGCAGGTGTCTTGAACGTGGGATCGATCGGCACGCCGTGCTCGTCCACCCAGCCCTGCGCCATCATCTCCGCGCGTGTCAGGTGCCGCTGCAGCGGCGTCGCGATCTTGCCCGGATGCAGCGAAAAGGCGCGCACGCCGAACGGCGCGCCAAGCGCATCGAGCTGCACCGCGAACAACGCGTTGGCCGTCTTCGATTGGCCGTATGCGAGCCATTTGTCGTAGCCGCGCGCGAACTGGACATCGTCCCAGCGGATCGGCGATAGCCGGTGCCCGAGCGACGACACCGCGACCACGCGCGCGCCGTGGCCATGCGCGAGTACCGGCCACAACCGGTTCACCAGCGCGTAGTGGCCGAGATGGTTGACGGCCATCTGCATCTCCAGGCCGTCGCCGACGCGCGTCTCGGGGCATGCCATGACGCCCGCGCTGTTGATCACGACATGCACGTCGCGCCGCGCGTCGACGATCTGCGCGGCGAACGCGGCCACGCTGGCGAGGTCGGCGAGGTCGAGCGCCGCGCACGTCACGCCGGCGATGCCGCGCGTCGCTTCGCGCGCGGCATCGGGGCTGCGCGCGCCGACGACGACGTGCGCACCGGCCTGCGCCAGCGCCCGTGTCGTTTCCAGGCCGAGGCCCGAATGTCCGCCCGTCACGATCGCGATCTTGCCGCCAAGGTCCAGGCCGGCCAGTACGTCGCCGGCCGTCGATGCGGCGCCGAATCCGGCATGAAGGGGTTGCTGCCTGCTCGTCATGGAACACTCCTCGAACGATGCGCGAAGCGCGCGGCCGCCCGTCGGCCACGTCGCTGCACGAGATCATTCTCCGGCCGCGCCTCCGGACTGTGAATGCAATAGAATCCGCTTTTCTGTCGAGATCGTCCGGGGGTGACGGATGGACCCGCTATCGGAAGTGCTGTCGCTGCTGGAAACGCGCGACTCGTATTTCACCGGCCTGCGTGCCGGCGGCGAGTGGGCCGTGGCCCTTCCCCCGCCGGAAGGGATCAAGTTCAACGCGGTCGTGGAAGGGCATTGCTGGCTGACCGTCGACGGCGCGGGGCCGCCCGTCCGCCTGAGCACGGGCGACTGCTTTCTGCTCGCGTCGCCGCGGGCATTCTCGCTGGCGAGCGACCCGTCGGTCGCGCCGGTGCCCGCCGCCGATGTTTACCGGCATCTCGAACGCGGGATCGCGCACCATGGCGAGCCGACGAATTGCTTCCTGATCGGCGGCCGCTTCTCGTACGAGGAAGGCATGCCGCTGCTGCTCGGCAGCTTGCCGCCGGTGGTGATCGTGAGCGGCGACTCCGGCCAGGCGGCGGTGCTGCGCTGGGCGCTGCAGCAGCTCGCGCATGAGTTCGGCGCGTCGCCGCCGGGCGGGTCGTTGATGGTTCGGTATCTCGGACACATGATGCTGGTGCAGATCCTGCGCCGCTACGTGGACGAAGGCGCGAGCGGCGACGCCGGATGGCTGGCCGGCTTCGCCGATTCGCGGGTGAGCGCGGCGCTCGCCGCGATTCACGCGGCCCCCGCACGGCGCTGGACCGTCGACGAGCTCGCAACCTGCTGTCACGTATCGCGCTCGACGTTCGCGCTGCATTTCAAGCGGCGGCTGGGATTCGGTCCGCTCGAATACGTGCTGCGCTGGCGGATGCAGCTCGCGATGCGCGAACTGCGACGCTCGCATGCCGCGATTTCGACGATCGCACAGACGCTCGGCTACGACTCGGATAGCGCGTTCGGACACGCGTTCAAGCGAATCGTGGGGTGCTCGCCGCGCGCCTACCGTCTCGACATGACGACGCTGCAGGAAGAATAAAGTCGCGGCCTCGGTTGCCGCCGCTTTCGTCGGCGCACCGAGCCTGCTTCGATTGCGCGACGTGGCTGCCGACCGGACGCGGCATTCTCGCTTCTCGCTGCTGCGCAAAGGCCGGTACCGGCCACCCGAACGCCGACCGAGGCGCGACAAGGCCATTTGGAAAATGGCTAGCTCCCGACAGCCCGGGAACTCCGCCGCGCCCTCTTCCGGCGCGGCAAAAACTTCTTGCGCGATCAAACTACGACTCATAGAATCGCAGTTACCGGGCGTGATGACGCGCCGCTTCCAACGCGTGATCCGCCACTGGAACCCGCATCGATACGGGGTTAGTGCCAGGCGGAACTCATGCCGCAACCCAGGAGCAAATCGATGTCGAAACGTATTTTGATTGTGGGAGCCGGGTTTGCCGGCATGTGGAGTGCACTGAGCGCCGCTCGTCTACTCGATGAGCAACGCAACACCGACGTGGAAATCGCGTTGATCGCGCCCGACCCGCATCTGCACGTGCGTCCCCGTCTTTATGAAATCGGTCCGGCCAACATGCGCGCGCCGCTTGCCGAGATCTTCGGCGCGGTTGGCGTCAGGTTCATTCAGGGCACCGTCGAGCGCATTCACGTCGAGCGCGACACAGTCGATGTGCTCGGCGCCGATGGCAGCCAGTCGACGCTCGCTTACGACCGGCTGGTCCTGGCCGCCGGCAGCAAGCTGTTTCGTCCCGAGATTCCGGGCCTGGCCGAATATGCGTTCAGCGTCGATCAGGTTGACGAAGCAACAGCCCTTGAACGGCATATCGAGCGCCTCGCAGCCTTTCCCGACACGCCGGCGCGCAATACCGTCGTCGTCGTGGGCGGCGGCTTCACGGGCATCGAAACCGCCGCCGAGATGCCGGCGCGACTGCGCGCCGTGCTGGGCGACGCCGCCGACGTGAACGTCATCGTCGTCGAGCGAAACGTGGAACTCGGCCCCGATCTCGGGCCGCGACCCCGGCCCGTCATCGAGGATGCGCTCGGCGAACTCGGCGTGACGTGGCGGCTTGGCACGGGGGTAACGTCGATCGACGCCGACGGCTTGATGACTTCCGACGGGAATCGCATCGACGCGAAGACCGTGATCTGGACCGCCGGCGTTCGCGCAAGCGCGCTGACCGGGCAGATTCCGGCCGAGCGCGACGCGTTCGGCCGCCTGCACGTGGATCGCGACTTGCGCGTCAAGGGCGTGCACAACGTATTCGCGACGGGTGACGTCGCCTATGCCGCCACGGACGACGAAGGCAACTACGCGATGATGTCGTGCCAGCACGCGATGAACCTCGGCCGCGCGGCGGGACACAACGTCGCGGCAGACCTGACGGGCGCCGATCTCGTCGCGTACAGTCAGCCGAAATACGTCACGTGCCTGGACCTCGGCCCGTGGGGCGCGGTCTACACGGAAGGCTGGGAGCGCGAAGTCAAGATGACGGGTGCCGAGGCGAAGGCTCTCAAGCACCGCATCAACACCGAGTGGATTTATCCGCCGGCCGCTAACCGAGACGAAGCGCTTGCCGCGGCCGATCCTCGTCGCATCGTCGTGGCCTGAGGCAGGCACCGGGCAGTGAGCGTCCACGCGCGTTATCCGGCGCGTGGACGCTGAAGCATTCAGCCTTCGTGTCGCCGCGAGGCCGCGCGGTCGTTGAGCCAATTCACGACATGATCGCCAAAGCTGGCGGGCGCTTTCGCCATCGTGCGGTCCGCGAGGTCGGCCAGCGTGTGTTTCTCGAGTTCCTCGCGCATACTCTTCTCTGCCGCCTGCATCACCGCGTGAATCGAGCAGACGCCTCGCGTCGCCCATGCCGGCGCCGTTTCGCCGAACACCGCACAACGGGAGCGAATCTCCCGGCAGTCGAAGAGCGGCTTGTCGCCATCGATCGCCTCGACGACGTCGAGGACCGTGATGCGATCGGCCGCGCGCGCCAGCGTGAAGCCGCCTCGCACGCCCTCGGTGGCGGTGACGATGCCCGCCTTGGCGAGCTTGGTGAACAGCTTGGCCAAGTACTCGCCGGAGACGCCCTGAAGTTCCGCCAGATCGCGTACGCTCGCCCCCCTCACCCCGGCGGACGGGTCCGCGAGGTATATGAGGCAATGCAATCCGTACTCCACGCCTGTGCTGATGAAAGACATCGCTTTAACTAAGACCTGAAATGTCGGAGTATAAAGCGTATAAGGATCGGTGGATCGTTGCAAGTCAGCGCGCTTCGAGCCTGACGACCCCGCGCAGATGAGGGCCGGCCGGGATTCGCAACATTTTCGCCAAGGCCGGTCGGCCGGCGGCACCTTCCGCTGAAGGGCCAGATTGCTCAAACGCGAAGGCCGCCATGCGACCGGGGGCGCCTCGCCTGGCGGCGAACAACTCGCATGCGTCGCGGTAAAGCAGCAGATCCAGCGCATGTATGGTCCGCCTCGCGCTGAGGAGAGACGCAGTGGATTACGTGGTGAGCCACTACGGATTGACGATGAGGCGGGCCTGTCGTCTCGTGCAGCAACCGCGCAGCGTTCAGTACTACGGAAGCGTCAAGGACGCTCGCCCAGAGCTGCGCTCACGCATGCGCGAGATCGCCTCCTCCCGCGCCGAAGACAACGGCCTCGACCATTTGCTTGCTCCACAGCCACTCGAGCAGCTGTTGCGCCCTGGCCGCTTCCATCGATCTGCCGAGAACCGCGATCAATTCGAGCGGATGCGTTGCCCGCGTCAGCATGTCGAGGAGCGGAAGCAGCGCCACGCCGTTCCAGAACGCGACGGGTCGGTCAAGACTCGGATGCTGCAAGGCGGGATGCGCGGTGACGCGGTCGCCGGTCGCGCAAGGCACCACGACAATGCCGGTATTGCGGGCGAAGCGGATCGGACTGTCCAAGGGAAACGGAGGCGCGGGTTCGCTGGACTGGGGCTGGTCCGACGGCACGCGCGCCCATTCGTCTTGCAGCGCCTGCGTCATGAGTTCCAGGCGCGCCGCGGTTTCGTCGCCGAGCGAGGACGTCGCAACCGTATCGGACGTCAACGCGGGCGTCGAGCGCAGGCGCCAGAAAGGCGATTCGGCGCACCACGCCTGACGGTAGTACCCGGCGGTCCATGCGAGGTGACGCGCCGCGCTTTCGATCAGGCGCGATTCGTAAAAGCGCTGCGCCAGTTCACGCTCCGACGCATCGCTTGCCCGGCACCACGTGTTGATCGCGATGGCGGCCTGGAGCGAGAAGCGCATCGCCTTCTCGACACCCGAGGACGAGATCGGGTCGAGCGCGAAGGCCGCGTCGCCGAGCCTGATGCGTCCGTCCTGCCAGGACAGCGCATCGACGTAGGGCGTCGATACGCACATGCGCGGCGGATCGCACCAGGGCAAACCTGCCATGTCCTTGAACAACGCGCTTTGCGTGCAGGCGTTGCGCAAAACGGACTCCGGCTCGCGTTCGAGCGCGTCGTCCCGCGCGGCGGGATCGAACGTGAACATGACGCGGTAACGGCCGCCCGGCAGCGCAGCGCCCCACATCCATCCGTCATCGAGCGCATCCACGCGCGTGGCGGCATCGGCATGCGCAGCCGGTGTTTCCATCGCGGCTTCGGCCCATACCGTGGACAGCCGACGCGCGTGCAAGCGCTGCGGCTCGCGCCGGCTCTGCCGGCCCCGGGCATCGAGCAGCACGTGCGCGTCGACGTTCCGCAGCCCGTCGGGCGTAGCGATTTGCACGCGCCAGGCGCCGGGCGCTCCGTCGACTTGCACGAGGTTCGCCGGCCGCAGCACTTCCACGCCGCGCGCCACGGCCAGGCGCAGCAGCGCCGCGTCGAATGCGGCGCGCTCCACGACGGCGCCGTCGTGCGCCACCGTCTCGATCGATTCGCTCGTCCAGCGTACGCGCGTGGGCTTGCCTGCGAGGATGGGAACGGATTCGAGCGCCTCGTCCGCGTCGAGGTAGCCGATGATGTTTCTGACACCCGGCGTCAGCGCTTCCCCGATCTGCGGACGAGGCCATAGCGGGCTTCGCTCGACGAGCAGCACGCGATGCCCGAGATGGTTCAGGCGAAGCGCCGCGCACAGGCCGGCGGGACCGGCGCCGGTCACGAGCATGTCGAACGCGCGATTCACGCCGTTCCCGCACCGCTGGACGACGCGCCGGGCGAACCGGCATACCAGGCCGGCGCATGGCGCGCGAGCCTGCCGTGCGCGCCGATTGCATAGTGCAGCCAGCCGCGGATGTAATCGCAGGCGCTGCGTCCGCGCTCGAGGACCTCGTGATGGCATCCGCCGCCGCAAAGATAGCGCGCCCAACATCCATTGCAGGGCTGTTGCTGGTGCACGTGACGCTCGGCGAGCCAGATCGTCTGGCGCGCCTGATCGACGCCCGTGGAGAGATGCCCCATGACGCCGGCCTCGTCGCCGACGAAGCGGTGACACGCCGCCAGCTCGCCATCGGCGGAGACGCCGAAGTACCCCGCCCCGGCGCCGCACGGATACGGCCGATGCGTGCCGCGCTGGATTTCGCGCAGCGCGTTCTGCATGTTCGAGAACGGGTAGCGCTCCCCGCGCATGACCTTTTGCTCGAACGCGAGCCCGCAGGCGATCATCCCTTGCAGCATGTCTGCCATATCGGCCGGGCCCATTTCCGCGCGGCCGTTCGACGCGCGCAGCAGCGGCGAGAAGCCGACGCTGTGGAACCCCATGTCGACGAAAGTATCGAGCGTACTCGGCAAATCGAGATTGAACGGCGTGACGGTCACGCGCGCCGAGACCTGCATGCGCCGCTGGCGCGCAAGCAACGGCGTGACCCGCTCGACGATGTGATCGAACGAACCCATGCCGCCCTTGAACGGACGCAAGCGGTCATGCACGGGCGCGGGGCCGTCGAGGCTGACGGTGACCGCGAAGCCGTGCTCTTCGAAGAACGCGCCGTCGTCTTCCTGCAGCAGGCTACCGTTCGTCGTCACGGAAAACTGGCATCGGATTCCGCGGGCATCGGCGCGCTCCCGCGCGTGGACGGTCGCCGCGCGCAGCACCGCGCGATTGGCGAGCGGCTCACCGCCCATGAACGCAAGATTGATCTTGCCGCCCTCGCTCGCCTGCTCGATCAGCAGGTCGACTGCCGCCAGCGCGGTTTCGAGCGGCATGTTCTTCGCCTTGCCGCCAAATTCCCCTTGCTGCGCGTAGCAATAAGTGCAGCCGAGATTGCATTTCTGCGCGACGGCAAGCGACAGCGCGTGCACCGGCATCTCGGTCAAAGGCTCGTCGCCGATCGCCGGGCGCATGTCGAGCCCGCGGCTCGCGACCAGCGAGTCGACGGCCTGCGCATCCCCGTCCTCGAGCGCCGCCTGAAACGCGTCATGCAGATCGTGCGGCACATGAAACAGGCGGCTTCCGTTCACGAGCAACAGTTGCGCGCCCTCCGCATCCTCGACCATGTGGATTCCGGGATGCCGCGGGCGCGACGCCTCGACGATGTGCGCCGCCATCGCCGAGGCCAGCGGCGCGAGCGGCTCGACAGCGCGGTCAGGTTTCATCGGCATCCTTGCCGCGGATCACGAACTGCAGATCCTCCTGCCAGGACCGGAACAGATCGTCGTATGACCACAACCGTGTGTCGACGCGATTGTCCGGCACGTAGGTGCCCGTGCGGCGCTTGGAGAACCACATGTCGCCGCGCGCCAGCCCGTCGTCGCCCGGCTCGACATTGACGAAGTCGGGTCGCGACGCGGCCCAGTAGTAGCACGCGCATTCGCGATAGTCGTTCTGCCAGGGCGCGCAGAGGCCTTGCGTCAGCTCGCCCGGCTTCAGCATCTCGAGGTTGAAGCTGGCGGTGTCGCCCTCGAAAAAGCGCCGCAGCGTGAGCGTCACCTTCAGCGTCTCGGTTTTGCCGTGGTCGTAGTACACCTCTTCCAGCGCGTTCTCGTGAGCCGTGAATTCACATTCGACCGGCTTGCCCTGCAAATGCACGATGCGGGCGATGGAGTTCGACCACTCCATGAACGACACCGCATTGGGGTTGGGCACGCTCGCCAGCGTGACAGGATCCCCGCCTGGCAGCACCGGCCCTTTCGTGAGGACCATCGTGCCGACCTTGTGGCCGTCGAAGCTCAGCAGGCGGCGCGACTTGAGATGCTCGTAGCCCGGCTCCGCATCGATGACGTAGTTGTTGTTCTCGACGAGGGTGATGCCGACGAATGCGCGCCGCCAGAAATTGCGGAAATCGAACTCAAGGCCCGGGAAGCAATTCGAAATCGCCGTGCGCGGCAGCACCGAGACCGGGTTGCCCACGCCGCGATGGTGAATCTGCGCGGTCAGGTTGGACGCGCGGATCTCGCCGTTGCCGGGTTGCTCGCGGTCTTTCGGAACGTTCGGATCGTTAGCCGACATGCTTGTCTCCCTTCGGATCAGGTTGTCCGAACATCGCGTCTCGCGCCGCCTTGATCACCAGGTTGATGTGGCGGCGCGTGAGCGTCAGGCTGCGGCCATCCGCCCCGCGCATCAGGGCCGGCATCTTGCGCAAGCCCTCGGCGGTCAGGTCGCCGATGTCCTCGGGCTGGCGCATCAGCTTGGCGAACCACGGCGCGCCACCCGCCGCCAGCGTGCTGAACACGCGCTCGTGCAGCGCACGCAGCGCGAGATTGTCGACGATCGATTCGGCGGCGATCGGCTCGTAATAGCGCTCGAAGTCGGCCGTGTTCTGCCGCACCATCGTGCTCGCGACGTTGAGCCTGCCGTTGACCGGGTTGCCGTTCATGACGGCGGTGTTCATGAGGCGGATCGTTTCGAGCGCGCGCAGGACGATCTCCGTGGCTTCGTCGATCGATACGCCCTCTTCCGGGACGCGGATGCCGTGGAGGATCTGCTCCATCTCGTCGGACACCACGCGCACCGGCATGGTGTCGGGCGCATAGGCCGGCGGCCCGGCGCCGATATAGCCGTGCGCGCGCAGCGTGGAGCCGTCCTTCCTCGTCAGCACGACCTGCACGTGGCCGTCGCATTCGTCGTCGAGATAGCCCCAGCTGACCTGATTGCCGTCCTTGTCGGCGTATCCGGCAAAAATCTGCGCGGGGTTGGTCGGCGCGGGATGCTCCTTCGTGGGGCCGTCCGCCTCCCTGAAGCCGAGCCACTTGCCGGGCTTCTCCGCGTAGAGCAGCAGATCGTCGCGATCGATGACGGGATCGGGCTTCAGTTCGTCTTCGCGTTCCTTGTCCGAGGTGCGGCGCACCAGCCGCGTGCCGTACACGATGCCCGCGGCAGGGGTGTAGCGCAGGCGGATCTCGGGGAACTGCGCCGTCGGCTTGACGAACTGGACCTGGCCGAGCGGAAGATGCCGTCCCTCGCGAAAGTGCTCGCAATGGCCTTGCATCGCGTGCCGCTTGTGATCCTTGAGGCCGGTCAGGTTCGCGTAGATCTTGTCGTTCGCATCGTTGGTGCGGCGGTAGATCTTGATGTTGCCCAGATGGATATCCCAGTGCAGGGCGTCGAGATCGAGTTGTTCCTTCGCGAGCAATTGCAGCGTGAGCGGCTGCAGCGTATGGGGCGCCTCGCTCGTGCGCGCAAACACTTCGAGAAACGGCGCGACAGGCCGCACTTTCCTGTTCTCGTCCTTGAAGCGAATCGTGTCGGGCACATAGGCCTTCACGATCTCGCCGCTTTCGGGATCCACCTCCAGCGTGGTCTGCGGCACGATGCGTCGAAAGTCGAGCGGTTTGTCGGGATCGACGACGAGGTCGAACGCTTCCAGCGGCGTGGCCGCGGCGCCCAGCCTGCCGACCGCGACGGGCGGCAGAATCCGGAGTTCCAGTATCGGCATGTGCGGCTCCTAGAGTAACGCCGGGTCGACGCCGCCGGACAGGATGCGCCGGGCGACAGCCGCCAGGCTCTTGTCGGCTTCGCGCAGACTGAGCAAATACGGATGGCGCGCGGCATCGGTCCTGGCCAGCAAATCCACCACGAGGTTCTCCGAGGCCGCGAGCAGATCGAGGTGCCCGCGCCAGCGGTTTGCCTCGCCGAACGGACTGTCGAGCGTATAGGGCATCTGGAACGGCGGCCCCGCGAGCGGCGCGTCCGCCGCAGTCGACACGCGCGACTGCATCAGGATCTCCGAGAGCGCACGCAGGTTGTACATCTCGCCGAACGCCGCATTGACGATCGTGCCGCGCGGCGTGAACTGCCCGGCCGCATTGAGCCCGCCGTAGAGCGTGAAGCTGTGGATCAGATACTGCAGCAGCATGCGGTAGCGCAGGTTGAACAGCGACGCCCACCGCTTTGTCACCGTCTCGGTGATGGGCGTCGCGGGTGCGCCGTTCAGTGCCCGCACGAGCTCGGGATCGAGCGCCACGTAGGGATTGACCGCAACGGGCCGCGAGGGCCGCCAGGTGTCGTCCACCTTCGCCGCGTGCAGCTCGGCCGCCGCTGCCGGATAGGCTTCCGTCCAGACTTCTTCGAGAAAACCGTCGGGGCGTGCGGCAAGCCAGATGTCGGCGCCGCACAGCTCGCCTTCGAGGACGGCAAGCATCTCGACATAGATCCGCAAAAAGCGCGCGAAATGCGAGGGCTCCTTGCCGTGGGGCGCCTCCCCTTGCTCGGAGATTTTTTCCAGCGCGTTCACCGCGTCGTCGCGCGAGGTGGCGGGCATCACGAGCACGTCCGGCGTGCCGCCTAGCGAGCGACCGCCGCCGCTGCCCCGGTGGCCGCCCTTGTACCCGCGTCCCCATTCGGCGAAATCCGCCTGGCAGCGGTAGGTGTCGGCCTGGAAGACATCGTCCGGCAGATGGTCCCTGACGAGCGGAATCAGCGTATGAAACAGCTCGGCGACCTTATGAGGCCTGGACACCTGATTTCCGACGCGTCGGCGGATATCCTCGCCCAGCTCGCCGCCGTCCCAATCGAGCGGCGCCTCCGTATAGACGTATTTCGCGAGCGAATCCAGCGTCAGCGGTTCGAGCATGAAAGGGAACGGATAGAACGGCGTATCCCACGGGTAATCGTCACGCTCGAAATGCAAGGGCGAGCCGATCAGACGCAGCACGTTCTGCACCGTGATCAGGTGGCCCATCTCCTCCTTGGCAATGCCGAGGATGGTTTCCTGCCAGTTGCGGACCGTGTCGCGAAACGCCTCCGGCACCTGCGGCCCGCCCAGCGAATAGCCCGCGTACAGGTACTGCACCATCAGGCAATGCTCGATTTCCGCGTCGATGGACAGCAGATAGGTGACGTAGTCACGCGTCGAGAGCTCATGCTTGATGAAGTCTTCGTCGACCGGCTCGCCAAGCGCAAGCCGCTCCTGGGATGAACCGCCGGGCGCGAGATGCCGCCACAATCTGAGAGATTGCATTGCCGCTCCTTATTATTACCTGCGTCTGAAAAAGAGGGTCGTGCAGCACTACAGGGAATGGCCGGTACTCCGGTATCGACGCGCGCCCAACGTCTTTCGACTGGCCGCGCGGTCGTTCGAGCGGGCGCGTCACCGCCCCTCCCGCTCGTCCTTCCCGGCTCCGGCACTCCGCAGCGATCCGCGGCGCGTTTGACTGCGACCGCATGCGCCGAACCATCAGGTTGGCTGGCAGATGAACGGGTATTCAGAATCGTCGATCAACGGCTCGATGTCGAAGAAGTCGTTGAGCACCGATTCCGCCGTGCAATAGGCGCCTTCCACCCAGGCCTGATCGTTCGAGTAGCATTCCCCGACGATAAAGACGGGGGCATCCTTGCCGTCGATCAGCTGCGACGGCTTGCGTATTTTTTGCTGGACGTCGGCAATGTCGTAGTGCGCAGCCCACGCATGGTAGCCAGCGCGGAACGGCGGCAGCGACCAGTCGACATAGGCCGCCTCGAGCGGCTCGGGCACGTCCGCAAAGTCCGAGTTCGGCCCGAAGTGCAATTCCGCCAGCTGCTTGCGCAGCATCTTGACCATTCTGCCGGGCACCTTGCGCGGCCCGATCAGGGGCTGGATATCGTCGGCGATCGGCACATGCCGCTCTTCCTTCGGCCCGAGCTCCAGCTCGCGCCAGAACGTAGTGAAGGCTTCGTCGTCGTAGGAAGCCAGCAGGCCGTACACCGGCTTTGCATTCTTGTCGGCGGCGTTGTTGCCGAAGTAGACCACCATGCGGATCGGCGTGTCGGTCACGCTCGGCCCCATGGTGTTGCGCTTGGCGACGGCGAGCAGCAGCGTTTCCTGTTTGACGGTCATCCGCTCGTCGGCAGCTTGTTCCACAGCCTTGACCAGCGCGTCGGCGCTCGCGAACTGGACATTCAGGATCGCGTCCGAACCGGACATCGCCTGCACGAACACCGGCGGGAAATCCTGCTCCTTGAGCGACGCGATCACGGCATCCGTTACTTCATAGCCATCGATCTTCGGCGGATAGGGCGTAGCCGGGTCCGACCACCATTCATTCTCGAAGAACATGCCGACCTTGTAGGACGGTTGCATGATGGACGACTCGAGATAGAGCCTGACCTTCCGGTCGTTCAGGACGTCCAGTCCGCCCCGGTCGTCATAGCGGGAGCCCTGCGCGACCTGTTCGAGTGCCGCGCGCGGCATGGCCAGCCAGGCGGCCGCCGTGGTCCGACGGGCCGCCTCTCGGTAAGGATCGTCCCGCGTCGCGATCGTGTAATGGACGACGCCGTTCTCGACGTGGATCGAGCGCAGCCGCTGGTTCGGGTAATACTGAAGCGTGACGCCGCGCTGCTTCGCCAACTGCTCGATGGCCGCGAACAATGCGTGGAACATGCCCGAGTAGCCGGTCGTCAGCGTCATGTACTGATTGCCCGGCGTGAATTCGTTGTTCGACTCGAAGGCGACCGCGGCATTCCAGTTGATCACGTTGGACGAGTATCCGTTGCCGTCCGCGGCGTACTGATAGCCTTCCGAGCCGAGCTGGTCGTACATCAGGTTCCAGTAGCCGATGTCCTTGAGCAAATCGCCTTTCTGGAAGATGGAGCTCGACGGCAGTTCGGCCGTGATGCGGCCATGCTGATAGAACTCGTCCCACTGCTTGCGCGTGCTCGGACCAGTGGTGCTCGTCACCGACAACGCTTCGACGACGGCGAAGCCCTGATCGGGCGTGGTCGCGGCGCCAAAGTTGTTGGCCGCGTACGGCGCCGGCGTGCGCGAGGAAATATCGCTTTGATAGAGATTCCTGGCGCGCAGGTAGTAAAGGGGATCGCTCGATTCGTTGAAAGGCACCGCATAGCGGTCGAGCCCGAGCTTGGCGATCACCGTCGTGACCAGCCGGTGGCCCGGCGCTTTACCGTCGTTCTTGCCGTTCCATTGCGAATAGCGCATGCCGCCCAGCTCGAGGTACGAATGGTCGGGATTGTTCTGGTAGTGCCAGGTGCAGACCCGGGCGCCGGGCGCACGGGTGCCCTGAAATTCCTTCGAGAAATCGTACTTGCCCCAGTCGAAGAGTTCCAGGACGTCACCCTGCTGCAACTGCCGATGCGGATCGCCCCCCGCTCGCGTCTGGCCGTTCAACAGTCGCCAGGCCGTGTACAGACCGGCGGCACCGCATCCGAAGATCGAATAGGTCTTGCTTGCCATGGTGTCCTGCTCCCGTAGATGCCCGGCCCGTGCTCAGGCCAGCTTGTTGAAATAGCGGCTACCGGTGGAGAAGTGCGAGATGTCGAATGGGGTATGACCGTCGAGGGTCAACTGGCAAAGAATTTCGCCGAGCAGCGGAACGAACTTTCCGGCCCAGCCGGTTGCATAGATGACGATGTCGCGGTGGTTCGGCACATAGTCGGGCGCGAAGTCGATCAGCAATTCCTTGTTCGCGATCTTGCTGAGGGCAACGAGGCAGGTGGACGTGAAGCGCGGAACCGGTTCGAGACCCTCCATATGCTCGCCGACCCACTCGGCCGTGAACGCGAGCTCCTGGGGATTCGGAATGGGCGTGCGCTGATCGGGCGACGTCAGCGGCGCGAGGACGAAATCGGACGCGACACGGATATAGCCCGGGTAATTCCAGGTCACCTCCGGGAAGCCGTAGAACTGATTGCCGTTGTCGCCCTCCGGGTTCTGGAAAACGAACCAGGTGGGGTACTGGATATCCGGCCGGGTCTTGCGGTAATAGGCCGAGGCCATGTTCCAGTAGGTCGCCGCGATACGGAACCCCAGCAGCTTGAACACGTCGTCGGCATAGGGGCCCGGCGTCAACACCAGCTTTTCGGCACTGAAGGTCCCAAGCGGAGTCCTCACCTCGAAGACGCCCTGCCGACGCTCGATGCCGATGACCGGTGCTTCCTGCAACAGCTGCACGAAGGGGGAGCGCCGATTCCAGTCGAGCAGCGTCCGCTGCGTGGCCGCGAGATCGATGCTGGCGCCCTGGGCCTGAAATAGTCCCGTATACGTCGACGGCAGATTGCGAAAGTGAAAACGCCGCTCCAATTCGCGCGCGTCCAGCGTTTCATAGGCAACCCCTTCGGCCTTCAGCGCTTGCTCGGCGGCGGGGATATTGCCCTCTGTCGACTTGACCGACGGATCGCCGAACCACAAGGTGCCGACCGTGTCCATGAGCGGCTGCGGCGTCAAGCCTTGCAACTCGTCCCAATAGGGGATCGACTGCTTGACCAGCTTGACCATGTAGGCGTCGGGATAGGGAATGCGGAACTGGCGCGACACGCCGGCCGAGCTGCCAAGCTGGTTCACGAAGGTGAACTGCTCGAGCACCAGCGTCCTGGCCTTGCGCTTGCCGAGATGGTAGGCGGTCGACAGGCCCATGGGCCCTCCACCGACAACGACGACGTCATAGCGATGCGTTGTATCGTGCATGTGGGGCTCCACGGAATCCGGAAGCACATCTATTTTTCAGCGATCCGCGAAATCACGGTCCTGATTAATGCAGCAATGGTCGAGTCGCCAATCCCGGCTTTAAAAATGCTTTCAAAAGCGGGATTGATTACGCCAATTTCAAGCCTGGCGATGCATCGTCATCCGTATCACGCTTGGCCAGTTGCCGTGGCCAAATTACATGCCGAGCGACCATATATGAGCAAGCTGGCAATCCTGACAGGAGGTTGAGATTTCAATCCAGGTTCGTCGCGATGAATCAGGGTTTACTCAAATGTTCTTTTTGCCGAGGTAGAGGCGGTACATGACCTCGCGGAGCGGATCGATAAGGGTGGCCGCAATCGCCCGGGCCGTAGACATCGAGCCCGGATTCGATCAGGCCGGTCGCGCAGCTTCCAAAGCGATTTCATCCCGGGTAGCCTCGATCCATTCGCTCTTGCGCACAATCTGCACTGCAGTAGCCGACGCGCCACGATCCTTGACTCGCATGCAGAGCGCTAGCACTTCACCAGCGCTGAATTCGCAAAGCAGCCTTCCCTTGCAAACGCAAAAATCTCGCATCAGCCGACTCGGTTACGGGAGAAGGTGATACGGCGATTCAAATCGGCGCGCCAGCTGCAACGATTTGCCTCGGTCCACGGACAGGTTTCGAATCTGTTCATGGGGTGCCGCTATAATCGCGGCGCGCAATGCAAACGCGAGGCGCACGCCCAAGCCTTCGCGTCCTGGGAAAGGGCTTCATGCACCCGGATGCCGGCGTGAGCTGATCGGCACCCGCTTCAGTCGTCCTTGCTTGTCCGGCCACCGAACAACCTGACAGTACCGTCAATGCCAATAGATCCAGTTGCACAATCAGAAACGCCTCCCTGGCGAAAGATTTTCGATCTCTTTGAAAACGATGATGGATTTTTGCCAGATTTTTTCGTCGATGATCTGACCTCTGATCAAGTGGTCACGGTTTACGACTGGGTAATGTCGCAGTGCAAGGCATCTGAAAATGCGACCGCCTGGCATATCACCGCGCAAAAGGATCTCCCGATCGGCGCCATTCATGAACCTGCGCGGGCGTATGTTGCGGGTGAAATCGAGTCGTTCCGACATGGCCTTGTTGGCCTTTCAATCGACGGTATCGAATTGCCTTACCTGACCATCTGCGTGGAAGGTCGTGAGTGTATGTCGTTCGACTACCGAAAAGGACCCGAATGGAACGCGCACGCCATCACCGCTCTTCTCGAAATGTTCGCTCGCATCCATGAACTGGCTCCTAACGCCCGTATATGGCACACCGAAGTAGGTTGTGGCCATCGCCCTACCTCTCACTTCGCCGAAGCGCTTCTCCAGTTTGAGGTCGAGCGCCGTTGATCAGGTCACAAAGTCTGCTAGTGGCGTAGCGGTAGTTGATATCGAACGACCACTTTGCGGCCGGATCAATGATTCGCCAGGCGCTCGCACAGCAGCGCCGCGGCCGCTTCGGTGGTTTTGTCGCGACAAGGACGAAAGGATGAGTGTTTCTCGATATGTCCAGGAGTGCTTATATAGTGACCTTGCCCTCGAAAACGTATCCGTTACTGAGAGTGTGTAAAACTCCAGCAATGGAGGATTTTGCAATGGGTAACGCCGGTGTACGCCGATCGGCACCCGCCTCAGTCGTCCATGCTTGTCCGGCCACTGAACAACCTGACAGTGCCCTCGCGATCGTGTCCAGCGGCAAGAAATCGACGGCCGGGCTCATCGTGCCATCGGCGGCGTTGCGCCGATGGCCTGACTTGCCGCGTCGAGAAACAAGCTCATGACGCTTCACATCTTCGACGAGCGTGGCGCGCCGTCCCGGGGCGGACGCCGACCCTCCGCCCCGACGAACGCACCCGGCGCGTGCCGGCGGCCCGGCCCCCGACCACGGCAATTCCTCCGGTTGCCGGTCGTGGAAGCCGGAGACCATGGGAAACGTCGTCACCATGATACAGACGGCCCGCATGGTCCCCTCCCGGGCCCCTCTTCGTTCAATTGCCGGGCGCCAGATCGTTGGCAAACCGGTTCGTATAACCGAGCGTACCGACCCCGCCGATGGAGTTGCACGTCGACGATGCGGCGCCGGGCGGACAATCGACGTCACGGTCGAACGACCAGAAGTGGACACCCACGAGACCATTCTGTTTCACGAACTGCGCAACGGTGTCCGCATCCGCCGGCGTAAAGGTCTCGCCGCTCACATCGTTGCCGCCGATCATCGGCGTCAGCTCGATCTGGCTGTACGGTACGCCCCAGTGATCGTGCAGGTTCATCGCCGCCTGGATCGCCGACTGTCCCATCTGGCAGGTGCCGTTCGCGACCACGCAGTTCCCCGCCCCCGCCGACCCGTAGTCCATCGTCATCAGGTCGATCGTGTAGTTCTTCAGGCCGTAGGCCTGGATCGCCTGCATGACCCAGTCGCCATACACGTTGAAGCTGTCGGGGGCGCTGGCGCCCCAGGAACTGGCCGTGGTCGCGCCCTGCTGGGAAGGGGCCAGTGTCGCGAGCGTGAAGCTGAAGCGCAGGCCGGGATAATTCTGCTGGGCGACTGCCACGCGCTGGACGAGATCGTTGATCACCTGTTGTGTCTGCCCGCCCTCGATGTCGAAATCGATCCCGATGAGGTTGTTCGATGCATAACGATTGATGAAAGCCGCCATGCCCGCATCCGACCCGCACGTGAACATGCCGGCCGCGCCGCCGGTGGAAATCACGTAATTCACATTGGCCGCGGTGAAAAGCGGCACGTTGGCGGCCGCCATCGCGCCGCCGTCCACGCCCGCCCAGTTCTCGCTGCCGCATTCGCCGGTCGCGAACGCGAGCGTCATCGTACGGACACCGGCCGGCAGCACCGACAGCACCGGGCTCAATTGACCGGTGACGTTCGTCGAGATGACGTTCGTGTTCCAGTTCATCGAAATCGTCGCATCCTTGTACGGGCTATAAACGAATGCCGGCGCCGTGCCGGTAGCCGTCCCGGCTGCCGCGGCAGCGCCAGTGCCGCAAGACGACCATGCCAACAGAAGCGCCAGCGCGCCCTTCAAGGTCGATCGCTTCATGATTCCGGATTGGTTGCTCTTCATTTTCATGCCCTCATCGCGTTTTACGCATGACCGGCACCGGTGTTTCACACCATGCATGCCGGGAAATATTTCAGGAAGACGCGCTCCGCCCGCATGGGCGCAACGGAAACCCGCCACGTCACACGGACGGCAAGCGGCCGCATCATTGATATGGACTACAAAACAAAAATCGTGATCGGATCCGCCTTGGGGCGCCCCCACCCGCTAACACGGTCATGGCCTTTCACTGCCGGGTAGCCGCCTGCGGTACCACTCGCCATATCGAGGAAGGTGGCCGCACCGGCGGGTATCAGCGCACCGTTGACCTAGCGCTGCGCGTCAATCGACGGATTGCCGCCGTCTCTCCGTCAGTCAGATCTGGTTCATGGTTTCTCCTTTCGATTGACAAAGCTCCGCCCGGGTCGAATTCAAAAGAACCCAACCTTACAAATCGTCACTTGACGACAAATTTCGATATTGATTCTGCTTTTATATCTACGACGGACAACACGACGACTTCGCTCAATGCCGGTGAAGCATGTCGCGCCCCACTTTCGCGCAAGACCGGATGTTCGTCACGACGCGCCACAGCGCGCTATCATGAAGTCGTCACGCAGGCCCGGGATAGCGGGCCTGCCATGCGGCGGCGGATACCGATATTTCGACAGCCGATGTAGTGATCCTTCAGTCCGACGCCCGCACTTCGATTTGTTATACTACATAATCATCAGGCATCAACCCTGGAATCGGTTATTTCAATCAATATCGAAATCCGAAAATATTCACGGGATCACATTGGCATATTGCAATTGTCGCCATTCGACAATTCAACCGGATATCTCGCAGCCATTGGCGTGATTGTTCAAATCAACGAAATTCAGGCAATGCGATCGGGCTTCATCGTATTGGCGACCGACCCGCGATGACGTCACGTTGCCGTCCTTGATGCATCCACCGAACCCGGAGGCCGAACATGACTGTCGATCTCGCCACCCAGGCGTCGACCCGCACCGCCCAACTGGTCACCCGGGTGTACGCGAGGCTCCTGCTGGTTGGCTTCGCACTGGTGCCTGCCTATCTGATCGCCTACCTGTACTTCTTCCAGGACCCGTCGCTGAAATTCGAGAATCACGCCTTTCACGAACTGGCGATCGCGGCCGCCACGCTCGAAGGCGTGTTCGTCACGTATGTCTGCTGGCGCTGCTATCGCCTGTCGGGTGAGCCGTTGCTTCGCTGGCTTACGCTGGGCTTTCTGGGCTTTTCCCTCGTCTATGCGTTGCATGGCTTGTTCACCGGCATGGCGCATCACAATATCTGGCTGTTCCTGCTGTACGGGCCGGCATCGCGCCTGACCATGTCGATCCTGATCCTGGTCGGGCAGCTCGCCTATAGTCACAAGGCCGACAGCGCAACCGCCCGCGCCGATCCCCGCACCTGGTTACCCTGGCTCGCCGTGTTCGGACTCGTCGACGTCGCGGTCGCCGTGATCGCCTTCTCGCCGGTGGCCGGCAACCTGTGGGTACGCCTGTCGATGGAAGGCGGCGCACTGCTGCTCTCGGTCGTGAACGTCGTTGCGCTGCTCATCCGCCGCATCCGCTCGCCGCTGATGACGATCTACGGCATTTCGGTCACGTCGTTCGCGCTCTCCTCGCTCGCCTTCATCCTCGGGCGGCCGTGGAATCACATGTGGTGGCTCGCGCATGCAATTTTCGCGGCCGGCTTCTTCCTGCTCAGTTTCGGCGTGGTGCAGGCCTTTCAAACGACCCGTTCGTTTTCGAAGATCTACAGCCAGGCAGAACTGTTCGCCCGGTTGAGGGACGCGATGGCCAGGACGGAGCGCGCGCTGCAGGCGCTTCAACAGACCAACGAAAAGCTCGAGCACCTGGCGGCCACCGACCCGCTCACGGGCGCGGCCAACCGGCGGCAATTCATCGAAAGCGTGGAAGCGGAAATCAACCGGGCAAAGCGCAATGGCGCGCCGTTCTCGTTGCTCGCGCTCGATCTCGACCACTTCAAGGCGATCAACGACAGTTACGGGCATCAGGCGGGCGATCAGGTGTTGCAACGCTTCGTCGACAAATGCGCCGATGCGATCCGGCCGTACGATGGCGTCGCGCGGGTGGGCGGCGAGGAATTCATGGTGCTGCTGCCGCAAGCCGCGCTGGACACCGCCCGGTCGATCGGCGAGCGCATCCGCGCGGCGATCGCCGGCGCGCCGTTCGAAGCAGGCATCGGCGAACCTATCCAGGTCACCGTGAGTGTCGGCGCGTCCGAATTCGGCCGGGACGGCGAGACGATCGACGCGATCCTGCGCAAGGCGGACGAACGCCTGTACCGCGCGAAGCATCAAGGCCGCAACCAGGTGGTCGCCTGGTAAGCCGCTTGCCGTGTCGGCGCCGTCCATCGCGTCCGTGGCAGGCGTTCTTCAATGCATGACGCCCCGGGCATCGCCGGGCGCGTCATGTCGCGGCAGGATCAGAACGGGCTGCGTGTCGTATCGCCGTTGGTGAACACCGCGTCGACGACCTGATAGAACGCCATCGCCGTATCCGCGACTTCCCAGACCGCCAGGATGACGTGGTAGCCGCTACGCATCGGCAGCCGGCATGAGTGAATGGTCGGCTGCTGCGGCACCAGGTTCGCGTTCGGATCCCAGTACGGCTGGCCGGGATTCTGGATCGTACAGAACGGCGTGGGCTCGAACTGCGCGCGCGTCAGCTTTTCCGACGGGTTCCAGTCGGCACGGGTAATGAAGTAGTTCCAGCGACGCGTCTTGTGCACGGCGCTGAATTCCCATTTGAAATTCTGGACCGCGCCCGGCCGCAGCGGGATCTTCCGCCAGCGGCCCGGCGACTGCTCGTTCAACACGGGCAGCGGGCCATTCGTGCTGGCGCCGGCGATTTCGCCGTCCTTCGGCGGTGCGGCATTCTTCGCGTCGGCCGGCGCGAACGGATCCGACAGGCCGCTTTGCGTCGCGGGGAAGAACTTGCCGTTCTCCATCGCGTTCGCGTGCCAGGCGTCGACAGGACAGTCCGGATTCTGGCCTTGCGTGCACAGCACGATGCGCGAAGGCGGTTCGGTCAGACGGCCGTGCGCGTGAGCACCGGCCGCCGCAACCAGCAGCGCCACGCCGGCCAGCGAGCATGGCATGACGGAAGCAACGTACCTGCGGATGATCTTGTTCATGAGCCCTCATGGCATTGATGTCGAAACGGATATGCGCAGATCGGGCCTGTCGCCAGATCCCGGGCAGGGATTCCTGTCGACGCGTCGTCGCGCACGCGGATCGGCAAAAGCAGCGGTCAAATGAAACCGTGGCAGGCGATGATCAATCGCCACGCTTCCTGACAAATCACTTTCACCGGATTGAACCTTATCCGCAAAAATCGGAAAAATAAATTCCCGTTATTAATAATTATTTGATTATTGACATCAAAACATTCATTTCCCGAATGCTTCGATCGTCAGCCGCGATGCAACACGGATTGGGTTGTTTGACGATCGCGAATGATCGGCCTCGACATTTCGTGTTTGGAGGGGTATCGCATGGGCCCGTTCGTTATTCAATCATTTGGTTGCCGACGGCTGTATCAGCCGGTGCAGCAGTTCGTCAAATCCGCAGCCCAGATGGAGATGCGTCTGCCATTGGACTTTGACGTACGCATTGAAGAGTCGAACTTCCAGGAGCAATTCTTTTCCCGCATCAATCGGCAGGTGTGGCGCACGCAAAGGCCTGGCCTATGCGACGTCTCCCCGCCCTTGAATAGCACAACGCTTTAGAGTCCAATCACGTAGTCAGGAAATTGGGCATGAAGAAACGATTCGCGGAAGAGCAGATCATCGGTTTCCTGCGCGAGGCGGAGGCCGGCTTGCCGGTCAAGGAGTTCTGCCGTCAGCATGGCTTTTCCGAAGCGAGCTACTACCTATGGCGTAGCAAGTTTGGCGGAATGAGCATGTCCGACGCGAAACGGCTGAAGGAACTGGAGGCCGAAAACAACCGGCTGAAGAAACTGCTCGCGGAATCGAGGCTGGAGAACGAGGTGACGCGCGAGGCGCTGCGAAAAAAGTGGTGAGCGCACCGTCACGACAGGACTTGGTGCGCCATATGACCCACGGCGGCTTGAGCGAGACGTAGACCAAAATAAAGTTGTCACCGTTTGCGAAGGAAAGATGTCACTTCGCTGCTTGGCGTCGCCTGAGAGAGGCGAAACCGTCAGGAATTCATGAGGTTACGCGCTGCGCATTAAAGTTGTCACCGGGCGGACGTCGCGAAAGTAGTTGTCAACCGCTTTCCTCCCTGCCGCGACGATGAGATTTGCGGCCAGACGTTGTCCAAATCGCGAGTTTGATGGCTTGATCGTGCCGTTGTGATAAGAAATTTATCTCGCCACCACCCCAGAAATCTGCTCTGTTCCCTGCCGTCGCATCGCGGGCTAGCTGCCGATTGCGGGCGCCGGAATCGGTGAATGTTTGCCGCTCGTGATGAAGCGCTGCAACTGCTCCCAGGCCTCGAGGTAGCGAAACTTGGGCACGGCCGCCAACTGGTCATCGTCCAGCACCAGTACGTGCTCGACCACCGTCTGCTCCTGGTCGAGCAACAGGCACGGCTGATCCTGCTCGATGCGCTTGATACACGCGTCGAGCGCGCCCTCCGCCCGGCGGTAGGGCTCGACATCTTTGCCCGCCGTGGTCTCGCCCCGCATGAAGTACGCGAGATAGACGACCCGGATCAGGCAACAAATCTGGTCGAAATCACCACGCCCGGCGCGAACCGTCGCCAGGGCGAGATGGTTTTCCAGCGATAGCGCGCTCACCTTGGCTGTCGTCAGCGGCAACAGCATCTCCTTCGTGCGCGGTGACCGCGGGGGCCGGGATATAGCTTGCTTGCTCATTGATCAAGACGATTCGTTCTTTCAGTCCGCCCGGCATGGCCAGGTGCCCCAATACGTTACGCTTCATCGGCCACGATTTGCAACCGGCCATTTCGCTCGACCACCTCGCGCCGCATCGAGAACAGCCGCCCACATCCCGCGCACGACCAGTGTTCGCTCTCTGTCCGCCGCGCGCTTCCCACCCGGCCGCAAAACGGGCACGGCGTCGTTTCGGTGGGTTCGACATCCAACTGAATCCGTGCGGACAAGCTGCCGCTCGGCTCAAGTCGATCCGCGAATTCGGTGAACATCCCGCACCATTTCTGGACCATCCCGTGGCTCGTGCCGACAAGGTCCGCCACCTGCATAATCGACAACGGCAGCGACAGGTGCCGAATGAACAGGCGCATGCGCTCGAGCGAGCTCATCTTCGTGTTGACGAACGGTGTGCCGCGGCGTCGGGTAAATTTGGTCCCGCAATTCGCGCATTTGAACCGCAGGAAGGCGCCGTTCGGGCACTCATCGAAACGCGTCTTGTGACTGCTGCAGTCCGGGCAATGCGGAGGTCGATGGCTGAGCGAATTCAGCTCGTCGAATTCTTGCGTCAGACGAGCCGTCAAGGTGAAGTCTTCGCGCGCGCCGATTTCGGCGAAGGCCAGCGGTGCGGGTTCCAGTTCGGTGGGGCGGCCACCGAGCCTCACGCGGCGCTCCCACTTGCCGCTCGGGTCGAACTCCAACAGCCACGCGCGCCAGGCCAGCACACGTTGGCTGATGTCGTTCGACAGGCTGCCCATGCGTTCACCCGCATCCGTGCACGAGATCGGCTGCGACAGCAGGGACACGAACAGATCGAGTTTCTTGAGGTGCTTCTCGCCGAGCGGGGTGTCAGCCGTGCGACTGAAGTAGCGCCGGCAAGTCTGGCACTCGAACATCGGCAGTCGACCGATGGGCCGCGTTCGGAATCCCGCGCTGGTGATGTGGCCGCCGCCACAGCGCGGGCAGCGCGACGCGGTTCGTGACTCGCGGACAAGATCCTGTCGAGCTGGGCGGTCAGAAACGCCGTCAATTCCTTGTCCTCGCCGGCGGTATCGGATCGGCGAAGTACCGGGTTGCTCGATCGGGCCTTCATCAGAACTGGGCGGTTAACTGGAACCCGAGTGTGACCCGGTTCGTCGGAAAGCCGGACAGCTTGTACACCGGCGTGCCGGCGAACAGATCGTAGCCGTACCCGCCGAAACGCGTCGCGACGCTACCCTTCACGCCGATCACCGCGCCTGCCAGTTGCGTGCCAACCAACGCGACCGGCTGCGGACCCCACACTCGACCGTAGTCGAGCCCCGCGTAAACCGCCATTCCCGTCTGTCCGATCGGCGCCTGCAGCTCGTTGCGCCAGTAGAAACCGCGAGAAGCCGCGAGCATCGTTTCGCCGTCGAAACCGCGTACCGTGTAACGACTGCCGATCGTCAGATCGTCGATGTAGTACAGCGTGTTGCCCGTGTACTGGCCGTGGAACGTCGTGACGTAGCGAAGCGGTTGCTGCGCGATCGCGAACGGCACCGACAGGTTCGCATCGAGCATAGCCATCTTGTAGCGGTAGGTCGGGCCGCCCTCGGCCGCCAGCATGTCGTCCGGCGCGCCGAACGCGCCGATGCCCTGCCGGTACGCGAGCGTACCGTCGAATTGCGCGTTACCGAAATAGTGGCGATCGGTCAGGCCGAACTCGACGAACGTGTTGTTGCGGCGCTGCTGCGAGATCTCCGTGTCCTCGATGAAGCTTTGCCCGAAGCGGCGCGACAGTCGGAACTGCGCACCGAACACGTCGTTCTGGCTGCGCGACAGCACGCGGTTCAGCTTAAAGTCGACGGTCTTCGAATTGCCGCTCGCAACGAACGTCTGGTTCACGCCGGCGATCTGCTGGTAGTACGTGTTCGTGTACGCCGAGAGCGTCGCGGTCCAGTAGCCCCACGGGATCGAGTAGAAGCCGTTCCAGCCGTGCGAACCGAGCCGCTTGTCGCCGAACTCGAGATCCTGGCTCACGCCGACGTTGAAGACGTCGTTCAGCCCAAGCGGGCTGTCGATGCCGACCGAGAGGTTGCCTTGCAGCCGGCCGGTCGCGCGCGTGCCGGAGTTGTCGATCGATGCGACGACGGTCCACGGCTTGCCGCGCTTCACGTCGAGCACGACGTCGCTCTCGCCGGGTGCGTCGGCCGGCACGATCTGCATCGACACGTCCTGGCTCGACACGCGCTTCATCTGCTCGAGACCCTGTTCGAGGTCGCGCAGCCTCAGTAGTTCGCCGTCGCGCGTCGGGAAGGCGGTTTTCCACGTGCCGCGGAGCTTTTCGTCGGCGAAGCGCACATGGCGGATTACGCCGGGGATCAGCGAAAACTTGAGAGTGCCGGTCGACAGATCCTGTTCGGGCAGCAGCACGCGCGTCGTGACGTATCCGCGCGCCAGGATCGCTTGCGACAGGCCCTTGACGAGCAGGTCGAGCCCCTGCTTACCGACGCACTGCCCGGTGTAGTGGCCGAGCCATTCACGCGCGAATGCGAAGCGGTCCATCGGCAATGCCGACGCGCCCCTCGATTTCACGGAAACTGGAAGCGCATCGGGCACTTCGAGCGCGAAACCCTCGATGCGAAAGCAGGGTGCTTCTGTCGGCAGCGTCGGATACCCAGCGCTCGCCGTCACGCCCGAACGTACGCCGGGCGCGGAGATCGCCCGTTCGCGTTCGCGCGCCTCCTCCTGCTGTCGGGTTTGCTGGTCGTTGCCCGGAATGATCAGGCGCGGCGCTTCTTGTGCCGACACGCTGGTCGCGACAAACAGCAGTGCTGCCGCAGCGGAATTCCCCCGGCAAATAGTTTTCATGGGTTTTTCTAGAAGAGTGATCGCGTACTACGAATGTGTCGCGCGCTTATCGGAATTTAGGGATGCGACTGCAGGTTGAACTGATCCGCACGCAGCATCCATCAACGCCGTTGAGCTTCCCACACTACAACATTGCAAGAAGGTACGATCGCCCGAAGGTGAAAGCAACTGCAAGACCGAAGCTTACTAAAGCACCTCTCGCACTAAGCGCAGCCGGTTCGTTGTAAGCGAACCAAGCAAATAGAAGCGGTGCCATCACCATCGTTGATTTTAGCCAATATAGGAACTTCGCCCTAAATGAATCCTCCAAATTTCTTCCGAATAGAAGAAAGGTAATTAACAGAACTGCAAGGGCAATAATTACCGCACCAATTTCCATCGTCATTTCTTCGGCCCCTTAAGCTGATTCAAAGTATTTCTTATCCCCCACCAAGGGTTGGCGGATGGATCGAAAAATGGGTCTACCGGTTGGGCCAATCCGGTCGCATTACCCAACGGAACGCCAATTTGTTTTCCAGCGGCAATCGTTCCCGTCTTGGTCACGAAAAGAACCGCCGACTGCATTAGCGAATTTGTGCCGCCCGCCCACTTACTTAGTGCTTGCCCGTAGACTCCGCCCAGTGCTCCGCCATAAAATCCACCGATAGTCTCTGCGGTGGTCAAGGGCTTCCCGGACAAAATGTAGTGGTCAACCAACCCCGGACACTGCGTTAAGTTTTTCTTCCGCAACAGCCGGCGCCAGTCCGTCATTGAACTGATGCGGCCGTATCCAGTTGTACCGATGCATCAGGTAGTGGCTGATATCCCGG
>NZ_JPGL01000067.1 GCF_000732615.1 Burkholderia paludis
TACAATCATGAGCGCCCCAACATGGGCCTTGGTGGCGTAACGCCAAAACAGCGGCTGGCCATGGCCGCTTAGCCTCTACTTCTGACTCGCGTTAAAAGCGGGGGTATTACCATTGGCTCTCGATTCGCTTCATCCGTCAAGAGGCCTTGAACGTAGAGGCGGCGCCACGCCCACACCTGATTGGCATTAATGCCGTGCCTGCAGGCGTCATCCAGGCGCGGATGCCCGATCTGCCTGCTCAGGCCAGCAGCCCATAGGCACGCGCCTTGGCGAGCGCGGCCGAACGACTGCGCACGCCGAGCTTGCCGTAGAGGTTCCTGAGATGCCACTTGACCGTCGGCAGGCTGATCGAGAGCTGGTCTGCCAGGGTCTGATTGCTGAAGCCCTCGTTGACGAGGAGCAGGAGTTCAGTTTCCCGCTCGGTCAGCGGCTGGACCGGGTCGATGGATTCCATGGACGTATCGGCCGGATGAGCGCTGTCGGTGTCGTTCCCGTTGGGATATTGGCCGCAGATCTCGTGAAGCCTGGCGAGAAAATCGATCTCGTTCGGCCGAATCAGCCCGAAATCGCGGGCGCCGGTATTCTCGATGATTTTGCGGACGGCCCGCCGATACAGGATGAACGGGTAGACGAGCGACCCCGCGTGAGCCAGACCGATCGCGCGTGACAGCGCACGCGCCGCTTCCCGCGCGCGGCCCTCCCGGCTGAAGGCGTCCATGGCCGCCAGCAACAGCGATACGCGATCGTTCGTCCGCCCTTGAGTGGTGGCGCGTTTCATCGCCGCCTCGATCGCCTTGTGCGCGTCCTTCAGCAACCCGCGAGCGATCGTCAGCTCGATTCCGGCGAGCAAGCGGTCGCCTCGTTCATGCATTTCCTTGCCGGCCGGGCGCGTGCCGGCTTGTGCGACACCCTGGACAAACGCAGTCGTGTCGGCCTCGGAGTCGGAATGCAGCCGGACGCGCATGCGCTGCGCGGACAACGCGTCCATCACGCGAGGCGCATATCGGCGTGCGATCTCGCCAAGGGCTGCATCGGTCGCGCGGCCACGCTCGCTTTCGGTCGCGCAGGCCACGCACGCACCGAGCCCCAGCTCGGCGGTCAGCGCGATGCCGTGGTGATTGGCGATCTGCATGCTCCGCTCGATCAACACTTGCGCGTCGGAGAATTGGCCAAGGTCGACCAGCGCGCGTGCGTGCACACTATCGATGATCGCCAGGATGGAGGCGTTGGCGTCAATTTCCGCCGCGACACGGGCACGCATCGGGCCCAGGATTCGCGCAGCACTATCCGGACGCGCACGGGACAGTTCCAGGATGGCGCGCAGAATCGCCACCCACGCGCGAACGAACATGCTGCCGGATCGCTCGATCGCACCTTCCGCAACGTCCAGGTGTCGCTCGCACTCGTCGAGGTCGCCCCGGTTCACCGCGACCATCGCGGCCGCTGCCGCGACCGTGCCGACGTGCAGCGGGTCGTGGTGCTCGACATGGTCCAGCCACGACAGCGCCTGCGCGTGCGCTGTTTCCAGCTCGTCGGTCGCCACGGCAAGCACGATGCCGAGGAAATGAAGGTCGGCCGTATCGAGGGGCGCGGGCGGGAAAGGGAGGCTTTCGGCGATGCGTTGATCCAGCATCTGGAATGCCGATTTCGCCTTTTCGTATTGCATCAGGTGGCACAGGGCCCACACATACCAGCCCTGCGCCTGAATCGGCAAGCGGCCGCCCAGCTCGAGCAGGGTTTCGGCCCACGTGACGAATTTCGACATCTGCCCGCAGTCCGCGGCGACGTTTCGCGCGATTCGCCCGATCAGGCGTTCCGCCTGTTCGATGTCCGGCGCTTCCAGCGCGTACCCCAGCGCGCCGACGTAATCCTTGTGTTCCGCATGCCATGACGACGCACGTTTCAGGAGCGCCGTTCGCCTGTCGCGACCGATGCGCTCCTTCGCTTCCTGCAGGAAGTATTCGCGCAGGAGCGTGTGGAAACGAAACCAGCGGTGCCGGCCGCCCACCTCGAAGATCAACAGGTTGCGCTGCAGCAGGTCGTTCAGCCAGTCCCGGGTATCGACGTTGCCGGTCATGAATTCCGCCAGGTCCGCATTGAATTCGCGCACCAGGGCGATCTCCAGCAGGAAGCGCACGCGAGCGGGATCGATGATCGCGAGAACCCGGTCGGTCAATACCCGAGAGATGTCGCGCTGGTCTCCGCTGAAACCGTGAAGCGGGGCAGGTGGAATCTGCGCCGGAGAAAAAGCGCTGCGGAACTGCTTCTGTTCCGACATCAGTACCTGTGCCAGCCGCACGGCCGCCGGCCATCCTTCGGTATGTGCGTGGATGTCGAGAAGCGTGCTGTCGTCCAGCCGGGCGAAACCCGCGAGCGCGAACAATTGTCGTGTCTCGTTCCGGTCGAAGCCGAGCTCGGCCGTTCCGAGCAGCAGCCCGTCCACCTCGAGCTTCATTCGCACCAGGTCGATCGGAAGGTTTCTGACGCTGGAAACCACCAGATGCACGTTCGGCGCGCGATGAAAGGTCAGGCTTTCGATAAACGCCGGGATCATGGGGTCCGCGCATGCATCGAGGTTGTCGATGAAGATCACGGTACGACCCGGCAGCCGGCGCAAGTCGCCGACGATCGCCTGTAGCGCATGGCCCGGATCGGTCATCTCGATCGAATCGGTGAAACCGCCGGCCGTTTCGGCGCTCGGGTCATCGGCCTTTGCCGCCGAACCGGTCATGCCGCGGCGAAGCAGCGCAAACACGGCACGAATATCCCGCTCGCGTTCGTCGAGACCCAGCCAGATGCACCGCTCGCCGCTTGCGCACAGCCAGCGATAGATCGAGCTCAACAGGACGGTCTTTCCATAACCCGATGGCGCGGTCACCACGGTAAGGCGGGGCAGCGATCGCGACCGCAGCAACGTGAGCGCGCGAGTGGGGACGCGCTCGAAGCAGAAATCAGGGGGCGTCACTCTTCCTCGGGACCAATCGTCAGGGTTCATTCGCTTCCGTGTCGTTATCGATGGACGGCGTCGCGCGGCTTGCCGCGGATAGAGGTGCCTCGGCATTGCGTGCTGCTGTTTTGCGGCGCACAAGTTCTTGCGGAGCCGCCACGTGTTCACGGATTTTGGACGCGTACCCATTCGTCGGAACTTCGGGTTTTTCCTAGGAATCAGCCTGTCCTTTAGGATGGGGTCGCGGTATGCGAGCCCGCTTTAAATTGCCCAGTAACGGACGCGTCGACGTCACCCGTGCAAATGACTCAGGGGTGCCGTTGCACGACATTCGGACGGCCACGCCGGGGTGACACGCCCCGATCGTCGATCAAAAGACGGAATGGTCTGTTTGTTACGCGTTGATCTGGATAAACGTCAATTTGGAGCGAGATGATGAGGCTGGAAGGTAAGGTGGCGATCATTACCGGTGCGTCGACCGGTATCGGCAATGCAATTGCCAGGATGTATGTCGTGGAAGGCGCAAAGGTCGTGATTGCCGACGTGCGCGGTGCGCAAGCGGCCGCGTCCGAACTGGGCCAGGACGTCGCGATCGGGGTCGACACCGACGTGGCCGATCCCGATAGCACTCGCGAGATGGCCGCGGCAACCCTGGAGCGCTTCGGCAGGATCGACGTGCTTGTCAACAACGCCGGCATTTTTACGGGGCTCAAGGGCACGCCGATGGAAACGATCTCGGTCGACGACTGGGATCGGCTCTACGCAGTCAACGTCAAGGGCCCGTGGCTGTGCACCAATGCGGTGTCCGGTGCGATGCGTGAAGGCGGCGGCGGGCGGATCGTCAATATCGCGTCGGTCATTGCGCACGTCGGCGTGCCGTTCATGCTGCATTACGTATCCAGCAAGGGTGCCGTCGCGGCGATGACGCGCGCGATGGCGCGCGAGTTCGCGGCGACCCAATCCCGGATCTCGGTCAATGCGATTTCCCCCGGCTACACCCATTCCGCGAACGCGGTGGCCAACGCGCAGCAGCACGAGCAATTCGAAGGCGTGGCGTCGCAGATGCGCACGATCGCGCGCCCGCAGGTCCCGGCCGATATCGCCGGCGCGGCGACCTGGCTCGCGAGCGGCGAGGCGTCGTATGTCAACGGGCAGAACATCATCGTCGACGGCGGCATCTTCATGAGCCTCTGATCGCCTGCCCGAATTTTCGCTATCGCACCTTATCGCGGAGTCAAACACCATGAATGAAAGCCCGACGCGCCCCGCGGCCCCGACCCGATTCCAGAACCGGAACCTGATCGGCGGCCGATGGACGGAGGCGCTTGCCGGCGAATCGATCGGCGTCGAAAACCCGGCGACCGAAGCAATCGTGACGGACATCCCCCGGGGCGGGAAAAGCGACATCGACGCCGCCGTCAAGGCCGCACGATCGACGTTCGAGTCCTCCGCCTGGCGCCGGATGAGGCCCATCGATCGCGGCCGGATGCTCGAGAACATTGCCCGGAAGATCGAGGAACATGCCGGGGAACTGGCGCTGCTGGAGTCGCTGGATACCGGCAAGGCCCTTTCATTTGCCAAGATGATCGATCTGCCGTCGACCGTCGATGTGTTTCGCTACATGGGCGGCTGGTGCTCGAAGCTGGGCGGTACGACACCGCCGATTTCCTTCGACGGGAAGGAATACCACACGTACACGCGCCGCGAACCCGTCGGGGTCGTCGGCGCCATCACGCCCTGGAATTACCCGCTCGCGCTCGGGTCCTGGAAGATTGCGTCGGCGCTGGCCGCGGGTTGCACCATGGTGCTTAAGCCGACCGAGCTGACACCGCTCAGCACGCTCCGGCTGGCCGAGCTTTGCCTGGAGGCCGGTTTGCCGGAGGGGGCGCTCAATATCGTCAATGGCTATGGTCATGAGGCGGGCGAAGCGCTGGCATGCCATCCGGACGTCGACAAGATCACCTTTACCGGATCGACCGCGGTCGGCAAGAAGATCGTCGAGTACTCGCTCGGCAACATGAAGCGCGTGACGCTCGAGCTGGGCGGCAAGTCGCCGAGCATCGTATTCGACGACGCGGATCTCGGTCAGGTGGGGCTCGGCGCGGCGCTAGCGGTGTTCTTCAATTCAGGCCAGATCTGCTTTGCCGCCAGCCGGTTGTTCGTGCAGGACAGCGTCTATGACCGTGTCGTCGACGCGATTGCGGCGGTGGCGTCGCAACTCAAGGTGGGCAACGGTCAGGACGCCGACACCGTGCTTGGCCCGCTCGTCTCCCGCAAGCAGCAGGAGCGGGTGCTGGGTTACGTGCGATCCGGCATCGAACAGGGCGCCAGTCTCGTGTACGGCGGCCAGAAGGTGGGGGACAAGGGTTATTTCGTCCAGCCCACCGTCTTCGCTGATGCCGATCCGTCGATGAAGATCGCGCAAGAGGAGATCTTCGGGCCGGTCGTGAGCATCATCCGCTTCAAGGACGAGGCGGAAGCCATTCGCCTTGCCAACGACACGACCTATGGCTTGGCCGCCAACATCTGGACGCGGGACATCAAGAAGGCGCATCGCGTGGCCCACCGCCTGCAGGCCGGCTCGGTGTGGATCAACTGTCACGGCGTGATCGACCCTGCGGCGCCGTTCGGCGGCTTCAAGCAGTCGGGCTGGGGCCGCGAGGTGTCGGAAGAGGGGCTCGTTGCCTACACGGAGACCAAGACGGTCTGCGCATTGCTGGACGATTGACGGCACATCGCTGCAAGGCGACGTGTTTCGATGGAACTGGAGACCTCAAATGTGGGAATACATTAAGTACTACTTCGCTCCCCTGGTGCAGGTGCTGGCGATATGGGGATTTTATCGGGGGGGCGATTTCACCTGGATCGCGATCGGGGCGTTTCCGGCGATTGCGATTCTCGACGCGCTGCTTCCGCTCGATCTCTCGGAGCGCAGGATGAAGAGTCACTTCTGGGCCTATTTGCCGGTCTGGATTTCGACGGTCCTGCTTCCCGTCATGTACTTCATCTTTGCCCGGTCGGTCGGTCTGCACAACATGACCGCGCTGCAGATGGCGGGGGGCGTCGCGGGGCTGGCATGGCTGTCGGTCGTGCCCGGCGTGCCGGCGACGCACGAGCTGTATCACTCGCGCGGGCGTCTCGCGCGCTTCGCGGGCCGCTATGGTCAGGTCGCGTTTCTCGATTCCATGCGAATGGAAGTGCATGTGGTCGGCCATCACCGGGACGTCGGCACCGAAGAGGATGTCGACACGGCACGGCGGGGAACCAATCTGTACCGCTTCGTCGCCCGCTCGATGTGGGAATCGACGCGCCTGGAACTCAAGCTCGATTGCGATACGCTCGAAAAGCGCGGCCACTCGCGCTGGTCGATCCGGCATTCGCTCTGGCGCGCGATCCTGGCCGTCGTCGTGTTCCTGGGCATCAACTACGCGATCGGAGGCGGGCAGGCGGCCGGCCTGTGCCTGATTGCGATGGTGATCGCGCGCTTCTGGGTCGAGGCCTTCAATTACTACCAGCATTTCGGCCAGGTCCGGGTGGTCGGCACGCCGATCGAGAAGCGGCACGTGTGGAATCACTACGGCACGCTGTCGCGCCTGTACGCGTTCGAAATCACCAACCACGCCGACCATCACCTGAATTCCTACATTCCGTACTACAAGCTCGTCCCGGACAAGGACGTCGTCATGATGCCGAGCATCATCGTGTGCTTCCTGTCGGGTTTCATTCCGCCTTTGTGGTACGGCCGGATCATCAAGCCGGCACTGCGACGCTGGGACAACGAATTTGCGTCGCAGGCGGAGCGTCGCCTGGCCATGGAGCAAAACCGCAGCGCGGGGTGGGACGACTGGTTCGACGAACCGCCGACCCGACCCGGCGCACCGAAAAAGACGGCATGGGCCGGAAGCTGAACGGATACGGAACGGAGACCTGTGTGACGACAACCTCGACTCTCGCGCAGAGCCAGGCCAGAACCCTCCAGCGGCACATGATCGGGCACGGCATGCTGATCCTGCTGGTGGGTCTGCTGGCCGGGGGCGGCCTGCTGGTGAGCCTGACTGGCGGGCTGGAAGTGTGGCCGGGCCGGCTTCTGGCGGTTCGCGTGCCTGGCGACAGTGCGGCGTGGGTCCGCTTCCATATCGGGCAATTGCTCAACGCGTTCCTGATCGTGATGGTGGCGCTGATCCTGCCGGTGCTCGGTGTCGCGCTCACGCTCGCGCGGCGCGTCGGATGGCTCATCGTGGGGACCGGCTGGGCCAATACGCTGTTCTATGCGGCCGCGCTGTTTGCGCCGAACCGGGCGCTCACTTTCGGCGGCAACCGATTCGGGGCGGCCAACGGCGCGTCCTTCATCGGGCTGGTTCCGGCGTTGGTGTTCGCGGTCGTTTCCATCGTCGCGGTTCTGGTCCTGGCCGCGCAGTCGTTCCGACGCCCAGTGTGGCCGGCGACTCAAGATAGGGGGGGTATTTGATGCGAGATTTTCTGAAGGCCGCCTTTGGCCGATCGAAACCCAAGAAACTCCGAATCCTGCCGCAGGATGTGACGGTCGAGGTCGGGCAAGGGCAGACGCTGCTGGAAGCCGCGCTGGCGGGCGGCATTGCCTATCCGCATGACTGCACGGTCGGCACATGTGCGTCCTGCAAGACCCGCCTGAAGCAGGGTAGGGTCCGGGAAGCGACGCCGTTCGGCTATACCTTGTCCAAGCAGGAACTCGACGCGGGGTACGTGCTCGCCTGTCAGGCATTTCCGCGCGACGAACTCACCGTCGTGGAGATCGAGGCGGTCTCGGCCGATCTCCTGCCGGCCGAGAAATTCGTCGCGACGATCGTGGCGACCGATGCGCTGACGCACGACATCCTGAAGGTGACGGTCCAGACCGATCGTGCGGTCAACTACGCGGCCGGTCAGTATGCCAACTTGACGAAGGCGGATGGCGAGCGGGCGCGCTCCTACTCGTTTGCGAGTGCGCCGCAACGCAAGGGTCGGACGACGCTGGAGTTCTATATCCGCAAGGTGCCGGGCGGCGAATTCACCGAAGCCCTCTTCAATGGAGAACTGAACGGGAAATCGCTGGAGATGGAAGCGCCGCTGGGCACGTTCCACCTGCGCGGAGGCGACGCGCCGATGGTGTGTATCGCCGGCGGCAGCGGCCTGGCGCCACTGGTGAGCGTGCTCGAGCATGCCCGGGCCAACCGCATCAAGCGCGAATGCACGCTGCTGTTCGGCGCGCGTACCCAGGGCGATCTTTACCAGCTTGACGCCATCCGGAACATTGCCGGCAACTGGCAAGGCAACTTCCGGTTCATTCCGGTTCTGTCGCACGAACCGCTGGGCAGCGATTGGCGGGGTGCGCGAGGGCTGGTCACCGATCACATCGAGCCTGGGTTCTGTGCGGGCGCCGAGGGCTACCTGTGCGGGCCGCCCGTGATGATCGACGCGGCGATCGCGAGCCTGGCGAAGCAGGGTGTCCCGATCGACAAAGTGTTCTACGACAAGTTTACCGACGGCAGAACAAGCCAGGCGTGACCCGTCAGCCGCGCGGGAAACCACTTCACGTTCCCGGCGGAAGGTGACGTGCGATTGAGAACCACCCGTTGTACCGGAGCGGTGTATCTCGATCGAAAATAATTCGATATCCGAATAAATATTTGAATTGGCGGAACAGCCAGTCATCCCCAACAACGAAGAAAAGACCGGAAGGAGCGGAGGCAGAGCATGAAGGGATCTTATGTCGCCTTGTCAATCGGGTATCTGTTCGCCCAATTGTCGAGCCCGACCGCCAGGGCGCAGGATGCGTTCAACTTTAGTGCCTATGGCGCGGCTTCGCTCGCGATGGGCGGAACGGCCGCGGCCAACAATATCGGATTGTCCGGCGTGATGGTGAACCCGGCAACGCTGGCGCTCGTCGGCGACGGGAACTATGCACAGGTCAGTGCGGGAGTCGTCGTCGCCAATATCAAGGCCAGGAATGAAGCGACAGGAGAGATTGCCGACTCGCGCTCCCGAGGCAGGAACAACGGGCCTTATTTCGCGCCGGACCTGACCTACTTGTGGCGGCAAGGGCGTTACGCAGTGGGAATCGGCGCGTTTGCTTCTTCCGGTGTCGGTGCCGAGTACGGCACGGGAAGTTTCATCTCGCGAACAACGACGAATGGCGTGGATACCGGGCTGTCGAATTTTTCCCGGCTCATGGTGTTCAAGATCCCCTTGTCGGCTGCGTACCAGGTGACCGACAAGCTTACTGTCGGCGGAGCGGTGGAAGCCGTGTGGGGCGCGGCGAACATGGGGTTGTTGTTCGACGCATCCCAGCTTGGCCTGCTTGCTGCCCAAGGCAGGCTGTCGGGCGCGTTGCTGCCGTCGTTGATCGGCATGCCGGGGCTTTCAGGCGCGCAACTCCAGTTCAGCAACAACAAGATCGCCGGCGGCGCGGCCGAGGCCTGGGGCGTGAGCGGCAAGCTCGGCCTGACCTACCAGGCAACGCCACGCACCCGGGTGGGGCTCGCATACCAGTTCAAGACGCACATGGGCGACTTGAGCGGGCACGCCCTGGTTACCGCGGTGAGCGCATCCGCCGGCAATATCCCGATCGGCGGCACCGTTTCCCTCGTCGATTTTCAGATGCCGGCCTCGGTGACGGCAGGGATCAGTCATGACCTGACGAACCGGCTCACCGTTGCGGCGGACTTCCAGCGCGTGTTCTGGCATGACGTGATGAAGGATCTGCGCGTCCGCTTCTCGCAGGACGGATCGGGGCAGGACCTGACGCTCGCGCTGCCGTTGAACTACCGGGACACCAACGTATTTTCCGTGGGGCTGCAATACCGGTATGACGCGAGCTGGGTGTTTCGTGGCGGTTTCCACTATGCGCAGGAGGCGACGAGCAGTCCAGGCCTGGTCGCGATCATTCCGTCGACCCCGACCACCAGCCTGACGGCCGGCGGCGCCTATACGTTCAACCGGGGTGGAACGATCGACTTCGCCGTCGGATATTCGCTTCCCAAGCGCGTATTCAGCAGTGGCGGGATCGGAAGCAGCGTGCCCATATCGGTAACCGATTCGATGTTTCATGTCGCGTGTTCCTACACGGCGCGTTTCTAGGTCTGTTCTGCGATCGCATCGCGGGAGTGAATCATGCACGAAGTCGCTTCAAGTTTTGACGTCATTGTCGTTGGCGCGGGTGCCGGCGGTTTATGCGCGGCCGCCCGGCTCGCGCATCTGGGGTATCGGACGCTGCTCGTCGAGACGCTCGAGCGTGTCGGCGGGCGCGCATCGACCCGGGACGTCGATGGTTTCCTGTGCAATACCGGCGCGCTGATCATCGAAGTGGACGGCGCCGTCGCGCGGACCTTCGAGGATCTGGGCCTTCCGCTCGATCTCCATGTTCCGCGACGCGCGTCGACCGTCCTGCGCGTCGCCGGGAAGGACGTGAACGTGTCGGAAGGCATCGGCGGGTGGCTTCGACATGCCGGGCCGAAGGCGATCGCTGCGATCACGCGTCTTTTCCCTCGGCTTGCGCCCGCCGCGGGGGAGTCGGTCTCGTCGTGGTTGAGCCGGTTTACGCACAGTCCGGCGGTTCGCGGCCTCATTGACAACGCGATCGGCGCGATGTTTGCCGCGAACAGCACGATCTTTCCCGCGGACGTCTTTCTGCACTACTTCACGAAAGACACCGCGTTCCGGAAATTCGGGTTGCCGCCTGGCGGGACGATCGAAGTGTGGAAGCCGCTGGTCGATCTCATCGTTTCCAGCGGGGGAGCCGTCTGGCTCGGGGCTTCCGTGCAGGCACTCACGTTTTCCGACGACGGGTTGGTCAACGGTGCCGTCATCGAGCAGGACGGCGTCGTGCGGACGGTGTCGTGCAACGTTGCGGTAAGCAACATCGGCCCGCTTCACACCGCGCAACTCGCCGTCGACGCAAGGTTTCCCGCGGGCTACGTGCAGTCCGTGTGTGCCGCGACCAATCCCGCCGCAATCATCACGGTTCACTTTGCCAGCCAGCGGCCGCTTGCACGATTTCCCGGGCTGGCTTTATTCGCCAGGACGCGGCGCATGGTGTACGCAGCGAATTTCAGCGCGCCCGAACTCCGGCGAGCACCGGCCGGATGGAACCTGTACTGCGCCGCGTCGGTCCCGCGCCCGCCCTGCGGCCCGTTCGACGTCGAGAAGGAAACGGCCATGTTGCTGGACGACATTCGTGACCATTTCCCCGGCTTCGAGCGGGCGAAGATCGTCGCCATCGACGTCACCGCGCACGAATGGCCTGCGCAGCGGGCCGTGGCGGGATACGACTTGCCGAGGGAGACGCCGGTCGCCAACTTGTGGAACGTCGGTGACGGCGTCAAGCCGTGGGCATCGGGCGGCACGGCGGCTTGCGCGGAAGTCGCGCGGCTCGTGGTCGAAGACGTCCGGACGCGCTACCCGCTGGAGGCGCTGCGCTCGAGCCTGCCGGTGCGTACCGGCGGCGAACATGCCGCCGTACAGGATTGAATCGGACGGGCTCGTCCCGATCGCTGACGACGTACAGGTCAACTGGAGAAGAAATGGTGAAGGTCGCTGTCATTGGCGCCGGCCCGGCCGGATGTACTGCCGCATACACGTTGCGGAAACACGGGCACGAGGTCCTGTTGTTCGAGAGCCAGGAGCAGGTGGGCGGGCGAACGCAACAGGTCCATCGTGACGGATTCAACCTTGGCTCGGGTGCCTTGTTCCTGATGGGCGGCATCTATCCGAGAACCAATGCCATTCTCAAGGAACTCGGACGTTACGGGGATCTGGTTGCCTGGGATGCCAGGACGCATGTCGTGGATTGGGACCGGCAGCGCTACACGGTTGCGTTCGACCAGATCCTGAGTTTCCTGAAACTGCCGGTCTTCGGCGTGTTCGACAAGCTCCGGCTCTGCCTCGGTGTCCTCGGGCAACTGCTGGCTTCCGGTCCGAAGTCCTGCTTCGATGGCGCGGAACTCGCGAAATACGATAACGGCGAACGGCTGGAGAGCTGGTCGTTGCGTGTCCTGGGGAAGAAAGGGCATCACTACATTACCGTTCCGTACATGGGTTTCCTGTACGCCGTGCCGATGAACTGGCTTTCGACACCCTTGTATCAGGCCATCATCCAGCAGTTTTACAAGCTGTCGCTGAAGGTGCCGCCGAAAGGCATGGGGCAAATCTGCGACTGGCTCATTGAAGGCGCGCATGGCCTCGACCTGCGTCTGTCGAGCCCGGTGACGGCGATCCGCAAGCGCGGCCACGATGGCAGCGGCTACAGCGTCGCGTCTAACGGAGAACTGCACGCGGTGGACGCCGTGATTCTGGCTTCCGAGCCCGGGGTATCCGCCGACTTGCTTGACGGGATTGCAGCGGCACAGTCCGCCGAGAAGCTCAGGCAGTGCCTGTATTCCGAGTATGCCCATGTCCAGGTCTGCTATGCGACGAACCCGTGGCCCGATTTCCCGGTAAGCGTTGCGCTACCCGCGAACGATCTCCGCAATTGGGGGGCCTGTGTCCTGCAGAGCAAAAGGCATCCGGATGCGGTGCCGCCTGGCGGGGAAGCCGTGGGGGTGTACTTCTACACGCCGCCGCTGGCGCAAATGACGGATGACGACATCAAGCGTGAAGCCCTGCTTGCGGTAACGGAGGTGTTCGGCGCAGCGCCGGAACCCACGTTCGTACACCTGTTCCGCTACAAGCGAGGGCTCTCGATCGCGGGGCCGGGGCACTACGCAATGCTGAACTCGCTGCATCGCGAGATGCCGGAAGGAATCTATCTGGCAGGTGATTATTTCGCTCACGCAGGTGTTGAGGCAGCCGTGTTGAGCGGCGAGCTGGCTGCGAACCGCGTGATGGGACACGCGTAGGTCCATCGCGTGTCACGAGCGAATGATCTCGTACTGACGATAAATGGAGGACTCCATATAAACGAGAAAACGACGATATTGCTTCCGACTTAACGAGGGATGCTCGGCGGAGTTCCGATGCCGTTCAAGGCATCCTCATGCAAATTCGAAACAGGAGAAAAGTGATGGATTCGACGATGAGCAATCGTGCGTATTTCAAGTATTGGCGGCTCTGTGCCGCGTGCGGCCCGATCTTCCTGACTGCGTTCATCGTGTGTTGGGGCATTCTGGGACACAACATTCCACCGATCCCGGCCGACCGCACCCCGGAGCAGATGGCGGATTTCTTCCGTACGCACTATGGCGAAGTGCGTGCCGGCATGGCTGGCGCGATGTTGTTCGGCGTGCTGTATTTGCCGTGGACCTTGTCGATCACGAAGGTGATGGAACGGATCAACCCGAAGGAAAACGACATTCTTCCGGTCTTGCAGATGTGGGGGGGCGGGATTACGGTCGTGCCGCTGGTGACGTCGTCGGTGTTCTGGCTGACCGGCGCGTATCGCCCGGACGTGCTCTCGCCGGTCACGCTGCAGATGCTCTACGACATGGGTTGGCTGCTGATCGACATGTTCTATGCGATCACGACCATTCCGATGGTCGCCATCGGGGTTGCCGGGCTGACCGATCCTCGCGCGAAACCGCTCTTTCCCCGCTGGGCTTGCTGGTATTCGATCTGGGCCGGGCTGAGCTTTCTGTTCGAGCTGATGATGCCGGTCTTCAAGACGGGGCCGTTTGCACGGCAAGGCTGGTTGAATTTCTGGATCGAATTCCTCGTCTGGTTCGGCTACATCGTCGTGGTCACGCTCTACGTCTTCAAGGCGATTCCGCGGCTGGAGCGCGAGCGCGTGAATCAATCGGCGCCGGCCGGCAAAGCGGCGGTTGCGCCGGTCGCTGCCGGCCTGTCGAATGCGTGACCCGGGAAACCTGAGAGGCGCCATGGATGATTTCAACACACGGGTTTCGATCGACGAGTTCGCGGATGTCGTGCCGCAGGATGCCCGGGCGGCGCTGGTGCCCGGCATCCTGTTCTTCATCATCGCGGATATCGCGACGTTCGGCATTTTCTTCGTGGCCTTCATGATTGAACGACGTCGACAAATCAGCGTGTTCGATGGGGCGTCGCGCAGCCTGAATGTCGAGGCCGGTCTGTTGAATGCGTTGATCTTGATGACGAGCGGCATGTTCGTCGCGTTTGCCGTCGATGCGGCACGGCGCGGGCGGGCCGCCGAAGTGCGGCGGTGGCTGATGTACGGGATGCTGGTCGGCGTGGGGTTCGGCGTCAACAAGGCGATCGAGTACGGCGACAAGTTCTCTCACGGCATCGGCATGCTGACCAACGATTTCTTCATGTTCTATTACGTGCTGACCGGGGCGCACTTCATTCACTTTCTCGCCGGAATGATCGTGCTCGCGGCGCTCTGGTTCCGGGCAGCGCGCGAACCGGTGCACGAGGGGCCGCTGTTCGCATGGATCGAGGGCGGCGCGCTGTACTGGCATATGGTCGATCTGCTCTGGATCGTGATTTTTCCGATGCTCTATCTGGTGGGGCGACAATGAAAGGAGAAGCGCATACCACGCTGGCCGGCGCGTTTCGGGTGTGGTCGTTCCTGATACTGGCCACGCTTTGCAGCGGCTTGCTGGGCGAGCATCACGGCTTCAGCGGCGGATTGACAGCCGTCGTGGCCGTCATGTTCATCGCGGCCATCAAGTGCCGCGCGGTGATGCTGCATTTCATGGAGATCAAGGCTGTCCCGTGGTTGTGGCGCCTCGTGTTCGAGGGATGGATATGGGCGGTATGCGGGGCGATTGTCGGGCTCTGGGCTATCGGCGCGCGTGGATATTGACGCGCGCCCGGCGGCCGCCGATCAGGGGCGGGAGGGCGCATCACGGCGCCCAGGTCCGAGCGGCCGCGGCTGCAGGGAGGCGGTTGCCAGGCGGCCGGGCGGGATAGTGTAATATCCCTCCCGGTTGACTCAGCACATGACGATGACAAAGTTAGTTCCCGAGCGACGCCGCACGCAGGCCGAGAGACGCGAGGAGACGCGTTCGCGGATACTGGAAGCGGCTGTCAGCGAACTGTTGAACAAGGGCTACGCCGGCTTCCGGGTGGAGCAGGTCGCGGCTACCGCCCAGGTATCGCGCGGCGCACAAACCCATCACTTTCCGACCAAGGAAGATCTGGTGATGGCGGCGCTGCAAAAGCTCTACGAAGCGTCGACCGAAGCCAGCATGAAGCTGATCGAGGGCCTGAAGCCCGGCGACGATCTGCTGGATGCGTTGATGCGGGATTCGTCCAAGTTCTACCTGGGGCCGAACTTCATCATTTCGATGTCGCTGCTGAATCTTGGGGATCACGAACCCGGGCTGAGGCAGAAGGTGCGCGCGGTCTCGCGCAAGTACCGGTTGCCGATCGAGAAAGCCTGGCTGGACGCGCTGCTTCGCTCGGGGCTTGCGGAAGAGCCGGCGCGAACCGTCCTGAACATTACGCAGAGCATCTACCGCGGCATGGTGATGCGCCGCTTCCTGCGCAATGATCCCGAATACACGCGTTTCACTGTCGACCAGTGGTCCAAGATCGCACGTGCGTACATGGACCAGAGCAGCGCTTCGTCAAGCTGAAACCGCATGCGTGCGGCCGGTGCCCACGCATTTCCGGTTATACGGCGCCACCCTTGAGGGGTCCGCAGGAGTGGCGCAGCGCTGCTACCGCGCGCGTTCGGGCATTGTCCGCCGGCCCGATCGCAGGGCCGATATATCAGCGCAATTCCGGGAAATCCTCTTCCCAGTATTCGTCGGGCAGCCGCGCGGGCTCAGCCGTGCGCTCCATCTCGCGACGCCGCAGCTCGATGCGGCGGATCTTGCCGGAAATCGTCTTGGGCAATTCGCTGAACTGAATGCGGCGAATGCGCTTGTACGGCGCGAGTTTCTCTCGCGAGAAACGAAACACGGTGCGCGCAAGTTCCGGACCGATCTCATAACCCTGTCGCACCGTGACGAAGGCTTTCGGCACCGATAGCCGCAACGGGTCCGCGCTAGGTACGACGGCAGCCTCGGCAATCGCCTCGTGTTCGATCAGCACGCTTTCCAGTTCGAACGGGCTCAGGCGGTAGTCCGACGACTTGAAGACGTCGTCCGCGCGGCCGACGTACACGAAGTAGCCGTCGTCACGGCGCATGGCGACATCGGACGTGTGATAGAAGTGATTGCGCATCGCTTCCGCCGTTGCCTTCGTGCTGTTGGCGTATCCGGACATCAGGCCAAGCGGACGCGATGACAGCGACAGCGCGATCTCGCCTTCGTCGACGACCTGGTCGTCCGCATCGACCAGTTCGACGTGGAAACCCGGCATGGGCCTTCCCATCGATCCGGCAACGATCGGCTGGCCCGGTGAGTTGCCGATCTGGCAGGTCGTCTCGGTCTGGCCGAACCCGTCGCGTATCGTGATGCCCCACGCATGACGCACGCGCTCGATGATCTCCGGATTCAGCGGCTCGCCTGCGCCGACGATCTCACGCAGCTTGACCGGATACGTGGCGAGCGGCTCCTGCACCATCATCCGCCAGACGGTCGGCGGGGCGCAGAGCGTCGTGACGCCGCACCGCACCAGCACGTTCAGCGTGTCTTTCGGCACGAAGCGCGCGTAGTCGTAGACGAATACGCATGCCTGCGCATTCCATGGTGCGAACAGGCAGCTCCACGCGTGCTTTGCCCATCCCGGAGAACTGATGTTCCAATGGATGTCGCCGGGTTGCAGGCCGATCCAGTACATCGTCGACAGGTGCCCGACCGGGTAGCTCTGATGCGTATGCTCGACAAGCTTCGGTTTCGACGTCGTCCCTGACGTGAAGTACAGCAGCAGCGGGTCGGTCGCTTGCGTCGGGCCGTCCGGCTCGAATCGGGCGCACGCGTCATACGCGGCCGCAAGATCGATCCAGCCTTCAACCCCGCTCGGGACGGTGCCTGCGGCGAAGCGCTTCACGTCGGCAGCGAGCTCGTCGAATTTCGCGACCAGGCTGGCGTCGACCACGATGTAGCGCACGCCGCCGGCCTCGATGCGATCTCGAACATCGTCCGGCGACAGCTGTGTCGTCGCGGGCAGCACCACGGCGCCGAGCTTCATCGCGCCGAGCATCACATCCCACAGCTCGACCCGGTTCGGCAACATCAACAGCAGGCGATCGCCGCGCGCGACACCTTGCGCGCGAAGAAAGTTCGCCATGCGCGCCGAGCGGTCGGCCATCTGCGCGAACGAGAATCGTGTTCCGCCGGCGGCGGCGTCCTCGATGATCCACAATGCCGGATTGTCGTTGTCGCGGGCGATCACGTCGAAGTAATCGAGTGCCCAGTTGAACGTGTCGAGCCGGGGCCACGCGAATTCCTGGCGTGCGCGCTCGTAATCGGTGCGATGCCGCAGCAGCAGATCGCGTGCATCGAGGAAAGCCTTGGTGGAAGGGGGAGAGTGGGTGGTTGTCATCTCATGCTGTCCTGTGTAGCTGGATTACTGCGGGAAACTGAAACGGGTGATCGTGTTTCGGTCAATCGCCGGTGCGATGGACGTTCTCGTGAAGAAATTCGCGGGTTCTCTCGAACGCCTCCGCGACATTTCCCGGCGCGTCGCACAGCCAATCGCCTGCCCGGTGGAGCCCTGGTCCCGCAAGATGGGTGTACACGGCCGGCCCCGATGCGGCGCGTTCGAGTGCGTACCATTCCCCGGGTGAGTATTGGGAGTCGATCTCGCCGCGATGAACCAGCGTCGGCGTGTTCGTTTCCTCGTCGATCCAGGCTGGATCGCTCATGCCGCAGTGAACGACACAGGGGGCCGACAGGGTCCGCGCGGCGCGCAGCGCGATCGCCGCTCCCCATCCATAGCCGACGATCGCGACGTCACCCGCGTGACCAATGGCGTCGGCTGCCGTTGCGACAAGCCTCGTGGCCGTCTCGCCGCCGAGTCGCCATGCCAGTGCGTTGCCGAGAAGGCGGTTGGCAGGCGCGTAATCGAGTTCGACTTCCGGTCGAATGCTGTCGAACAATGCGGGCACGACCGTCAGGTATCCGTCGGCCGCGTGCCGTTCGGCGACGTGACGCATATCGGCGTTAACCCCGTATATCTCGTGAACGAGAACGATGCCGCCGACCGGCCTGTCGTCGGGTTGTGCCAACCAGCCGTTCATCGGGCCGTGCGCGGTCACCAACGTGATCCAATGACTCATCTGCACCTCTTTCAACAATAGAAAGCGAACCTCGCTTGTGTCGAAGCCGCAGGGGAACGTCGCTGCAGCCGGTCATCTCCTAGGCGATTCGCCGCCGGCGTCGAGCGGATCTCGACGAGGTCGTTCGCGTGCCGTGCGGCGTCCGCTCTTCGGATGGCAACATCGATGACGAAGCGCATCATAGAAGCTCGAGCTGCGTTTCGCAATATACAAACAGACTGGATTGTCTGTTTGTTGTGGATTTGCAAGAGCGAACGGGCGAACCTGCCTTGCACTGCCGCATCGACGTTATGTGCCCGCTTCGCGATGCGAACGACGAGCGCAGCAGGGGGCGGCACGTGTGCCTCCGCGTCGCAGTGAAAGGCCTGCCTGGCGTGCTCCCGCGCCGCTTCGAAGTTTCTGCCACGCATTCGCACGTCGATGCGCCAGCTTCGCGAACGATGCGCCGACAGGCCCGACAACATCGATTTCGGCAGGTGTTCATCGGCCTTCGCCGCCCACTGGATTGCTGCGCCGCAGAAGCGAAAGCGCACATTTCTCGTTGACAGGTGTGACAGTCGGCACAACAATTTCAAAAAAACAGACGGGTTAGTCTGTTTGTTTGAATGGATGGTCGGGCAATCAATTCAAGTCACGCGGAACCGGAATGAAAGAAGGCATCAAGGAAATCGTGATCGTTGGCGCGGGCCAGGCCGGCGCGACGGTAGCCCTCGGCTTGCGTCGTGGTGGATTCGACGGCGAGATCACGCTGGTGGGCAACGAAGCGTATCTGCCGTATGAGCGGCCGCAGCTGTCGAAGGAAATGTTGCGACGTGACCGGAGCGAGATCCGGTCGATCAAGACCGAGGTCGAATTCGAAGGCCAGCGGATCCGCCTGGTCCTGGGTCACAAGGTCGTCAAGACGGATGCGGATCGCCGGCACATCGTGCTGGACGACGGCCGCGAGATCGCGTTCGACCGGTTGGTGATCGCAACCGGCGTGAAACCGCGCCGCTTGCCGGGGAGGCTGGGCGATTCGAAACGCGTGCGCTGCCTGCGCACCGCCGACGATGCGGGCCATCTGCGTGCGGGCCTGGAAGCCGGCATGCCACTCGCGATCGCGGGCGGCGGCGTGATCGGCCTGGAAGTCGCGGCGGCCGCACGTGCATTGGGATGCGAGGTCACGGTGATCGAAGCCGCCGACCGGCTGATGTCGCGAAGCGTGGACGAAACCGTGTCCCGTTATCTCGACCGCGCGCATCGCAGCAACGGCGTGGACATTCGCTACGGCGTGCACGCGACGGAGCTTCCCGACGATGGTCGCCTGACGCTGTCCGACGGCAGCACCGTAGCCGCGCATAGCGTGCTGGCCGGCATCGGTGTGATTCCCAACATCGAAGGTTTCGACGATCTCGGCATTACCGACGCTGCCGGCGTTCGCGTCGATGCGTATGGCCGGACGGAGATCGACGGGATTTTCGCTACCGGCGATGTCGCGTCGCAACCCATCGGCGATGGATTCGGACGGGTGGAAACCTGGGCCAATGCACAAGACCACGCGCTGAACGTCGTCAGCAACCTGCTCGGCGAGCCCGTGGCGTACACGTCGCCGGTCTGGTTCTGGTCGGATCAGGGCGAGATCAATCTTCAGGTGGCCGGTAATGCGACGCGAGGCAACCGGATCGTGCGCGGCGACGCGAATGCGGACACCTTCAGCGTCTTCTGGCTCGACGACGGTGACCGCGTGACGGGGTGCGCGACAGTGAATTCACCCAAGGACATGGCAATGGCGCGTCGCTGGGTGAAGCAGGGAAGCCGGGTCGACCCGCGGCGGCTCGCCGATCCGGGCATTGCAATCCGCAGTTGTGCGTGCTGAACACGCAAGGTCAGAACCACGAGGAAAAGACCATGGAGAGAGACACGAAGTGGGTGGAGGTTGACGAAGCACGCCTCCAGTTCAAGGTAAGGCGGGAGGCATTCGTCAGCGACGGCATCCTGGCCGATGAATACGAAAGGATCTTCGATACCTGCTGGCTCTATGTCGGACACGTATCGGAGTTCAAGAAGCCCGGCGATTTCGTCACGCGTACGATCGCGCGCCGCAACCTGCTGGTGACGATGGGAACGGACCAGCGGATTAATGCGTTCTTCAATACGTGTCCGCATCGCGGTGCGACGGTTTGCCGGGATCGCGCGGGCAATTCGAAAAACTTCCAGTGTTTCTATCACGGCTGGGTTTTCGGCTGCGACGGCAATCTGAAGAGCCAGCCGGGCAAGGAGCGCTATTGCGCCGATTTCATCGCGAGCGGGGCTGGCAATCTCGTGCCCGTGCCGCGCTTCGACATCTATGCCGGCTTCTGCTTTGTCAGCTTTAACGCGGAAGTGGAGCCGTTGCCCGATTACCTGGCGGGCGCCAAGGAGTACCTCGATCTGGTGTCGAAGTACTCCGAGAGCGACATGGCGATCTCCAGCGGCACGCAGGAATATGCGATTCGCGCGAACTGGAAATTGCTGGTGGAGAACAGCGTCGACGGCTATCACGCCGTGAGCACGCATGCGACTTACCTCGACTACCTGAAGAACACGAACGGCGGCCTGACGAGCGCGAAGCTCGAGGGCCGCAGCCACGACCTCGGCAACGGCCACGCGGTGCTCGAATACACCGCGCCGTGGGGGCGGCCGATCGCGTCATGGGTGCCGCTTTGGGGCGAGGAAGGCAAGGAGGAGATCGACCGGATCTTCGCGCGCCTCGTCGAATTGCACGGCGAGGAGATGGCCGACCGCATGGCGCACAAGAACCGCAATCTGCTGATTTTCCCGAATCTGGTCATCAACGACATCATGGCGATCACGGTTCGCACGTTCTACCCGCAGGCGCCGGACTACATGCTGGTCAATGGCTGGTCGCTGGCACCCAACGAAGAGTCCGACTGGGCGAGGAAGTTCAGGCTCAGCAACTTCCTCGAGTTCCTCGGGCCGGGCGGATTCGCCACGCCGGACGATGTCGAGGCGCTGGAGTCGTGCCAGAACGGATTCAGCAACCATCGCCTGGTTCCGTGGAGCGACATCTCCAAGGGCATGGGCAAGGAGATGCCGAACTACGACGACGAGCTGCAGATGCGCGCTTTCTGGACGCGCTGGAACCAGACCATCGGCGGCGCGCCGGCTCGGCAGCCGGATGCCGATCGGCCCGCGCCGGCTCAAGCAGCCTGAGGACACGCCCATGAATGCCGTCACACTCGAAAGCGCGCCCATGCGCGTCCCCTCGTCGAGCGACTTCGCGCCGTACGTCACGCGCACGGAAGTGGAAGACCTGCTTTACCACGAAGCGGAACTGCTCGACACCTGGCAGCTCCACGACTGGCTCGCCCTGTTCGCCGGCGACGGTTGCTACTACGTGCCGTCGACCGATCTGCCGCGCACCGCGAGCGCGGACGACAGCCTGTTCTATATCGCGGACGATCCGGTCCGGTTGCGCGAACGCGTGATCCGGCTGATGAAGAAGACCGCCCATTCCGAGTACCCGCGCTCCAGGACGCGCCACCTGGTGAGCAATGTTCGCATTCTCGAAGCCGGCCCGGACGAGATCAAGGTGGCCGCCGCGTTCGTGACGTACCGGATCAAGTTCGGCAACAACGATGCTTATGTCGGCAGCACGTACTATCGCCTGCGACGCGTCGACCAGCAGCTCAGGATCGTCGAGAAGCGCTGCTTCCTGGACCTCGAAGCGCTCCGCCCGCACGGGCGGGTGAGCATCATTCTTTGAAATGGGGTGACCATGGATATCACGCTTCCGTTTCGCTACAAGAAGCTCGGCTACGCCGCGATCAACGTCACCGACCTGAGCCGTTCGGTCGCGTTCTACGAACAGGTCGTCGGCCTCGAGGTGGTGCAGCAGGATGAAGCGATTGCCTACCTCCGATGCAGCCGGGACCATCACAACGTCGTGCTCTGCCAGGCGGCCGGGCACGGCCTCAAGCGCGTCGGCTTCGAGCTGGAGCAGGAAAGCGACGTGCGGGCTGCGTTCGCGCATTTCGAGCAGCTCGACATGGCGCCGGTATGGGTGCCGAAGGACGAAGCCCGACGGATGAAGCAGGGGCCGGGCTTCCGCGTACGGGAACGGCACAGCGGCCTGCTGTTCGAGTTGTTCGCGGGCAGCATGCACCTGAGCAAACCGTTCGTGCCGACGGTCGCGAAGATCGCGCGGATCGGCCATATCGTGATCGGCGCGGAGAACTTCGAGGCGAGCCGGGATTCGCTGGTTCGGGATTTCGGCTTCCGGATTTCCGATCTGATCGAGGATCGCATCGTGTTCATGCGCTGCCATCCGAATCCGTTCCATCACACGTTCGCCGTCGGTCCCGCGAGCAGCAGTCACTTCCATCACGTGAACTTCATGGTCACGAATATCGATGACATCGGGCAGGCGCTCTACCGGATCAAGAAACATGACGTAAAGGTGGTGTTCGGCCCGGGAAGGCATCCGCCTTCCGACAGCGTGTTTTTCTACTTTCTCGATCCGGACGGCATCACGGTGGAGTACAGCTTCGGGATGGAAGAGTTTGCGGAACACGGCGCACGTCCGCCGCGCTACCTGGAGCCCGTGCCCGAATCGCTCGACGTCTGGGGCGCGGTACCGGATGGCGAGTTCGGCCGCAGCGGCCCGATCGAACGGGACGTGGCCGTCATCGCTGCGCCCATGATGCAGAAAGTGATCGGTTGAGCGCCATGAAGAAAACAGAAACCAATCTGGAAGGCCAGGTGGCGGTGGTGACCGGCGGCGCGCACGGCATCGGATTCGGCATCGTCGAGCGCTTGCTGCAACTGGGTGCAAGCGTCGTGGCGTCGGACATCGATCGGGCGTCGCTGTCGGCGGCGCGCGAACGGCTCGCGAAGTCGTTCGGCCGTTCGATCGCGACGCACGCGGCGGACCTGTCGAAGGAGCGCGGTGCGCAGGCGCTGCACCGTGCGGTCGCCAGACGATTCGGCGCCGCGCAGATTCTCGTGAATTGCGCGGGCGGCGGTGTCATTCGTCCGTTCCTGGAACACACGCCGGAGACGCTCAAGGCGACTATCGACCGGAATCTCTGGACGGGCATCTGGTGCAGCCGGATTTTCCTGCCCGGCATGCTCGCCGCGAAGTACGGCCGGATCGTGAATATCGGCGCCGACTCGGTTCGCAACGGGCTGCCGGCCCACGCGGGATACAACGCGGCGAAGGGCGGCATGCATGCCCTGACGACCGGACTGGCGCGCGAGTTCGCATCTAGTGGCGTGACCGTCAACACGGTGGCCCCGTGCGCGGTGAATACCGAGGCCTGGGTCATGGTGAAGAAGTCGAACCCGCGGCTCGCGCAGGAATTCGTGGACGTCATCCCGGTCGGCCGGGTGGGCGAAATCGAGGAGGTTGCTTCGATGGTGGGGTATCTGGCGTTGCCGGAAGCGGCGTTCGTCACCGGGCAGGTGATCAGCGTCAATGGCGGCAGCACGATGCTGTGAGGATCAGGATGAATACGATCACTGAATTGACAGACCTGTGTGCAACCGACGAAGTGGCAGACGGCGACATCCGCCGCGGGACGCTGCCGTCGGGGCACGCGGTGGCGATCTACTGCGTCGACGGCGCGTTCTACGTGACCGACGACATCTGCTCGCACGGGGATGCATCGTTGTCGGAAGACGGTTCGCTGGAAGGTTACGAAGTCGAATGCAGCTGGCATTTCGGGCGTTTCGATATTCGCAACGGCCAGCCTTGTGCGATGCCGTGCGAGCATGCGATCCGCACCTGGCCGGTGACGATCGAAGGCGGCCGCGTGTTCGTCGATGCGGGAGCCCACGCGCCATGAGCGGCGTCGATCTCACCGTCCTCCAGCGTCGCGTGCGCGTTGCGGCGCGCGCGCTCGCGCGCCATGGCCTGGTGCAGGCATGGGGCCATTGCAGCGCACGAATCGACGACGCGTCGTTTCTGGTCTGCGCATCGCGGCCGATGGGGCAGATCGCCCCGGGAGAGCCGGGCACGGTGGTGCCGATCCACGCACCGCTGCCGCCCGGTGTGCTGGGCGAGGTGCGCATTCACCAGCAGGTCTACAGGCTGCGTCCCGACGTCGGGGGCGTATGTCGTGTGATGCCGCCCAACGTCGTCGCGCTGTCCACGCTCCGGCTCGTGCCCACGCCCCGTCATGGCGTGGGCGCATTCAATGCGGCCTGCAAGTTCTGGGACGACCCCCGGCTGCTGCGCGACGACGGGCTGGCCGCGCAACTGGCCGCCCGCCTGGGCGATGCGCCGTCGCTGGTCATGCGCGCAAATGGCGCCATCACGGTCGGACCGGGCATCGAATTGGCCACGGGCTTCGCATGGTGTCTCGAAGACGCTGCTCGGATCGAGGGGCTCGTGCGGTCGATGACCGGCGACCGGATTGCCGATGCGGAGGGCCTGACGCCCGACGAGGTCGGCGCGCGGCAAGTCAGCTCCGGCGCGGTATTCGAACGTCTGTGGGAATTCCTGACGGCAGGGGACCCCGAGGCTGCGGCGAACGAAGCCGGGTTCCCCGTTCCACTCTGGGGGAGCGGGTCGTGATGGCCGGCGATCCGTAATACCCCGCTACAACCCTGAGCGGCACGTCGCGGTGCCTGCTTCTACTCGAGGAACATACGATGAGTCTCTGGCTTGATTTGCTCGGCGCGGAAATCCGCTACGTCGACACGAAGACCTTCGGCACGATTCGAATCGCCGAGGCCGGGAAAGGCAATCCCGAAACGATCATCTTCCTGCACGGCATCAATGGCCATCTGGAAGCGTACGCAAAGAACATCGTCCCGCTGTCGAAAGACTTTCATGTGGTCGCGTTCGACTATGTCGGGCATGGCTTGTCCAGCAAGCCGGTTCGGGAATACAGCCCGATCATGCTGGCCGGGCAACTGGGCGAACTGATGGACGCCCTCGGGATCGAGGCCGCCCACCTCTCGGGCGAGTCGCTCGGCGGCTGGGTGTCCGGCCATTTCGCCGCGGCAAACCCCCATCGCGTGCGACGCCTGATGCTCAATACGGCTGGCGGCATTCCGATCGTTACCGACAAGGGCAAGCAGGATCTGCAGACCTTCATCGGGCTGAACAAACGCAACATCGACAACACGCCGACCTACGATTCCGTCCAGGCGCGCATGCACTGGCTGATGCACCCGAACAATCGCCATCTCGTCGACGACGAACTGGTCGATTTGCGCCTGCGCATCTACTTGCGTCCCGAAAGCCGCGCCGTGCTGCCGAAGCTCAACGAAATCCTCGCGCGCCACGATGAGTACCTGATTCCGCTCGACCGGCTGCCGGCGGGAACGCTGTTCCTGTGGACGCACGACAACCCGATCCACGACACCGAATCCGTGAAGGCCGCCCACGCACGGGTGCCGGGAAGCCTCCTGTATTTCATGAAGGGCGACGCGGCCCACTGGCCGCAATACGAGGCGATCGACGAGTTCAACGACCTCGCGATCCGATTCTTCAAGACCGGGAAGGTGGAGTGAGCATCCGGAAATGACCGAAGAAAACACCATTGCAGAACGACTGTGGAGCGCGCAGCAGCGTAACGAGCCGTGTCCGCCGGTCCGCGATCGCCTGGAGGGCATGGATGAGCACGCGCAGGCGGCGTTCGCCTATGCGGTGCAGCAGCTCAACATCCAGCGTCAGTTGTCGGCGGGCCGGCGAATCGTCGGCAGGAAAATCGGCCTGACATCGCTGGCGGTGCAGAAACAGCTTGGCGTCGACCGTCCGGATTTCGGCACGCTGCTGGACGACATGGCGATCGTCGACGGCGAGCCGATCGATACGTCGCGTCTGATGCAGCCGAAGGTCGAGGCAGAGATTGCGCTCGTACTGAACAAGGATCTCGTCCACGAGCGCAACACCGTTGCCGATCTGATCGATGCGACGGCCTATGCGCTGGCGGCGATCGAGGTGGTGGACAGCCGAATTGCCGGCTGGAACATCCGCTTCGTCGATACGGTAGCGGACAACGCTTCGTCGGGCTTGTTCGTGCTCGGCACGCAGCCGGTTGCGCTGTCGACGCTCGACCTTGCCGGGTTATCGATGCGAATGACCTGCGGGGCGGAGACGGTGTCGCAGGGCATGGGAGCCGCGTGCCTCGGCAATCCGCTGAACGCCGCGCGTTGGCTGGCCGACACGCTGGTCGAAGTCGGCACGCCGATGCGCGCGGGCGACGTGATCCTGACCGGCGCATTGGGGCCGATGGTACCGGTGCAGGCGGGCCTGACCTATACGGCGCACATCGACGGCTTCGCCCCGGTGCGGGCGATCTTCTCCTGACGAGGGTTTTCACATGATTCATCACACGCACAAGGCCGCGATCATCGGTTCGGGCAACATCGGCACCGACCTGATGATCAAGATCATGCGTCACGGCAAGCACCTCGAGATGGCGGCGATGGTCGGCATCGATCCTGCGTCCGACGGTCTCGCGCGCGCCGAGCGGCTCGGCGTCGCCACGACGCACGAAGGCGTCGAGGGGCTCGTACGCCTGCCGGTGTTCGACGAAATCGATTTCGTGTTCGATGCCACCTCGGCCGGCGCGCATGTGAAGAACGGCGCATTGCTGCACGCGCTGAAACCCGGTGTCCGCGTGATCGATCTCACGCCTGCCGCGATCGGCCCGTATTGCGTGCCGGTCGTGAACCTCGACGCGCACCTCGATGCGCTGAACGTCAACATGGTGACGTGCGGCGGCCAGGCGACGATTCCGATGGTCGCGGCCGTCTCGCGCGTCGCGAACGTCCATTATGCGGAGATCGTCGCGTCAATCAGCAGCAAATCGGCGGGGCCCGGCACGCGCGCCAACATCGACGAGTTTACCGAAACGACATCGAAGGCGATCGAGGCGGTCGGTGGCGCGACCAAGGGCAAGGCGATCATCATCCTGAACCCGGCCGAGCCGCCGCTGATGATGCGCGACACCGTCTACGTGCTGTCCGAGGCCGCGAACCGCGGCGAGATCGCGGCGTCGATCGAAGAGATGGCGAAGGCGGTGAGCGCGTACGTGCCGGGGTATCGGCTCAAGCAGAAGGTGCAGTTCGACGAGATTCCCGCGAGCGCGCCGCTCAGCATTCCGGGGATCGGAAAATTCAGCGGCCTGAAGACGTCCATCCTCATTGAAGTGGAGGGCGCGGCGCACTACCTGCCGGCCTACGCGGGCAATCTGGACATCATGACGTCAGCCGCGCTCGCCACCGGCGAGCGCATGGCGCGATCGATGCGTGTCGTCTGACTGGAGCACGGGCATGAACGAGAAACTCTATATTTCCGACGTGACACTGCGTGACGGCAGCCACGCGATTCGCCATCAATACTCGATCGAAAACGTTCAGGCGATCGCCCGCGCGCTGGATCGCGCGCACGTCGACAGCATCGAGGTCGCACACGGCGACGGCCTGCAGGGATCGAGCTTCAACTACGGCTTCGGCGCGCACAGCGATCTCGAGTGGATCGAGGCGGTGGCCGACGTCGTCGAGCACGCGCAGATCGCCACGCTGCTGCTCCCCGGCATCGGCACGATTCATGACCTGAAAGCCGCATACGGTGCGGGTGCGCGCGTGGTGCGCATCGCGACGCATTGCACCGAGGCGGATATCTCGAAGCAGCACATCGAGTATGCGCGCGAACTCGGGATGGACACGGTCGGCTTCCTGATGATGAGCCATATGACGACGCCGGAGAAACTGGCCGTCGAGGCGAAGAAGATGGAAAGCTATGGCGCGACCTGCATCTATGTCGTCGACTCGGGCGGCGCGCTCAGCATGAACGACGTGCGCGACCGCTTTCGCGCCATCAAGGCGGTGCTGAAGCCCGACACGCAGACGGGCATCCATGCGCACCACAACCTGAGCCTGGGTGTCGCGAACTCGATCGTCGCCGTGGAGGAGGGTTGCGACCGCATCGATGCGAGCCTCGCCGGCATGGGCGCCGGTGCGGGAAATGCGCCGCTGGAGGTGTTCATCGCGGCCGCGGAGCGCATCGGCTGGCGGCACGGCACGGATCTCTACACGCTGATGGACGCGGCCGACGACATTGTGCGCCCGCTGCAGGACCGCCCGGTACGGGTGGATCGCGAGACGCTCGCGCTTGGTTATGCGGGCGTGTATTCGAGCTTCCTGCGCCACTCGGAAGCGGCCGCGCGGAAATACGGCCTGAAGACCGTGGACATCCTCGTCGAGCTTGGCCGGCGGCGCATGGTGGGCGGGCAGGAGGACATGATCGTGGATGTCGCACTGGATCTGTTGCGCGACACTGCGTAACGCCGAAGCCGCAAGCGTGGGGCAAACACCGGACGCGTCGGTCGAGCCGTTGTTTCGCTCCCTGACGATATCGCCGCGCGACGGAGATCCGCATTGTCAGAATGAGGCCACCAGAGATCAGCGTCACGAAATAAAAGAGACGAGCCTGTATTGAATGAACACGTGCACTTCGGCAACGCAGCTTCAATGGCGATCTGCCGGACGTCTCTTGTTCAGGAATAAAAAAAAGCCGTCGGATAGAGGTGAAGGAGACACATGAGGCATCAACGAGCAGCGCTATTCGCAATAGCGGGGAGTATCTGCGCCCCCGTATGTGCACAACCGGCCATTACCTTGTATGGAATCGTCGATACCGGCGTGGAGTTCTTCACGCATGCGTCAGCCACGGGCGGTGCAATGGTGCGATTCCCGACGATCAGCGGCGGTGACCTGCCGTCGCGTTGGGGGATACGTGGCGAGGAGGATTTGGGCGGTGGAATCAAGACGGTGTTCACGCTCGAAAGCGGTTTCGCGCCGGCCAACGGCACCTTGCTTCAGAACGGCCGCTTGTTCGGCCGCCAGTCGTTCGTCGGGATCAAGGGTGAGTGGGGACAGGTGACCATTGGGCGGCAGATGAACATGACGATGTACGGGATGGCCGATGCGGACGTGATCGGTCCGGCAGCGTTCAGCCTGGGGTCGTTCGACGGCTATCTTGCCGCGGCACGCGCCGACAACAGCATCGAATACCGCGGCACATTCTCGGACCTGACGCTGGGCGTCAGCTATTCGTTCGGACGCGACGGCCTGCCGGCCGGCAATTGCGGCGGGCAGTTGCCGGGCGACATGATGTCGTGCCGCGCCGTGACCGCCATGCTGAAGTATGACCGTCCTGCCTGGGGCACCGCGCTCATTTACGACGAACAGCGCGGCGGCGCAGGTGCAACTGCGATAACGGTCGTGCCGGGCGTGCGCGGTGTCGCGTTCGGCGGTTCAGGCGATAGCGACCGGCGCTATCAGGTAAACGGCTACGTTCTCGTCGGGAACGTGAAGGTCGCGGGCGGATGGGTGCACCGGGAAATCAACGGAGATGTCATGACCGTGCGAACGGATCTCGGCTACCTCGGCGCATCGGTGAGCTATGTGGCGTGGACCTTCGACGCCCAGGTCTCTCATGTCAGGAATCGCTCGTACGATGCGGACGGAACGATGGGTGTGGTGCGCGCCAACTACCGGCTTTCCACGCGGACTTCCGTCTACGGCCTGGTTGCGTACATGAAGAACAGCGGTAGCGGTGCGGTTTACTCGGTTTCGGCGAGCAGTCCTGTTACGGCCGTTCCTGCCGCGGGCGTGGGGCAGGCGGGAGCAATGGTCGGTATCCGGCACCTGTTCTGATCGCGGCATCGACGCGCCGGGCGTATTGATATGCCTTCTGAAGGTGGTTTGAGAGTCGGAAGTAGTCGAATAATAAATTCGGACTGCTGTTAATTTTATTGATGAAAACAGGTATCGGGAAATCGTTGCCGGCGCGTGGTTACTGGAGGAAATGATGAGCGAAGAAGCACAGGCAAGCGGGCCGTGTTCAGGGCTGCGCGTTCTGGAGTTCGGATCGATGGTGTCGGCGCCGTTGGCCGGTCAGATCCTGGCGGACATGGGTGCGGAGGTCATCAAGATCGAGCCGCCGGAAGGCGATCCGATGCGCCGTGTCGGACCGTTCCACAAGGGCATGGGTGCGCTGTTCATGACGGTGAACCGGGGCAAGAAGAGTGTGGTTCTGGATCTGAAATCGCCCAGGGATCTGGAACAAGCGGTCGGGCTGGCGCTGTCGGCCGATGTGTTGATCCACAACATGCGCCCTCGTGTGATGGACCGTCTCGGCCTTGGATACGACGCGCTACGCGATGCCAACCCCAGGCTCGTCTACACGTCGATCTCCGGGTTCGGCGAGTCAGGGCCGTATGCGTCCCAGCCTGCGTACGACCACGTTCTGCAGGGTATGACCGGCGTCATGTATCTCCAGGGGCGTGGCGATACGCCGGAACCCATCCGCAACCTGCTGGTGGACAAGTCCACCGCGACGATCACGGCGAGTGCGGTTCTGGCGGCGCTGCTGCACCGAACGCGCAACGACGGACGCGGGCAGCGCATCGATGCGTCGCTATTGAACGCCTTTTCGTGGTTCGGGCTTACCGACAATATCGGGAACCACACGTTCCTGACGCCGGACGCCCGGAAGGCGTCTCCTCTTGACATCCATCACCCGCTTCGAACCAGCGACGGATGGGTCATCGGCCACATCCAGACCGACGACCAGTTTGCGGCGGCCTGTCGCCTTTTCGGGCGAGAAGACCTGCTCGATGACGAAACGTGGAAGTCGCCGGCGAAAAGAATCGAACGAAATGGCGAAATGTGGCAACTGCTCGGCAGGCGGGCGACTGCGATGACCCGCGCCGACGTTCTGGAACGCGCGAAAGCCGAGGGTGTGGCGCTTGGTCCGATCTACACACTGGACGAATTCTTCGAGGATCCGCAGGTCCGGGCCAGCGATATCTATGTCGATCACGAAGACCCTGAATTCGGCGTGATTCGACAGATGAATTTTCCGGTGCGTTTCGAACGCTCGACGATCGACGTCAGAAGACGCGCACCGGTTCTTGGCGAGCATACCGAAGAAGTGACAGGCATGACGAAACAACAAGAGAGGCGTTCGTGACCGTTTTTCCCGGCGCCGCTTGCTGATGCCGGTTGCATATCGACGAGCATCGCGGAAATGACTTGAACTGCATCGTGCAGGAGAACAGGAGAGACACGTGATTACTTTCGATTTGAGCGAAGAACAGGAAATCGCACGATCCGCGATGAGAAGTTTCGCGGAAGGGGAGTTGCGGCCGATCGCGCAGAAGCTGGACCGCGAGTCGGCCATTCCGGCGTCGACGCTGGATTTGCTGTGGTCGACCGGGCTCGCCCAGATGCAGGACACCGAGAACAAGCGTCAAGGCTCGGTTCTCAATGCGATCGTGCTCGAGGAACTGGCCGCTGCCGACGCGACGCTGGCGCTCGCACTCGCAACACCGATTGCATTCGAGCAAGCCATCATGGGGCAGGGGTCGGTGGCACAGCGTCAGGCTCTGCTGCCGCTCTTCCAACGCAACTCGTTTCATGCCGCCGCGATTGCGGTGATGGAGCCGCACGTCGACGCCGATGTCTCGATGCCGAAGACAGAGGCCGTTCGCGATGGCGACGGGTGGCGGCTCACGGGACGCAAAACCCTGGTGCCGCTTGCCTCCGCCGCCAGCCATTTCCTGGTCATTGCTCAAGCTGACGGCAAACGCGCGGCCTTCATCGTCGATCGCGCCGCGCCGGGCGTTCGCGTGGAGGTGCCCGTTCCGACCGTCGGACTGCGCGCGCTCGCGATGAGCGACGTGTGTTTCGACGACGTGCAGATTGCACCCACGGCGCGCCTGGGTGAACACGCGGACGCCGACATTCAACGCATTGTCGATTCGTCGCGCGCGGGTCTTGCCGCCGTGATGGTCGGCTTGTCGCGCGGGATCCTGGAATACGTCATCCCTTACGCGAAGGACCGCGTGGTGCATGGCGCGGCGCTGGCGAGCAAGCAATCGGTGGCCTTTCGTATCGCGGATGCGTACATCGATGTGTCGGCAATGCGACTGATGGCATGGCGTGCCGCTTTCGAGCTGGGGAACGGCCAACACGCCACGCGCTCGGCCCGACTTGCCTACACCTATGCCGCTCGTCAGGCGATGCTGATCGCGGACGAGGGTTTGCAGATCTTCGGCGGGCACGGATTCGTGCGCGAGCATCCGATCGAAATGTGGTATCGCAATGCCCGGGCCGTCTCGATGCTCGAAGGCGTCGCAGGGATCTGACATAAACCAAGGAGATCGAACATGGTTGACTTTACGCTCACGCCGCGGGACGAGCACTTGGTGAGCATGGCTCGCGAGGATGCGAAGATTGCCCGGAAATATGCACGGTACTACGATCAGAATCACGAAGAACTGGAGCCGGTTGCGCTTCCGGAATCGGCGGATCGTCCGGATCCTTATGCATTGCTCGACGCGGATCCTGCCGGAACGAGCGGCCCGATCGTGACGCAGTCCCTGCTGTTTCTGGAGCATCCGGACGTTCGCATGAGGCGCGACACGAGCCGGTTCCTGGGAACCAGGATCATCGAATATGCGGGGACGCCGGATCAGGTCGACCGGTTCGGCGACAAGCTGCTTTCGATCGCGATCTCGGAGCCGGGCGCCGGCTCCGATCCGCGTGCGATGGCCGGGCACGCGCGCTACGACGAAGCCACGAATGAGTGGGTACTCAATGGCGAGAAGATCTATTGTTCTGGCTTCGGCGAAGCGGCAGGTGCGGTCGTATTGCTGAAGGGGCCGCCGGATGAACGGGGTATCCGCCCGTTCCACTCGTTCGTGGTCGAGAAGAACATGCCGGGTCTGGTGCTGCTTGGCCAGGTCGACAAGATGGGCATACGCGCATGGGACACCGCGGATTTCGTGCTGCAGGACTGTCGGGTGCCGCCGACGCACAAGCTCGACGCGGATCTCAAGCGTACGTTGATGGTGTTCAACGGGTCGCGCGCGATGGTGACCGCCTTTGGGTTGAAGACCGCCAGGAATTTGCTCGACGAAGTCCGGGATACGTTGCTCGACGAAGGACGCGCGATCGATTACGAATGCGGGCGCAATGCGCGCTCCGCGGTACAGGATCGCATCATCGCTCTTGAAGCGCTGCACGACGCGACGGAACTGATGATCCTGCATGCGAAATGGGCCGAGCAGCAGAACGGCGTGACCGACGAGCGAACGATGATCGAGGCCTCGATGGCGAAGGCGCTAGGCGGTACGGCTACGCGGCGCATCAGCCAGGATTGCATGGAGATCCTCGGCCCGCTCGCGTTGACGGAGGCGCGACTGGCCGAGAAGTGGTTTCGCGACGCCCGCATATTCGATATTTTCGAAGGTGCGGGCGAGGTCAACCGTCTGATCGTTGCCCGATGGCTGCTTGGATATTCGAACAAGGAACTGAACTAGGATCGGTTGACACGGGAGACGCGCTGTGAGGAAACGACGATCGAAGATCGATTGAGCCTAGACGACCAAATACCGGGGGGATTCCGGATAGGCGGCGTGAGCCCGCAGGCCGATGCCGAAGCAGGTTTTTCCTCCCCCCGGACTTTGCATTTCCGATCGTCCGAACGGCCGAACAGCCGCCTCCCGTGCTCGACTGGAACAGCGTGGCAAGCTGCCGAATCTGAAACAGTGAACCCATTTGGAGGTCGACATCGAAAGTGTAGGTATCCAGATGAGTGTGTCAGGATTTGCCAGGGTAAGCAGTCGGGTTGTGTTCGTCACGAATTGAATGAGCGTGATAAGTCGTCATTCTCGGCCTCATTTTGTGACCCGGTGTCGATTCCAGCACTGCACTTTCCGCCTGCTTTTTCGTGCCCTGTCTCACAGCGCTCGATATCTCGAAGCACAAAGAGAACTTCGCCCTGGGCGCGCAGCTTGATCGCGGCGCACATCCAGGCGCGAAGGGAGACGAGCAGCGCGTCGATGCGGCTCGTCAATCGGGGCGACAATGCACAGAAGTTGCTTCTCGTGGCAATTGGCGCGTGTGAGTGGGTTCACCATGGAAACGCGATGTCGAGTGTTTCTCGGTTATCGCCGAGGAACAGCGACGGAAGGAAACGCGACAGGAACATGAACGCGTTATAACAATGCATGAGTAGTGCACGGCGGGGATGTCAGAATTTCCGTGTTCAAGACGAGGTTGAGATTCAGGCGGATGGTCGAATGAATCGATCTGCAGAAAAGATAGCGAACGGGTTCATGGCTGTCTTCCAGTCGTGAGCGACATGTCCCCAGTCAGCCGTGATGTTGCGAAGTGCTAGCCAAATTGGTTTCGTTGCCGCCTTGTCGGTCGGGAAGTGGCCCCTGGTCTGGACGATCTTGTGTAGCTGCGAGTTGATATTCTCGATGGCGCTCGTAACCGGCATGATCTAGCCGGTACCTCGCGTTTCCGCGCCGAGCGGTCAGTATAAAAATTTGGAAATTTCCCGCGTAACTCTTGTAGATTGGGCATTCAAGAGCTTGCGTGAATACCGATCCACATCAAGGAATCTCATAGCACTCGAATTCCGGATCCGGATGTATGACGTTGATTGTGGGTAGAAGCCGTGCCGAATTTCTCGCCTGTCAATCCGGACCGTTTCCTGCGACGGAATCTTCTTCCCATTGCGCCAGAAGCTCGGCGGGGATGGCCTTGACGACTTCCGCGTAGCGTTTGCCAACGAACTGTTCGGCGCGTTTCAGCAATACCGGGATCGGGCTGCTGGGCTCATGCATCTCGAACCATTGTCGTGCCGCACGAATCAGTGCCAGCGCCTCCTGTCGGTCGTCGGGCGGGTCATCGGTGCGCGACGCTGCACCCGACGGCCGGTCGGCATCGATGTATTCGTCGTTGTACTGATCGGGAAAGGCGTCGGTCGTATGCGCGTCATCCATCGTGCGCCGATCGTGACCGTCGGCGTCAGGCTCCGATGCGGTATCCCGTACCGATTCGATGCGCTGCTCGCCCTGCTGCAGGAGTTGAAGAACGCGCATCAAGGACGAGAAGTCGGGCAGATACGCATCCAGAAACTCAGTGCACCACCTGTCGATGGCGGCGAGATTCGACATGGTCTCGTCGAAAGCTTTCATCGTTGCCGGCTGTTGCAGGCGCAGATCCTGCAACTGCTGAATGACCGAATCGGGTGCGAGGGCGTCGGCCGGGCGCGGATGCGCGAAAGCGCGTTCGACGTCGCGCACCTGCAGCCGAGTGGCGGTCGACTTCACCAGCACGATCTCCCGTACGTCGGCCAGGAGTCCATCGGGGTCGGCGAGCCCCTGCAACGCATTCATCCGCATGTCCAGCACGGCCTCGCGATCGTCTTCGACGCCCGCCTGCGGATGGATCTGGTCGGGAAACGTCTGCAGCCATGCGGCCAGAAGCCCGGTTCCTTCGGCAAGACCTGCTGCGCCGCCCAGCCGTGCGCGGCAACGCGTATGGATGACGGCGACACGCATATCCTTCGTGCGCAGCATGAGCCGCCGGCAATCCCGCTCGATCTCGCTCCAGTTCAGCGGGTCGGCTCCGCCGACGAAATTCCCGTATTGCACATCCTGCTTGGGTGCGGCGCTCGCGAACAGCACCACGAAATCGTGGTCGTATTCGAGATCCGGGCCGCAGGGCGCAGCGTCGCTCACGGGCGCGAGCCAGTCGAGGTGCGGCTTGCCTGCTGCGGGTGTCTGGCCGGGCTGTTTCGGTGCGGCGGATGGCTTCTTGCTCATGGTCTTTTCAGGAATGCGTGGCGCGACGATCGAAGTGGCGTACATAGCGCTCGGGCTCGAAGCGCATGCCGGTAATCGGCTTGTGTGGAGACGGACGGCCCAGCCACCCGGACCAGCCCATGCGTTGCTGTCCGCCCATGACTGCTGCGGGCGCGCTTTCGGGTTTGATGCGCAGCTCGAGCTCCCATTCCAGCTCGTAGCCGACAAACGCTCGTACCCATTCGACGAGCCGTGGCAGATCCTCGCCCTGTGGCGTAAAGCGCAGATAGGCGTCGAGATCCACCGGTCCGATCACGATGCGAAACCGATGCTGGCGATCCGGCGCGACGCGGCCGAGCATCGCACCTTGCCCCATCGTTGCGGCCGCTCCAGGGCGCCCCATGCGGCCGCGATCGGCAGGATCGATTTCAATCCAGTGAAATACGTTTTCTTCGATGGCGACCGGCACGTTGAAGTAACGTTCGAGCGTGGCACGCAAGCCGTCCGGATTACGCGATTCGCGCACGAGGTGCGCCGATGCCGCCAGACGCGCATGTGAAGGAAGGGGGCGCTGGCCAATCTCGTCGACATCCTGTCCGGTGAGGCTGGCAACGTAGAACGAGAACCGCTCTTCATTCGTCCGGTCGAGGCCGGCGGCCGACTGGGCCGAGGCCCATGCGCGATAGAACAGCGTAAAAAAGCGATGGTGGAAGATGTCGAAGAAATCCACTGTCGTCACGTCGCGCCGGCTATCCTCACGATCCTTCGCCATCTCGGTGACGTGAATCGGCAGCGGACCGTTGGGACCGAGCATTCCAAGGCCGAACAGGCGCACCTTCAGTCGCCCCTCGGCTTCCTGTACGCTCGCGAGCTCGCGCGGCGCAAAGGCAAGGCTTGGCTGCTGCCCGAGCCGAAACGGTTCGGCGCGCGGCCGGCGAGCGGTGCCGATCGGGTCGATCGCCGGGTTCGCGCCGATGCGTCGCAACAGCGACAGAAAGCCAAACCGCCACGGTTCGGCCTGCAACCGCTCAAGCAGTTCAGGCGAAAGCGTGCTGTCGCGCAACAGGGCCGGTAGCGTCGCGCGCTTCATCACAGCACTCCGCGCGTGCCGGTGCGCACGGGCCAGCGGGCAATCCGGCCACGCTGCATCGAATGCAACTCGGTTTGAGTAAAGCTGTTGATCGAGACGTGCCGCGCGAGCCAATGCTCGAGGATGACGCCGAAGAGATAAGGGCTCACGCCGGAAAAGCCGGTTTCGTCGACCGTCAGCGCACACTCGATGCCGCGCCCAAACGTCATTGGCCCCGTTCCCGGCAGCTTGCGCGTCACGGGGCGCGTTTTGACGCCGACGAGGCTTTCCACTTGCCGGCCTTGCCCGGAGTCACCGTCGGCCAGGTACAGGCGAAGCAGGTCGCGCAATCCTTGACCGCCTTCACGATGATCGAGCTCGTCGAGCGGCAGGTAGTTGAAATTGAGCTGGCGGATCAGGCGCCACGCCATTTCACGCTCGGCGTACGGCGGCAGCGGAGGGCTCGGCGACCGGATGAGGCCGATGCTCTCGACCGGAGCCGATTCGGCCGTCTCCAGATCGTGCACGCCGTCGCGCGGCACGAGCGTGGCGAGATCCCGGTTCGTCAGCAGGGCATCGACGGACAGAAAGCGGATGTTCTCGTTGTACGGTGCCTCGTTCTGATCGACGAGCGACAGAAAGGCCTCGGTTCCGACGTACGGCGTGCGCGTGCCGTAGCGGCGTGCCGAATCGGACACGAGCCGTCGTTCGCGTCGCATCGAGAAGTAGCGTCCGTGATTGCCTTCGTCGTTGTTCAGTGTCTGGTAGAGCGGGCGGAACTCGAGCTCCGCGGACGTCGCAGCCGCACGGCCGTATACATTCTCGACGGCGAACACCTCGTAATCGAGGGGGGCGAGCCGCGCCGGCACGAGATGGAACTCGGTTTCGCGCGGCGAGATCTCGATCCGGTCGGTGTGCTTGCTGAACAGATTGATGACCGGCGTGCAGAACAGGGCGAAGCGGGATGCGTCGACGAGGTTGCCCAGCTCGGCGGGCGAGCGATCGAGCAGCACGACGATTTCCACCTCGCGTCCGCCCACTCTCGAGAAGCCTTCGGCCAGACCGTTCAGGGCGAAGAACCAGAACCTTGCCGGACACGCGAAATACTCGTGCAAAAGGTTGTGCCCGTGAAACTTTGCCCATGTCAGGGGCAGCAGGTTCTGATCGGTGCGCAAGCCTTCGTGATCCACCGCATTGCCGGTGACTGCGACGGGCGGGCGACCGGGGGCGCCGAACTCGCCGGGCGCGCCGATCACGGAAGCGATTGCGCCGGCATGCAGCAACTCGAACAGATGGGAAGCGACCTGCTCGTCGCCCGCCAGATACACGGGAAGCCGGTCGAGTCCCTTCAGATCGGCGATCCGCATGTCGCCGGTCGTGGCCAGCCGCAGCCGCAACGCGCCGCGTACCTGGGTGTCGGGCGGGACGTATCGGGAGAGCCCCGGAATATCCGGCGGAATGCCGGTCAGGCGCGCTTCGGTAATCGTGAGCGGCCACAACGTCACGTCCTGTCCGCTCGTGAACTGACATGCGGTCCTTTCCCCTTCGGGAATGCGGGCGGTGAACGATGTTCCGCGCGCGATGCGGTACCCCCCGACGAGGTTGCCTTCGGTCCGGCCGGGATACAGCCGGGCGACTGCAATCGATGGCGTCGGCGCAACGTAGTTCGGATAGATCACCTCGAGCAGCCGCTCGGTAAACCGCGGAAACTCGGCGTCGAGCTTGATCTGCATGCGTGCCGCCATGAAGCTGAACGACTCGATCAGCCGCTCGACATACGGATCGGCTACCTCGCCGGCCTGCATGCCCAGGCGCCGCGCGATCTTGGGGTGTGCATGCGCGAATTCGGCAGCCAGCTCGCGCATGTAGATGAGTTCCTGGTTGTAGTAGTCGAGCAGTCGCGGGTCCATCGGTGTGGTCTCGTTGTTGTCGTTGGGTCGCGCGGTGGCTAGCTGGTGCGCATGCCGGTGATGCGGATCTCGCTCGTTTCGAGATCCAGCGAGCTTTGCACCATGAATTCGAGCGGATACGGATCCATGTGAATCAGGCCGCGAACTTCGAATGCGAGGACGTTGTGGTGATCGCCCGCGGCGTCATGACTCGGGCGGGGGGACACGACGAGCGAATCGGGAAGCAGTCGAGGTTCGAAATCGGTAATGGCCTGCCGAACCATCTGCTCGACATCGTTCCACTGCCGCGAGGCGATAAATGCTCCCGCTAGCGGCGGCACCCCGAAGTTGACGGTCGATGCCGCGGCGTGTGGATGGCGCGTGCGATCGATCTGGTCCTCGATGCTCGTGGTATTGAGCAAATAGGCAAGGTCGCGTTGCACGATGTCGCGCATTTGTTTGCGCGTAACCGTATATTCCTCGGGAGCTTCGGTCTGCCGATGCGGTGCATCGTCGCGAAGCCGGTCGAGCAAGGTCGGCATCAGGTGCGTATTCGCTCGTCGAGGCGTACGAACCGCGAGCCCGTCCACTGGCGAGCGTTTCTTGCGTTCAGTCATCGACTTGCTCGCCGAGGGAGACGGCGCCGGCGACACGCGTGCCGAACTCCGCGTTTGCCAGTTCGAACAGGCCGAAATCGCCCTGATCCGTCGCCCAGGTCTTTTGTCCGAGTGCGGTGATGCCGGTGCGCCCGTTTTCCCGCCAGACGGTGGTGTGCCCGAGGCGCATGGCATCGTCACCTGCCTCGGAATTCGGATACCGAGCCGGCATGAAGCCGTGAACGATCGCGCCGTCGACGAGGGTGAGGGTGCAGGGCGCCCAGACCAGGTCGATCGGCTTCGTCGGCGGCGATACGCGCCACGCCGCCAGATCGGCGAACGGCACCCATCGGTAGTGTCCGGCCGTGATGACCTCGCAGACCGGTCCGAAACGGGAATCGCTGTCGACGATCCAGGTTGCTTTTCCTTCAGGAATCCGAATTGGACGGCTCGGTGCGACGTCGAATACGGTCTCCCGCGCGTCATCCGCCTGCTCGGTCTGGCCGTTCGCCGCAAAGCGCAGGGCGTCGAGCAGACCATCGACCCAGGCTGGAGGCTCCAGTACGAAGCCCGGACGTTCGTGTCCTTCGACCACTTGCCGACGCCAGCGTTCGGCCCGGATCAGGTCGCGATATACCTGAGCCGTTGCCGCCTGATCCGGTTCGAGCCTTGCCCACGTCTGCAACTGTTGAATCGCCCGTGTCCATTCACCGGTGACACACATGAGCTGGAACAGCGCCCAACGATGGGCGGCCGTGGTCGGCTGCGCCCGCAGGCGGGCCGAGACGCGCTCGATCTGTTCGGCGAGCGAAGCCTCACTCAGGCGAAGGGTGAGGGGAGTGTCGGGGGCTGTGAGCCGGGTCATCCTTCGTCCTTCTGCGAGGGGGCGGAGAGCGGACTGTCCACGGTCAGCGCGTGGTGTTCGCGCCGCGTGAGCGCGGGCGGTAGCGCCGGACCGCGTCGAGCCGCTGCGGCTTGAAATTCGGGTGGCGCGAACAATCGCAACACCTCCGGAATAGGGACGATGTCGAATGCGGGTTCGGCGTGCCCGTCCAGTTGTTCGAACTCGTCGTTGAGCGTGCGATCGCCGAACAACAGGGCTTCGATCGAATCGGATTCGCCGCCGCTACCGGACGTGTGGCGGGGAGCAGACGAATCCGGCCTGGCGACAGGCGCCTCGGTTTCCTCTGCCGCCGGCGCCCACTCCGGACTGATCGCTGCGTTGGGATCGTTCAGGGTGCGCCAGTATTGCGCGTGCAGCGTGTCGATCAGCGCATCGGCGCTCGCAGGTGCAGTGTGGGGGGCATGGCCCGATGGGCTCACATGTGCCGAGGTGCTGTCCCGGAATCCGATTCCCAACTGTTCGAGCACGTCCCCGTCACCATGAGGAAGATCTCCCATCTCGCTCGCCACAAGGTCGAAGTCTGCCTGGTCGGAAGTGTGCAGCGCGTGCGCATTGCCGAGTAAAGGCTCGGTGTGCAAGGGCGCCGGTTGACGGCGCCACCGGAAGCGTAGAGAGCGCATCTGGGAGTCCGATGACAAGAAGTTCGCATTTTAAACATGAGTGCTGGCGTCTCGTCCATCTTGATATTGATAATCCGCGCGGTGAATTCGTGGGTGGGGTATTTTTGAGATTAGCGCCTAAGTGTAAAAAACAGTTAAATGAAAGATCGGATTCGTTGAAAATCAAGAAGTAATCGAGGTTATGGTGAGGGATTGCCTGTATACGTTCTAATTTTATTTAGAGATAACAATGGCTTACGGTATGTGTTGTCGGTGTGATGTACCTTCCGATAACGTGGTCCGGCAGATGGATTGCTGCCGGGAAAGCGTGGAGATTCGGTGCATTGATCGTGATTCGTTCTCGCTGTTATTGACATGAATAATGCGTTGACGGCCTTCCTGTTTCATGTTGATAATGCGAAGCTCGTGCGGTTCGGGTGGTTTGAATTGCATCGGTGAGAGAGCGATATATTGAGAACTTTCGGCTCCATCAGGTCAGGTTTTTGAGTTAGTAATCCTGACAGGAGTGACAGGTGTTCTGGCCGTCGTAGTAAAAATAAAGACCAACATGACGATTTCACGTCAAGCACTATTCGGTAAGCTCGGGGTCCAGCTTTACCGTGGCATTGAATCCGCAACGAACTTCTGCAAGTTGCGCGGGAACCCGTTTGTTGAACTCGTCCACTGGCTGCATCAGTTGCTGCAGCAGCCGGATGGTGATTTTCAACGAATCGTGCGCCATGCCGGCATTGATCGGGATGCGCTCGAGCGCGACCTGGCGCGCGCGCTGGCCGCGTTGCCCGCCGGCGCAAGCTCGATCAGCGATTTTTCATGGCATATCGAATCGGCGATCGAGCGCGCCTGGGTGCTCGCGACGCTCGAATACGGCGACCGCTGCGTGCGCGGTGCGTGGCTGATCGGGGCGCTCGTGTCCACCCCCGACCTGCGGCGGGTGCTGCTTTCCATTTCTCCTGCCTTCGGCAAGATTCCGGTCGATGGTCTCGACGACGTGCTGCCGGCCTGGATCGCGGGCTCGCCGGAGGCTGCCGACGCTCCTTACGACAACACCGGGTTGTTGCCCGCCACGCCGGGCGAGGCGTCCGGCGCGATGCAGCACGGGCAAAAGAGCGGCTCGCTTGAACAGTACTGCACGGATCTGACGGCGCACGCCGGGGCCGGCGAGATCGACCCGGTCATCGGCCGCGAGCTCGAGATTCGCACGATGATCGATGTGCTGTTGCGTCGCCGGCAGAACAATCCGCTGCTGACCGGTGAGGCGGGCGTTGGCAAGACAGCCGTGGTGGAAGGCCTTGCGCGCGCCATCGCATCCGGCAATGTGCCGCCGAAACTGAAAGATGTGCGCCTGCTGAGCCTCGACGTCGGGGCCCTGCTTGCCGGTGCCAGCATGAAAGGCGAGTTCGAAGCCCGTCTGAAGGGGCTGCTCGAAGCGGCCGCCAGATCGCCCGTGCCCGTGATTCTCTTTATCGACGAGATACACACGTTGATCGGCGCGGGTGGCCAGGCGGGCACGGGTGACGCCGCGAACCTGCTGAAGCCGGCGCTGGCGCGCGGGACGATTCGCACCATTGGCGCGACCACATGGGCCGAGTACAAGCGGCATATCGAGAAGGATCCCGCATTGACCCGGCGCTTTCAGGTGCTGCAGGTCGCGGAGCCGTCCGAAGCCGCGGCCATCGACATGGTCCGGGGGCTCGTGCAAACGTTTTCGACGCATCACGGTGTCGTGGTGCGTGATGAAGCAATCCGCGGCGCGGTGACGTTGTCGCATCGCTATATTCCGGCACGCCAGTTGCCGGACAAGGCGATCAGCCTGCTCGATACCGCCTGCGCCCGGGTGGCGCTGTCGCAACATGCGACCCCGCGCGAACTCGACGACGTGCGTCAGCGTCTCGCAGCCGCGCGTGCGGAAGAAACGCTGCTCGTACGGGAGGCGCGTATCGGCCTGGAGGCGGACAAGGCACTGGCCGACGTGCGCGCACGCATCGACACGCTGGTGACGGAAGCGGCTGCGGTTGAAGCCCGTTGGCGCGACGAGGCTGCGGCTGCGCAGGCGCTGCTTGCCGCGCGTGAAGCCGTGGAGGGAGAGGTCGAAACCGGGCGACCGACGCTCGGCGCGCTGCGCGAACTCGAACGCGCGCTGGCAACCCTCCAGGGCGATACGCCGCTCGTGTTTCCGGAGGTGGGCGAGGCGATCGTCGCGGAGATCGTGTCGGACTGGACAGGCATTCCCGTCGGCCGCATGGTCACCGACGAGATCGCGGCCGTGCGCCGGCTGCCTGAAACGCTGGAGGCGCGCGTGATCGGGCAGACGGATGCGCTTCGTCTGATCGGCGAGCGCGTGCAGACCGCACGAGCCGGCTTGACCGACCCGAAGAAACCGCTCGGCGTGTTCCTGCTGGCAGGACCGTCGGGCGTTGGCAAGACTGAAACCGCACTGGCGCTGGCCGAGGCGTTGTACGGTGGCGAACAGAACCTGATCACGATCAACATGAGCGAGTATCAGGAGGCCCACACCGTGTCGGGTCTGAAAGGGGCGCCGCCCGGATACGTCGGTTACGGTGAAGGCGGGGTGCTGACCGAGGCCGTGCGCCGACGTCCGTATTCAGTGGTCCTGCTCGATGAGATCGAGAAAGCCCATCGCGACGTACACGAAATGTTCTTCCAGGTGTTCGACAAGGGCTACATGGAAGATGGCGACGGCCGTCACATCGATTTTCGCAACACGACGATCCTGCTGACCAGTAACGTCGGCTCCGACCTGAGTGCGAGCCTGTGTGCCGATCCGGCGCTCGCGCCGGACATGGACGGCTTGCGGGACGCGCTCGTCCCCGAATTGCTCAAAGCCTTTCCCGCCGCCTTTCTCGGGCGGGTGGCGGTCGTGCCGTACCGGCCGCTTGCCGACGACGGGCTCGCCCGCATCGTTCGCCTGCATCTGGGGCGTGTGGTCGAGCGCATGGCCGACAGTCACGACATCACGCTCACGTTCGACGACGCGGTGGTCGACTACATCGTCGGCCGCTGTCTCGTACAGGAAACGGGGGCGCGCGTGCTCATCGGTTTTATCGAGCAACACATCCTGCCGCGCCTGTCCGCGCTCTGGCTCGATGCTTTCACTTCAAAGGCCCCGCTGGCGCATATCGAGATCAGCGTCGCCGATTCTTCCGCACCGCCTGCACAAGCACTGACGTTTGAGGCGATGCCCTTCCATGTCGCCGAGCTGTCGCATTGAGCTTGGGAGTTCTCTACCACCGTCTGGAGATTGTTCATGTCCGCTAGCAGTTCGCAGAAATTCATCGCGCGCAATCGTGCGCCGCGTGTGCAGATCGAGTACGACGTCGAGGTTTACGGCTCGGAGAAGAAGGTCGAACTCCCGTTCGTGATGGGCGTGCTGGCCGATCTGTCCGGCAAGCATCCGGTCGAGCCGCTCCCGGCCGTGACGGATCGACGGTTCCTGGAAATCGACATCGACAATTTCGATGAGCGCATGAAGGCGATCCGTCCGCGCATCGCGTTTGCCGTGCCGAACACGCTGACGGGTGAAGGCCAGATGATGGTCGACATGACGTTCGAGAGCATGGAGGATTTCTCGCCGGCCGCGATCGCCCGCAAGGTCGAACCGCTGCGTCAATTGCTCGAGGCACGTACGCAGCTTGCGAATCTGCAGACGTACATGGATGGCAAGTCGGGCGCCGAAGCGCTCGTGACGCAACTGCTGCAAGACCCGGCATTGCTCAAGTCGCTCGCCGCCGCGCCGAAGCCCGAGCGTCACGATGGTGACGCGGCCGAGGCAAACGAAGCGAACTGACCGACGAACCGACCGAGGAAGACCACCATGGCGAAACAGCAAGCACAGGCCGTCCAGGCGCACGCGGCAACTCAATCCGATTTCACGCAACTGCTTGAAAAGGAATTTCGTCCGAAAACCGAGCAGGCGCGCGAGGCCGTCGAATTCGCGGTGCAGACGCTGGCGGAACAGGCCCTGTCGCAATCGATCACGATCAGCGACGACGCGTACAAGAGCATTGCGGCCATCATTGCGCAGATCGACCACAAGCTCTCCGAGCAGATCAACCTGATTCTGCACCACGAGGATTACCAGGCACTGGAATCGGCCTGGCGCGGCCTGAACCACCTCGTGTCGAACACGGAAACCGACGAGCATCTCAAGATCCGCGTCCTCGATGTCTCGAAGACCGAACTGCATCGCACGATGCGCCGGTACAAGGGGCTGGCATGGGATCAAAGCCCGCTGTTCAAGCAAATCTACGAGCAGGAATACGGTCAGCTCGGCGGCGAACCGTACGGATGTCTCGTCGCCGACTACTATTTCGACCACACGCCGCCCGACGTCGATCTGCTGGGCTCCATCGCGAAGGTCGCGGCAGCCTCGCACACGCCGTTCATTACCGGTGCCGCTCCGTCCGTGCTGCAGATGGAGTCCTGGCAGGAACTCGCGAATCCGCGTGACCTGACGAAGATCTTCACGCAGAACCTCGAATACGCTGCCTGGAATTCGCTGCGCAACACCGAAGACGCGCGTTACGTGGGTCTCGCGATGCCCCGGTTCCTCGCGCGCTTGCCGTACGGCGCCAAGACCAATCCGGTCGACGAGTTCGATTTCGAGGAAGAAACGAACGGCTCGGACCACAGCCGCTACGGCTGGGCGAATGCTGCGTACGCGATGGGCGTCAATATCAACCGTTCGTTCAAGCAGTATGGCTGGTGCTCGCTGATCCGCGGCGTCGAGTCGGGCGGTACGGTCGAGAACCTGCCGTGCCATACGTTCCCGACCGACGACGGCGGCGTTGACATGAAGTGTCCGACGGAGATTGCGATTTCGGATCGCCGCGAAGCCGAACTGTCGAAGAACGGTTTCATTCCGCTGGTGCATCGCAAGAACACGGATCACGCGACCTTCATCGGTGCACAGTCGCTGCAGAAGCCGGCCGAATACCACGATCCCGATGCAACGGCCAACGCGAACCTGTCCGCGCGTCTGCCGTACCTGTTCGCATGCTCGCGCTTCGCGCATTACCTGAAGTGCATCGTGCGCGACAAGATCGGTGCGTTCAAGGAGCGCGAGGACATGCAGCGTTGGCTGAATGAATGGGTCATGCACTACGTCGATGCGGATCCGGTCAACTCGTCACAGGACACCAAGGCGCGCCGGCCGCTTGCCGCAGCCGAAGTCCTCGTCGAGGACGTCGAAGGCAATCCCGGCTACTACCAGGCGAAATTCTTCCTGCGTCCGCACTTCCAGCTCGAAGGTCTGACGGTTTCGCTGCGACTCGTGACGAAGCTGCCGTCGATCAAAGAAGCCGCTTGAGGGTGAAGGGCCTGTTCGGCCGCGCGTAAAGCCATCACTCTCGTGGTGCGCGGCATCTTTTTATTTATTGAAGAAAAGGAGTACTACAGATGGCGCAGGATATTTTTCTGAAGATCGACGGCATCAACGGCGAGTCGCTCGACGACAAGCACAAGGACGAAATCGAAGTCCTGAACTGGGACTGGGAAATCCTCCAGGAATCGTCGATGCATGCCGGCAGCGGCGGCGGCGCCGGCAAGGCGACGGTCAAGGATCTCACGTTCGAACACAACATCGATCGTGCGAGCCCGAACCTGATGAAGTACGCGCTGACGGGCAAGCACATCGACCAGGCGACGCTGGTGATGCGCAAGGCCGGCGGCAACCCGCTCGAATACCTGAAGGTCACGATGAGCGATGTGATCGTCACGCGCGTCAAGCCGTCGGGAAGCAAGCTGGACGCTGAAAAGAGCCGCGAGACGGTGTCGCTGTCGTTCGCGAAGGTGAAGCAGGAGTATGTCGTTCAGAACGCGCAGGGCGGCAGCGGCGGCGCCGTCACGGCCAGCTACGACATCAAGGGCAACAAGGAAGCGTAAGCCGGGGATGCACCGCGCACGGGCGAAGGATCGGCTTCGCCGTGTGCGGTGCAGCTTCAGGTTACTCAAGGGCCGCGCGAGAGCGCGAGCCCGCCATGCGTCGTGCGCAAATGAAGGATCGGCTTCCTTGTGCGCGGCGCAACTAGAGGTTCATCTGGATGGATTCAGCATGCGTTCGATTCTGACTGTTGCCGCGCTCGCCGGTGTCGTGTTGCTTTCGGCCTGTGCGAGCGGCGAGCCGAAACCGAAGGAACCGATCCGACTCGAAATGACCGTCGACGCCGGGGCTGATGTCAATCCGGACGACCGCGGGCGGGCGGCACCGATCGTCGTACGCATTTACGAGCTGAAGAACGACAACGCGTTCAAGGCAGCAGACTTCTTCACGTTGCAGACCCAGGACAAGACCGTGCTGGCCGATGACGTTGTCAAACGCGACGAGTTGCAGTTGCGTCCCGGCGATCGCCAGACGATCGTGCGGCGTCCCGGCGCGGATACGACTGCCATTGGCGTGATCGCGGCCTATCGCGATCTGGGGAATTCCGTCTGGCGCGCGGTGTACACGATGCCGATCGCCCCCGACAAGGCGTGGTATCGCATCTCCACGCCGAAGCTGAAACTCACTGTCGATCTTGATGCCAAGGCGGTCAGGATCGAGGAAGCCAGGAAATGAATCACATCGCTCAACGAAACGGACGATACGCATGAGTTGGTACGCCAAGGTCGCCTGGCAGGAGGGGTTGTTTTTCCGTCCGCAACTGTTCCAGCAACAGGATCGTTACTTCGAAAAGTATGCGCACATGCGTGCGGCCCCCTTGTCGCCGTTCTTCTTCGGCTTCGCGCACTATGCGCTCGATCTGGAGTCGCTGGCGCTGGGCAAGGTGATCGTCAAGTCGGCCGCCGGCGTGTTCGCCGACGGCTCGCCGTTCGACGCACCGGGAAACACGCCGCTGCCGCCGCCGCTGACGATCCGGCCGGAGCACCTCGATCAGGTGATCTATCTTGCGGTGCCGGTCCGGCTTCCGAATTGCGAAGAGACGACGTTCGAGAACACACCGGATTCGCTGGCGCGCTACCTCGTGTTCGATACCGAGCTGCGCGACACGAATTCGATCGGCCTGGCGCCCGAGCCGGTTCAATTGTCGAACTTGCGCCTGCGCCTGATGCCCGAAAAGGAGCTTGGCGACGCGTGGATCGGTCTTGCGCTCACGCGCGTGAGGACCATTCGCGCGGATGGCAGCATTGAGCTCGACGATACGCTGGTGCCCCCCGTTTCAGGCTATGGCGCGAGCGGCCTGCTGACGAGCTGGGTCACGAAAATTCACGATCTGGCCCGGCTGCGCGCGAACGCACTGGCGCAGCGGCTGGCGGGCACCGACGACACCACGGCAAGCGCCGCGACGGTTACCGATTACCTGCTGCTGCAAATCCTGAACCGGTATGAGCCGCTGCTGCAGCATATGTTGCGCGTGCCGACGACGTCGCCGGCCGAAGTCTATACGCTGCTGATCAGCATGGCGGGCGAGTTGTCGACGCATTTGCGCACGGACACCCGCCGGCCCCTCGATTCGCATCCCCCGTACCAGCACACGGCGCCGCACCTGTGTCTCAAACCGATCGTCGACGATACGCATCGGCTGCTGAATGCCGTGCTGGTGCGCAGTGCGCAAAGCATTGCGCTCGAAGACCGCGGCCACGGCATGCGAAACGCCGTGGTCGATCCGGTCGACATGCAGGGATTTACCGCGCTGGTGCTCGCCGTGCACGCGGCCATGCCGCCGGACGTGTTGCAGCAGCAATTCCTCGCACAAGCGAAGGCCGGACCCTCCGACAAGCTGCCGAGCCTCGTGCGCAGTCACCTGCCCGGCATCGGCTTGCAGGCGTTGCCGGTGCCGCCGCGGCAGATCCCGTTCAATGCCGGCTACATCTATTACGAGCTGACCCAAGGGGGACCGCTCTGGGACGAGGTGGTGCGGCACGGTGGTCTTGCGCTGCACGTGGCGGGCGACTTCCCGTCGATCAAGCTGGAACTGTGGGGCGTACGTACGTAAGTACGCATCGGCAACCATGAAATCACGAACCACGATCTGCTACGTCCCGTCATGAGCAATTCATCTACCGGCACCGATGTGACCGAGGAACGGCACTCGCCCGTTTTCGCCCGGCCGTCGTCCGCTTCTTCCAGGGAGGCAGCCGTTTCCTTTCGGGATCGGCTCGCGGCCGTCGAGCAGGCGCCCAATCCGTTGCGTGAAGCGGCGCGGCCGCTTCTGCGTGCGCTCGCGGATATGCCGGATCACCTCGTTGCGGAGGAGACGTTCGCGCTTCGCGATCTTCTCGAACAGGAGGTGCGCACGTTCCAGAAGCTGTGCGAGCAGGCGAACATTCGCCGCGACCACACGATCGGCGCACGCTATTGCCTGTGTACGGCACTCGACGAGGCTGCAACGCAGACCACTTGGGGGAAGGGCGAGTCGTCCGGCATCGAATGGATCAAAGGTGGTCTTGCGACCACCTTCCACGAGGACCGGCAGGGGGGCGAGAAGGTCTACCTGCTGATTGGCCGACTGCTCGCCGAACCGCGCGAGCATCGAGACCTGCTTGAAGTCATCTACGAGATTCTCAGCCTGGGATTCGAGGGGCGCTATCGAGGGGACGCGAACGGAAAGCGCAAGCACGATGCCGTTCGTCAACGTCTCTATAGCGAAATCACGGCACAGCGCGGGATCGCCCCCACGGCACTGTCGCCGCACTGGCAGTCGGACGTGAAGGGAAAGCGCGCGTCTTTCTATGATTTCCCGGTGTGGATCACGGTTGCGTTCCTGTCGGTGCTGCTCCTTGGTCTCTTCGGCTGGTTCAAATACGAACTGATGAGCCGCAGCGCGGGCGTGGAAAAGCAGATCGCCAACATCGGTCGGATGACGCCGCCACCCGCACCGCCTCAATTGCATTTGAAGCAGTTGCTCAAGGACGAGATTGCGGCGGGCACGGTGAGCGTCGACGAGGATGCACGCCACAGCGCCGTGACGTTCCGGGGCGACGCAATGTTTCCGCCCGGTGGCGTCACGATCAAGAGTGCCATGGCGCCGCTTATCGCGAAGATCGCGGGTGAGACCGTCAAGGTGCCGGGCAAGGTCACCGTTCTGGGTTACACGGACAACCTGCCGATCCGGAGTCGCCAGTTTCCGTCGAACGAAGCGCTGTCGGAGGAGCGGGCGACGCAGGTGATGCAGATGCTGCAGGCCGCTGGCGTGCCGGCCAACCGACTCGAAGCGGTTGGCAAGGGCGACGCCGATCCGATCGGCGACAACAGCACCGCCGCGGGACGCGCGCAAAACCGGCGCGTCGAGATTGTCGTCGCGCAATAGGCCGGAGCCGTTTTCGGAATAAACCATGAAGAAGTTTCAGTCCTTTATCACGTCGCGCCAGTTTCTCGCGTTCCTCGCGCTGATCGTCGTGGCGCTGATGATCTGGTTCATCGGACCGTTCTTTGCGTTCGGCGGTCTCAAGCCGTTGGCCGGTGCCGGCATGCGAGTGTTGCTGATTGCACTGGTGCTCGCGGGCATGCTGCTTTGGCTCGCTGGCTGGTCGACGAGCATCGTGTTCGTCGCGCTACTGTGTCTGCTGATCTGGTATGCAGCTCCGCTGCTGTCGTTCGGACACACGTCGCCGTTCGAATCCGTATCGGCCCGGCTCGGTGCGATCGCGCTGGTATGGGCGGTGTTCGCGCTGTTCTGGATGTTCCGGCTTTGGCAGAAGATGCGCGAAGACGAGGCATTCCTGAAGAAGATGCTTCGCTTCGGCGACAGGAAGGAAGCATCCCCCGCTGCACCGCGCCTCAAAAAAGTCGAAATCATCGTAGCGAGCGCACTGGCGCGGCTGAAGTCGATGCGCACGGGTGCACGAGGGCCGGGCAAGCTGTTTCAGGGCAAGCGCTATCTGTACGAACTGCCGTGGTACATCACACTCGGTTCACGTGGGGCGGGCAAGACGAGTGCGCTGCTCAACGGTGGCCTGACGTTTCCGATCGCCGAGCAAATGCAGCGGGCGGCCGGAACGTCGTCCAATGACGCGGCTGCCGTGGACTGGTGGTTGACCAACGAGGCGGTGCTGATCGACACGGCCGGCTATTACACGCGCCCCGGCACCTCGACCGTGAAGGAGGGAGAGGGGCTGGCCGCACCGTCGGACCGATCGACCGCCGCTTACCCCGACAGCGAAACAGCGGCCGGAGCCGATGACGACAGGAAGAGCGAAACGCCTGGCGATTCCCAGGCGGCCGCGGTCGCCAGATCGAGCGTCGCCTTCGTTCCGCTGCGTGCCGGCTCCGAACAGCACAAGGCGCTCGATCACGCGGAATGGCTCGGTTTCCTCGGCATGCTGCGTCGCCACCGGCCGCGTGCTCCGATCAACGGCGCGCTGCTGGCCGTCGATCTTGAATCGCTGGTCGATGCCGACGAGCAGAAACGTCTCGCGGAGGCGTCGGCGCTGCGCGCTCGACTGGGCGAACTGCGCAATGAGCTGGGCATCCGCTTCCCGGTCTACGTGCTCGTCACAAAAATGGACCGCCTGACCGGGTTTGCCGAGTATTTTGCCGGGCTGGCGGCGGAGAGCCGTGCGCAAGCCTGGGGCTTTACGCTGCCCTACGGCAAGGAAACCGTCGTCAAGGAAGGTCTGCGCGCACGTTGCCACCATGAACTGACACAACTGTCGGACCGACTGTCGGGGATGATTCACACGCGTCTTCAGGATGAGGACGAAACCCACAAGCGTCGACAACTCGCCGCGTTGCCGGAGGAGTTCGCCGCGCTGATCGGGCCGCTCGTCGACCTGATCGACCGGGTGTTTCTCGATTCGCGCTACGACGATACCCAGTTGCATTCGACGCTGCGAGGCGTCTATTTCACGAGCGCGCAGCAAGGCGGGAAGCCGGTCGTCGCGGAACGGGACACGGTCGTGCAGCGTCTTGCTTCGAAACAGGAGCATTCGACGGGTTTCGGCTCGCACGAGGGTAGCCGAAGCTACTTCTTGCACGACGTCCTGACCCGGGTCGTGTTTCCCGAGGCGCACCTGGTCAGTCCCAACCTGCGCTGGGAATACCGCTACCGATTGCTGCGGCTGATCGGCCACGCGCTCGCGTTGCTGCTGTTCGTCTGGCTCGCGCTCGGACTGCGCGCGAGCTTTGGCAACAATAGCGACTACCTCGACGTCATCGGCCGCAAGGTTCAGGCCCTGGCGGCTCGCGTGACCCAGTTGTACAAGGAGCCCAAACCGGAGGCCGTGCCCGACACGCTGACGGAAGCGCGTTATTTGCCGACCTTTCCGAATCTGGACCTGTCCAATCCGGGCAGTACCTGGCGTTACGGTCTCTATACGCCGCCGAACATCGTGGCGCAGAGCAGCAGGACCTACGACGCGCTGGAAGACAACCTGCTGGTGCCGCAGATCGTGCACCGGATGGAAGACGTGATGTCCGGGGCCATCGCCAGCAAGGACTCGAAGACTGCCTACGATGCATTGCGTGTCTACCTGATGCTCTACGACAACGCGAAGTTCAATGCCGGCGACGTGAAGACGTGGGTACTCGACGACTGGGCAAAAAACGACAGTGCCGCAATTTTCGGCGGGCGGGCGTCGATGGTCGATCACGTGCAGCAGCTCTTTTCCGGCGAACGTGTCGTGAAATCGCCGCTTATCCGCAACGATGCACTGATCCAGCAGGCTCGGGCGTTTCTGGACGGCAGCAATGCGACCGATCGCCTGTACGAGCGTGCGAAGGCCGCGATGCTGAAGGAGTCGCCGGACGAGTTCACGCTGCTGCGTGCGGTCGGGCCGCAGGCCGGCACCGTGTTCACGCGGGCGAGCGGCCAGCCGCTGTCGCGGGGCGTGCCGGGTCTGTTCACCTTCGACGGCTATCGGAACCTGTTCGATAAACGTCTCCCCGAGTTCGTCCAGATCGCGCGTGACGACGATGCATGGGTGATGGGGCGCTCGTACCTGGGCGATGCTCAAAAAAAAACGGCTGAGATCGTGAGCACGGCAACCGGCACGGACGATGCACTGACGGACGCCGTTCGCCGCGAGTATCTGATGGAGTATGCGCAGCAGTGGGATGCGTTTCTCAACGACATCCGGACGGTGAGCGGCACCAGCCTGGCATTCAACCTCCAGGTGCTGCGCAGCTTCGCCGCACCTGATTCGCCGCTGGGCCGCCTTGCCCGTGCGGCCGTGCACGAAACGACGCTCACGGCACCGGTGACCGGCACGGACGGGTCTTTTTTGCAGAAGGCGGCCGACCAGCTCAATCAGAAGGCCGACAAGGCACTGGGTATTCGTGCCTCGGAGCGTGTCGAGCGTGATGTGGTCGACAACCATTTCGCTGCGCTGCGCGAGGTCGTGACCGGGAATGCCGATAGTCAGGCGGGGCAGCAAGCAGCGGCCGCGCAGGCCGGCAAGACCGGGCTCGATGGCGTGACGAACCTGCTGAACGATTACTACACGGCGCTGACGGTTTCCGACAACGCATTGTCGAACAACAGCATGCCGCCGGCGAGCGACACGGCCGCAAAGCTCAAGATGACCGCCAACACGATGCCGGCGCCTTTCCGGGCAGTGCTGATGCAGCTTGCCGCGGACGGTTCGCACGAGGTCAATCAGGGGATCGGTCAGTTGCTGTCGCGGCAGATGCAGGCGGTCGTCGGCGACACGTGCCGACTCACCATCGAAGGGAACTATCCGTTCTCTCCCGACAGCAAGCGCGACGTCAGTATCGACGACTTTACCCGTGTGTTTGCGCAGGGTGGCGTGATCGACGACTTCTTTGTGAAGACGCTGGCGCCGTTTGTCGATGCTTCCGCGAAGCCCTGGCGCTACAAGACGCTGGCGGGCGCAACGGAGCCCGTGCAGGGGCCGGACCTGGAGCCGTTCGAGCATGCAAAGGCGATCCGGGATGTCTTTTTCAACGATCCCGGCCACAAGCAGCTGACATGGAAGGCCGACATCCGGATTCCCGAACTGGATCCGACCATCACCAGCCTGTCGCTCGACATCGACGGGCAGACCTCGCTCTATCAGCACGGTCCGGTCGCGCCGTTTGCCGTGTCGTGGCCCGGGCCGCGCGGTGGCGTCCATACGGAAATCACGGCGAATCCGCGCATTCGTCCCGATACGTCGACGATCGGGACCGATGGCCCGTGGGCGCTGATGCGCTTGCTCCAGCGGGGGCAGGTAGTCGAGACCGCCACGCCCGGCCGCACCCGAGTCGCATTCGATTTTGACGGGCGCAAGGCGGTGCTCGACATCTCGAGCGCCGGTAGCGTGGCGAATCCGCTAACGAGCGATGTGCTGAGGACTTTCCGCTGTCCGACTTCGATGCCGGTGTTCAACCTGTCGGATAGCGGTCCGCCCCCGGGGCTACCGCGCGGTACGACGCCGGGCAGCCCGGCGAATGTCACCCAATAACGCGTGAGGGCACACAGGGTGACGATCTCGACAGTCGATACACGCAAGCACGCCGGGATTCTGGCGTCGCCGCCGCTCGGCGCGCGACTCGACGCAGCCGCGCAGGCAGCCAATCCGTTGCTGGAGTCGGCGCGGATCCTGCTGATGGCGTTGGCCGATACCCCGAAGGCGCTGGAGCCAGGCGCCGTTGCACAGCGGCGAAAGTGGCTCGAACAGGAACTGCGCATGTTCTTGCGGGTTTGCCGCGAGTTGCAGATTCCGTCAGACCACGTCGTGAGAGCGACCTATTGCCTGAGCGCGGCACTCGACGAGGCGGCCATGCAGACGCGTTGGGGCAGGGGCGAGGGCGCCAGTGTCGAGTGGCAGACGAACAGCCTGGCAGTGGCGATGGGCCACGATCGACAAGGTGGCGATCGTGTCTTCCACGTGATCAACGAAGTGCTCGGGAACCCGCATGGCCATCTCGACCTGCTCGAACTGTTTCAGAACGTCCTCGATCTCGGCTTTCGCGGGCGATACCGCTTCGAGCACGACGGTTCGATACGCCTGTGGAATATCCGCGAGCGTCTGCACGGGGTCGTGATGGCAGGCGGACAGAGCGTGGCCCCCGTTGTTATGGACGATGCGACGGTCGAGCGCGTCGGTGCGGCCGATCGGATGGGTGAGGCGACACCATCGGCGAGACGAACGGTTGATCCGTGGGTACGTCCGGCGCGTCGGCGTCGGTCGGGTTGGTGGATCGTCATCGGTGTTGCAACGGCATTGCTGGTGGGAGTGGGAGGTTACATCGCGGTTGGCAAGCTGGAGCGTGCGGACCCGTCCGTTCACCCGTCGACACCGATCGATCGACTGGATCAGGTGTTGCGTGCGCAACTGCGCGATGAAATCGCTGCCGGAAACGTGGCGTTGATCAGGAATGCTGCCACCGACAGTGTGACGCTCCGGTTCAACGGAATGTATGCGTCGGGTGACGTCACGGTCGCACCGTGGTGGGCGTCGATGATGGCGTCGGTCGGGCACGCGATTGCGAGTTCGTCACCGAACGCTCACGTGCTGGTAACCGGCTATACCGACAACCTTCCGGCGAACCAGACGCAACAGGGCTCGAATCACGTTCTTTCCGAGGCACGTGCGCAGCAGGTTGCGCAGATTCTCGTGGCGGCAGGCGTGCCCAAGGATCACATCAGCGTAACCGGCCAGAGCGATGCAGCGCCGCTGGCCGATAACGCCTCGAAGGAGGGGCGATCCAGAAATCGTCGCGTCGAAGTCACCGTATCAAGCTGAATCACGAGTCGATGTGCGGCGGATTGGCTGATGCCAAAGGGAAATGAAGTATTTTTTTGAAAAGGATTGTGGAAATGTTTTCAAGGAATCACAAAGTAGTTGCGGCATGCCTTCTGGCGATAGCGGCTATTCATGCAAGTTCAATTTTTGCCGCAAGCGGGTTCCAGGTAGAGGTCAACGTCACCGACGCGTTGTTGAAGAACCCGCACTCGAAGCTCTGGAAGCAGGATCCGTCCGCGGGAAGTCCCGACTACAAGTACCTTGTGGTGGGCCGTCGACCCGATGGCGCAGTGATGGTCTTGTATCGTCAGCCAGATCTGACGAACGAAAGGAAGATTCGTCTGAGCGGCGCGCTATTCAAGTGTGGAATCAAGAGGGACTGGCCGATTCTTTTTATCGACAGCGCAGCCGATGTCAAAAAGCAACTGGAGCATCCGTTCCTGGATGATCCCTCGCATGAGGGAATTTCGTTCATGGAAGGATCTGATGTCGCTATTGTTTATCAGGCAGTCTGCGGAGGATAGCGGGCTAATGGATTGTGTTCGCCAGTAAAGAATTGTGTTGGAACTAAAAAGGCAAGTGGTGTGGCGTTGATTGGAATGTCAGGTATTTGAGTGACTGATGTTGATGATTGAATGATCAATGATTTTTAACTGATGAATGAGTCGATATTTTTGATTGTCAAATATCGAAAATTCATGCCTTCCGTGTTGGTGCTCGTGCCGCCGCCGTGTAATTTCTGAAGGGCGTCGTATTGCATCAATCGAGATGGGCGAATCTGTGCAGACACGCGAAGCGTCAACACGATGAAGTGAATCGAGGCGCTGCTCTTGCTGAGACGAGGAATTCATGTACTTACCCACGCAGTCCCGTGTCGTGTCGATCAAGGGTATGGCGTTGCCTGAGGTCGCTGGAGAGGCGATTCTCCTGCCGATCAAGCTTCGGGGTAACGAAGCGCTCGGCGAGCTTTCCGAATTCACGCTGGAACTCAAGACCTTGAGCATACCGACGCTGCCCGTCTATGCGGCGCGCGAACGGATCCAGGCGGACAAGCTGATTGGCACCGAACTGACCATCTCGATTGAATTCGACGGAAAAGGCACGTTCGTTCCCGGTGTGCCCGGCGGCGCGGGGTTGGGTAATCTGGGTGCGGGCAAGCGTGAAATCATCGGCTTGATTACCGAGTTGTCGTTTGTTGGCGAAGACGATCGCTACGCGTACTACGAGATGAGCGTGCGCCCGTGGTTGTGGCTGGCGACGCTCAATCGAGAGAACCGGATCTTTCAGAACCAGAGCGTCGTTGAAATCACGGATGCAGTGCTCGGTTCGAGCCTGTATCCGTTCAAGTACGAATTGCGGCTCGGTGCCAATGGCCTGAACGGCGTCTATCCGGCACGCGATTACGTACGACAGGTGTGGGAATCGGATTTCGAATTCCTGACCCGGTTGTGGAGCGAGTGGGGCATCTATTACTTCATGGATGGCTCGACGCTGGTGCTGTGCGATGCATCAGGGTCACATAAGCCGCACGGGGACATGTATGACACGATTCTCTATCACGCTCCGGCCGGCGCACGCGTGGACGAGGAGCATATTCACCGGCTGGCCGTGTCCCGGTTGTTGACGCCGGGATCGGTCAGCGTGATCGACTACGATTCGACGCAATCTCGGGCCAGGCTGTCCAATACAGTCGATCGGCACAGCGATATTGCTTTCGATAATGCGGAGCACTACGCCTGGGGCGACTACTCGCAGCCGCTGGCAGGCGCGTCGGGTCTGACTGGCGTACCGAACAAGGTTGCGCAGGAAGCGCAGTACCTGGCGGGCGTGCGTGTCGATGTCGAGCGTTGCAAGGGGTTACGTGCGAAGGGGCGAGGCAATCTGCGCGGGCTCGCGGTGGGGCATACCTTGCGTGTCCAGGGCCACCCGCAGGCCAGTACGAACGCCGAATTTCTGGTGATCGCGGCCACGATCGAGATTCACAACAACGATGAAATGACGGGCGGTGATCCGTACCAGTGCGTATCGGATTTCGTGTTGCAGCCGGCCAGCGCGATCTTCCGAAGCCCGTTGCAGCCCAAGCCGCCATGCGGACCGGAAACTGCCGTAGTGGTGGGTCCGGAGTCCCAGCCCATGTGGATCGACGGCTATGCGCGGGCCAAGATTCAGTTCGTCTGGGACCGGCTCGGCGAGCAAAACGAGAACTCCAGCTGCTGGGTGCGCGTGTCGTCACCCTGGCAGGGCAACGGATTCGGCTTCGTGGCACTGCCCCGCATCGGGCAGGAAGTGACGGTGAGCTATCACGAGGGTGATGCCGACAAGCCGTATATATCGGATCGCCAGGTCAACCAGTTCAATCAGCCGCCTTGGGAATTACCGAAGAACCAGGCCTTGATGGGCTGGCGCAGCATGAGTCTTGCTGGCGCTCAGGTGAACCAGGTGGTGGTGGACGACACGCCGGACAAGTTGCAGGTGCAGGTGACGAGTGACCACGCGAAGTCGCGACTCGTGCTGGGTTACAACACGCGTATCGAAGGGCGCCCGGGAAGGTTGGAAGAGCGCGGCGAAGGCTTCGAGTTGGCGACGATGGCCTGGGGCGTGATCCGCGCCAACCAGGGCATGTTGATTACGACGGAAGCGAGAGACGGTGCGACGCAGCCGGCAAAGGACATGGCCGAGACGGTGACGAGGCTGTTGGTGGCGCACGACCAGCAGGACACGTTTGCAACAACGGCGCGTGAACAACAGGCGCAGGAGGCGGGGGACCAGGACGAGGTCGCCAAGGCGCTGCAGGCGCAGCACGACGACATTCAGGGTTCTGCTTCGGGCAGCACGCAAGCGGGCCAATTCCCGCAGATGAGCACGCCGTATCTGGTGCTGGCGGGCGCGGCCGGCATTGCGGCCACCACGTCACAGTCCACGCATCTGGCCTCGGGCGAGCATCTCGCGCTGACCGCGGGCGGGCACGTTGGCGTATCGGTCGGCAAGCGCCTGCTTGTGAGCGTCGCGCGTGGGGTACGCACGCTGGTGCAGTCGGCCGGGTGGAAGTTGGTCGCGATGTCCGGCGACATCGAACTGAAGGCGCTGAAAGACAACCTGCAACTGCTGGCCAAGCTGAACATGACGGCCACGGCGAACCGTATCACGATCACTGCGCAGGAAGAACTGGTGGTCAGTGGCGGGGGGAGCGCGACGCATTACACCAGCGGCGGCATTACGCATCAGACAGCGGGTGGTTATACGGCGCACGCCGGGAGCTTCACGTACACGGGGCCCCAAAGTCAGGCGGCCGTGTTTCCGGAGTCGCCGCCGCTCGGCAAGGGCAATCTGGAACTGTTCAACACCTATGCGATTCAGCGTGGGGTGATGTCGACGTACAAGGTCGAGGATGCG
>NZ_JPGL01000068.1 GCF_000732615.1 Burkholderia paludis
CCTCCCACCCTCCCTCACGGTTAGCGGCACTGCGATTGCGGAGCACCGACTATCTACGGCAGCATAGGTTTCGGCGGAGCAAGTCTGTATCGCAATACTTGCTTGTTGCAAGAGCAGTGCGCTGACGAGTGCTTTAAAAAAATGGAATTGACGTATTCTGTAATCGTTCGATCAAGCTAGGGCGCTCGGCAAACGGGTCATTTGCGCTCATTGCTGCTTCTGTACGCAGTGCAACATCAACAAACTGCTCTTTCAACGCTAGGTCAAAAATTTGCTCGCTGGCAAAAGCTATCAAACTGGTTTTAAAGTCGCCGCGTGCACGAACGAAAGAAAGAAACCACTTGCTCTCCGCCAGCGCGAGCGCGGTCGAGCGCACCAACCCCTTGCTACCCCATCGATTTGCGATCAATCGCAACACTTCAAATACTTCGAGGTCTGCGAGGACCTCTGCATACATTTTGGCTTGCTGAGAATTTAACTCTATTTTGCCATTTGCCATCATGGTTAAGGCTTGAAGCCCCGACTTGGTCGCCTCGTCAAAAAACACGTTAGGAAGCTCGCCGTCCGTTGCGAAGATAATTAAATAGGTTAGGGTTGCGGATTTCCAATCATTTCTTGATCTGGAGGAGCTTATAAGCTTCGCTATCTCTTCGCTAATTAATGGTTTTTGGAGGAATGGTTTTAGTCTGGCTCGATCGAGCTTGAATAGGATCGTCAGAGACGGCAGCAAGCGGTCAAGGTTGGATAGAGTCGATATTGAAGGTGAGGCGGCCGCTCCGTTGCTGACTTTTTCCGCGATGACGTCGAAGAAGTCTTGATGGCCAGTTGTGAACTCATGTTTTAACAATGTGATTGCGTTATTTTCGGGGGAGCCCGACGAAAATTGTTCAATAAGCCATCCGAGCTTTGCATCGTCTCCATCTCTGCATGTGCATGAAGTCAATACCGTTGAGCGATCGGTTTCGGGTAAATCAAAAAATAATCTGGCCCAAAGCTCGGGTCCAATTGGCAGCACCACTTGCTCGAATCCCTGAGCGTTGATGACCGATCGCACTTCATCGAGTGAAAATACGCTCGCGAGAGCAGATGCCCAAGACTGCCATTCCTCGGAAATTTGCCTGTCCAACGCATCGGACTGGTCCACCGCTGACCGTGCAACATTTCTCAGTAATTCGATAATCAGTGTTGCCGTCTTGTCGCGTGTAACAGAGACGTCGAGCAACGCCTGTAATCCCGGCGTCAAATTTGCGTTTAAAAGCCGCAAGTTTTTGGTCGCTGTCATAGTGTCTAGCACCACTCGGCGGAAGTGTGACACTGTTCCCGGTGGTACTAGGTTTTGCTCGACTACAAGCGGTCGTAGAGCTCTCACCGCTTGCAGTAGGCGTTCCTGCTGTCCATCGAGGCCTGCGAGGTCTTGCCGAATGTATTTGTCGAGAACGTATGGGAAAGCAGGACTTTCTTTGAAGAGTTTACTTATGGCATCGCTATTGGCACGGTCCAGCGCATCTTCAAGCCGGGGCCGTACCGAAATGTAGGATGCTTCCTCCTTGCTTGATGCGCGATGGTGCAACATCGCAAACGTATCGGCCAAGGAGTCATCATGCAGAATGCTACTCACTGCTCTCGACGGCGAACAATTATCGTCAATGAGATCATGCTTCGAAAGAGTGTAGGCCGCTAACGTTGGGAGCCCCACTTTATCGCCCCATTCAAGCTTGAGTACCACGAGTTCGTTTACAAAGGATACGATTCTTCGTGGCGTCAGGTTGCCATGCGTGCCTAGCCCTCCATCTTCGTAGAGGCGCAAAATATCATCGTAGTCACCCAGCAGGTCTTCTCCGAACGCGGCGGTCAGCTTGGCATTAAAGTATTTTTTCCACGAATGCAGCATTGGTGGCGGTAAGGTGAAGTGGAGTTGGAAAAATTTTTCAAAAAATGACGATCGTACGTCTTTTTCATCTCCGTCAGCTGGCTTGCCCGGTATTGATGACTGTAGTACTTTGTGTTCGTCTGCTACAGGAACAATAACCCACAATCGACTAAACCAGTTTCGTGACTTGAATTGTGTGTTGTCCAGGAATGAACGCAGGAGTGCCCACACTGCTTTTGTGTCTGCCGAGTCGATACGGTCCAGATTATCCACGACGATGACAAGACGACGAGCATCGTTAATAAGTGCCGCTTGCAGTAGTTCGCCGAACGCGTCCTGGAATTCGATAGATGTCGGCTCGGGTTCGTCTCTGACTTCGACCATTTCCTCGTCGGAATTGCGCCTGACAATGAAGCCCATCGCTTCATTGGAGAGCAAGTGAATCAGCACGAAAGCTACGAGCCCTACGGTTACCATCAAGGCGAAAAGTGGGGCAGTGCCGAGAGAGCCGAGAAGGCGCTTCTCAAGATCAAAAATCAGCGGTGCTGTAATGCTCAGTGCGGCGAGGGCTGACAAAATAACCTTCGCTGAAGTAGAGAAAAAAGGTGTCGTTTTGCGAGATGTCGTTTTTAACCGTCGACTTAGCCCGTCCAGCTTTTTTTTCCAGAAGGGCGCACTCATCTGTCCATCGGATTCTCCGAGCCAGCCTTTATCAGAAACCTTTCCAACAAGTGCGGAGAGAAACGCGCGGCGAAGGGGATCTCCGACATGCACCCATGCGTCGTACTGAAATACAGCGACATCCGTCGGGCCAGATATGGTGTTGTCCTCTCGGGGCGGCAGGGGGGTGTCAAAGTGGTCTGCGACCATCTTTACGACCGTCGATTTTCCGGCTCCCCATGTGCCGTCAAGCCTTATAGTCTGACCTCCCGGCGAGGTTCGAATTAGGCTGATTATAGTTTCCGCAATCTTTGCGTGTGCTCCGCCCAACTCGTCAACATTTGACGGTTCGTCGGTAAGTAGTATCGGCATTGGACGCATCGCAAGTTCTCTCGCTCATGCTATTGTTGGCGGCAGAATTGACCAATTTTTATTGGTCCAAATTATGAACTCACGAATGTGTTCCCATTCTGCCTAGCTCTCCTCGCTGCTCCGTTTGAGCATGCGACCCGTTTGTCCAATATAACTGCGAGCACATTCTAACGTCTACCACCTCTGTGTATAGACTAATGACCGTGTACATTTCTAATTACAAAGAGCTGACGCCGCCAATCGCGCCAGCTCGAAGGCTCCACGCCGTTCATAACGAGCCAACGAGGGGCCGGATAGCGCCGCCATTCCTTGTTGTGTTCGTCGAATGGGTTAGATGTCGTCCGTCAACGTGCGCACTATCCCTCGGGGATTACTGCAAAGACAGACTTCCCCTCACTCCACCGTCACCGACTTAGCCAGATTCCTCGGCTTATCAATATCCGTCCCTCTGGCCAGTGCCGCGTGATAAGCCAGCAATTGCATCGGCACCGTATGCAGGATCGGCGAAAGCGGCCCGTAGTATTCATTGAGCCGAATCACCTCGATCCCTTCACCCGGCGCCAACCCGCAGTCCACATCCGCGAACACGAACAGCCTGCCGTTCCGCGCACTGACCTCATGCATGTTCGACCGGAGCTTTTCGAGCAGCATGTCGTTCGGCGCAACCGCGATCACCGGCATTTCATTGCTGACGAGCGCCAGCGGCCCATGCTTCAACTCCCCGGCCGGATACGCTTCCGCGTGAATATAGGAAATCTCCTTCATCTTCAGCGCCCCTTCCAGCGCGATCGGATAATGCATTCCGCGCCCGAGAAACAGCATGTTGTCGCGCCGTGCGAGCAGCTCCGACCAGGCCATGATCTGCGGCTCGAGCGCGAGGACCTTGGCCATCGCATCGGGCAGGTGCCGCAGCGCACGCAGATGTTCCTTCTCCGCATCGTCGCTCAACCGTCCGCGCACCTGCGCAAGCGATAGCGCCAGCAGAAACAGCGCAACGAGCTGCGTCGTAAACGCCTTGGTCGACGCCACTCCGATCTCGATCCCCGCCCGCGTGACGAACTGCAGCGCACACTCGCGCATCAACGCACTCGTCGCGACGTTGCAGATCGCGAGCGTATGCATCATCCCGCTTTGCTTGGCGACATGCACCGCACCGAGTACGTCCGCCGTCTCGCCGCTTTGCGACACCGCGACAACCAGCGTGCGCGGATTCGGCACGCTGTCGCGATACCGGAACTCGCTGGCAATCTCCACGCTGGCCGGCAGCTTCGCGATGCTCTCGATCCAGTACTTCGCGGTCAGCGCCGCGTGATAGCTGCCCCCGCACGCGAGCAGCAACACCGAATCGACGTCGTTGAACACCCGCCACGCACCGTCGCCGAACAGCTCGGGCATGATCGAGGAAACGTCGAGCAGCGTATCGGCCACCGCCTGCGGCTGCTCGAAGATCTCCTTCTGCATGTAGTAGCGGTACGACCCGAGTTCGGCCGCGCCGCCGTGCGCGGCGACCCGCTGCACCGTGCGCTCGACGCGCTGGCCGGCCGCGTCGACGATCCAGTAGCGATGCAGCTGGATATCGGCGACGTCGCCGTTCTCCAGATAGGCGATGCGATCGGTGATGCCCGACAACGCGATCGCATCCGACGCCAGAAAATTCTCGCCGTCGCCCACGCCGACCACGAGCGGCATGCCGTCGCGCGCGCCGACGATGCGGTGCGGCTCGTCGCGGCACATCACCGCGATCGCGTAGCTGCCGCGCAGTCGCGCAACCGCGCGCCGGACCGCATCGAACAGGTCGCCGTCGTACAGGTGGTCGATCAGGTGGGCGATCGCCTCGCTGTCGGTCTGGCTCGCGAACACGTAGCCGTGCGCCTGCAGCTCCGCACGCAACTGGTCGCAGTTCTCGATGATCCCGTTGTGCGACAGCGCGATGCGCGCATTGGCGTCGCTCGGCGAGAAGTGGGGATGCGCGTTGAGCGTGACGGGCGCGCCATGCGTGGCCCAGCGCGTGTGCGCGATGCCGGTGTAGCCGGACAGCGCCGCGTCGGCGATCTCGCGCTGAAGGTTCGCGACGCGATCGACGCTGCGGGCGCGCGCCAGCGCCCGGTCGCGGTAGACCACGACGCCGCACGAATCGTAGCCGCGGTATTCGAGCCGCTTCAGTCCGTCGACCAGGTTCGGCAGGATGTCCCGCTGGGCGACCGCTCCAACAATTCCACACATATCGCGCTCCGTAAATGTCCCGTCTGGACCAGTGAGAGCGATGGTAGGGCGCACTGAATGGAATTAAATTTCAAAATAAGACGATGAATGAAATGGATGGGATATCGTCTATCATGTTGAAATTAAATTTCACTTGCTGACCGGAAGGAGCCGCCGATGGCCGGCATCACCCTCGACGATCTCGATCTGCGCATCCTCGCAATCCTGCAGGACGACGCGTCGGTGTCGAATCTGCAACTGGCGGAGCGCGCGCTGTCGTCGCCGCCCACCTGCATGCGCCGGGTGCGCCGGCTGACGGAGGCCGGCGTGATACGCCGGCAGGTCGCGGTGCTCGATCCGGCGGCGATCGGCACGACGGTCACGGCGCTGATCGAGATCAGCCTCGACCGGCAGACCGCCGAAGACTACGACGCGTTCGAAGCGTACGTGTGCGCGGAGCCGGCCGTCACGCAGTGCTACCGCGTGTCGCCGGGGCCGGATTTCGTGGTGGTGGCCGATCTGGCCGACGTCGCCGAATACGACGAATTCGCGCGGCGGCTGTTCACCGGCGCGTCGAACGTCCGCAACGTGCGGACGTTCTTCTCGACGCATCGCGCGAAGTTCGAGGCGAACGCGCGGGTCGCGCATGCGATGCGCAAGCGCGCGTGAGCACGATGTCCGCGTCGGCTGCGCGGCGGCGTCACGCAGTGGCGGCGCCCGTCTCCGCGTTCGCCGCGAGTTGCAGCGGCTTGCCGTATCCGAAGCAATGCGCGGGTTCCGGAAACGCGCGTTGTCGCACGTCGTGCGCGTATTGCCGGATCGCGTCGCGCATCACCGCGTTGGCGTCGGCGTAGCGCTTCACGAAACGCGGCGTGTAGGCGTCGAAGGCGCCGATCATGTCCTCGGTCACGAGCACCTGGCCGTCGCACGCGGGCGATGCGCCGATGCCGATCGTCGGGATCGTGAGCGTTTCGGTCAGGTGGCGCGCGAGCGCTTCGGCGGTGCCTTCGACGACGACGCTGAACGCGCCGGCGCGTTCGGCCGAGCAGGCGGCGTCGAATACCTGGGCGGCCGAGCGCGGGTCCATGCCCTGGGCGCGGAAGCCGCCGGTCGCGTTGGCCTGCTGCGGCATGAGGCCGATGTGCGCCATCACCGGGATGCCGCGCTCGGTCAGGAAGCGGATCGTGTCGGCCATCTCGCTGCCGCCTTCGAGCTTCACGGCCTGCGCGCCGGTTTCGGCGAGCAGGCGCGCGGCGGAACGATACGCCTGGGCGGGCGATTCCTGGTACGTGGAGAACGGCAGGTCGACGACGACGCACGCCTGCGCGGCGCCGCGTACGACGGCCGCACCGTGTGCAATCATCATGTCGAGCGTGACGCGCAGCGTGTCGGGCATCCCGTACAGCACCATGCCGACGGAGTCGCCGACGATGATCACGTCGGCGACCTCGTCGACCAGTTTCGCCATCGGCGCGGAGTAGGCGGTCAGCGACACGAGGCTGCCGATGCCTTTGGTCGAACGGATCGCGGTGACGGTCTTGCGGGTGGTGCGGGTATGAGCGCTCATGGGCGGAAGCCGTGTGAAAGAAGAGCCGCCACGGTAGCATCGCGCTCGTGCATGCAATGACCTTCGGAGGACGTCTTATGTTGCTGGCGGGACAATCGAGTGACCCTTACGCGGTGCCGCCGATGGCGCGCCTGCCGAGGCCGCTGTACGTGCGCGCATTCGAGATTCCCGGCAACGCGAGCGTCGACGCGCACAGCCATCCGTGGGCGCAGCTGATGTACGCGACGAGCGGGGTGCTGGAGGTGTCGACGCCGTCGGGCCGGCACCTGCTGCCGCCGCACTATGCGATGTGGATTCCGCCGCGGGTGCCGCATGCGGTGTCGACGCGCGATTGCGTGGCGTTTCACAGCCTGTATCTCGACGCGGCGATTGCGCGGGACGACGCGCACGACGATTGCGCGATCCTCTGCATGACGCCGTTGCTGCGCGAGCTGGTGATCGCCACGGCGGAGTTGCCGGTGAACTACGACGAGACGGGGCCGGACGGCGCGCTCGTGTGCCTGATCGCCGACCGGATCGCGCGGATGCGGCGCGCGCCGTTGACGGTGCCGCTGCCGCGCGATCCGCGCCTGCTGAAAATCGCGCGCGCGTTGCATGCGGACCCGGGCGACCCGCGCGGGCTCGATGAATGGGGCCATCAGGTCGGTGCGACGCGGCGCACGCTGTCGCGGCTGTTCCGGCAGGATACGGGGCTGTCGTTTACGGAATGGCGGCAGGCCGTGCGGCTGCTGGCGGCGTTGCCGCTGCTCGACGCGGGCGAGCCGATCGGCACGGTGGCCGCGCGACTGGGCTACGACTCGACGTCGTCGTTCATCGCGCTGTTTCAGGCGAAATTCCGCGTGACGCCGGGCGCGTATGCGAAGCGTGAAGCGCGCCGGCCCGTACTGAGCGCGTGACGCGGCCGTACGCTGCCGCTCAGAACGCGAGCACCTGCTGCGCCGGATCGTGCGCGCCGCGCCCGATTCCCGCGCCTTCGAGCGACAGCAGCGCGCGCTTGCGGTCGATGCCGCCCGCATAGCCGGTCAGGCTGCCCGACGCGCCGATCACGCGATGGCACGGCACCATGATCGACACCGGGTTCCGGCCGACCGCGCCGCCCACCGCGCGCGCGCCGCTCATCGGCAACCCGACGCGCTCGGTGATGTCGCCGTACGTCACCAATTCGCCGAACGGGATCGCGAGCAGTTCCTTCCACACACGTCGTTGAAACGCGGTGCCGCGCAGGTGGATCGGCACCGAGAACGTGTCGCGCGCGCCGCTGAAATAGTCGGCGATTTCTTCGGCGACTTGCCGCGCGAGCGGCGACGCGGTGTGCGCATCCGCGTCGCGTGCGATCGCCAGCGGCGGGAAATACTTCTGGCCGACGAAGTACAGGCCGGTCAGTGCATCGTCTTCAATGCGTACGGCGATGTCGCCCAGCGGGCTCGGAATCAGGTGGGCGGACGTCATCGCCAGGCATCTCCATGAAAGCGCCGCACATGCCGTGCGGCCAATACGCACCCGTCGACGCAATGCCGTCAAGGCGGTGGTTCCGCGAGCGCGGGGCGTCGCGGCAGGCGTCGGGGTCGGGGCGCATGAGGCGACTGTAAACCATCCCGGCCCCCCGGTTCCGGCGGGACTCGGGCGCGTGTCTCGGCGGCCGCGCTCGCGCGTCGGGAAACTCCGGGAAAAACGGTTAATGCCGCGTCGCGAAACAGTCGTCTCTTTTGCGAGAGCAATTTTGAGATGACTCATCGAAATCCCCGACTGACAGCGGGCCGGCAGACGCCCTATCCTTTGAAAAACGTTTTCCAGACTGATTGGCGGAAGCGGCCCTGCGCGACGGTGTGCCACCGCCCGCCCCGGCGCCGGTCGCCGGTCGACGAACATCGTGCGGCGCGACGGGCGCGGCCGCGCAACGGAGACATTCATGCAATCTGCCGTCGTGGGCGCCGTGCGCGCTGCTGCCAGCCGCTACCGCTGGACCGTCTGTGCGCTGCTGTTTTTCGCGACGGTCATCAACTACATGGACCGGCAGATCCTCGGCCTGCTCGCGCCGATGCTCCAGCACGACATCGGCTGGAGCCAGGTGCAGTACGGCCGCATCGTGATGGCGTTTTCCGCGTTCTATGCGCTGGGCCTGCTCGGCTTCGGGCGCATCGTCGACTGGCTCGGCACGCGCGTCTCGTATGCGCTGGCGATGCTGGTGTGGAGCATCGCCGCGATGCTGCATGCGGCGGTCGGCTCGGTGACGGGTTTCGCGTTCGTGCGCGCGCTGCTCGGGATCGGCGAGGGCGGCAACTTCCCGGCCGCGATCAAGACGACGGCCGAATGGTTCCCGCGCCGCGAGCGCGCGCTCGCCACCGGCATCTTCAACTCGGGCGCGAACATCGGCGCGGTGTTCGCGCCGGCGATCATCCCGGCGGTCGCGGTGGCCTACGGCTGGCGCGCGGCGTTCGTGATCATCGGCGCGATCGGCATCGTGTGGCTCGCGGTGTGGCTCGTGCTCTATCGCCAGGCCGACACGCGCGCGCTTGCCGCGGAGTACGACGAGCCGCGCGACGAAGCCGAGGCGATGGATGCGGCGAACGCGAACGCCGGCGCGCCGCGCTGGGGCGAACTGATCCGCAAGCGCGAGACGTGGGCGTTCCTGATCGGCAAGTTCCTGACCGACCCGGTGTGGTGGTTCTACCTGTTCTGGCTGCCGAAGTGGCTCAACGAGTCGCGCGGGATGGACATGCAGCACATCGGCCTGCCGCTCGTCTGCATCTATGCGCTGACGACGGTCGGCAGCATCGGCGGGGGCTGGCTGTCGTCGATGCTGCTGCGCGCGGGCTGGAGCGTGAACGGCGCGCGCAAGACGGCGATGCTGATCTGCGCCTGCTGCGTGTTGCCGATCGCGTTCGTGTCGCAGGTGCAGAACCTGTGGGTCGCGGTGCTGATCGTCGGCCTCGCGGCCGCCGCGCACCAGGGCTGGTCGGCCAACCTGTTCACGACGGCGTCCGACCTGTTTCCGCGCCGCGCAGTCGCGTCGGTGGTCGGCATCGGCGGGATGGCCGGTTCGATCGGCGGCGTGCTGTTCTCGGAAGTGATCGGCCAGGTGCTGCAGCGCACGGGCCATTACTGGGTGCTGTTCGCGATCGGCGCGTCGGCCTACCTGATCGCGCTGGCCGTGATGCACACGCTCACGCCGAAGATGAAGCCCGTGCGACTCGACGCGTGATCGCGCGACAGCGCGAGCGCGTGCCGGCAAGCGAACGCGCCGCCCTCGGGCGGCGCGTTTTCCATTGAGGCGGCGGGAATTCAGCCGGCCGCGGCCGTCGATGCGCGCATGATCAGCCGCGGCTCGAACGTCGAGTAGCTGGCGTCGGTGCGCCCCGCGAGCGCGTCGATCAGCTTCTGCATCGCAAGCTCGCCCATGTTCTCGCTCTGGATGTCGACGGTCGTCAGCGCGGGCGCCGCGTATTCGCCGTACGGCACGTTGTCGATGCCGGCGACCGAGACGTCCTGCGGCAGCCGGAAGCCGAGCGATGCGGCCTCCTTCATGAAGCCGAGCGCGATCAGGTCGTTGTAGCAGATCACCGCCTGCGGACGCTGCGGCCCGAGCATCACGCGCGAACACGCGCGCTCGCCGGCTTCGGCGGTCGGCGCGTGCGCGTCGTGCACGTCGAGCGTGAGCCCGGCCTCGGCGAGGCAGTCGCGTGCGCCCTGGATGCGTTCGTCGTTCACGCGCGCGGTGCCGAAGCCGAGATACGCGATGCGCGTGTGGCCGAGATTGAGCAGGTGGCGCGCGAGCATGTAGGTGGACAGCCGGTTGTCGATGCCGACGCTCGGGATCGGCAGGCCGGGGCTGCGGCGCAGCAGCACCAGCGGCTTGTTGAGATCGAGCATCCAGCCGGCCTCGTCGTCGGGCATCCGCGTGCTGACGATCAGCCCGTCGACGCGTTGCGCGAGCGCCTCGATCAGCGAGCGTTCGCGCGCCTGGCTCTCTTCGGTGTCGACGAGCAGCAGCGTGTAGTCGTGCTGGAGCGCGACGCGGTTGGCCCCCTTCACCACGTTCGTGAAGTGCGGGTTGCTGATGTCGAGGATCACGAGGCCGATGGTGCGCGTGCGGCCGGTGATCATCGAGCGCGCGAGCGGGTTCGACCGGTAGCCGAGCCGGTCGATCGCCTCCTTGAGCCGCGCCTCGACGGTCGGCGAAAAGCGCTGCGTGCCGTTCACGTACTTCGATACCGTCGCGACCGACACGCCGGCTTCCGCCGCCACGTCGCGGATCGTCGGGGAAACTTTTTTCATCGGAGGGTAACGTTTTCGTTCGATAACGCCGGATTGTGGCAGAAAAAGGCGACACGCGGCCACCCGCGGATATCGGGAAAGTGCGGATGGCTGCGGCCGGGTTCGACCATTGACGTTCGGCGCCGCTCCCGCGTATAGTTGGAAAACGTTTTCCGATTCAGTCAGATTTCAGGTCAGATTCAAGGAGATTCGATGAACGCCTCATCCACCGCGGCACGCAAGCCGTTCGGGCGCCTGCTGCTGACGGGCGCGGCCGGCAACCTCGGCCGCCAGCTGCGCGGCGCACTCGCCGACTGGGCCGATGTCGTGCGCGTCAGCGACATCGCGGCGCTGGGCGATGCGGCCGCGCATGAAGAAACCCGCATGGTCGATCTGGCCGACCGGGCCGCCGTGATGCAGCTGGTCGACGGCGTGGACGCGATCGTCCACCTCGGCGGCATTTCGGTCGATGCGCCGTTCGACGATCTCGTCGGGGCGAACATCACGGGCACGTACAACCTGTACGAAGCCGCGCGCAAGCATGGCGTGAAGCGCGTCGTGTTCGCGAGCTCGAACCATGCGATCGGCTTCCATCCGGTCACGGAAGTGCTCGACGCCGATTCGCCGCTGCGTCCCGACAGCCTGTACGGCGTGACGAAGTGCTTCGGCGAATCGCTGTCGCGCTATTACTTCGACCGCTTCGGGATCGAGACCGTGTGCCTGCGGATCGGTTCGTCGTTCGAGGTGCCGAAGAACCCGCGCATGCTCGTCACGTTCCTCAGCTATCGCGACTTCATCGAGCTGGTGCGCTGTTCGCTGCTGACGAATCGCGTCGGGCACGCGATCGTCTACGGCGCGTCGGACAACCCGGTGAAGTGGTGGGACAACACGAAGGCCGGCTTCCTCGGCTTCCGTCCGCGCGACAGTTCCGAGCAGTTCGCGGAGCTGTTCCCGGTGACGGCGCCGACCGCCGACCACGACGATCCCGCGCAGCGGTTCCAGGGCGGCGGCTTCGTCGTCGGCGAGCCGATGGAGCGGAAGGCGTAGGCGGCAGCGCGCGCCGGGCGAACGCTTCATCGACGAAGGGCCGGCGGGTGCGGCAAAGGGCAGGGCATCCGGTCTGACGGGTTCCGCCAAGCGGGGCCGCCAAGCGACGAACACGCCGGACGGCCGCATGCGCCGCATGACGATCGGGCGCGCGACGTCGATCGGGATCGACGAGACGCGCGCGGCGATGACGCGCGACGTCGGCCACGCGCGCCGACGTCCGCCTTGCCAGCGGGCCGCGCGTCGGTAAGAATGCGGCGAGACCACGCGCGGCCGATCCGCGGTACGCGTGACGACCATCGACCCGCACGGCGGCCGCCCCGGCGCGTTCGCCCGATCACCACGCCACGCTATCCGCCATGATCCGGCGCGCTTCCCGCCATCCGCTCGCGATCGCCGCGATCGTCCTGATGCTGCTGCTCGGCGTCACGCACCTGGTCGTGGTCCAGCTCGACGCGCGCGCCCGCGCGGCGGCGGACCTGAAGTTCGGCGAGTTCGTCACGGATACGGCCAACAAGATCCAGGTGCAACTGCTGCGCTACGTGGACGTGCTGTCCGGCGTGCGCGGGCTGTGGTCGGTGGTCGGGGATCCGAGCCCCCGGCAGTTTCACGAATACGTCGCGTCGCTGCACGTCGCGCAGCGTTTTCCGGCGCTCGAATCCGTCAATTACTGCGACTATGTCGCGACCGGCGATACGGCGCGCTACCAGCAGTCGATCCGCACGCTGCTGAACGATCCGTCGTTCACGGTGTTCCCGGCGACCACGCCGCATTCGTACCGTGCGGTGCTGCGCTACAACGAGCCGCCCGAACCGATCTACCGCGGCCGCGACATCGCGACGAACTTCAACTGGAACATCGGGGGCGACACGAGCCGCTCGGGCGAGCCCTATACGTCGGGTATCGGCGTCGCGCAGCTCGACGGGCATCGCGAGCCCGGGCTCGGCGTGCGCCTGACGGTGTATCGCGGCGGCACGGTGCCGCCGCCGGCCGAGCGCGTGGCGCGTGCGATCGGGTCGGCCGGCATCTTCGTGGATATCCAGCCGTTGATTCGCGAGGCGATGCCCGAGGACGACTGGCGGTTCGTATCGTTGCGGCTGCATTCGGTCGCGAAACCCGGCGAGAGCGCCGACGTCCGGCGGCGCATGCTGTTCGCCTACGACAACGCCGCGTTGGCCGGCGCGGCGACGATGGCCCAGCGCCGCACGTTCGTCGTTGCCGGCCGCCAGTTCGTGCTCGACATCGCCGTGCCGGCCGGCCACTTCCAGGACACGATCGGCCGCCATATCCGTACGATCGGCTATGCGCTCGGCGGCGCGATCGGCTTCGCCGCCGCGACCATCATCTACCTGCTGCTGGTTGCGCAGCGCCGCCTCGCCGACACCGTCACGCAGCAGTCCGTGTCGCTCAAGAGCACGCAGCACCAGGTGTCGACGCTGCTCGACGCGCAACTGCGCGCCGAGCGCGAGCTCACGCGGCAGGGCGAGCGCGAGCGCCAGCAGATCGGCCGCGAGCTGCACGACGATCTCGGCCAGAAGCTCACCGGGGCGTCGCTGATGCTGAGCACGCTCGCGCAGTCGCGCCGCGACGGCGCGGACGATCAGCAGCAGGTGATCGACAAGGTATCGGCGATCGTCGAGGACGGCATTCATACGATCCGCACGCTGTCGCGCGGGCTGTCGCCGTTCGACGGTTCGCCGCACGATCTCGCGGCCGCGCTGCGCGAACTGTGCGGCGACGTCGACCGCATCGCCGCCGCCGGCTGCCACCTGAGTGTCGAGTACGATACCGAACTGCTGTCGCCGGACGCGTCGCTGCACCTGTACCGGATCGTGCAGGAATCGATCTCGAACGCGTTGCGGCACGGGCGCGCGACGCGCATCGACGTGGCGCTGCGCGACATCGACGGCCGCGTCGGGCTGTCGATCCACGACAACGGCACGGGCTTCGCGCCGGGCGTCGATCCGGCCGCGCAGCCGGCGTCGCGCCTCGGGCTGCGCAGCATCCGTTCGCGCGCGCAACTGCTCGGCCTGCAGGCGCGCTTCCTGACCAACGAAACCGGCGGCACGACCGTCGAAGTGGACTGACCGATGAACCAGACCATCGTGCTCGTCGACGATCACCCGATCGTCCGCGAGGGCCTCGCGACGCTGCTGCATTCGGTGCCCGGCTACCGGGTCGTCGCGCAGGCCGGCAACGCGCGCGACGGCCTCGACGCCGTGCGCACGCACCGGCCCGGCATCGCGGTGATCGACCTGATGCTCGGCGACACGCTCGCGCTGCGGCTGATCGAGACGATCGCGCAGACGTGCCCCGACACGGCCGTGGTCTGCATCTCGATGCACTCGGATGCCGCGTATGCGGAACCGGCCGCGCTGGCCGGCGCGCTCGGCTACGTGAACAAGGCGAACGTGAGCCGCGTGATCCTCGATGCGATCGATTCGGTGCTGCGCGGCGTGCCGTATTTCCCGGCGGAAGTGCAGCAGAACCTGCTGCGCCGCGCGCGCGGCCAGGTGGCGAAGCCGACCACGCCGCTCGCCGCGCTGTCGCCGCGCGAGATCGAGATCCTGCGGATGATCGGCGAAGGGCTGACGAAGCAGCAGATCGCCGAGCGGATCGGGCGCAGCGCGAACACGGTCGAGGCGCACCGCACCAACATCAAGCGCAAGCTCGGCCTCGACAACAATGCCGAACTGATCCGTTTCTCCGCGCTGAACCTGGCGCCCGCGCCCGCGCGCTGAATCGCGAAGCGAGCGCCCCTCGCTCACGGGTTGATGGCCGCATCGGCCCGTCGAGCGATTGTCCGGCCCGCGCGTCGGCCCTACGATCCCGCTCAATACGACAACAACACCGCGGGGTCTTCATGCCATTCCGACTTTTGCCCGACGGGCCCGGCACGGCCGGCCCGCAGCCCGACCCACGCAGCCTGACGGCCTGAACGCCAGGGCCGCGCGCACGGCAAGTGCCTGCCGCCGCGCGCGCCTGCGTTCGCGCACCGCCATCGCTTGCCGGCGGCGACGTCGTCGCACCCGGTTCGCCGTTCACAACCCTTCACAACCACAAGAGCGAGACCACGATGAAACAACAGACCCTGGCCGGCCTGCTGGCCGGCACGACCCTGCTCGGCGCGCTGGCCGGATGCGGCGGCGGCGACGGCAGCACGCCGTCGTCGTCGAACGGCGGCAACGGCAACGTGACGACGACGCTGAGCGGCACCGTCGCGACCGGCGCACCGCTCGGCAACGTGACCGTCACGGCCTACGACGCGAGCGGCAGCCAGTGCGGCTCGGCCGTGTCCGCGGCGGACGGCACCTACGTGATGCGCAACATCCACTGCTCGTCGCCGTTCCTGATCGAGGCGCAGACGGCCGACGGCCTGCTCGTGTCGCCGTACGTCGGCTCGGGCATCGCGGCGAACATGAACGTGACGCCGCTGACGACGGGCATCTTCTTCGGCACGATCGCCGCGAGCGGCGTCACGAAGACGCTGACCGATTCGCTGCAGACGCTCGACGCGGCGCAGCTCAAGGGCTACTACGCGAACATCACCGCCGACCTGAACACGATGTTCCCGCCGTCCGCGTACGGCGTCGACTGGTCGAGCATCGATCCGGTCGCGACGCCGTTCCAGGCGAACCACCAGCTCGTCGACGCGGTGCTCGACAACCTCGGGCTGATCCGCCCGACGGCGGCCAATCCGTCCGTCACCTACGTGAACACGCGCACCAGCCAGACGTTCTCGACGACGCCGTCGGGCAGCGGCGGCGCCGCGTCCGTCGGCAGCGTGGGCGCCCAGGCGCCGCTCGCATCGTCGGTGGCGGCGGCGAACACGACGGTCGGCTATCTCGACTTCAACTACCAGCAGCCGCTCGCGTCGACGACGAACCTGAGCGGCTCGATCCTCGATTCCGGCGCGTCGGGCGGCGGGATCGCGGGCACGGTGTCGTTCGGCAGTCCGCAGGTTTCGTCGGCGTTCACGAGCGTCGGCGGCAACTACACGTGGGGCGCGAAAATCGCGGCGGCGAGCGGGTTCGATGCGAGCGCAACCGATTTCAACCTGCCGGCCGTCGCGATGCTGTGCCAGTCGCTGCCGGGGCAGGGCACGGGGCCGTCGAACCTGAAGTCGACCGACGTGCTGGTGCCCGCCAACGCGGTGCCGGTGACGCAGGCGTCCGACCTGATCGGCGTGTCGTTCACGCGCTACTACGAGGATTGCCTGCAGGGCGGCACGAGCCCCGCGACGACGACCGGCAACTACCTGTCGTTCGACGGGCAGGGCGGCGCGACCTTCGTCGTCGCGAACGGCGGCTCGGCGTCGCAGACGGTCACGGTGCCGGCCGCGCAGGTGACGGGCGCGCTGACGGGCACGCCGCTCGTGTCGCTCGGCGGGCAGCCGGGCAGTACCGTGCTGTCGGCGTACCGTTACCAGACCGCGTACGGGCTGACGCGCTACGTGCTGGTCGAGCGCGGCGGCGCGGGGGCGTCGTCGGCGTATGTGGGGATCTGGTTGCAGTAACGGGGGGCGGGGCCGGCCGGGCCCGTCTCGGCCCGTCTCGCCGCAGTGCGGCCCGGTCGGGAGAGCGGGCCGCGACGTCGCCGGTTACGCGCGCTTGCGCGCCGGTCGCGGGGCGGGCACGGGCAGCGGCGGCGGCGCTTCGTCGGCCTGCGCACACAGCCGGTCGAGCATCCGTTGCGCGGTGCCCGCGCAATCCTCGCTCGGCGGCTTGTTCACGATTTCGTCGATCAGTGCCTCGAGATGCTGCCGGTTCTGCGCGAGGCGTTGTTCGAGCAGCGCGATTTCGTCGACCTTGTGCCGCAGCGAGGCCAGCAGTTCGTCGCGCGGCCACGCGCCGAGATCGGGCGGCAGCACCGCGCGGATTTCGTCGAGCGCGAAGCCCGCGCGCTGCGCGCGGTCGATGATCGCGAGCCGCGTCAGCGCTTCCGATCCGTATTCGCGGTAGCCGTTTGCCTGCCGGCGGGCCGGTTCGAGCAGGCCGCTCGCTTCGTAGAAGCGGATGCGCGACGCCGCGATGCCGCTGGCGCGGGCCAGTTCGCCGATTTTCATGGGGGACTCCAAAGGGGCTTGACCTTGAAGTTGACTTTAAAGTTATCGTGGGCCATCGTCAATCGAGGGAGCCCACCATGCACCTGTTTACGCCTCTGACACTGCCCAACGGGGCGGTGATCCCGAACCGTCTGGCCAAGGCCGCGATGGAAGAAAACATGGCCGATGCGGATCATGCGCCGTCCGACACGCTGCTGCGCCTCTACCAGGCGTGGGCCGACGGCCAGGTCGGGCTGATCCTGACCGGCAACGTGATGGTGGACGGCCGCGCGATGACGGGGCCGAACGGCGTCGTGCTCGAGAGCGACGCGCATCTCGACCGCTTCCGCCGCTGGGCGGAGGTCGCCCGCTCGGGCGGCGCGCACGTGTGGATGCAGATCAATCACCCGGGGCGCCAGATGCAGGCCGCGCTCGGCCAGACGACGCTCGCGCCGTCGGCCGTGCCGCTCGCGCTCGGGGCGCTGTCGAAGCAATTCCCGGTGCCCAGGGAGATGTCGGAAGCCGATATCGCCGACGTGCGGGAACGCTTCGTGCGCGCCGCGCAGCTCGCGGAACGCAGCGGCTTCACCGGCGTGGAGATCCACGCGGCGCACGGCTATCTGCTGAGCCAGTTCCTGTCGCCGTTGACGAACCGCCGGCTGGACCGCTGGGGCGGCAGCATCGAGAATCGCGCGCGCCTGCTGCTCGACATCGTGAAGGCGGTGCGCGCGACGGTGTCGCCGGCGTTCGCCGTCGCGGTCAAGCTGAACTCGGCCGATTTCCAGCGCGGCGGCTTCAGCGCGGACGATGCGAAGCGCGTGGTCGAGCTGCTGAATCCGCTCGGCGTCGATCTCGTCGAACTGTCGGGCGGCAGCTATGAAGTGCCGGCGATGCAGGGCGAGGCGCGCGACGGGCGCACGCTGGCGCGCGAAGCGTACTTCCTCGAATTCGCGCGCGACATCGCGGCCGTTGCGCGGATGCCGCTGATGGTCACGGGCGGCATCCGCCGCCGCGCGGTTGCCGAGCAGGTGGTCGACAGCGGCGTGGCGATGGTCGGTATCGCGACCGCGCTGTCGATCGAGCCGAACCTGCCGCGCGACTGGCGGGCCGGCAAGGACAGCGCGCCGACGCTGGTGCCGATCCGCTGGAAGAACAAGGCGCTGGGCGCGCTGGCGAACATGGCCGTCGTCAAGTTCCAGCTCGCGCGGCTCGGCGAGGGCCGGCGCACCCATCCCGAGGTGTCGCCGCTGCGCGCGCTGGTCGCGCAGCAACTGGCCGCGCAGTGCCAGACGCGCCGCTACCGCAAATGGATGGCGGCCCGCGCCGCGGGCCCGCGCGCCTGACGCGCGCAGGTGGGGCCGCATCGACCGCTGAGCACGGAGCGTGCCCGTCACCCGGCGGGCCGCTCCGAAGTTCAATTCTTTCGTATTACTTTCTGAAATATCCGGTCTGTTTACTGCATGATTCAGGCGCCTGAGCGCGATTTCAGCGTGGCATAATCTTCCACCTCCATCGCACTCCATCCTCGTCGCGCGTCATGCACGTCGCCCGTTTCCGCAAGCCCGGCAGCCTCATCGGATTGATCGCAATCCTGATGATGGCGCTCGCCCCCGCGGTCTCGCAGATGATGGCGTCGCGTCACCGGCTCGTCGATGCGCTGGCCGTCTACTGCACGGCGAGCGTCGACGAGGCGGTGGTCGCGCACGGCGACGGCAAGCCCGCGCATGGCGCGAAGGCGCACTGGCAAGCGTGTCCCTATTGCAGCTTCGTGGCCCACGCCGCCGCGCTGCCGGGCCATCCCGTCGCGTTCGCCGTGCCGCGCCCGGACGCGCAGCGGCCGGTCGTGTCGGCTTCGATCCCGGCGCGCTTCCGCGTCGTCCATACCGTCGCGCAATCGCGCGCGCCCCCGCGTTCTCCCGCGTTCGTCTGAGCTTTCAGCCTGACTCGCCGCCGCTTCGCCACCGAAGCGGGCGGCCGTTCGTCGCACACCTGCGCGACGACATCGAACGACAACCGGAGAACACAACATGCCCCGTATTACCGATCGGCGTGCGCTTCGCGCATGCGCCGCGCTGCTGGCCGTCACCAGCCTGTCCCACGCTTCCTTCGCGAACGCGCACGCCGTGGTCGGCGACCGCGTGTTTCCCGCCACGCTGACCGTCGACGATCCCGGCGTCGGCGACGAATTCGACACGCAGTTCGGGCACATCAAGTCGCCGGACGACAACGGCAACAACATGAACGTCAATACCGTGTCGTACGAGTGGGACAAGCTGATCACGAAGAACCTCGCGTTCAGCGTCGCCAGCCAGTACGTGTCGCAGAACGACCCGAACGGCGGCTCCGCGAAGGGGTGGGACAACGTCACGCTCGGCGTGAAGTACCTCGTCTACACCAACGCCGCGCACGAGTTCATGGCGTCGGTCGGCCTCGAAACCGAGATCGGCGGCACCGGCGCGAAATCGATCGCGAATGCGTACTCGACCTTCACGCCGACGGTTTATTTCGGCAAGGGCTTCGGCGATCTGCCCACGTCGCTCGGCTACCTGCGTCCGTTCGCGATCACCGCGGAACTCGGCCCGAACCTGACCACCGCGTCGTCCGACCAGGGCCCGAACTCGTTCGGCTGGGGCCTGACGCTGCAGTACAGCATCCCGTACCTGCAACAGCAGGTGAAGAACCTCGGGCTGCCGCAACCGTTCAGCAACATGATCTTCGTCGTCGAGGCGCCGATGAGCACCTGCACGGCGGGCGCCTGCTCGGGCCAGACGACCGGCACGATCAATCCCGGTGTACTGTGGCTCAACCGCTACGGACAATTCGGCGTCGAGGCGCAGATTCCGGTCAACCGCGCGACGGGCAACCATGTCGGCGTGATCTTCGACGCGCACTTGTATTTCGACGACCTCTTCCCGGGTTCGCTCGGCAAGCCGCTGTTCTGATCCAAGGAGACTCCGCATGACCATCAACACCACCGCGCTGCGCGCCGCCGCCGCCGCGCTGCTGCTCGCCGGCGCGCAGCTCGCCCACGCACACGCGTATCCGACCCACCAGGCGCCGTCCGCGGGCGAAACCGTGTCCGGGTCGCCGAAGACCGTCGCGATCGATTTCGACGACGGGCTCGAGCCCGCGTTCAGCTCGATCGCCGTGACCGACGCGCAGGGCCATGCCGTCACGAGCGGCAAGGCCGAAGTCGACGCGTCGAACAAGAAGCACATGTCCGTCGCGCTGAACCCGCTGACGCCGGGTGTCTACACGGTCGCGTGGGTTGCCGTCGCGGCCGACGGCCATCGCACCCAGGGCCACTACGCATTCACGGTGAAGTGACGGTGGACGCGCTCGTCGACGCGCAGATCGCGCTGGCGGCCGTGCAGGACATCCTGTTCGCCGTCGCCACCGGCCTGTTCGCATGCGGCGCGATCGACCGGCGCACCGGGTTGTTCGACCAGCGCGCGCTGCGCATCGCGCGCACGGCGCTCGCCGCCGCGCTCGCGCTGTCGGCGTTCGGCTACCTGTGGCTGCAGGCCGCCGTGATGAGCGGCTCGACGCTCGGCGAAGCCGGGCCCGCCGTCGCGGCCGTGCTCACGCAATCGCACTTCGGCCTTGCGTGGAGCATCGGCTGTGCCGGCGCGCTGCTCGTCGCGGCCAGCGCGGCCGCGCGCGGGCGCGATCTCGTGCCGTGCGTCGCGGGGCTGCTGCTGTGGGCCGCCGGCAAGGCCGCCGCGAGCCACGCCGCCGATTCCGGCGACTTCTCGTGGCGCGAGGCCGTCCACCTGACGCACGTGCTCGCGACGGCGCTGTGGGCCGGCAGCGTGATCGCGGCCGCGGCCCTGCTGCTGCGCGCGGTGCGCGGCGCGCACGGCCCGGACGAACAGCGCGCCGCGTTCTGCTCGGCGCTCTCGTACGTCGCGACCGGCGCGCTCGTCGTCGTGCTCGCCACCGGCGGCTACAACGTGCTGCAGGATACGGCGCACACCGGCGCGCCGCTGCTCGGGCTGGCCTGGGGCCGCGTGCTCGCGGTCAAGCTCGCATGCGTCGCGTTCGCGACGCTGCTCGGCGGCTGGAACCGGCTGGTCGTGCTGCCCGCGCTGCACATGCGGGCCGAACGGCACGATCCCGGCTATCCCGCCGCGCAGCGCCGCTTCGACGCGGCGCTCTGCATCGAGGCCGTCGTCATGCTCGCGATACTCGCGCTCGCCGCGGTGCTCGGCCATACCGCGCCGACGGTCGGCCCGTCCTGATGCCGCCTCCGCCGCCTCAACCATCGAGGGCCCGCGTGCGGGCCCGCTTCATCCCCCCCAGTCCGATCGAGGATCGACGATGAACATCACGAAATACACTTTCTCCGCGCTCGCCGTGCTGACCGCCGGCGCGCTGTCTTCGCTCGCACATGCCGCGCCGGCCCAGTCGGTTACCGTCTCCGACTGCTGGATTCGCAGCATGCCCGGCAAGCTGCCGTCCGGCGGCTACTTCAACCTGAAGAACAGCAGCGCCAACCCGATCGACCTGACGGACGTCGACAGCGACGCGTTCGGCATGGCGATGCTGCACCAGACGCAATCGAACGGCAGCACGTCGAACATGGTGATGGTCGACAAGGCGACCGTGCCGGCCAACGGCACGCTGTCGTTCGCGCCGGGCGGCTATCACGTGATGCTCGAGCAGCCGAAGCATCCGCTGAAGGTCGGCACGACCGTGCCGCTCACGCTGACGTTCGGCGACGGCGAGAAGATCACCGCGCAGTGCGCGGTGAAGGCGCCGGGCACGATGGCGAAGTAAGCGCGGCAGGGCAGGCGTGCGGGCCCGCACGCCGCCGCGCCTGCGTGTCGCCGCCTGCTTCCCGCCTGCCTGCCTCATGTCCACCCTTCGTCCTCCTCCCGCCCGCTGCGCGCCTCGACGCTCATCCCCAAAATACGCATAGCCACTCGCGACCCAATCCCCGCTTCGATCGATCCGTCGCCGGGCCGTCGGCGCCGGCTTTCACGCCGCAGCTGCCCTCGGGGCACATATAATGAGAACGATTGTCATTTTGTTCCTGTCGTGTCCCCCGCCATGCGTCTCTCGAATCTCACCCAACACACACCGGCCCTGGTCGACCATGTCGACGACGCCCGGCCCGACGACCCCATCGCCCAGCGCCTGCGCGATCTCGGCTTCGTGCGCGGCGAGCCGGTGCGCGTCGTGGCGCGCGGGCCGTGGGGCGCCGATCCGCTGCTGATCCAGGTCGGCTCGACCCGCTTCGCGCTGCGCCGCGCCGAGGCGGAACGCGTCAGCGTGAGCGTGCAGGAGGGCGGCCAGTCATGAGCGTCACGGCACTGCGCATCGCGCTGGTAGGCAACCCCAACTGCGGCAAGACCGCGCTGTTCAACCAGTTGACCGGCGGCCGCCAGAAGGTCGCGAACTACGCCGGCGTCACCGTCGAGCGCAAGGTGGGGCGTTTTGTCGCACCGTCGGGCCGGCAGGTGCAGGTGCTCGACCTGCCCGGCGCGTACAGCTTCGATTCGGCGAGCCCCGACGAGCGCATCACGCGCGACGTGCTGCTCGGCCGTCATCCGGGCGAGGCGCCGCCCGACCTCGTGGTGTGCGTGGCGGATGCGACCAACCTGCGCCTGCACCTGCGTTTCGTGCTGGAAGTGCAGCGTCTCGGCCGCCCGGTCGTGCTGGCGCTGAACATGATGGATGCGGCCGAACGCCGCGGCATCCGGATCGACGTCGACGTGCTGGCGCGCGAGCTGGGCGTGCAGATCGTGCAGACGGTGGCCGTGCGGCGCGGCGGCGCGAGCAGCCTCGTCGAGGTGCTCGACCGCGCGGTCGCGCCGCCGGCCGGTCAGGCCGAAGCCGCCGCGCAGGCGCCCGCGGACGATCCCGACGCGATCCACGCCCGCGTGCGCGCGCTGCTCGCCGCGGCCGTCGTGATGCCGCGCGCCACCGACGTGCGCGACGACCGGATCGACCGCTGGGCGCTGCACCCGGTGCTCGGGCTCGTGATCCTCGCCGGCGTGATGTTCCTGGTGTTCCAGGCCGTGTATTCGATCGGCAAGCCGATCACCGACGCGATCGGCGACGGCTTCGGGTGGCTCGGCGCGCTGGCCGGCGCCCATCTGCCGGACGGGCCGCTGCGCGGCCTCGTCACCGACGGGCTGATCGGCGGGCTCGGCACCGTGCTCGGCTTCCTGCCGGAAATCCTGGTGCTGTTCCTGTTCATCCTGGTGCTGGAAGAGTCGGGCTACCTGCCGCGCGCGGCGTTCCTGCTCGACCGGATGATGGTGTCGGTCGGGCTCACCGGGCGCTCGTTCATTCCGCTGCTGTCGAGCTTCGCGTGCGCGATTCCCGGCGTGCTCGGCACCCGCAGCATCACCGACCCGCGCGACCGGCTGGCGACCATCCTCGTCGCGCCGCTGATGACGTGCTCGGCGCGCCTGCCGGTGTACGCGCTGCTGATCGGCGCGTTCATTCCGTCGCAGCGCGTGCTCGGCGTCTTCAACCTGCAGGGCGTCGTGCTGTTCGTGCTGTACGCGGCGGGCATCGGCGGCGCGATGCTGGTGGGCTGGATCATGAAGAAGCTGCGCGGACCGCAGGGCGAGCACGCGCTGCTGATGGAGCTGCCGTCGTATCGCCTGCCGCGCCTGCGCGACGTGGCGATCGGCCTGTGGGAGCGCGGCTCGATCTTCATGAAGCGGCTGACCGGCGTGATTCTCGCGCTCACCGTGCTGATGTGGTTCATCTCGACGTTCCCGTCGCCGCCGGCCGGCGCGGTCGGCCCCGCGATCGACTACACGTTCGCCGGCTACATGGGGCGCGGCCTGCAGTACGTGTTCGCGCCGCTCGGCTTCAACTGGCAGATCAGCCTGTCGCTGATCCCCGCGTTCGCCGCGCGCGAAACGGCCGTCGCGGCGCTCGCGACGGTCTACGCGGTGAGCGGCGGCGACGCCGACATCGCGAGCGTCGGCCACGCGCTCGCCGCCAACTTCTCGCTCGCGAGCGCACTGTCGCTGCTGGCCTGGTTCGTGTTCGCGCCGCAATGCATGTCGACGCTCGCGGTGATCCGCCGCGAGACGGGCTCCTGGCGCAACGTCGCGATCTCGTTCTGCTACATGTTCGCGATGGCGTACGCCGCGTCGTTCGTCACCTACCAGATCGCGCGGGCGCTGACGTGAGCGCGGCCCTGGTCTGGCAATACGCGGCGATCGCGCTGCTGGTCGCCGCCAGCGTGCTCTTCATGTTCCGCAAGCTCGCGCCGGCACTCGCGGCGCGCGGCCAGCTCGCCGCCGCGCTCGCGTTGTCGCGGCCGGGCCGGCCGCGCGCGCTGCGCTGGCTCGGCGCGCGCCTGATGCCGGGCGCGGCCGCGGGCGCCGGCTGCGGCGACGGCTGCAGCACCTGCGGCGCGTGCGGCACCGACGGCGCGCCCGCGCCGTCGGACGAACAGCCGCTCAGGTTTCATTCGCGCGCCGGAGACTGACCGGCGCGACGACGGGCGCGATATCCCGGCCGGTTTGCGGCCCGATCGCGGCCGGGCCATCGCAGGCGTCGCCGCGCGCCGGCGGCACGGCCCGCGTCTACCATTTGAAGGTCTGCCACCGGTACGAATCGTCGAGCGACTCGATGACGAGGCGCTCGACCGGCACGGGCTTGACCGACCCGCACCACTCGGACGGGTCCGCGCCGTGCCGCACGCCTTCCGCGACCAGCGACTCGCGCGCATCGTCCTCGATCCGCGCCCGGCGCCAGAGCACCTGGTCCTGCAGCAGTTTCGTCGCGTCGATGCCGAACCGCACGAGGCCGCCGCCGGCCTGGCGCGTCTCCCACATCGTCAGTGCGATGCGATCGCCGTTCTTCGGATCGATCGCGCGTCGGTTCGCCGATTTCTCCCAGTAGGGATTGCGCGAGAACCACGCGACGGGTTTTGCGTCGGGCGCCACGTCGAGCGCCTTCGGCTGGATGATTTCACTCATGATGATCGACTCGAAATGCATCATGACGGTGTAATGCCACGCCATCGTAGCCATGCTGGATCTACCTCTTCGATCGGATGCGGGCCGATGCCCATGACGCGGACGGCTGCGTCCTTGCGCGCCGGCCTGCGGGCATCGGCTGCCGGAACCCGGCATTCATGAAACCGCGGCCCTGACGGGGCGCGGGATGCGATGCGGCGGGCGCGTCCGGTGCCGGTCGCGGACGACGATGCGCGGGCGTGCGGATCGCCCGGCTCGCGACGCGGCGCCGGATGCGCGGCGTCAGGCCGGCGGCGCGCGCGCGTGCCGGCAGGCACGGATCGAAGGGAGGACGGGCGTTGCGGCCGGCGCTGGCGTCGCGCCGGCGGGACGCACGAGCCGACGGACGAGTACGAGCGACGCGGCCGCGCCGACGAGCGCGATCGACAGCACCGCGCTGAACGGGCAGACGGGCGGGGCCGACGGCGCATCGTGTCGCGGCGTGCCGCGGGTATCGGGCCGCGCGGCGGCGGGCGCGGCGCGCGCGCCGGCGCGGGAGGCGTCGCCGGTAGCCGGGTGGCCGGTCAGCGTCAGCACGGACACGACGAGCGGGCCGTGCCCGCTGCACAGCGTCAGGACGAACGGGTCCGCGTCCGGTCGCGGATCCGCCATGAACCCCGCCGGAATCAGCGCGCGCAGCGCGAACGCGAGCGCCAGCAGGAGCGTGACGCCCGCCGGGACGCCGCGCCGTGCGTGTGCCGTTCCGCGCTTCATGACGGCGCGATCACGGCCGGCGAACGCGCCCGCCGCGCGCAGCGCGCGGCGGAGCCGGGATGACGGGATGCCCGTTCATCGTGCCTGCCCCGTTCAGAAGCGGTAGTTCAGCAGCAGTTCGAGCCGACGGTCGTTGCCGAGCAGGTACTGCGTCTGGTTGTAGTACGCCGATTCCACGAAGCGGCGATTGAACACGTTGTAGGCCCGCGCGGTGACCGTCGTGTCCTTGCGCGGCTTCCACTTGAGCCCGAGGTCGACCGTCGTATACGCCGGCATCGTGAGCTGGTTCGCCGTATCGGCGAAGCGCTTGCCGACGTACTTCACGCCCACGATGCCCGTCCAGTCCGGCGCGAAGCGCCAGCTCACCCACAGGTTCGCGAGCCGCTGCGGCACCGACACCGGCACGTTGCCCGCGCGCGAGACCGTCGCGCCGCCGGACGCCTGCTGGAAGTCGTCGTATTTCGCGCGCAGCACCGACACGTTCGCGTCGACGCGCCAGTCCCTCGCGATCTCCGCGCCGACCGTCGCCTCGAGCCCGCGCGACGATTGCTGGCCGACCTGGATCGACTGGTTCGGGTTCGCGGGGTCGGCCGTCAGCAGGTTGTCCTTCACGATCCGGTACGCGGCCAGCGTCCACTCGGCCTTGCCGTCGAGGAACGACTGCTTCACGCCGATCTCGATCTGCCGGCCGGTCGCGAGCGTGAAGTTCGCCTTCGACGCGTTCAGCGACAGCAGCGAGCTGATCGGGTCGGCTGCGACCGAATACTGGCCGTACACGGCGAGGCCCGGCTGCACGTCGTACACGGTGCCGATGCGCCAGCTCGTGTTCGCGAACACCTTCGTGAACGCGCCGCCGTTGACGAGATCGTCGCGGTTCACGCTCGCGTGGTCGTAGCGCAGCCCGCCGATCACCGACCAGCGCGGCGTGATCGCGAGCCGGTTCTCGGCGAACACCGCGTACTGGTTCGACTGGCTGCGGTACTTCGGGTAGGTGCCGGCCGCGTTGATGAAGCTGCCCGGATCGAAGTCGATCGGATCGACGACCGAGGTGCCCGAGTACGGCGAGTTGTTGTCGTGCTGGAACGTCGTATGGTTGAACTCGAAGCCCGCCGAGAACGTGTTGCGCATCCCGAGCAGCGCGCTGCTCACGGTGGCGGTGGTCACGTTGCCGTACTGTTCCTGGTCGTGAAAGATCTCCGTGTAGCTGCTGCGCTGGATCTGCCCGCTCGACGGCAGGTACGTGTAGTACTCGGCGTCCTTCCAGTGGCGGTTGCTCTTCATCCGGTACAGCGTGCTCGTCACGTTCAGGCTGTCGCTCGGCTGCCAGTTCGCCGACACCGTCGTCCAGCTGTCGCGGAACGCGATGTCGCTGTCGCCGACGTTGTAGTTCTTCTTGTACAGCGCCGGATCGAGCGCGCCGTTCACGAGCGGCACGCCGAAATACTGCATCGGATGCTGGAAGCCCTGGGCGTACGACGCCGTCACGTACAGGTCGGGCGTCACGTCGTAGCGCAGCGCGCCGGAAATCGACAGGTCGCGCGAATTGCCGCGGTCGACCCAGTTCGACGAGCGGTTGCCGCTGACGTCGAAGCGGTACGACAGCTTGTCGTTGATCGCGCCGCCGCTGCCGAACGCGATGCGCGCCGTGCGCTCCGTGCCGCCGCCGACCTGCAGCTCGTTCTCGATCGGGCCGCGCGTCGGCTTCTTCGGCACGATGTTCACGACGCCGCCGATCGCGCCTTCGCCGTAGATCACCGACGCCGGGCCGCGCAGCACGTCGATGTGGTCGACCGACCACGTGTCGAACGGAAACGTCACGCCGATCGCGCCGTACGGGCGCACGCCGTCGTAGAGCTGGGTGACCGACGACGCGCCGACGAAGCCGCGCGCGCCGAGCTCCGAGCCGCCGTTGCCGGGATGCGGCGATTCGCTGATGCCGGCGGCGCGGCTCACCGCGTCGACGATCGAGCTGTCGCCGCGCGTGTCGAGTGTCCGGCGGTCGATCTGCTCGACGCTGGCGGGCGTTTCGAGCGACGACATCCCGAGCCGGCTGCCGGTGTCGAGCGGCTGCGTGAGCGGCGACGCTTTCTGGGCGTTGACGCGGATCGGCGCCAGCGTGGCGCCGGTACTGCCCGCGTCGCTTTCCTGTGCCTGCCCGGCCGGTGCGAAGGCGGCGAGAACGGCGGCGGGCAGTATCAATCTGAACTTCATGTTTCGGTTTCCTTGGAATCGGTGTAAATGGCCGGTCGGCCTGGCGGCCGCGCGCCGCGCGCCGCGCGCCGGCCGCCGCATCAGAACGCGTACCGCATGCCGGCGAAGACGCTGCGCCCTTCGCCCGGGTAGAAGATCGCGGTGTTCGCGGTGCGCGCATTCGCGACCGTGCTGATGTCGCTGACGTAGCGCTTGTTGGTCAGGTTGCGCGCGTCGACGAACAGCGACAGCCCGTTGTGGAAGTCGTAGCCGGCCTGCAGCCCGAGCAGCGCGTAGCTCGGCACGCGCAGCGTGTTCGCGTCGTCGGCCCACGCGCCCGACGGCACCCAGTCGAGCGTCGCCGCGATGTGGAAGCCGCTCGGGCGTGCATAGCCGAGCGTCGCGCGCAGCACGTTGAGCGGCACGCCCGCGATCCGGTTGTTGCCGTACTGCGGATCGTTCTTGAAGCGGAAGTCGTTCAGGTTCCAGATGCCCGACAGCGTGATCTTGTCGCCCACGCCGCGCCCGGTGACGTTGCGCAGCAGCTCGACCGTCGCGCCGGCCTCGATCCCCTGCAGCACCGTCTTGTTCGCGTTGAACGTCGACGCCGGGACGTCCGGGTTGGTCGTGTACTGCAGCAGCTGGTCGCGCACGAGCGAGCGGTACGCGGTCACGTCCCAGCTCACGCGCTCGCGCGAGCCGCGCGTGCCGAACTCGAGCGTCCACGCGTGCTGCGCCGCGAGCGGCGTGAAGCGCGTCGTGCCCGAGAAGGTCTGCGTGAGGTCGGTGAAGTCGGGCACGTCCTGGCTGCGCGTGATGTCGACATAGGCCTGCGTGTTCGCGTCCGGCTGCCACAGCAGCCCGAGCTTCGGGTTGACGCCGCTGTAGCTCGCGTTCGTCGACTTGTAGTTCGCGTCGCCCGGCAGCCCGCCGTAGTCGATGTACTCGCGCACCGAGTGCAGCGCCTTCACGCCGGTCATCAGCGCGACGGTCGGCAGGAAGAACAGCCGGTTCTCGACGTATGCCTCGTAGTTGAACGCCGTCTGCGTCGAGTCGAGCGTTTGCGCGCCCTTGTCGCCGTTGACGTTGACGTACTGGTTCGCCTGCGTGCGCCCGCCGAAGAAGCGCGCGCCGACGATCAGGTCGTTGCGCATCCCGCCGAGCGTGAGGTGCCCCGTGTAGCGCGGCGCGAAGCCGTAGGTCCAGCCGTCCTGGTCGAGCGCCTGGAAGATCGGGTGATACAGGCTCTTGTGGATCGCCCACGTGTCGAACTGCAGCTCGCCCGAATCGAGCTTCACCGTCGTGCGGTTCGCGATCCGCTCGGTGCGTGTGTTGCGCGCCTGGTCGCCCGACACCGCGCTCGGCGCGGCCTTGGTCGGATTGTTCAGCGCGTCGGACAGTGACAGCGTGCCCGGTAGCAGCTGGTCGACCACGTACACGCCGACGTAGAAGCGCGTCTCGACCGTCGGGCTGAACCGGTAGCCGACGTTCGCGTTGAACTGCTCGTACTGGCCTTTCTCGTGATCGCGATAGCCGTCCGCGTGGTTCACGCTGAAATTCGCGAGGAAGTCGAGCGGGCCGAGCACGCGCGAGACCTGCGCGCTCGTGCGCACCGTGCCGTAGCTGCCGCCTTCCACGCGCACGATGTTAGGCGCGTCGGCCGTATAGGCCGTCGGCGTGATGAAGTCGATCGCGCCGCCGAGCGTCGACGAGCCGTACGCGAGGCCGTTGCCGCCCTTGTAGACCTGCACGGCCTGCAGCGCGAGCGGATCGATCTGGTAGTAGTCGCCGCTGCCGTCGGCGAGGTTGGTCGGGATGCCGTCCTGCAGGATCTCCAGGCCGCGCGTGTGGTAGGCGCGCGCAATGCCCGAGCCGCGGATCGAGAGCCGCAGTTCCTGGCCGTAGCGGTTCTCGACGAACACGCCGGGCACGTCCTTCAGCACGTCGCGCAGCGTGAACGCGTAGGTATTCCGGTAGCTGTCGGCGTCGACGAAGCCGACCGAGCCGACCGTCTGCTCGAGCGTGCGCTTCAGGTCGCCGGTCGATTTCGACGTCAGCGAGTCGGTCGTGCGGGTTGCGTTGACCGTGATCGCGGGCAGCGCCGATGCCGGCGTGGCAGCGGGCGTGTCGGCCGGCGCGGCGGCGGCTTGCGCGCAGGCGGCCGATGCGAACAGGACGGAGATCGCGCCGGACAGTGCGGCGGCAATGCGAGTCGAGGGAAACATGTCGTTGTACGTATGGTTATGGTGAGTGTGAAACGGCGACGATGTGCGCCGCGCACGGCCTCGGCCGCGCGTGGTCATGCGCGCGGGTTCGGTATCGGGCAGGGCGGGCAGGCGGGGCGAACGAAGCCGGCGCGGCGTGCGGCGGTTCGGTCGCGACGTGCGTCAGGCGTGCTCGGAGGGCGGCCCGCGCGCGGCGAGCGCGTAGCGCTTCGACGGGTGGCAGGCAAGGAGGCGGGGCGGCTCCGGCAGCGCGTGCCGCACGGCCGGGGGGGATGACAGGCGTACCGCGTACTGCAGCGGCGGGTGGCCGGCAAGCAGGCCGCAATAGCCGCAGCGGTCCACATGCGGATCGGACGGCGCATGGGAGGCCGTATGTGCGACGAGCGTGTCGCCGGTCGCCGAGCAGATCGGCGCGGTCGGTATGCCGTCGGCGGCCGCGGCCGCGCGCAGTTGCGAGATCAGCGGCGCGACCAGCGCGAGGACGAGCGCGACCAGCCCGAGCCACGCGGTGGCCCGGGCTTGCGGCGTCGGCGCACGGCGTGCGCCGGCGCGCGGCGGTTCAGGCTGCCGCGCGCGCCGCACGGCCGAACAGCAGGCGGTCGATCAGCCAGACCGCGACGAGCGTCGCGCCCATCAGCGGGAACACGACGCCGAGCAGCACGAGGCCCGCGATCCAGCCGCGCATCGGCGGCGTGCCGCGTTCGCGCGACGGCGCACCCAGCGTGCCGGCCGGGCGGCGCTTCCACCACATCACGGCGCCCGTCACGGCCATCGCGGCCAGGCCGAGCGACAGCACGGCGCACAGGAGCTGGTTCGCGAGCCCGAAGTAGCGGCCCATGTGCAGCGACGTGCCGTACGACACGGCCTGCGATACCGCGCCGTAGTCGTCGTAGCGGATGTCCTTGAGCACCGCGCCGCTGTACTGGTCGATGTAGATCGTGCGTTCCGCTTTCGGATCGGCGGGGAAATACGATGCGGTGAATACGCCGTCCGGGCCGGCCGGCAGCGCGAGCGTGTAGCCGCTCGTCACGCCGCGCGCCGCGACGATCGCGATCGCGCGATCGAGCGACAGCGGCGCGGCCGTCGGCGCCGACGGCGAATGCGGCACCGGCACGTTGCCGACCGCCCACGGCGTTTGCGGCAGCGGCAGGTCGTCCATCACCATCCCCGGCATCGACTCGCCGGATTCGTGATGATGGCCGGCCGGCGCGGCGGCCTGGGCCGGTGCGGGCGCGGATGCCGCGCCGGGGCGCGTCGAACGCACCGACGCGCCGCCCCATGCGCCTTCCGGCGCACCGAGGTTCACGGTCGCGGCCAGCGCCTTGAAGTTCTTGCCCCACGAGCCCGACCACGGCAGCCCCGTCAGGATGAACGCGATCGTGCCGGCCGCGAGCCAGATGCCGGCCGACGCGTGGACGCTTTTCCACAGCGGCCGGCCGCGCAGCGACAGGTCGGGCCGCAGTGCCTGCCCGACGCGTGTCGCGCCGCGCGGCCACCACAGGGCGATGCCGGTGCCGATCATCACGAAGGTCCAGCAGGCGGCCAGCTCCATCAGCAGCTCGCCCGTCTTGCCGAGCAGCAGCTTGCGATGCAGCATCCGGTCGACCTGCATGAAGCGGTTCTCGACGCTCAGCGTGCCGAGCACGCTGCCGTCGTACGGGTTCACGTACACGCTCTCGCGGCTGCCGTCGCGCAGCCGGAACACGTACTCGGCGCTGCGGTCCGGCGCGGTGGAGACCTGGACGGAAACCGGCGTCGCGCCGGCCGGCATCGCGGTGCGAGCGTTCGCGAGCAGCGTGTCGGGGGCGAGCCGCGGCGTGGCGCGCGGCTCGACGACCAGCCGGTGCGGGTACAGCAGCGGCTCGATCTGCGGCTGGAAGCAGTAGAGCGTTCCCGTGATCGCGAGGACCACCAGGAACGGCATGACGAACAGGCCGGCGTAGAAGTGCCAGCGCCAGAGCGTGCGGTAGCCGGCGTGGGCGGAACGGGCGGGCGAGATCGTCCGCTCGACGGTGGTCGACATGGTGTCAGCTCCTCGGGTTCGTTGAACGGCCGGGCCGGCGCGGGCCGGTGGCCGTCAACGCGCGTCACGCCCGTATGGCGCGCATCGAGGGAGCAGGCGGCGCGGCGCCCTGCGCGAACGGTGCGCAGGGCGGCGTCGCCCGCGCGACGCGGGCATTCGGGTGAACGCTTGAATCAGGTCGTATGAGACGAACGGCGTGCGGCCGCGCGCACGTCGACGTGCGCGGACCGCCGGGCGAAACCGTCAGCAGGACAGCGGCGGCGCGCGCGAGGGCGGGCGGGCGTCGAGGATCGAGCGCCCGAAGGGAATGCAGTCGAAATGAAGCCGGAAACGCCGCGGCGCGGCGGCGGGAAACAGCAGCACCAGCAGCGCGACCGACGCCAGCGCCGTGAACAGCGCGGCGCCGAATGCGCACAGGCCGTCGCCGCTCCCGGAGGACGGCGCCGGCTCGCCATGTGCGTCATGCCTGAGCGTGTCGGCGAGCGCCAGCGCGTCGTTGGCGGGCGTGATCGGCGCGCCGGCGTCGAAGCGGGCCGCCAGCGCGGCCACGTTGACGATCAGCGGGCCGCGGCCCGAACACAGCACCACCGAGCCCGCATCCGGACCGTCCGGATCGAGCATCACGGCGCCCGATATCAGCGCGCGGGACAGCACCGTCACGAGGAGGAAACTCCACAGAAGCTGTCGCGCGGCGCCCGATCCGAGCAGGAAGCGGCGAAGTGCGTTCATGGCGCGCGATTGTACATCCGTTTGCCGGGACGGGCGGGCCTCCGCGCTGATGCCGGGGATCAGCGCGGCATGCGGCGGCACGCGCAACGGGCCCGCGCGCGACGGCTACGCCGCGCCGAGCGACCCGCTGCCGGGCGGCGCGTGGGCCGGGCCGTACGACCAGCTGCCGTCCGCGCGCGCGGTCAGCACGTTGCCGGAGCGGCGATCGTAGAGATGCCACTGTTCGTCGGCCGGATCGCCCCCGTACGGCCAGGTCGTCAGCGTTCCGCCGAGGTCGAAGTCGAACGCCCACGACCCCGGCTGCGCGCGCGGTGCGACCGATCGCAGGATCTGGCCGTCGAGCCGCTGCGCGGCGGCCGCGATGTCGCCGGAGCGGGATTCGCTGTGCGCGAGCGCGTGGCCGTCGAGCGCGATCGACCAGTGGCAGTAGCAGATCCACAGGTGCCCGTTGCCGGCGACCGTCACGCGCCGCGACGCGAGCCGGTCGCGCGCCGCCGCGGACAGGCCGGGCGAGCCCGCGAGCGGCTCCCTGACCTGCAGCGCAGGCGGCCCGAACTCGAACGTGAGAAAGCTGCCCTGGCCTTTCGTCACCGACCAGGCGGGCGTGTCGCAGATGGCCGACCAGAGCCGGTCGAAGTCGACGGCGGTCACGGCGTGCGTCCCGGGCCGGCGCAACCGGCCGATGTGTGGTCGGCGCCGGCCGGCGGTGGCCTCGTCGTCCGTTCGACGTCGTGGCCGTCGCGGCGATCGTCTGCCGCCGCATGCCGGCGCGCGTCGCGCCCGTGGCGTTGCACGGACGCGCCGGGTTCGCCGGCCCGCCGGGACTTCCGGTTCCGGGCGCTCATGCGGTGCGGTCACCGGGCATGGGCGTCGATCGGGGCGGGCCGCCCTGGGCAGCCGATGCGTCGGGCCGGCTCAGGCCGGATACGCATCGTCGACCTTCAGGTTCGCGAGCCGGAACAGCGTGCGCAGCGTCTGCGGATGAATGTCGCGACGCGCGGCGAGCGACGTCAGCATGAAGTCCAGCACCTTCGCGTAGCGGAGCAGCACGAGGCAGCGCGCGAGATCCGGCGTGCCGCCGCGCATGTCCTCGGCGAGGTGAACCATTTCCGTGGACAGTGTTCGCGCCATCTCGAGTTCCATCTGCTGTTTTTCGGTCCAGTCGGGCAGCGGCTTTTCGAGCAGCTTCGCGAGAAAAAGCTGGAATGACGTGTCGGACGAATTGGGCAGCGCATCCATGAAGAGCCTCGTTGCTTGCGCGGATCGTTCGGGCGAATCCGGTGGACGCGCCCGGGGGTGGGTTCATGTCCGCGCGGAGGGCCGCGCGGCTTTCTCCCGAACGGAATGCAGGTTCCGTACCAGCCCCGCGCAACGATTGTTGAGCACTGTTGAGCCGCGACGCGGCGCGGGCCGGCGCGTCCCGCCGGGACTGGGTTGCGGCCGCGATCGAGGCGTGCGTCCGGAGGCGCGGCGCGACGCCTGCCGGCCACGCGGCGCGGTTCGGCGAGGCGAAATGCTTCATGGATGTAACGTAACGCGGTGATCGGCCGGGTGACGCGTCTGCCCGCCGCAGGGCCGAAAGACGGCGGCGAGCGGGGCTCGTCTGCGCCCGCATGGCGTTCGGCCGGCCGGATGCGGCGTGGCCGGACTGCCGTTGGGAGCAGCGCAAACCGTCGGCGCACGTGACAGGTGTTTCAAAACCGAGACGGTTTCGCGCGCGATGCGACGAGGCGCGATCCGCGATCCGTTCAACTGGCCCAGCGAATCGGCGGCCAACTGTCCATGGGCAGGCGGCGCGCGTTTGCGAACAATCTCCGGATCATCCCTGCGAGGTTCGACATGAGCATGCACGCCTTCTTCTCGGCCAACCTGCTGCTGGCCTACACGGCCTATTTCATCGGTACGGCCAGCCCCGGGCCGAGCAATCTCGCGATCATGTCGGTCGCCGCGAACCAGGGCCGCAAGGCGGCGCTCGTGTTCGCGCTCGGCGTCGTGTCGGGGTCGATGTTCTGGGCGGCGGTGGCGGCGCTCGGCGTGTCGGCCGCGCTGCTCGCGTGGTCGAAGCTGCTCGTCGCGATCAAGGTGTTCGGCGGGCTGTACCTGCTGTGGCTCGCGTTCAAGTCGGGGCGCACGGCGCTGTCGCGCAAGGCGGCGGCGTCGCTGAACGCCACGGGCGAGCAGCGGCTGTCGCGCTTCTACGTGCGCGGCGCGATGCTGCACCTGACCAATCCGAAGGCGATCCTCGTGTGGGTGTCGATCGTCGCGCTGTCGTCGAACGGCGCGGGCGCGTCGCACGGCGCCGTCGTTCCCGGCTGCCTCGCGATCGGCTGCTTCGTGTTCGGCGGCTATGCGCTCGTGTTCTCGATGAACGGCGCGCGCCGGCTGTACGTGCGCGGGCGGCGCGCGATGGAGGCGTGTCTCGCCGTCGTGTTCGGCGTGGCCGGGGTGCGGCTGCTGGTGTCGAACGTCTAGCGCGCGCGTCATGCGGCGGCGGCGCGCTCCCGTATCTATCGGGCCGCGCGCCGGGCCCGCGGGCGGGCGGTAGCGCCCGGGTGATCCGCCGTGCGCGTAAACAGCGACACGATCGTCTGCCGCAGCCAGCGGTGCGCGGGATGGCTGTCCCGGCGCTGATGCCAGATCACGCAGTAGGGCCGCGCGGGCATGCGCACCGGCGGTTGCCGCGACACCAGTTCCTGTCGATGGGGCGACAGGTCGAGCAGCGTGGTCGGCAGCACGCCGATGAAATCCGATTCGCAGAGAATCGCGAGCGCCGGCGAGTACGCGTTCAGCGTGAGCGCGAGATTGCGCCGCAGCCCGTGCGCGGCGAGCAGGCTGTCGTACACCGGCACGCGCATGCCGGAGAACCCGACGTCGAGATGCCGCGCCGCGAGAAAGCGCTTCAGCGTGAGCGGCCCTTTCGCGAGCGGGTGATCCTTGCGCATCAGGCAGCTCCAGTGGATCGGCCACATCTCGTGCGTGCGCACGCCGCTGCTGGGGCTCGCGTCGTTCAGATAGCCGCCGATCGCGAGATCGACGCCGCCGCGATCGAACATGCCCGGCAGGTCGGCGACGCTGAACTGCGTGACCTCGATCCGCATCGCCGGCGCGTGCGTGCTCATGTACTGCGCGAGACGCGGCATGATGCGCTCGACCGTGTAGTCCGACATCGCGATCGTGAACGTGCCGCGATAGTCCTGCGGGTCGAACTGGTCGGGCGAGATCGCCTGCTTCAGCGCGTCGTAGTGCGGCTGGATCGTCACCCACAGCTCGCGCGCCCGCGCGGTCGGGCGCACGCCCGATACGGTCTTTTCGAACAGCGTGTCGCCGAGCGATTCGCGCAGCCGGCGCAGCGCATTGCTGACCGCCGACTGCGACAGCGCCAGCCGCTCGGCGGCGCGCGTGACGTTGCCTTCGGCCATCAATGCGGCGAACACGCGCAACAGGTTGAGGTCGAGCAGGCGGAACACGTCCTTCATCGCAGATCTCCGTGTCGGGGGCCGGCATGCCGCGCGTGATTCCGGCGGCCGGCCCATGAGGGCTGCCAGTTTCCGCACGACGGGCCTGTCGGGCAAGGGCGCGTTTGCCCTGAGAGTCGTGCCTGCCGCATCCCCGGCCGTGCGCCGGCGCGCAGCGTCATTCACGCCGGTGATGATCATATTCCGGAAATCCGTTGGACGCGGTAACGGTGCGCATCGAACATGAGCACCGCACCACTGCGACCGACAGGTGGAGGAGACAGACGATGAAGGAAGATGCCGTGAATCCGGCCGGCGCGCTGGCGCTCGACGGCCATGCCGCCGCGTCGCGGCGGCCCGCGCGGTCCGGCGCGCTGCGCGATGTCGCGGCCGCCGCGGCCGGCAACGCGCTCGAATGGTTCGACTTCGTGATCTACGGCTACTTCGCCGGCGTGATCGCGAAGCTGTTCTTCCCTGTGGCCGGCCCGGTCGGGTCGCTGCTGCTCGCCACCGCGACCTTCGGCGTGGGGTTCGTCGTGCGGCCGCTCGGCAGCGTCGTCATGGGGCTCTACGGCGACCGCTACGGCCGCAAGGCGGCGATGACGCTGACGATCTGGTTGATGCTGGCCGGCACCGCGGCGATCGCGCTGGCCCCGCCGTTTGCGCAGGCGGGCTGGGGCGGCGCGACGATCCTGGTGCTGGCGCGGCTGGTGCAGGGCTTCGCGGCGTCGGGCGAATTCGGCAGCACCGTGGCGTTTCTCGCGGAGAAGGCGCCGCCGCATCGCCGCCACTTGTTCGTGAGCCTGCAGATGGCCAGCACGATGCTGGCGATCGTGCTGGGCGGCACGATCGGCACGATCCTGACGACGTCGCTCAGCCCGCATCAGCTCGAAAGCTGGGGCTGGCGCGTGCCGTTCGCGGTCGGGCTGCTGATCGGCCCGGTCGGCTATTTCATCCGCCGCAACGTATCGGAAACCGACGCGTTCGTGCAGGCCGACGCGCTGCCGGTCGCGCAGGTGCTCGGACGCCTGTTCGGCGAGCATCGCGCGTCGTTTGTCGCGGCGATCGGCGTGACGATCGTCGGCACGGCTTCGTTCTACATGAACCTCGTCTACATGCCGACGTTCGCGGTGAAGCAACTCGGCCTGCCGATGTCCGCGCCGTTCATGAGCACGACGGTGGCCGGCGTCGTGATGGTCGCGGCGGCGCCGCTCGCGGGGCTGGCCGGCGACGTCGGGCGGCGGCCGGTCGCGCTGGTGGCGGCCGCGATCGTGGCGCTGGCCGCGCTGACGCTGCCGCTCTACACGTGGGTCATCGCGCATCCGTCGCTCGGCAACCTGCTGATCATGCAGGCGCTCGCCGCGGTGCCGATGGGCGTGCTGGTGGGGCTGGTGCCCGCGATCACCGCGCGCGTGTTCCCGGCCGAGGTGCGCAGCACCGGGCTCGCCGTGTCGTACAACATCCCGACGACGGTGTTTGGCGGGTTCTCGCCGTTGATCATCACATGGCTGATCGCGACGACGCACAACAAGGCGTCGCCCGCGCTGTACATCGTCGCGGCCTCGGTCGTGAGCCTCGTCGCGCTGCTCGGCTTCCGGCGCTTGCCGCGCGCATAGCAGGCCGGGCGTTCGCCGGCAGGAAAGCGGCATATTCATCAAGGATAACGAATCGAATTGCCGGCCGATACGGCGTGGCGAAGCACGTCCGGATCGGCTGGTTGTCACCGTTCCCCACAGGAGAAATCACGCATGAAACTCGAACCCACGTTCGCGCCGCCCGGCGCCGCCGAACTCAAGGCGCGCCTCGACCGCGTGCGCGCGCGCATGGCGGAAGCCGGCCTCGATCGCTATGTCGCGTTCTCGCCGGACAATATCTACTACCTGACGAACTTCGCGAACATCGTCCACGAGCGGCCGTTCGTGCTGGTCATCTCGCGCAGCGGGCCGCCGCAGTTCGTCGTGCCGCAGCTCGAACAGCCGCACGTGCGGTCGCGCTCGATCGGCGAGCTCGAGCTGGTGCCGTATTTCGAATTCCCGGCGCCGGCCGGCCGGGAATGGAGCGACCGCTTCAAGGCGCTGTTCGGGCCGGGCGAGCGCGTGGGTGTCGAGTCGGTGTGTCCGTTGCAGATCTATGCGCAGACGCCGGGCGAGCGCGTGTGCATCGACATCGTCGACGACGTGCGGATGATCAAGTCCGAATACGAGATCGCCCGCCACGTGTATGCGTGCGGGATCGCCACCGACGCACACGACCTGCTGCTGAGCGAAGCGCGTCCGGGCCTCGGGATGGCGGAGATGTCGTCGCGCATCCGCGGCTTCATCATGCAGCGGCTGCTGGCCGACGATCCGTCGCTGAACCCGTCGGCCACGCGGATCGTCGCGGTGTTCCAGCCCGGCAGCGTGTCGCACGATCCGCACAATTTCAGCAACATCGACATGCGGATGGAGGAAGGCGGCCCGCACGTGTCGATCGTGAACGCGGTGATGAACGGCTACGGCGCGGAAGTCGAGCGGACCTTCTTCCTCGGCCACGTGCCCGACGCGGCCAGGCGTGCATTCGACGTGATGTCGGAAGGGCGCCGGCTCGCGTTCGACGCCGCGATGCCCGGCGCGCTGCTGAGCGAGGTCGACCGCAAGGTCAACGACTATTTCCGCCGCGCGGGGATGGGCGACCGGCTGCTGCACCGGACCGGGCACGGGATGGGCGTGACCGCGCACGAGGCGCCGTTCTTCGCGGAAGGCTACGACCGGCCGATCGAGAAGGGGATGTGCCTGACGATCGAGCCGGGCCTCTACATCGAGGGCGTCGGCGGCTTCCGGCATTCGGATACCGTGCTGATCGGCGACGAAGGCCCGATTCAGCTGACCGGCGGGCCGCTGGCGCTCGATGCGCTGACCTTCCCGGTTCAGGCGTAGCCGCGCGCGGGCGCAAAAAAAGCCGCCGCACGCGCGGGTGCGGCGGCCTTCGTCGTCCGGCCCCGCGTCAGAAAATGAAGCCCGTGTTGATGAACTTCGAGTAGTGGTCCGACACGATCGAATCGAGCAGCTGCTTGCTGCCGTCGGTCTGCTTCGCCGCGACCATCGAGCGGATCGAGAACGCGCGCAGCGCGTCGCTTACCGACAGCGTGCCTTCCGCCGAATCCTTGCGGCCGGCGAACGGGAACACGTCGGGCCCGCGCTGGCACTGGCAGTTGATGTTCACGCGGCACACCTGGTTCACGAGCGGATCGACGAGCGCGCCGATCTGCGCCGGATCGGAACCGAAGATGCTGACCTGCTGGCCGTGCTCCGACGTCGTCACGTAGTCGAGCGCGGTGTCGACGTCGTCGAACGGCGCGACCGGAATGATCGGCCCGAACTGTTCCTCGCGGTACAGCTTCATCCCTTCGGACACCGGGTACACGACGGCCGGATAGAACAGCGTCTTGCTGAACGTGCCGCCCGAATGGTTGACGACCTGCGCGCCCTTCGCCTTCGCGTCGTCGATCGCGTCCGTCATGTAGGCCGTGCGATGCATGCCCGGCAGCGGCGTGATGCTGACGCCCGGCTCCCACGGCATGCCGATCTTCAGTTGCTCGAGCGCGGCGGTGAAGCGCTCGAGAAACTCGTCGACGATCGAGCGGTGCACGAGCAGCATCTTCAGCGCGGTGCAGCGCTGGCCGTTGAACGACAGCGCGCCGAGCAGGCATTCCTTCACGGTGAGGTCGAGATCGGCGTCGGGCAGCACGATCGCCGCGTTCTTTGCGTCGAGGCCGAGAATCGCGCGCAGCCGGTGCGACTTCGGGTGCTGCTTCTTCAGGTGGTCGGCCACCTTGCTCGATCCGATCAGCGCGAGCACGTTGATCTTGCCGGACGCGAGCATGTGCGGCACGACCACCGCGCCCGGTGCGTAGATCGTGTTGATCACGCCTTTCGGGAATGCGTCGCGGAACGCGTCGAGCAGCGGCTCGAACAGCAGCGTGCCGTATTGCGGCGGCTTGAACACCACGGTGTTGCCCATCAGCAGCGCGGGGATCAGCGTCGCGAAGGTCTCGTTCAGCGGATAGTTGTACGGGCCCATGCACAGCACCACGCCGAGCGGCGTGCGGCGGATCTGGCCGATCGTGCCTTCCGCGATCACGAAGCGCGAGTTCGCGTTGTCGAGCTCCTTCAGCGCGTCGATCGTCTGCGTCATGTACGTGACGGTGCGATCGAACTCCTTGCGCGAATCGGCGAGGCTCTTGCCGATTTCCCACATGATCAGGTTCACGACCAGTTCGCGCTGCGCGACCATCCGCCGGATGAAGTCCTGCATGCACGCGATGCGCTGCTCGACCTTCATCGTCGGCCACTCGCCGCGGCCGGCGTCGTACGCGCGCACCGCGGCGTCGAGCGCCGCGTCGCTTTCCGGCTCGCCCATCACGGGGTAGCTGCCGATCTCGACCTGCTCGACGCTGCCGTCCGCCTGCCGCACGCACACGGGCGACAGCACGGTTTTGGTCGCGCCGTCCCACGGCCGCAGTTCGCCGTCGACGAGCGACACGCGCTGGTGAATCGGCGAAGCGAGCCGGTACTCGGCAGGAATGTCCTGAAAGGCGGGAAACAACTGCTGCAGGGAGGCGGAATCGGGCATGACGGTCTCGTTTGACGGGGTGTCCGGGAGGGACGGGCGATGCGAATCCTGAGCGAAGCGATCCTCGATCCTGAATCGGCATGATGACGCGCACGCGACGACGCGTCACGCGCGAACATGGCCGAATCGGCGCATGGAACCAGTTCCATTAAAAAGGAACGCCGTCGCGAATGCAAGATCGGCACGAACCGTGCGACAGGTATCGTAAGGATTCGGAAAGAATGTTGCGAAATGATGGGCATCATGTGTTTCGGGTGTACGCAAACGTTTCCCGTCGGCCGAATTGCGCGGATAATGACTCGGCGCGGCGAAGAAAAAAATGAAGCGAGCCTGAGAGAGCAAACGTAGTGAAGAACCATGAAAGATCCGCCGCATCGCCGATGCGAGGTCGGCTACCCGGAGCGCCGGGTCGGGGTTGCCCGGTCCGGCGCAAACCGGCCGCCTGAACGTTTTCTGCCTGTCTTGATGGATCCTTCGCGATCCTGTCCTGCTCCTCCGCTGTCGTGTCCCGATTGTCGTCCGGCATTCATCGCCCGGTGACGACCGCCAAATTCTTTCGATTAAATTACGAACTGCGCGTATTTGAACGCGAAACAGAAAGGCATTCGTCAGGAATGCAGAGCGCCACGCGCTTGCACGTTGCTGACAGGCGACATATCGAGAATTAACTAAAAATACGAATCATTCTCGTTTAATATTTCGCTCCGTTACGATTCGTGACACGATGTCACGGATTGTTTCGCGTCGGTGGCGCCGGCCGGTATTCAACCCGCGCCGGCCGTTTGCCGGCAGGCCCGCGCCGGGGAGCGATCCTCCGCGTGCGCCGTCTTCTTCACGGAAAGGGCGTCATCGGCCGGTTCGCCGCGTGCTGCGCGCGTTGGCCGGATGCGCTTCGTTCCGTTCGCCACTTTTCTTCAGCCTTTACGTTCACGATGAAACTCAACAAGCGCGCGTGTCACGCGCTTCTGATCGCCACGTCGCTGGCCGGCGCCCGTACTGCATCCGCGCAGGCGAGCGACGCCGCCGCGACCTTGCCCGCGATTTCCGTCAACGCGGCCGCCGAGCATGCGTCCTACGATGCGGGCCATTCGCGCGCGGCGACCAAGACCGACATGTCGCTGATGGACGTGCCGCAGACGGTGAACGTCGTCCCGCACGCGGTGATCGAGGACCAGAACGCGACGTCGATGCAGGACGCGCTGCGCAACGTGCCGGGCGTCGGCTTTTCGGTCGGCGACGGCCAGCGCGACCAGATCACGATCCGCGGCTTCAACAGCATCACGGACCAGTACGTCGACGGCATTCGCGACGACGCGCTCTACTACCGCGACCTGTCGAACGTCGAGCGCGTCGAGGTGCTGAAGGGGCCGGCGGCCGTGCTGTACGGGCGCGGCTCGGCGGGCGGCATCGTGAATCGCGTGCTGAAGCGGCCGGACGCGAACCCGGTGAACGACGTGGGCGTGACGCTCGGCACGCGCGGCGAACGGCGCGGCGAATTCGACCTCGGCTGGAACGCGAACGATGCGGCGCGCTTTCGCCTTACCGGCGCGACCGAGAACTCGAACAGCTTCCGCGACCAGTTCCGGCTCAACCGCCAGGCGATCGCGCCGTCCGCGCAGTTCAAACTCGACGGCGACACGGTGCTGAACGTCGAGTTCGACTACCTGCACGACCGCCGCACGTCCGACCAGGGCCTGCCCGCGTATCTCGGCCGGCCGGTGGCCGTGCCGATCGACACGTATTACGGCTCGGCCGACGCGGCGAACAGCTCGTACAACGACATCTCCGCGAAGAGCGCGACGGTGTCGCTCGACCATCGCTTCAGCGATTCGCTGTCGTTCCACGGTGCGATCCGCGCGTACGACTTCTCGCTCGAGCGCAAGAACTACATCACGTACGAGCCGATCAAGACCGCCGCGCACCCGGTCGTGACGCTCGACCAGTCGACGCGCCAGCGCACCGACCACGGCATCGACGGCCTGTTCGAACTCACGCAGAAGACCTCGCTGTTCGGCATGCGCCACGAGCTGCTGTACGGGCTCGAACTCTCGCAGCAGCAGAAGTTCGACACGATCTACAGCGTGTCGAAGGTCGCGACCTACGATCTGTTCAATCCGCAGCCGGTGATCCTGCCGGGCGTGCCGTCCGGCGCGCGGGCGAAGACGAACGCGTCGACCGCCATCGGGCTCGCGGGCGTCTACGCGCAAGACCTGATCTCGCTGACCGAGCACTGGAAAGTGCTCGCGGGGCTGCGCTTCGACTACCTGAACCAGATCCGCCACGACTACACGTCGTCGAACGTCAATCTCGACCGCACCGATCACGCGTGGAGCCCGCGCGTCGGGCTGATCTACGAGCCGCTCGACTGGCTGACGCTGTACGGTTCGTTCAGCCAGTCGTTCTCGCCGCTCGCCGATACGCTGATCAGCTCCGGCGCGTACGCGAACGGCGCCGCGCTTGCGCCGCAAAAGACCACCGCGTACGAAGTCGGGTCGCGCTTCGATCTCGGCGGCAAGGCGACGGCCAGCGTCGCGCTGTTCGACATGCGCCAGACCAACCAGCAGATCGGCGATCCGGCGAATCCCGGCTATGCGCTGCCGATCGGCACGCAGCACGTGCACGGGATGGAGCTGGGCTTCACCGGCGAGATCGCGCCGAAGTGGTCGGTGTACGCGGGCTACGCGTACCTGAACGGCACGGTCGACGGCTCGGCGCAATCGACGGCGGCCGGCCTCGCGCTGTCGAACAACACGCCGGGGCTGATGCCGCGCCACAGCGCGAACCTGTGGCTGAAGCGCGAGCTGCCGTACGGCTTCTATGCGGCGGCCGGCATGCAGTTCCAGTCGGCGCGCTACACGTCGGCGAGCGATCTCGTCACGCTGCCGTCGTTCACGGTGTTCAACCTGGGCGCCGGCTATCGCAGCAAGAAGGTCGACGTGACGCTCACGCTCGACAACCTGTTCGATCGCCGCTACTTCATCGCCGCGCACGGCAACGCGGACCTGTACAACATGCCCGGCGATCCGCGCACGCTGACCGCCACGGTGAAGTGGCACATGTAACGCACGCGACGCACGCGCTGCGCGACCTGCGGCTTTCCTCCGCACCGCCCGACGGGGTGTGCCGGCTCGAAGGGCGCGCGACGATCGTGATTCGCGACCTCGAAACGGTTTGCCCGGGGCAAGAGGCGGCGGATCGCGCGTTCCTGGTGAAGGTGGTGTCCGCAGGCTCGCCGACGCGAAGCCGTTGCGGCGCGGCGACGCGATGAACGCCGCCCGCGCGATGCCCGGTCGCGCCGGATGAGCGGCGATCGCGCTGCCGCCGCCGACCGGATCGGGGGCGGCAGCATGCCGCCCCGGTTCCGCTACTCGACGTCCTCGTCATCCACCTCGCCTGCATCGTCCGCATCGCGCTCCGGCGCCGCGTACGCGCTCGCCTGTTCGAGCAGCCAGCCGCGGAACGATTCGAGCGGCTTGCTGTGGCTGAACTCCGTCGGGTACACGAGGTAGTACGCCGAATCGCCTACCGTCGCCGCGTCGCACGGCACGACGAGGCCGAGTTGCTGCAACTGCTCCTCGACGAAGAACTTCGGCACGAGCGCGATCCCGAGCCCGGCCGCGGCCGCGCTGATCAGCATCGTGTGCAGTTCGTAGCGCACGCCCTGCATCGTGCGGATGTCCTCGACGCCGTGCGTCTCGAACCACTGCGCCCACGCGCCGGGGCGCGTCGTCGAGTGCAGCAGCGGGTATCCGAGCAGATCCTCGACGCGCTCGACGGGCCTGTCGAGCAGCGCGGGCGAGCAGATCGGCACGACCTCCTCGCCGAACAGGTAGTCGGACGACGTGCCGGGCCAGGTCGGCTTGCCGTAGTGGATCGCGGCTTCGAAGTGCGTGTCCTCGAACGAGAACAGGTCGGTGCGGCTGCCCATGTTCACGCGCACGTCGGGCGTGCGGTCGTAGAAGCTCTTGATGCGCGGGATCAGCCAGTGCGACGCGAAGGTCGGCAGCACCGCGAGTTCCAGGTAGCCGCCGCCGCTGCCGTGCGCGATGATCGACAGCGTGTCGCGGTCGAGCGCCTCCAGCGCGCGGCGCACCTGCGTGCCGTACAGCTTGCCGGCGCGCGTCAGCACGACGCGCTGCTTCACGCGCGCGAACAGCCGCACGCCGAGGCTGGCCTCGAGCGTCGCGATCTGCCGCGATACCGCGCTCTCGGTCAGGAACAGCTCCTTGGCGGCGTGCGTGAAGCTCTCGTGGCGGGCGGCGGCCTCGAAGGCCACGAGCGCGCCCATGTTGGGGATCTTGAATTTGCGCATGATGTTCGATCTGTCTGACGAACGGGGCCGCACCACACGGGGGCGGAGGACGGCCGAGGGACGGTCAATAATTCCAAAAACTCATCACGTGTCAATTTAATCTCGCTTTACGCCCGGCTGCAACCCTTTGAATAATGCTCCCCACGCAAGGTCAGGCTCCCGTTGGGCGGCCGGCCGACAAGTTGCCGGCACGTTTGCCGGCGGTCCCCCAGACGAGAATCCTGATGCGCAATCCGAATATCGAGAGCTTGCTGACGAAGCTGCTGGGACAGGCGAAGACCGACGCCCTGTTCTCGACCCTGAACATGCCGGCCATCCTCGAGGAATGGGAAGACGGCGTCGTGACGCGCGCGGAAATCGCGCAGGCGATGAACATGGCGCTGTTCGAAGGGCTGCTCGAACGTTCGGCGAACGGCCGCGCGTACACGGCCGACGCGATCGCGAACGGCGGCTCGGTCTATTTCGACCACGGCGCGCTGCGCACGGTGCGCTGGCCGCACACGGGCGCGCTGCCGCCGGGCGAAGCCGCGTTCACGCGCATCCTGCGCCCGCTCGGCTTCCGCCTGAACGGCCGCTACCCGCTCGACAAGCTCGGCATGACGGGCCGCGCGTATGCCCATGAAGACGCACCGGACGAAATCGCGCAGTTCTTCGTCAGCGAACTGCACCCGGAGCGTTTCTCGAAGGAATTCCAGCAGGCCGTGACGAACGTCGTGAGCACGTCGCGCGACCCGCTGTCACCGGCGGCCGTCGCGCTGCTGTGGGAAGTCGAACGCGAAGGCTGGCTGTCGCTCGACGCCGCGCACGCGCTGCTGCCGGAGATCGTCGGCGCGTTCGAGCGGCAGCACGACCTGCCGAACGAACTCGACTACGAGACGCTGCTGCTGGAATCGGCCGAAATGGCGTGGATCTCGACCGAAGGCAACGCGTTCAACCATGCGACCGACCGCGTTGCCGACGTGTTCAGGCTGTCCGACGACGAGAAGGCGAAAGGCCGGCCGATGAAACCGGAAGTCGAGCGCTCGCGCTCGGGCCGCGTGTTCCAGACCGCCTATCGCGCGGATACCGTCGAGCGCGAATTCCGCACGCGCGACGGCGGCACGGTGAAGCGCGACGTGCCGGGCTCGTTCTACGAGTTCATCACGCGCAAGCGCACGTTCGACCAGGCCGAGCGCCGCTGGGTGACCGACCTGCGTTTCGATGCGGGCAACGCGCAGGGCATCTTCAAGATGACGGCGAACGCCGCGAAGTAATGCAGCGACGGCGGGGCGCGACGCGCGCCGCCGCCGAAGCGGCAAGCCGAACGGGCAGGGCGCTCACGCGTCCTGCCCGTTCGGCGTTTGGCGGCCCGCGATGCGGCGGCCTGCACGGCTGATTGCCGCGTCCGGGGATGAGCAGGCGCGCGCGCCGTCAGGTCAGAAGAGGTGCGTGATCAGGTAGAACAGCACCAGCAGCCCGGCCGGCACGCCCAGCAGCCATGCGATCAGGTATTTGCCCATGTCGTGTCGTCCCGATGGCCGCGACGCCGGCGGCGCCGCGGCGGGTGGAGGGGGCCGGTGGCGTTACAGGTCGCGGTCGAAGTCCTTCAGCTGCTTCTCGGCTTCCTCGCGGGCGATCCCGTACCGTTCCTGGATCTTTCCGGCCAGATACTCGCGATTGCCGTCGGCCACCGTCAGGTCGTCGTCGGTCAGCTTGCCCCACTTGGCCTTCAGCTTGCCGGTGAGCTGCTTCCACTGGCCCTTGATCTTGTCTTCGTTCATGGTGTGCTCCTTGTCGTGCAGGGATTGAAGGCGCGGCCGCCGCCGCGCCGGGAGGTCAGGCCTTCGCCTTCAGGCCGGATGCGTCGACGTGCTTCACGCCCCTGACCGCGCGCGACACGGCGATCGCCTTCTTCACGGCGATCCGGCTCGGCAGCACGCCGGTGAGCGTGACGACGCCGTCGACCGTCTTCACGCCGATGTCGAGACTCTTCACGCCGTCGGTGGCGGCCAGTTGGCTTTTCACCTTGGTCGTGATCCACGTGTCGGTGATGGGCTGGTTCGATTCGGCCTTCATGCCGTTGTCGGCCGATGCGTCCTGCGCGACCGCGTTCGCGAGCGGCGCGGCACTCAGCAGGAAAGCCGTGCTGACGGCGAGCAGCGTCGAAAGATGCCGGTTCTGGTTCATGTGTGTTCTCCCTCGTTTGGCAGGTTGAATGAATGGATTCGAGCGACGTGTTCCGCGATCCGGCTGGCTAGCGCACGATCGGCGTGTCGTAGCCGGGCTCGCGCGGCGGGATGTCCGGGCGCGGCACGTCGGGCGGCAGCGGAACCGGCGGCTCGGTGCCGGGCGGCGGTTCGGGCGGACCATCCGGAGGCGGCCCGGGCCGCGTCGGATCGGGTGTCTGATGCAGCTTCATCGTGCTTCTCCTCTGCGGTTGGAAAGGCAGCGCATGAGCGCCGATGCAGGACCAGCGTACCGGGGCGAACGCGTGCCGACATCGCGCAAATTCACCGGGCCGGCTAGTGCGTTTGCACGGGGCGGCGGGAGGGGACGGGCGGGGGCGCGGCGCGCATTTGCCGCCCGCGCGGCGGGCAGCGGCGCGCCCGGCGGACGCATGGCGGGATCGGCGGGGTGCCGAACGATGGGGGGGGCCGTGCGAATGTACTATGGCGGCTGGTGCATTCGCGCCTGTCGTGCCCCCGCACGACAAGCGATCATCGCCCTGCGCGCCATCCGGCGCGCCAGGTTGATCACGCGGAACGATTCGATGGACGAACAGGTAAACGAACAGGCGCTCAAGTCGCATACCGACCGGCGTCAACTGCACCAGATCATCGCCGGGCTGACCGAGGGCGTGATCCTGGTCGAGCCCGACCAGCGGATCGTCTGGGCCAACGAAGCCGCGCTCGCGATGCACGGCGTGACCGAGCTGCAGGCGCTCGGCGCGACCGTCACCGATTACCGCGCGCGATTCCGGCTGCGCTACCGGAACAACCATCCGGTGCGCGATGGCCACTACCCGATGGATCGCGTGATCGCCGGCGAGGCGTTCAGCGACGTGACGGTCGAGGTCGAATCGGCCGCCGACGAGACCGTGAGCTGGGTGCACCGGATCCGCAGCCTGGTGCTGACGAACGCGGCCGGCGAGCCCGACTGCCTCGCGCTCGTGCTGCACGATGCGACCGAATGGGCGAGCGCCGAGGAGCGCTTCGAGCGCACCTTCAACGCGAACCCGGCGCCGGCCGCGATCTGCCGGCTCGACGACCTGCGCTACGTGAAGGTCAACCAGGGCTTTCTCGACATGACCGGCCACGCGCGCGACGACGTGCTCGGCCGCTCGGTGTACGAGGTCGACGTGCTCGACCAGGCCGAGCGGCGCGAACTCGCGATCGAGCGGCTCGGCGAGGGCGCGACGATTCCGCAGATGGAGGCCGTGCTGAAGCTCGCGGACGGCGGCACCAAGGCCGTGGTCGTCGCCGGGCAACCGATCGACATGAACGGCGAGGCCTGCATGCTGTTCACGTTCATGGATCTCGAGCCGCGCAAGCAGGCCGAGCGCGCGCTGCGGCAGAGCGAGGAGCGGTTCGCGACGGCGTTCCGGATGGCGCCGGTCGCGACCGCGATCGTCACGGCCGACCGCTTCGAGCTGCTCGACGTCAACGGCGCGTTCGCCGCGATGATCGGCCATGCGCAGGACGACCTGCTCGGCAAATCCGCGGACGAGATCGGGCTGTGGGCCGAGCGCGACGCGTGGCGGCACATCGAGGGCCGGCTCGCGCGCGACGGCAGCGTGCGCAACGCCGACGTGCAGATCCGCACGCGCGACGGCGACGTACGCGATTGCGTCGTGTCGGCCGACCCGGTCGCGATTCACGGGCGGGACTGCGTGCTGGTCGCGCTGCTCGACATCAGCGATCGCAAGCGCACCGAGATGGAGCTCGTCTATGCGATCGAGACGGCGATGCAGGATGCCTCGTGGTTCAGCCGCACGCTGATCGAGAAGCTCGCGAACGTGCGGCGCGCGAATGCGCCGGACGCGGGCGCGCAGCTGTCGGACCTGACCGCGCGCGAGCGCGACGTGTTCGACCTGCTGTGCCACGGCCTGGCCGACAAGGAGATCGCCGGCCGCCTCGGGCTCGCGCCGAACACCGTGCGCAATCACGTCGCGACGATCTACGCGAAGCTCGACGTGCACAGCCGCGCCGAGGCGATCGTGTGGGCGCGCGAGCGCGGCATCGTCGGCGCGGTCGATGCGAACGGCGCGCGCGGCGAGAAGGGCGGCGCGAAGGGCAAGGACTGACGCCGGCGGTACGAATGCACCCCGCGCGCTGATGCATCCGCATCTGCCGCGCGCGGCGCGTGCTTGCGATCCTGTCCGCAGCGGCGATGCGGCGCGGGCAGCCATGTCGTCGCCCTCTCCCACGCTCGCAGGAGGCGACCATGGACAGGAATCGCATCGAAGGCAAGCTGAAGCAGGTCAGGGGCTCGCTCAAGGAAGCGCTCGGCAAGGTGACGGGCGACCGCAGGACGGAAGCGGAAGGTGTCGCCGAACAGCGGGCCGGCAAGCGTCAGGAACAGGCCGGCGAGGCGGCCGATGCGGGGCGTGGGCGGGCGGAGAAGCAATGACGCCGGTTCTCGCCCACGAGCGACGACGACAGGCCCGGCGCGCGCGGCGACGCGCGGCCCGTGCGCATGACGCTGCCTCGTGAGGTCCGCCGTTCGTGCGTCCCGGCTTCGGCCGTGACGGTCAGCGCGCCGGGGCGCCGGGTAGCGGAAAGGCGAGCAGGAAGGTTGCCCCGTGGCCCGGCCGGCTGAACGCCGTGATGCAGCCGCCGTGGCGTGCGACGACTTCGGCCACGATCGCCAATCCCATGCCGTGCGAGCGGATCTCGTGGCGCGTGAGCGGCCCGTCCTCCTGCGTACGCGCGGCGAACCGCCCGGCCGGGCCGTCGAACAGCCCGGCCGCCCGTTCCGGCGCCATGCCCTCGCCTTCGTCGCGCACAGCAACGTGCAGGCGCGGCGGCGATGCGTCTTCGTCGACCGCCGCACAGAGATCGATCGTGGTGCCCGGTGCGCTGTGCCGGATCGCGTTGTGCAGCAGGTTGACGAACGCCCGCGTGAGCAGCGCGCCGTCGGCATGCAGCGCGGTGTCATCGTCGGCGATATGCAGGTCGATCGCGACGCCGCGGGCCGATGCGGTTGCCCATACCTGGTCGACCGCGTCCAGCATGATCGACGCAACGGGTGCGAGCTCGAAGCGATACCGGCTCGAGCGCGCGGTGACGAGATCGAGAATGCTGTCGGCGAGCCGGATCGAGCGCTCCGTTTCGCGCCGCACGCCGTCGACGAGCCCACGCGCGTCGGGCGGCGCGGCACCGGCCGCATGCAGGTTCAGCAGGCTGATGATGTTGATCTGCGGCGTGCGCAGGTCGTGCGAGATATAGCCGATCCACTGTTCGCGCTCGCGCTCGAGGCGGTGCTCGTTCGTCACGTCGTGCAACGCGACCATCCAGCGCCTCGGCTCGCCGCCGTGACCGTCCAGCGCGGCGATGCGCGGGCTGAACGCGTGATCGCGACGCGTGACGTACTCGTGCTGCAGCGTGTCGAACCATCGCACGCCGGCGCTGCTGGCATGCGGCGCCGGCGCGTCGAACCCGCGCAGCACCGACGACAGGTTGCGGCCGTCCAGCGGTGCGCCGGGCTCGCCGGGCGATTCGAGCAAGCGGCGTGCCGCGTCGTTGCTCTGCGTGATCGTGCCGTCGTCGAGGCAAACGAGGACGGCGACCGGCATCTGCGAGATGCTGACGTCGAGCATCGTCTTGATGCGGGCGATCCGGTCGATGGCGGCGTCCAGCTCGGCCATCCGCGACGCGACGTGATCCCACGCGTGCGTCGGCGGCCGGTCGGCCGGTTCGAATGCGCCTGCCGGCAGCGCGTTCAGCAGCGCGATGCGCCGGCCGAAGAAATGGAAGAACGCCGACAGGCGACGCCAGCTCCACAGAAAATACGCGACGGCGATCCCGAGCAGCGTCGGCAGGGGCGGGACCCACACGTACGCCCAGATGACGAGCGTCAGGCACACGACGAGCCACAGGCCCGACATCGTGAGCACGACGGCCCAGCCGTAGCGCGCAGCCGGCAGGAACAGCAGGAGTGCGATCCAGACGGGCAGCGAGGCCCACCCGGCAAACGCGGCACGCGACAGCGGGCGCACGGTGCGATCGTGTCGCAGCGCGTCGATCGCGGCGGCCTGCAACTCGATGCCCGACAGCGACGCGACGCCGTGCGGCGTGCCGATGGAAACGGGGCGTTCGAGGCGTGCATCCTCGAGTGCGCCGACGAGCACCAGCTTGCCGCGCACGAATGCCGCCGGTACCTGCCCGCGCAGCAGGCTGAGATACGACACCGTGCGCCATCCATGCAGCGGCTGCGCGAGCGGAAAGCCGAACGGTGCCTGGCGGATCCACGCATCGCCGCTTGCCGTCGGGTCGCCGTGATCCGCGGACACGGCGAGCGCGGCCGGCGCGACGGGGGGCGTTGGCACAGCGAGCCCGGCAAAGGTGACAAGGGCGGCAGGTGCGGCGGGTGCTGCCGCAGCAGCAGGCGGGGTCGGCTCGGCATCGGCGCGATCCACGAGCCGCGCGCCGACGTACGGCTCGAGCCGGCCCGGCGGGCCTTCGCGCATGAACATCCAGCGCGACAACCCGTTTCCGTCGACTGCCACGTTGGCGTGACCGGTGCCGGCGGCGCTGCGCGCGAAGAGCGGCAGCGGCGGCACGAAGGTCGGTGTGCCGTCCGCGATGGCGGAAGGCCCGGTCGCGACGCGCATCGGGAGATAGACGGGAAGCCGTGCCATCGATGACGCGAGCTGGCGGTCGTCGTCCTCGTCGGACGCGCTGTCGAGGAATGTGCCGAGCAGCACGCGGGCCGCGCCGTCGCGCGCGAGCGTGTCGAGCAGGCGCGCATGCACGCTGCGCGGCCACGGCCACGGCCCGATTGCCGCGAGGCTGCGCGCGTCGATGCCGACGATCAGGATGTCGGGCGACGGTGCCACCTGCCGGCGGCTCATGATCCGGTCGTACAGCATCGCGTCGACGATCCTCACGCCCGGCGCGCCGTGCAGCCACCACAGCAACGGCGGGATCAACAGCGCGATCAGCAGGCACTCGACGACGAAGCGGCGGCCCACGGGTCAGTCACGCGCGGCGGCGGGTTGCGGTACGTCGAATGAGCCGGACGCGAGCGTGCGGTCGTCGCCGACCGTGACGAGCCGCGCGCGCCAGTAGTATCGCCCCGGTACCGTAAGCGGGCCGACGACGGCGCCGGCGCCGTATACCGCCGGATCGGTGACGACCGGCGACGCGAAATCCGGCGAGCGCGCGAGTTCGAAGAGGCAGCGTTGTCCGTCCGGCGCCGGCCAGCGGATCTCGTAGCGTCCGTCGCGTGTCTGGACGACCGTGTCCGTTTGCCGGTCGTCTTGTACGTGCACGATGCTTTCGCCGGGCATGCCTTCGATGTTGCGCGCATCGAACGCGCTCGCCCGCGCATGGTAGAAGCCGCCCGGCAGATCGTCGGGCAGCGTGAACCGGCCATCCGGCGCGGTGGCTTCGTACGCGCCGTGAATGAAGGATGGGTCGGTGGCGAGCAGCAGGCGATAGCCTTGTGCGCCCTGCACCGCCGACGCGATCAGTACGCGCTTGCCGTCCGCGCTTTCGGCGAGCGTCGGCGGTGCCAGCAGGGCCCGGGATTCGAGCGCGCCGGCGCCCGCGAGCGCGGCGCCTTGCCGTGCGTCGAGCACCAGTTCCGGTTTGCCTTGTGTCGACACCGCCACGACCCCGGACAGCACCTCGGCGGTCACCGCGCCGTGTTCGTCGCGCACGCGGAAATGCGTGCCGCGCACGCCGAGCGTCGCCATCCGGGTCCGGATCTCGAACGTGCGACCGTGCTGCTTTGCGACGAGCGCCTCGATGCGTCCGTCGAGCAGTTGCAGCTGCGTCGCCTGCCCGTTGGCGACGACGACCCGCACCGTGCTGCTGGACGGCATCACGAGCGTGCTGCCGTCGCGCAGACGGAAACTGAGGTACGTGCGTTCGTCGGTTTCGAGAATGTCGCCGGCGCGAACCGGCGTACCCGCGTCGAGCGGGCGCGGCGCGGCATCGCCACGCTTCATGCGCGCCGCGCCCGACAGCTCCGCGACGCCGGCCACCGCGAGCGGATCCTGCGTCCAGGTCGCCCGTGCCGGCGCTGCGCTCCTGCCACGGCCGGCCGGGCGCGATGCGTCGTCGTCGTTCACCGCTGTGTCCGGCGTCCCGCGCGTATCCGCCGCGCGCCGGAAGAACGCCGGATCGAGGTGCAACGCCGTGCCGGGGTGCAGCCGCTTCGGATCGCCGACGCCGTTGCGCTGCTGCACGTCGGGCCAGTGCAACGGCGAGTGCAGGTATTCACCCGCGATGTCCCACAGCGTGTCGCCTTGCCGAACGACGTGGACGCGCTCCTGCGCGAACGGTTGCATCGAGCCGAGCGCGGCGACAAGCGGCAGGACGAGCCGAAGCAGGCTGCGCCGGACGGTCGGCCGGCGCCGTGCGAATGACGGGTTCATGATGCGTGTTCGTTGACGGCTTCCAGCCGGTAGCCTTGTCCATAGATCGTCTGCAGCCGCACGCCGTGCACGGGGCGCAGGCCCAGCTTCGTACGCAGCCGGTAGATCTGGCTGTCGAGCGAGCGGCTCGGCGATTCGCCGTTGATGCCCATGCGCTCCATCAGGTAGCTGCGCGACACCGTTTGTCCCAGATTGCCGAACAGCGCGAGCGCAAGCCGGAACTCGCGCTCGGTAAGCTCGATATCGGAGACGTTCGACGCATGCGTGAGCCGTGCGATGGAACTCGTGCGATCGAATTCCCAGTGGCCGAAGCGTTCGACCGGCCGTTGCTGGGCTTGCGGCTGAAGCTGGTGCAACTGGTTGCGGATGCGGGCCGCCAGTTCGAGCGGCCGCAACGGCTTGACCAGATAGTCGTTGGCGCCCGCGGCGAGCGCCTGCACGACGTCGCATTCCGAGCCGCGCGAACTCAGCATGATGATCGGCACGCTGCTTTCGCGAAATTTGCGTACCCACTGCAGCAGGTCGAGCCCGTCGAGATCGGGCACGTTCCAGTCGAGCACCAGCAGGTCGAAGGTATCCGAGCGCAGTGCGCGACGCAGCGTTTCGCCCATTCCGAAGCGCACGCAGGTGAGGGGGGGCGAACACGACGCGAGCTGTTGCTCGAGCGCGTGAACCAGATATTCCATCTGGGTCGGTTCGTCTTCGAGGATGGCGATACGCATCGCATCGTTTCCAGCTGACAACACAGAGTCGCAAATCGTAGCAGCGGGTTAATTCGATAATTGCCAATGATTGTTAATTTGGAATGCACTTCCTATAAATTGGCGATTGCCGCGCTTCTTTATTTGTATTACGAAATTGCATTCGAGCATTGGTGAGAGTTTTTGATTTTGTTAAATGTGGTCGAGATTCTGACAAATTCTCGCGTCGTCAATGGCTGGTCGGGAAACGTCTGTATCTTCCGTCGGGCTGGGTTCTCCGGCCGGAGCGGGTCCGGGCTGAGGGTGCCGATCCGGCGGCATCGCGGGAGCTGGAAAAACCTGAATGACAAGCGGGATGCGCCGAATTCGAATTAATCGATATCGGGTCCTGGAATATAAAAAGTCCGAGTTGACGAACCGTGCAATTCAGTATATTCGGGCAGGGAGTGATCATGAAAATAAAGCTGATGATTGCCTTAATCGCGTCGGGATGCCTGCTGGCGGGTTGCGGCGCGGCCGGCCCGGGCGCGAACGGCACGCCGACGTTTCCGGCGCGCGATTCGTCGTGGATGAAGGAAGGGGCGTTCGTCAACGTTGCCAACCTGCGGCAGATCGGGCCGGGCATGAGCAAGGATCAGATCTATGCGCTGATCGGGCCGCCGCATTTCGACGAAGGCGTGTTCTTCGTGCGTACCTGGAATTACGTCTTCGACTTTCGCATCGGGCACGACAACGAGGTCGCGACCTGCCAGTACCAGATCCGCTTCGATGACCACTCGCGCGTGGCGGCGACCTACTGGAAGGAGCCCGATTGCGCGCTGCGTGCGAATCCGCCCGAGGTTCGTCCGATGCCGCAGGACGCAGCCGCGCGGCATGGCGACGCGGTCACGCTCGGCTCCGACGGCCTGTTTCGTTTCGATGGCGCGGACGAGGCGGACATGCTGCCTGCCGGGCGCGAACAGATCGTGCAGGTTGCCGGAGCGATCAAGCGTGATTTCCCGGGCTACCGGGAGATCGTCGTCACGGGGTACACGGACCGGCTGGGTACCGACGCGTACAACGCCGCCCTGTCGCTGGCGCGTGCGCGTACCGTTCGCGCGCTGCTGATCCGGCAGGACCTCGACGGCTCGAAGATCAGGACTGCAGGCGAAGGTGCGGCGCGGCCGGTCGTGACGTGCGATCGCGTCGAGCCGCACGACGTGCTCGAGAAATGCCTGCAACCGAACCGTCGTGTCGAGATCGAGATCCTCTGACGGCGCGATGCACGGCCGCTCTCGCGCGGAGCGAGCACCGAGATAGTGAAGATGGCGCACGTAACCGAAGCAGCGGGTATATACCTGATCCCGGTCGATTCGGTGTGCTGATGAATGAGTTGATGTCGAGGAATCTAGTAGGGGAGTAGGCATGAACAAGGTATACAACGTTGTGTGGAACCGGGCGCGGGGCAAGCTTGTCGTGGCATCGGAGTTGACGAGGGCCGGCGGAAAGGGCGGGGCGAAGCCGGTGACGATCTGCGCGCTGGCGATCGCGGTGGCGGCCGCGGCGCTGCCCGCACATGCTCAGTATTACAGCGTGAACGACAGCGGCACGCAGCAGGGCAACTACAACAACGATGGCGCGACCGGCGGCAGTGCGCTGGCGGCGGGCATCGGTGCATCGGCGGC
>NZ_JPGL01000069.1 GCF_000732615.1 Burkholderia paludis
GGACGAGGACGAGGACGAGGACGAGGACGAGGACGAGGACGAGGACGAGTAAGGCGGGCACGTCAGCCCGCCGCGAATAGGCTTGGCGGGGCAAGTGTCATGCATTGCAAGATGCGTGGGCCGCGCTTGCGCCCGGGTGCGCGCATCGGGAAAATCGTGTCTAGGAAAAAATTGCTGGCGTAGGCGGAAGGCTGAAACCCTTGCTGGACAATGGATTGCGGCGTATACGAGGGGCGAGCGTTTCGGTGTAAAAAGTCTATCAATACGCGCCGAACCCGATCGGCTGGATCGATCCGCTCGGCTTGGCGCGTTGTCCGTGCGATTGTGAAAAGGTTCTCGCAAATATGCGAGCGAGTGGTCGGGCGTATGGTTCAAAGTCGGGAACGCCCGCAGACGGCCATCACATCATCCAACATGCCTCAGTGCCAGTAGGTACGGAAGGGTACCCCTATACTGGGGCACCCGCTGTTCAACTGGACGGGCCTTCTACACAAGTGGGCTCGGAGCATTACGCAGCGACAAGTGTGCAGCGACAAGCCGGAGGGGGAACGTATGCCGCCGAGCGCAGAATTGGTTACAAGGCGCTCCGGCGAGCTGGTCTTACTTCCCAAGAGGCAAGGTGTCTTTTTGCAGCGCACGTTGATCCATATTTCGAAAACCTCGGGTTCAATGGAAATACTCCAATGCGAACCGTGAAGAATCGGAGATAGGAGATAGCATGGAACGTAAGTTGGCGGACTATCCGATGTATGCCCCATTGGTGAGGCACATCTACGATGAGTTGATCCATGACCACTTTGAGGAGTTGGTAAGCCAAGGACTTGCTGCACCAAGCACAGCATCGGAATACAGAGCCGCGCTGAGAGCCTGCTTGGGTGGGGAGGCGATTGGGCCGATCCCGGATGAGGTGATAATGGATGGGTATGTATTTGAAATTGATGGACATAAATCAGACGGGCTATCAATCGAGGTACCCATCTTCTCGGAGGAGGGGGGCTCGGACGCTTTCATGATCCTTCGAGTGAAGAAGGACAACACTGCGCAGCCAACGCTGTATTTGTACGACATACTTGTGCCGTGAGGCGGGCTCTCGAGAGCAAAATATACGGGCCTGCACTACAACCGGCATCGGTATTACGATCCCAACACAGGCAGATTCATCAGCAAAGACCCGATCGGCCTGAACGGTGGCATCAACGTTTATCAATACGCGCCCAATCCGATCCAGTGGGTTGATCCGCTTGGGTTGGCTCGCAAGAAGGCCTGCAAATGCCCCGGACAAGATCCCTGTGCGGCCGACGGTAAGACGCACATCGTGTATCAAGCGGAAGATCCTAAGAACCCGGGGAAAATCTATACGGGTAAGGCTTCGGGGTACGGGACGCCACGGGAGGTTTTGCAGAGACGTTTCTCTGGCGGGCACCATAGAGGAATAGCTCTGGAAGATGCAAACGTTGTTCACGAGACAGATTCATACGCTTCGGTCCGTGGTCTTGAGCACATTGAGCATGGCAATCTCGGAGATCTGGCAACGGACCAGAACAATCCAATCTCAGACCGAAACAAAAGCAAAGCAACATACCTTGATTGTGCGGAGAAATCACTTAAAAGATGATCAGGAGAAAATCTAAAAATGAGGTGAGGATCGGTGATGTTTATGCCGTCCCTCTTGACCCGTTGAATCAACGGTACGGCTATGTGCGCATGTACCACAATCCGGATATAGCGATCCTGGGGGTAACATCTGGGAAGCAACTTTTGTCGTTGGATGAGGTTAAAAAATATCCAAGCGTTACAGATGCATTTTCCATGAGGACGGCTATTGAGAAAGGTCGATGGCCGCTAATTGGTAATATCCCATTTGCAAGTGAGGATGAGGCTTGGCCAGGCCCGCGTAAGCAAGTCTTCAGGCTGCGGCCGGACGTAAGAAAGGTCGTATTTAAAGGGCGCTACATATCTGCTGAGGAATTTGGGCAGTATGACGATCTCCCGGAAGACAAGAAATTGACCGATGAGCGCCTAATTGAAGAGATTAATGAGAATTCAAACCTTTTTAAGCACATCGATACTTGATTGTTCTCTGTGATCTACTTGGGTGATTTTCGGTATGAAATAGCCCGGTCGACGGAGGCCCGCCCCTTTCTGGAGTAGGCGCTGAAGGAGACTCGAAATGACGACCGATTAGAACGTGAATTTGTGCGAGCAAGGGAGCTTCTTGGTGGGCCGGAATAGTTTATCTTGGCTGTAGACGGGCCTACACTATAACCGATACAGGTACTACGATCCAAACTCTGGACGGTTCATCTGCAAGGACCCGATCGGACTGGCTGGTGGCCTGAATCTGTATCAGTACGCGCCCAACCCCGTTCAGTGGACTGATCCCACTGGGCTCACACGATGTTGTTGCCCGTCGTTGCTTCCCGGTGAAGGAGACGTCGGAAAGTACAGGGACCTGAAGAGGGCTGGATCAACGGGTGACAACCTCACACCGCATCACATTCCATCTGATGCGTATATGGAGGGAATTGGTGTGCCAAATTACACACGTGGCGACGGTGTATCTATTAATATGGAAATGCCATCGACTGGAGGGCGCCATCGTCAAACAAGTTCTTACGGGACAAGCCCTGATTTAACGATGACGCCTCGGGATGTGTTAGCACAGGATATTCGAGATGCTAGACGAATCTACCAGCGCCAAAATTGCTATACATCTAAAATTCGCGCTGGGCTGCAGCAAGTTATTGCTCAAAACAAGGCTCAGTATCCATCGACGTTTGGGAAGGGACAATGAAACAAGGTTGCTTGGAAGATCTGCTACGTGTCCGTCAACTCGACACCCCGGATGAAGTTGGCGAATTCGATGGGGTGATTGAAACTCTTAGTTCTGAAGTGTTATCGAAGGAGGATCTGGTAAACCTTCTTTCTGTATTTATTGACCGGACTAAACATGAAGAGGTTATGTATGGTCTTCTTCATTTAATAGAGGCGAGCGATGTGAATTTGGTTGTTGCTGCTTTGGTACAGGCGGCCCCGGCTATGAAAATGATCGCATCTGATTGGTTGGATACATTCATATTCAGACTGCTGAATGGAGATCATTCTCGGAATGTGTTGATCAATAATTTAAGACTGGGCGATGGAGGGGGGGCGGCTGAAATTATTTCTCGGCTTGTTGCGATGCAAGGGGATGTCTCAGATAAAATTAAGGAGAGGGCTTCATTCGTTCTGTCTAAATTGAATTGAATTGAATTGAATTGAATGTAGCAGTGCTGTATTGATTTCTTGGTTGGCGGGCAACATGGCAGTTGCCCGCTGATGCAATGCGAAGGCAAGGTAGGACGGATACGGGCGGGCCCGCACCATAACCGGCATCGGTACTATGATCCGACGTCGGGACGGTTCATCAGCAAGGACCCGATTGGGCTGGCGGGTGGGATCAATGTCTATCAATACGCTCCGAATCCTGTTGAGTGGATCGACCCATTAGACCTGGAAAATTATCGCGATGTATTTTGGAATGCAGTTGGTGGGGCCGAAAGGGATAAGTATCAAGTCCACCACATCATTCCTCAGAACATATTTAATGATCCCAAGTACTCGAAAATGCTGGCTTGTGCTGGCTTGTGCTGGCATGGGTGTGGATGATCCTGACAACATGATTGGCTTGCCCAAGGATGGAGCTAATGCAGGTGCAAGAACAGGGCGCTATTTTGGGAGGTCTCAACATAATACGCAACACCCTATGTACGACAGGGCAATTAAGTCAACGCTTGATCGGGTTGGTGCTATAAAGAGTTGTGCTTCTCGAAAATTGGCCTTGAGAGGGATGCAGGAAACACTGAGGTCGGCACTTAGGCGAAGTGATAATCCAATAGTTAACGGCCAAGGGGCTAGTCAGTCAGCGTGGAATGATATTTTAAGTAAATTTTAATTTGGAGATGTGCTGTGACTACTCGGGAACGGTATGTAATGAGGCTTCGTGTATGTGCTGAGGAGCTTCTTTCTCTGATAAATGGACCAAAATTTTTGCGCGGTGGAGTCGTGCCTCGCAAAGGTGAAGTTCTCGTAACGAATGAAAAAGATGCGGAAATTTTTGCTTGCGATCAGGATGTTGATGTAATTAAAGGTGGTGAGTATCAGTATTGGACTGGTATTCTGGAGAATAATTCGAGAACTATTGAGCAAATGGATCTGCAGGATAGTTTGGATTTGGGTGATGAATTTTCTCTAAATATTTCTGAAATATTTGATGGCGAGTTGATGTCTGCTCTAATTTCGAAGGGTGAGGAATTTGGAGTGTCGAGCTCGATTGTTGACGTTATTTGTGGAAATTTCTATATTTTCCTTGTAAACAAGACGTTTTTTGATGAGCAGCTTCCGCTTGCCGATAGGATGTATGAAATCTATCAGGGTGGTGGTATTCCTTGTGGATGGAAGGGTGAGTTTCCAGATGGGGAGATTCTAATTTATTCAAAGGATTAAATTTCTGAATGTGGGCGTTCTTACGTAACGGAAGAATCATCTAGGGGCGCCGCATGAGGTGGCCGACAAGGTGGGCGAGGTTGCCTGGTCAGCGTGCTACAAGGCGTGGGGTGAAGCGAAGGAAGTCATCAGCGAGGCGGCGCGCAAGGCGGGTATCCGCAACCCTATCCGCTTCCAGGGGCAGTACTTCGACCATGAGACGGGCCTTCACTACAACCGGCACAGGTATTACGACACGAACTCGGGACGGTTCATCTCGAAAGACCCGATCGGGTTGGCGGGCGGCATCAACGTCTATCAATACGCCAACAATCCCGTTCATTGGACTGATCCGCTTGGGCTGGCTCGAACGCCCCATAGTGGAGGGTGTGCCGATGCTGCCGCACGTAGCGCACTCGAATCTGTCATGGGTAAGTCTATCCGGATGAACAAAGAGTTCGGTGGCTTAGTCTATGAAAAAGGGGGGCAGTATTTTGCGACGATCCCTGTTCCTGGTACGGGCCGAACCTTCATTCCTGCTTTGGCATTGCCACAAGTACCGAAGGGCGCGACCATCGTAGGTGATTATCATACGCATGGAGATTATTCCGTACTGGGAGCGAACGGAGAGGTTGTCAGAACGTCAGATCCAAGCAGGGATGATTTCAATAGCGACGATTTCTCAAGAAGAGATAAAGAGATCAGTGCTCTTGCCGCACTCAAGAACAAATGTCATCGCTCATACTTGGGTACGCCAAGTGGTAAGATCAAGGTCTATACAGTTATGGGAGGTGCTCGTGATCTATAGTCAAGACGATATTCTCGAGTTGGCAACTAAGTATCCGAGTGATTTCTCTTGTCGTGGAGATTGTTTCGAGATATTTGGTCTGGCTTTGGCGGAATTTAGAAGGCTCTCAAAGAGCAAGTGGTCTTTGGGTGACTATAAAGTTTCAGTTGATTTTGGGAAAAGTAGGGATTTAGTTGCCGTTTCATTTACTCCTCTTCCGGCTTACGAGATCAATGGAGTGCCGTTTGAGATCGCAGATCAAGGGATGTATAAGAACGGTCGTGGAGTGACATATGTGTACGCCGTTGAAGAAGGTGAGCTTCTAAAGACAATCTACATGCGTTAGTAGAAAAAGGGGGCCGCAGATGCGGTCCCTTGTTCATGTTGTGGTGGTGATCAGCAGTTCCAGTTCAGCGTGAGTTTTGTGGTGCCCTTCCCTCTAGCCTTGGGGCGAAGCGAAGGAGGTCATCAGCGAGGCCGCGCGCAAGGCGGGTATCTGCAACACGCTCCGTTTCTAGGGGCAGTACTTCGACCACGAGACGGGCCTTCACTACAACGGGTACAGGTACTACGATCCGAAGTCGGGACGGTTCATTAGCAAGGACCCGATCGGACTGGCGGGCGGGATCAACGTCTTCCAGTACGAGCCCAACCCGGTCGAGTGGATTGACCCGTTAGGGCTGTCAAAGAAGGCGGGGTGTTCCTGCGCGTGTGAAATCAACCAGGTGACTGGTAAGCCGCGAGGAACGCTTCAAAAGCTAGCTCAGAAAATCCATGAGGCGGGAAAATATAAGCCCGCCGTCAATCAAAGAACCATCGGGGTTGGACAGGATGAATCAGGAGTCCTGTTTGCCGGCAGTAGTAATGGGTTTGAAGTCGGGAAAAGAGATAAGGCTGATAGCCTCGGAATAACGCGGGTTCCGACTTCCAAGAGCAAGCATGCGGAAGAGAATTTGATGAGTTGTGTGTCAGGGTTAAAATCTGTTGGAGCGTCAAAGCGTGATCCGTGCAACTGTGCTGGACGGCTAGAAGGGCTTGGGATCGATGTGGATAACGCGCATTGAGGTGAAATAAATGAGCGACGATTTTGATGTTTATGTTGATCACGCATTTTATCGAAATGGCGGAAAGGCTGTTCTTGTAAAATTTTCGGCCTCAATAGTTGAATTAAACGTATTTGTTTCTATTGCAGATGCTGGGGCAGTGATCAATTTCGGCGGGAGGGCAATTGATTATGTGTTGGCTGGGGAATCGGCCAATAGTCCTGTTCATTGGAAGCGAGGCGAAGATAGCGGTGTTTACATACTTATTGGTGAGGATCCGGAAGTTTGGGACTTTTCCATAGTGGTAGATGATAAATTGATAGAAAGAGTGGCTTTAGAAATTCAAGGATTGATTGGGGATAGTTAAGTGTGAATTAATGCCGCAGACGGTGTAGGGCGAGGTCGGTGCAAGTGCTTGGTCGCCAGGCGAGAGGAGGTGTGGCAGGAGGGGCACATGGCAGGAAAGTCCTGCCACCATGGAGGTGCCACTCCGATTCGCTTCCAAGGTTAGTATTGCGACGAGGAAACGGGGCTGCACTATAACCGGTACAGGTACTACGATCCGAGTAGCGGACGGTTTATCTCGAAGGATCCAATCGATCTGACCGCCGGGATCAACGTCTATCAATACGGCAGCAACCCTGTAAGTTGGATTGACCCTTATGGGCTCAATGGGGTCTATGTTTTTGAAACGACTTCAGGCGAGGCTTATATCGGTAAGGGAGGCTGCAACCGTTATAAATCTTCGGTAAATAGAGAGGCTGGCGGGCCTTCTGGTGTTTCTCGTGGGACGCACATAGATACTAAATCTCCGTGTGTAAATGTCTCAGAAGACGATTATGTGCTGATGGTGGATGGTGCGGCGATGAGATTGTATCCGACTTTGCCCGGGGTAAAGCCAACATTAAATAGAATTGATTCTCCTGGAAAAAAGCTGCGGAGGCGATTAAGGCGGGAGGGTGTTTGGCTTTGTCCTCTTCGGTTGCAAAGGATACGGCAGTCTTGCTTGCAAATCTTCCGGTGAAACCGGTTGGCTCTGGGGTGTAATATGTCATCGGAAAATGTGAAATTATTTGGAACTGATTTTTTGGGACCGGATGGTCCCGTTATGGTTTCGGAGAATGGTGAGATTACTATTGCAAAGGACGAATTGGGGGAATTTGTTTCATTTTCCATAATGAACTCACCAATTGATGATTATGTGGATTTTCTTTCAAATTTCAAAATAAAAATACTGTCTATTTCACATAATTCTTCCGATTCGATCATTTTTGATTTTGGGAGGGTGGAAGTAAAATTTATTGAGCGCCTTTATTTGAATTTACAAAGGGGTGATGTTTTAAAATTTCCGAGTGACTTGGTTTTCGAAAATTTACGAGAAATCTCGGTGAGAGATGGCTTTCCGGAGGGATTGCCATTAAGTGATAAATTGCCTTTCTTGAAAAAAATCGCTGTCGAATTATTTTCCGAATCTGATTTGTTTTGGATTGGGCAGTTTCCCGATATTGTGGATTTGGCTATCTATCACTACCCGGGGAAAGATCTTATGCCTTTGGCGGGCTTGAATAAATTAAAGAGATTGTGTCTTGTTGAGGGAGGGGTTAGAAGTCTTCATGGCATTGAGCGGCTCTCGCACTTGGCAATAGTTCATGTTGTTTCTTGTCGAAGACTTGCGGATGTTAGTGCGTTATTAGAGGCGAAATCGATTGAGCACATAATGTTTGAGAAGTTCCGTGGAATTAAAAATTGGAGTTTTTTGTCTAAAAAAATTAATCTTAAAACCGTATGGCTCGAGGTGGCGGAAAGTATTGATTTTATTAGGCATTTGCCAAATTTAACTTATTTCAGATGTATTGGGGTTGTTGATGAGAATGTGGGAGTGATTGACGAAATGGGGTTTTTAAATCTACCTTATCGATCCAAGGTGTTTTGTGAATCTATAGTTTGATATGGGGCGGATTTTGGCATGGGAAATGAAAGACGTTACTATGATGCTGCTGAGCAAGGGCCTACTTGCGAGACCAGCCATCCTCGCTTTGTATCTCTCGCGTCTGAGTATTTTTATTATTCCGTGATCGACGATTTCAGCCCTTTCGGTAGTGATGACGGTCATGACACGTTGCGGGCGCTGGAAGCCTGGTATCGAGGGGTAGAAGATGATCAGAGCATCACGGAATTTTTAACTGACCACCTTGCCGGTTGGGGGTTGGATGTGCCTTGGGAGAAAACTCGTGATGATCTGGAGATGCGGCGTCAGTGGCTAGACAAAGACGATATGCACGAGGTGTATTTCCAGAGTGACTGTCGAGCTATCGTTGCTACGGCCTTTGGGCAGCTGAAGATCGTTGGTCAGATCAATATTGAGCTTCTTGGGCGAGCAAAGACGGCAATATTAGATCAGTTATGGATGAATAAGCGTGCGTGCGATAAGTATCCAAATTGGCCCTACGCTGAGCAGCAAAAAGAACGATTTGAACATATGCTTTCGGCGCTAAACAAAGCGGTTGTTGAATAATGTAGCAACGCAAGCGGCGAACGCCTATCCTTGTGACCCGATCGGCCGGCTGCTGGACGGGTCAAGGAGCCTCGGTATTACGATCCAAACACGGGACGGTTTATCAACGAGTTTGCTGTAGACGACTACGAAGAAAACCATCGAAGACATGCACCGCCTTGCTGAAAGCAAAGACGGTGCATGTCTTTCCGAAAAATATGCTCACTCGGGGGTACCGCTAGAGTGGCAATGTGCCAAGGGACATCGTTGGTGTACGACTCCCGCAGCTATTAGACAGGGTACATGGTGCCCGCACTGTAGTCATTCCAGGCGGCGCAATACGCTGGCGATGATGCAGGCGGTTGCAGCACGGCACGGAGGGCGCTGCCTTTCAGGCGAATATGCTGGCAGCTTCACCGCGCTTGAATGGGAGTGTGCGCTAGGGTACTCGCGTTCGCTCGCGAGTGCGTGGGCGCGATACCGCTCGAGCAGTCGCGGCATCTGGGCGTCGGCCAGTGGGGGTCCAGCCGGCAGGGCAGACGGTCGGGTGGTACGGGTGGGGCGCGTCGTCGCTCGCGGGCCGCAGGCCATGCGGCAGCCAGCGCTCGCCGGTCGTGTCGGCTGCGGCCCGGGCCGGGGCGACCAGGCGTCCATATTCGAGGGCGGCCAGCGGCAGGCGCGTGAGAGTGACCTCCTTGCCGGGCGTGTCGAGGCTCAGCCAGATTTCGGTCTTGTCGAACACAGGGCGCGCAGCTCGAGCGGCACCTTGCGGCGGAAGTAGAAGTGGCGGGAATCGGCGCGGATGGTCAGGTGGGGGTGTTTCACGGTGTGCTCTCCACGGAAGGTAGTAGTGGCGTGTAGCACCCACGCTCCCAAAACCGCCTCGCGCCTAAAATGTTCGCCTGTTGGCGTCCGTTTTAGGTGAATTGCGCGGCTAGGAAAGCAAAAAAGCCGCTGAACCTTACGGAACAGCGGCTTTTTTGGTGAAGCTGGTGGCGAATCAGGGATTCGAACCCCGGACCTGCGGATTATGATTCCGTCGCTCTAACCGACTGAGCTAATTCGCCGAAGAATTGAATTATGCGGATCGACCGCCCGGCTGTCAACACCTTTTTTCATCTTTCGTAAAAAAAGTGACCGACGCACCCGTGCGGCCTCGTTCCAGCGCCGGCCGCCAGCCGCCGGAACGCATGCCCGGCAACCGGCAACCACCCGCCGCTACGCCTTCAATCCTGCGCGTAGATGTTCGAGTCCTTCGTGTCCTTGACGAACAGCAGGCCGATCACGAACGTCGCCAGCGCGATCACGATCGGATACCAGAGCCCGGAATAGATGTCGCCCTTCGCCGCGACGATCGCGAACGCGGTCGCCGGCAGGAACCCGCCGAACCAGCCATTGCCGATGTGATAGGGCAGCGACATCGACGTGTAGCGGATCCGCGTCGGGAACATCTCGACCAGCATCGCGGCGATCGGGCCGTACACCATCGTCACGTAGATCACGAGGATCGTCAGGATCACGATCGTCATCGGCCAGTTGAGCTGCGCCGGGTCGGCCTTCGCCGGGTAGCCGGCCGCCTTCAGCGTCGACGCGAGCGTCTTGTCGAACGCCGCGCCCTGCGCCTTCGCGTCGGTCGCCTTGCCGTCATACGCGGGGATCACCGTGTCGCCGACCTTGATCTCGGCCATCGCGCCCGCCGGCGCCGCGACGTTCTCGTAGTTCAGGCCGGCTTTCGCGAGCGCGCTCTTCGCGATGTCGCACGAGTTCGTGAACTTCGACGTGCCCACCGGGTTGAACTGGAACGAGCAGGCGGCCGGGTCGGCGACGACCGTGATCGGCGCCTTCTGCGTCGCGAGTTCGAGCTGCGGGTTCGCGTAGTGCGTGAGCGCCTTGAACAGCGGGAAGTAGGTCAGCGCCGCGATCAGGCAGCCCGCGAGGATGATCGGCTTGCGCCCGATCTTGTCCGACAGCGAACCGAAGAACAGGAAGAACGGCGTACCGATCAGCAGGGCGATCGCGATCAGGATGTTGGCGCTCGCGCCGTCGACCTTCAGCGTCTGCGTGAGGAAGAACAGCGCATAGAACTGGCCCGTGTACCACACGACGGCCTGGCCGGCCGTCAGGCCGACGAGCGCGAGGATCACGATCTTCAGGTTCTTCCACTGGCCGAACGCTTCGGTCAGCGGCGCCTTCGACGTCTTGCCTTCCGCCTTGATGCGCAGGAACACCGGCGACTCGTTCAACTGCATCCGGATCCACACCGACACAGCGAGCAGCAGGATCGATGCGACGAACGGCACGCGCCAGCCCCAGCTGCCGAACGCTTCCTCGCCGATGAACGTGCGCACGCCGAGGATCACGAGCAGCGACAGGAACAGGCCGAGCGTCGCGGTCGTCTGGATCCACGCGGTGTAGAAGCCGCGGCGGTTCGCCGGCGCATGCTCGGCGACGTAGGTCGCCGCGCCGCCGTACTCGCCGCCGAGCGCGAGGCCCTGCAGCAGCCGCATCGCGATGAAGATCACGGGCGCGGCGATGCCGATCGACGCGTAGCCGGGCAGGAAGCCGACCACGAACGTCGAGATGCCCATGATCACGATCGTCACGAGGAACGTGTGCTTGCGGCCGACGAGGTCGCCGAGCCGTCCGAACACGATCGCGCCGAACGGCCGCACCGCAAAGCCGGCCGCGAAGCCGAGCAGCGTGAAGATGAAGGCGGCGGTCGGATTGACGCCGGAGAAGAAGCTCTTGCTGATGTAGGCCGCGAGCGAGCCGGCCAGGTAAAAGTCGTACCACTCGAACACGGTGCCGAGCGACGACGCGAAGATCACCTTCTTCTCTTCGCCCGTCATCGGCGAGTGCGAAATTTGCCCGCCTAACGTTGCCATGAATCGTCTCCAAGTCGCTTGATATAGATGTGCGGCCGCCGTGGGTGGGCGGGCCTGTCGACGATTATTGGTATGGAAACTTACGGCGGACTGACTCGCGCGTACAAAACGAATGCGCGTTAACCCGCGCGGAATCGGCCGGTTTTTGTGTGGATCATGGTGCGAACGTCGTGTAAAACGCCGGTTTCGATGCGATCGCGGCGGGCCGTGGCGGTGCGCGTCAGGGTTAATCCGGGGCGGTGCCTGCCAGCGGCAGGCTGACGCGCACGAGCGTGCCGGCGAGGCGCGGCGCGTGCTGGTAGACGTGATCGTCGAGCGTCAGCGTGCCGCCGTGCTGTGCGGCAATCTCGCGCACGATCGCGAGCCCGAGGCCGCTGCCGTCGCCTTCGCGGCCGAGGATCCGGTAGAAGCGCTCGACGACGCGCTCGCGTTCGGCGGCCGGGATGCCCGGCCCCGTATCCTCGACTTCGAGATGCGCGAACCGCGCGGTCGGGTCGGCGTGCACGCGTACGGTGATGCGGCCGCCTTCGGGCGTGTAGCGGATCGCATTGTCGATCAGGTTGCCGAGCATCTCGCGCAGCATCACCGGATTGCCGTCGACGTCGAGCGGCGCATCGTCGGGCGGCCCTTCGTAGCCGAGATCCATCCGCTTCGCGAGCGCGGCCTGCACCCAGTCGCGTACGGCGCGCCGCGCCAGCGCGGCAATCTCGACCGGCTCGAAGGTCAGCCCGCTGGCGCGGTTCTCGGCGCGCGCCAGCGCGAGCAGTTGCGTGACGAGCCGCGCGGCCTGTTCGGAGCTCGTCGCGATCTGTTCGAGCGAGCGCTGCACGTCGGGCGGGACGGGGTGGCGCAGGGCGAACTCGGCCTGCGTGCGCAAGCCCGCGAGCGGCGTCTTCATCTGGTGCGCGGCGTCGGCGATGAAGCGCTTCTGCAGCGCCATGTTCTGTTCGAGGCGCGCGAGCAGGTCGTTGAACGACGTGACGAGCGGCTCGATCTCGGGCGGCGCGCGCTGCGCCTCGACGGGCGACAGGTCGTCGGGCCGCCGCGCGCGGATGTGCGCCTGCAGCGCGTTGAGCGGCGCGAGCCCGCGCGACAGGCCGAACCAGACCAGCAGGATCGCGAGCGGCAGGATCACGAACTGCGGCAGGATCACACCCTTGATGATGTCGTTCGCGAGCGCGTTGCGCTTGTCCAGCGTTTCGCCGACCTGCACGAGCACGGGCTGCGTGCCGCTCGCTTGCGGCAGCGCGACCGTCGTATACGCGACGCGCACGTCGTTGCCGCGCAGCAGGTCGTCGCGAAACACGACGACGCCGGGCGGCGGGCGGTCCTCGTCGCGCGGCAGCGGCATGTCTGCCTCGCCCGCGACCAGCTCGCCGCGCGTGCCGAGCACCTGGAAGTAAACGCTGTCGACGTTGTCCGCGCGCAGGAAGTCGCGGGTCTGCTCCGGCAGCGTCAGCTCGGCCACGCCGTTGACCGGGTGAATCTGCCGCGCGAGCACGTAGGCGTTGGTCTCGAGCGAGCGGTCGAACGGGCCGTTCGCGATCGTTTTCGCGACGAGATAGGTGACGGCGATGCTCATCGGCCACAGGAGCAGCAGCGGTGCGAGCATCCAGTCGAGGATCTCGCCGAACAGCGAGCGCGGGCGTGGCGCCTCGGGCGCATCGGTTGCGTCGGGCGGCGCGAACGGGTTCTCGTAGCGCGCGTCGCGCGCCTCGTCGGCGGCCGACTGCGGCGCGCCGGTCGAGTGGCGGGAAGGGGCCGGCGTGGCCATCGCGACGACGCGCGGTGTCAGCGCAGCGGCGTGCCGGCCACCGCGGGCTGGGGCGCCGTCGCGTCGGCCGGCGCGGCGGGCGCGACTTTCTCGAGGCAATAGCCGAGGCCGCGCACGGTCGAGATCCGGACGCCACTCGGTTCGATCTTCTTGCGCAGCCGGTGCACGTAGACTTCGATCGCGTTGTTGCTGACTTCCTCGCCCCATTCGCACAGATGGTCGACGAGCTGTTCCTTCGACACGAGCCGGCCGATCCGCTGCAGCAGCACTTCGAGCAGGCCGAGCTCGCGCGCCGAAAGATCGAGCACGTGATCGTTCGCATAGGCGATGCGGCCGACCTGGTCGAACGCGAGCGAGCCGTGGCGCACGACGGTCGGGCCGCCGCCCGCGCCGCGCCGGGTCAGCGCGCGCACGCGCGCCTCGAGCTCGTTGAGTGCGAACGGCTTGGCCATGTAGTCGTCGGCGCCGAGGTCGAGCCCCTTCACACGCTCGTCGACGCTGTCGGCGGCGGTGAGGATCAGCACGGGGAGGTTGGAATTGCGGGCGCGCAGCCGCTTGAGCACCTCGAGCCCGGACATCTTCGGCAGCCCGAGATCGAGGATCAGCAGGTCGAAGGTCTGCATCGACAGCGCCGTATCGGCGTCGACGCCGTTCTTCACGTGGTCGACCGCATAGCCCGATTGGCGGAGTGACCGGGTGAGGCCGTCCGCGAGTATGCTGTCGTCTTCCGCGATGAGAATTCGCATGGTGCTGACCGATGGCCGGCAGGGCGTTCGCGCCGGCCGGCTGTCTCCGAAGTGATTCGTGTACAACGCAGCCTGCATTGCGGGCTTGCACAAAACACTGTTTTTTTATACAGTGTCTGCATTCGTGGGCGGCGCTTGAAAGCGGGCGCGCCTTTAACAGACGCTGCTCATCATAGCAAAGGACGATTCATGGAAGATAGCAAGAAGGGCTCCGGGATGACCGCCGAGAAGAGCAAGGCGCTGGCCGCCGCGCTTGCCCAGATCGAGAAGCAGTTCGGCAAGGGCTCGATCATGCGCATGGGCGACGGCGAGGCGACCGAAAACATCCAGGTCGTGTCCACGGGCTCGCTCGGTCTCGATATCGCGCTGGGCGTCGGCGGCCTGCCGCGCGGCCGGGTCGTCGAGATCTACGGTCCGGAATCGTCCGGTAAAACCACGCTCACGCTGCAGGTCATCGCCGAACTGCAGAAGATCGGCGGCACCGCGGCGTTCATCGACGCCGAGCACGCGCTCGACGTTCAATATGCCGCGAAGCTCGGCGTGAACGTGCCGGAGCTGCTGATCTCGCAGCCGGACACCGGCGAGCAGGCGCTCGAAATCACCGACGCACTGGTGCGCTCGGGCTCGATCGACATGATCGTCATCGACTCGGTCGCGGCGCTCGTGCCGAAGGCCGAAATCGAAGGCGAGATGGGCGATTCGCTGCCGGGTCTGCAGGCCCGCCTGATGTCGCAGGCGCTGCGCAAGCTGACCGGCACGATCAAGCGCACGAACTGCCTCGTGATCTTCATCAACCAGATCCGGATGAAGATCGGCGTGATGTTCGGCAACCCGGAAACCACGACGGGCGGCAATGCGCTCAAGTTCTACTCGTCGGTGCGTCTGGACATTCGCCGGATCGGCTCGATCAAGAAGAACGACGAGGTGATCGGCAACGAAACCCGCGTGAAGGTCGTCAAGAACAAGGTGTCGCCGCCGTTCCGCGAAGCGATCTTCGACATCCTGTACGGCGAAGGCATCTCGCGTCAGGGCGAAATCATCGATCTCGGCGTGCAGGCGAAGATTGTCGACAAGGCCGGCGCCTGGTACAGCTACAACGGCGAGAAGATCGGTCAGGGCAAGGACAACGCGCGTGAATTCCTGCGCGAGAATCCGGAAATCGCGCTCGAGATCGAGAACCGCATTCGCGAATCGCTCGGCGTTGCCGCCATGCCGGATGGTGTCGGCCACGACGAAGCCGAGGCGATGGACGAAGAAGAGTGATGGTCGGGCGCCGAGGTCAGGCTGGCGAACCGGAAGAGAGCGACGCGCCCGAAGCGGCGGGTCGCTCCGGCCGGCGAGCGGGATCCTCGGGCGCCAACCGGCGGCCTGCAGGCAGCGATGCCGCAGGCCGCACCGCGACGAGGGCATCCGACGATGCCCTCGTTTCGTTTGAGATTGCCGCGCCGGACGATCCGTTCGACGACGACGAATCGTTCGATGCGCACGACCGCTCCCGTCGGCGTGTTTCCGGCGTCAGTTTTCCGGGCGATCGTGCATCCGGTGCGGCGTCGCCGGCCAGGGAAGACGTCTATACGCGCAGCAGCCAGCATCCGCGCCGCACGCGCCGCGCGTCCGGCACTTCCGCCGGCGCTTCGTCCGGCGATGCGCCGGGCACGGGCGAGCGCAAATCGTCGAAGCCGCCGCGGTCGTTGAAGGGCCGCGCGCTCGGCTATCTGTCCAGGCGCGAATACAGCCGCGCGGAACTCGCACGCAAGCTCGCACCCTACGCCGGCGAAGACGAATCCATCGAGCCGGTGCTCGATGCACTCGAAAAGGAAGGCTGGCTGTCCGACGCGCGCTTTGCCGAGAGCCTCGTGCATCGCCGCGGGTCGCGTGTCGGCGTCGCGCGCATCGTCAGCGAACTGAAGCGCCATGCGGTCGGCGACACGCTCGTCGAAGAGGTGAGTACCCAGCTTCGCGAGACCGAATGGGCGCGTGCGCAGGCCGTCTGGCGCAAGAAATTCGGTGCACTGCCGCAAACGCCGGCCGAGCGTGCGAAGCAGGCGCGCTTTCTGGCCGCGCGCGGCTTCTCGAGCGCGACCATCGTGAAGTTGCTGAAGGTCGGCGACGATTTCCCGATCGACGACTGAGCAGGCCGATCGCGCGCGTGGCGCGCGATTTTGCTGCAATGCAACCGCTTCCGGACAGGCGGGAATACCCGCCGTCGCGTCAAACTGTCTCAAATACCCAATATGCTAAAATTCATGGGTTTTCCTCTTCGGCCTCAACCTCCAGCATGCCGCTATCCGAGCCCGTGCCCCGTCAGTTGCGACATCGACGCGCAATCCGAGCGGAAGCTTACGAGCGCGGCGACGGCTTGTGGGATATCGAAGCCTGCCTGACCGACCACAAGCCGCGCGATGTCGCGCTTGCGTCGGGCATCCGGCCCCAGGGCCTGCCGATCCACGAACTCTGGCTGCGCGTGACTATCGATCGTGAACTCAATGTCGTCGACGCCGAAGCGTCTTCGGAATGGGTGCCCTATCCCGGTCAGTGTCAATCCGCTCCTCCCGCCTATCGGGCCCTCATCGGGCTCAATCTCTTCCGCCATTTCCGCCGCGATGCGAACCGGCTTCTCGCCGGCGTCGCAGGCTGTTCCCATCTCACCGAACTGTGCGCCGTGCTGCCGACCGCAGCGATCCAGGCGTTCGCCGGTGACGTGTGGAACGTGCGCGAGGAGGGCGGTGAAGGGCCGGATCATGACGGCGTGCATGCCGAACCGCCTTTCCAGCTCGGCCGCTGCCGGGCGCTGCGGTTCGACGGCGAGGTCGTGCGGCAGTACTACCCGCGCTGGTATGGCGCGAGCCGGCCGGACCTGCCCGGTGAGGGCAGCACGAAGGAATGAACGGAAATCATTCGAAGAAGCGTCTTAAGCGACTTTTCATCCAACTCTCAGACTGAAGGGAATCACGCATGAAGATTCACGAGTACCAGGGTAAGGAAATCCTGCGGAAATTCGGAGTCGCGGTACCGCGCGGCAAGCCGGCGTTCTCGGTGGACGAAGCCGTCAAGGTGGCGGAAGAGCTGGGCGGCCCGGTTTGGGTCGTGAAGGCCCAGATTCACGCGGGTGGCCGCGGCAAGGGCGGCGGCGTGAAGGTGGCGAAGTCGATCGAGCAGGTCCGCGAATACGCGAACCAGATCCTCGGCATGCAGCTCGTCACGCACCAGACCGGTCCGGAAGGCCAGAAGGTCAACCGTCTGATGATCGAAGAAGGCGCCGACATCAAGCAGGAACTGTATGTCAGCCTCGTCGTCGATCGCGTGTCGCAAAAGATCGTCCTGATGGGTTCGAGCGAAGGCGGCATGGACATCGAGGAAGTGGCCGAGAAGCACCCGGAACTGATCCACAAGGTCATCGTGGAGCCGTCGACCGGTCTGCTCGACGCCCAGGCCGACGATCTCGCCGCGAAGATCGGCGTGCCGGCTGCTTCGATTCCGCAAGCACGCGCGATCCTGCAAGGCCTGTACAAGGCATTCTGGGAAACCGACGCGTCGCTGGCTGAAATCAACCCGCTGAACGTCTCCGGCAACGGCACGGTCACCGCACTCGACGCGAAGTTCAACTTCGACTCGAACGCGCTGTTCCGCCACCCGGAAATCGTCGCGTACCGCGATCTGGACGAAGAAGATCCGGCTGAAATCGAAGCGTCGAAGTTCGACCTCGCGTACATCTCGCTCGACGGCAACATCGGCTGTCTCGTGAACGGCGCAGGCCTCGCGATGGCGACGATGGACACCATCAAGCTGTTCGGCGGCGAACCGGCGAACTTCCTGGACGTCGGCGGCGGCGCAACGACCGAGAAGGTCACGGAAGCGTTCAAGCTGATGCTGAAGAACCCGGATCTGAAGGCGATCCTCGTGAACATCTTCGGCGGCATCATGCGCTGCGACGTGATCGCGGAAGGCGTGATCGCCGGTTCGAAGGCCGTGAACCTGAACGTGCCGCTCGTCGTGCGCATGAAGGGCACGAACGAGGACCTCGGCAAGAAGATGCTGGCCGACTCGGGCCTGCCGATCATCTCGGCGGACAGCATGGAAGAAGCCGCGCAGAAGGTGGTCGCGGCTGCCGCAGGCAAGTAAGCGCGCGCTCAATGAACACGCATGGCGGCGCGGTCAGCTCGCGACGCCAATCGAACAGAGGTCAAAATACATGTCGATTCTGATCAACAAGGACACGAAGGTCATCACGCAGGGCATTACCGGCAAGACCGGTCAGTTCCATACGCGCGCCTGCCGTGAATACGCAAACGGCCGCGAAGCATTCGTCGCGGGCGTGAACCCGAAGAAGGCCGGCGAAGATTTCGAAGGCATTCCGATCTACGCAAGCGTCAAGGAAGCGAAGGCGGAAACCGGCGCGACCGTGTCGGTCATCTACGTTCCGCCGGCAGGTGCAGCCGCTGCGATCTGGGAAGCGGTCGAAGCCGACCTCGATCTCGCGATCTGCATCACGGAAGGCATCCCCGTGCGCGACATGATCGAAGTGAAGGACCGCATGCGTCGCGAAGGCCGCAAGACGCTGCTGCTCGGGCCGAACTGCCCGGGCACGATCACGCCGGACGAACTGAAGATCGGCATCATGCCGGGTCACATCCACCGCAAGGGCCGCATCGGCGTCGTGTCGCGTTCGGGCACGCTGACGTATGAAGCCGTTGCGCAGCTGACGGCACTCGGCCTCGGCCAGTCGTCGGCAGTCGGCATCGGCGGCGACCCGATCAACGGTCTGAAGCACATCGACGTCATGAAGATGTTCAACGACGATCCGGATACGGATGCGGTCGTGATGATCGGCGAAATCGGCGGTCCGGACGAAGCCAATGCGGCCGAGTGGATCAAGGACAACATGAAGAAGCCGGTCGTCGGCTTCATCGCCGGTGTCACGGCGCCTCCGGGCAAGCGCATGGGCCACGCCGGCGCGCTGATCTCGGGCGGTGCGGATACGGCCGAGGCGAAGCTGGAAATCATGGAAGCGTGCGGCATCACCGTCACGCGCAACCCGTCGGAAATGGGTCGCCTGCTGAAAAAGGCGCTGTAATATTTCCGCTGGTTTCGTCCTGCAGAAAACGCCGGCTTTGCCGGCGTTTTTTGTTATGCTCGCGCAATGATTTTGTAAGCGCCGGGCATGTATCACGCATGTGCCGGCGATGAACCAGGTCGCCCGCCGGGCGGCCGCTGTCCTGCCTGTCACCGCCATGCTCGAATTCCTGACGTCGCTGCACTGGGGCGCCGTTCTCCAGATCGTCATCATCGATATCCTGCTCGGCGGCGACAACGCGGTCGTGATCGCGCTCGCTTGCCGCAACCTGCCGGCCAACCAGCGGCTGCGCGGCGTCATCTGGGGCACCGCGGGGGCGATCCTGCTGCGCATCGCGCTGATCACGTTCGCGGTCGCGCTGCTCGACGTGCCGTTCCTGAAACTCGGCGGCGGGCTGCTCCTGCTGTGGATCGGCATCAAGCTGATGGCGCCGGCCGCCGACGCGCACGATCACATCAAGCCGGCCGACCGCCTGTGGGATGCCGTGAAGACGATCGTGATCGCCGATGCGGTGATGAGCCTCGACAACGTGATCGCGATCGCCGGCGCGGCCGAGCAGGCCGATCCGTCGCACCGGATCGCGCTCGTGATCTTCGGGCTCGTCGTCAGCGTGCCGATCATCGTGTGGGGCAGCACGCTGGTGCTGAAGCTGCTCGACCGCTTTCCGATCGTCGTCACGTTCGGCGCGGCGCTGCTCGGCTGGATCGCGGGCGGGCTGATCGTGAACGACCCGGTCGGCGATCGCTGGCCGGAGCTCGATACGCCCACGGCGCTCTATGGCGCGAGCATCGCGGGCGCGCTGTTCGTCGTGGCGATCGGCTCCGCGCTGAGGCGGCGCGGCGACGCACCGCACGCGCGCTGACACTGGCCATCCGGCCGACTGCCGGATTCGGGGCCCGCTGGCTACGATCGAGACGCCTGCCTTCATCGGCAGGCGTTTTTCGTTTCCGGAGCCTGCCATGTTCGAAGCCTTTTCCGTTTCCCTGTTCCGTCGCGTCGTCGCCGATCTGCGGCGCGCGAACCGGCCAGTGCCGCGCTGGCGGCCGGCCGGCTTCACGCTGATCGAACTGATGATCGTGCTGGCGATCGTCGGCGTCGTCGCGGCCTATGCGATTCCCGCGTACCAGGATTACCTGGCGCGTTCGCGCGTCGGCGAGGGGCTGGCGCTCGCGTCGTCCGCGCGGCTCGCGGTTGCCGACAACGCCGCGAGCGGCGCGAGCCTCGACGGCGGGTACAACCCGCCGACTGCAACCCGCAACGTCGAATCCGTCGCGATCGACGGCGAGACCGGTCAGATCACGGTTGCGTTCACCGCCCGCGTCGCCGCGGCCGGCGCGAATACGCTGGTGCTCGTGCCGTCGGCGCCCGACAAGGCCGACGCGCCTTCCGCGCGCGTACCCCTCAAAAAGGGCGCGATGCAGGCTGGAGCGATCGCGTGGGAATGCTTCGCCGCCGGCAAGGATGCGTCGTCGCTGCCGGCGCCGGGCGCCGGGCCGCTGCCGGGCGACGCCGCGACGCTGCCCGCGAAATACGCGCCGGCCGAGTGCCGCGCGTAGGGCCGACGGCGGTGAGGCGCGGCGCGCACGGCTCGCCGGCTGGCGCTTCGGTCGACCGGGGCGCCAGCCGGGAGTCGCGTCGCGGTGCGACGGCACCGCACAGAGTAGGGAAAGTTTTGTATAGTGCGCCGGTTGCTGACATCCGGTTCGCTCATGCCTTCTACTTTTTCCCGTTCGTTGCCGCTCGTTGCGCTGGCTGTCGCCCTGATCGTGCCGTACGCGATCACGAATCACACGTATCCGATCCCGACCTTCTATTCCGAGTTTTCCGCGCTGGTGCTGTATCTGCTGGTGGGCGTGTCCGTCATGCTGCTCGCGCGCACGGGGCGTCCGGCCGAGCCGTTTGCCGCACCGGCGGCGTTCCTCGCGCCGCTCGGGTTCGCCGTGGTGCTGGTCGCGCAGGTCGCGCTGATCCCGCTCAAGGTGCCGTCGATGAACTGGCTGGCGGTTGGCTATCTGGCGGCCGCGCTGGTCGCGATGCAGGCCGGCTATGCACTGGCGCGCGACGGGCTGGCCGAGGCCGTGTCGCGGATGATGGCCGGCGCGCTGCTCATCGGCGGCGTGTTCGCGGTCGGCACCCAGATCGCGCAGCTGTTTCACCTCGAATCGGTTTTGACGCCGTTCGTCGTGATGTACAACGTCGCGGTCGATCGCCGCCCGTACGGCAACATGGCACAGGCGAACCACCTGGCCAGCTACATCGCGTTCGCGCTCGCGGGCGCGCTGTATCTCGTGCAGACGCGTCGGCTCGCGGTATGGGCGTGGTTCGCGCTGTCGGTCGTGCTGTCGGTCGGTCTCGCGCTGACGGTGTCGCGCGGGCCGTGGCTGCAGGTCGCGGTGACGGTCGTCGCGGGCTTCTGGATGGCGCGGCTCGAATCGCGCCGCGCGCCGGGCAATGCGCGCGCTTGGCTGATACCGGTCGTGCTCGCGCTCATGTTCGTCGTGGTGAACGTCGCGGTGCGCTGGGCCAACCTGCACTATCACCTGAATCTCGCGGAATCGGCGGCCGACCGGATGCGCGACGCAGGGCAGATCGCGCCTCGCCTCGCATTGTGGAAGTACGGGCTTGCGATGTTCCGCGAGCATCCGCTGCTCGGCGTCGGCTGGGGCGAATTCCCGTCGCACCAGTTCGCGCTCGTGCGCGCGCTCGGCGGCGTCGAGATCGCCAACAACTCGCACGACATCTTCATCGACCTGCTCGCGAAGTCCGGGCTCGTCGGCCTGGGCGTGCTCGTCGTCACGCTCGTGATGTGGTTCGTGCGCGCGCTGCGCGCGCCGCAGTCGAGCATGCGCGTGTTCGGTTTCGCGCTGATCGGCATCGTGCTGATGCATGCGCTGGTCGAGTATCCGCAGCAGTACATGTTCTTCCTGTTGCCGGCGATGTTCGTGATCGGCCTGCTCGACGTGAAGCCGTTGCGCTTGCTGCCGGGGCGCGCGGCGTTCGGGCTGTTCGCGGTGCTGTCGGTCGGCGGCGTGCTGGCGGCGGTGCCCGTGCTGCGCGACTACCAGCGCGCGGAAGTGTTGTATTACGGCAGCGATCCGGCCGCGCAATATCGCGACGCGCCGTCGCTGCTGTTCGGCGCCTGGGGCAATTACGGCGCGGCGACGCTGCTGCCGCTTTCGCCGGACGACCTGCCGGCCAAGCTCGCCGCGCACGAGCGTGCGATCGCGCTGCTGCCCGGCGAGACGGTGCTGCGCCGCTATGCGGTGCTGCAGGCGCTGGCGGGCCGCCAGGCCGACGCGCTCGATACCGTCGCGCGCCTGCACGTGTTTGCGAAGGAACTGAAGGACTGGCCGCAACAGCTGGCGTCGCTGTACAGGCTGTGCGACCAGCAGCCGGCACTGAAGACGTTCAAGGCGGCCGTCGTCGCGAAGTACGGCGAGGTGCCGGACGACGCGGCTGACGATACGGACGACGACGATTCGGATTGACGCGCGCGGCGTTTGCCGGAGCGGGCCTGCCGGCGTTCGCGGTTTCGCGATGAAGCGGGCGCGCGTGTCGGGCCATGCAGCCCGGCGAGAATCCGGCCCGGCAGCGATTACCTCGTGGTTTGCGCGGATTCCGGCCGAATGTGCGGCGATTCGCGTCAACCATTGTCAAATCGCCGCCATGTATCGAAGGGCGCGTGCACAATGCGCGCAAGCGCTCGCGGGCCGGCCCGCATGAGGTCCGGCCGGCGCACGTACAGGCAACACCCCGGCCATCCGGGGAAGTCGCTACGCAGGATCGCGGCCGGGCATCGATCGGCCGTGCGGCCGTAACGGGGCGCCGGTCCGATGGCCGCGGCGCGGTGTGACGCATGCGATGCGTACCGGGCAATGTTCTCCGGTGCGCGGCGCGATCGTCCGAAACAGTGCTGAAGCACGATATTCGACCATGGCCATTCGCCCGACCTACCTGATCCTGCCAGCCGTCGCGATGCTGTTTTCCGGCTGCGCGATGCTGTCGTCGTCGCAGGAAAGCAAGCTGACCTGCCACATTCCGCGCGCCGTCTATCCGGACACCGCGAAGCCGCTCACGCGCCAGGCGACCGTGCTGGTGCGCGCGCTGATGACGACGTCCGGCGAAGCGCAGAACGTCACCGTGACGACGAGCAGCCGCAATGCGGCGGCCGATCGTGCGGCCGTCGACGCAATGACGCACGCGACCTGCGTGCAGACGGGCGCGACCGCGAACCCGTTCCTGCTGACCCAGCCGTTCATATTCGAGCCGCAGCGCGGCGAATGACGTGCGGGCGGCGCGCCGTCCGGCTTCGTTCCCGGCCAGCCGCGCCAGCGGGCGTCGCCGTCGACAGTCGTTGCGGCGCGCGCCCGACGTTCAGCGCTTCGGCATCAGGTCCGCGCCGCGGCAAGCCGGCTCGGCCGTCGTACTCAGCCCGAGCAGCGTGAACCCGTTGCGTTCCTGGCGAATCAGCGCATAGTGCCGCGCAATCGTGTCCCCGGTCGTGCCCGTCAGGTCGAGTTCGACCTGAAAGCGGTCCTTGCTGTCGGAGCAGCTGCGCACCGGGCCGTACGCGAACCCGATACCGGATACCTTGCTGGCCTTGTCGAATGCCTGCCGGCCTTTCTGCGCGGCGGCGGCGGTGGCGGGCTCGCTCCATTCGCGCGCCTGCGCATCGTCGACCTTCAGCCATTCGTCGACGAAATCGCGGCCGTTGACGGCGACGGGCTGTACGCGCTGCACGGCGCCGCCGTCGACGCGATAGCGGAAGATGCCCGGCCGCGTCATCACCTCGGTGTCCCTCGAGCTGACCATCATGCGCACCTCGAAGCCGTCGGGGCGCACCTTGAACCGGATCGGGTTTTCGTCGATCACGTAGTCGTTCGCGGAATGGAACAGCGTGCGTTGCGCGGTCGAGCCGTTGGCCGGCGCGATCACGTCCGCGCCGAACTGGCTCCAGCGCGACGCGCACCACGGCGTGCCGTGGACGACCGCGACCTGCCCGCCGGGCAGCGCGGAGAACCAGAAACCGCTGCCGTACGCGCCGTCGATGTCCTTGTAGTCGTCGGCCTGCCAGCGCAGCACGCGCCGCCAGCCGCCGCTTTCCCACGCGTAGGCGGTCAGCAGGTTGTCGTCGCCGCATTCGATGTCGAAGCCGGCGCGCACGAAGATCAGCGGGCGCGACGTGCCGCTGCGTTCGACTTCGATCTCGGGATTGCGGCCGAACGCCGATTCGCCGTCTTTCGGCTGGACGGGCCGGGCCGGCACGCCGAGCGCGGCCGCGAGCGTGCGTTTCAGCACGGCCGGGTCGGCCTGTTCGTCGCTGCACGCGAGCCGCGCATCGATCGCGCCGACGAGCGCCTGCTTGTACGCACGCAGTGCGTCGCGCAGTGGCGGAGAAATGGGGACGCCGCCGCCGTCGCTCTGCGGATTGCGGATCTTCTGTACGCGGTGCTGCGCGTCGATGGCCGCGCGCGCGGCGGTGTCGGCGGCGGGGCAGGCGCCGGCGGCCGAAGCGGCGACCGGCAGCAGGGAGAGCGCGCACAGCAGCGGTGCGGCGTATTTCAGCGCGGGATTCTTCATTGTTGTGACTGTTCTTGTGGTTTTCTATCGTTCGAACGGGCAATCGTTACGGCCGACGTTGCTCCGTGAGTGGCCGCCGTCGCGGCCGCTGGCGTTCAACCCGCCACGTCTTCAGCTTTCCAGTCCCCCGACTTCCCGCCGCGTTTCTCGCGCACGCTCACGTCGGTGATCACCATTCCGCGATCGACGGCCTTGCACATGTCGTAGACGGTCAGCAGCCCGACCTGCACGGCGGTCAGGGCTTCCATTTCGACGCCGGTCCGCCCGAACGTCTCGACCTGCACGACGCAGTGCACGCCCGGCAGCGCGTCGTCGAGTTCGAAGTCGACGGCCACGCGCGTCAGTGCGAGCGGGTGGCACAGCGGGATGAGGTCGGCCGTGCGCTTGGCGCCCTGGATCGCGGCGATGCGTGCGACGCCGAGTACGTCGCCTTTCTTGGCCTTGCCGTCGCGGATGAGCGCGAACGTGGCCGGCAGCATCCGGATCGTGCCGCGCGCGATCGCGATGCGCCGGGTTTCCTGCTTGTCGCCGACGTCGACCATGTGCGCATGGCCGGCGGCATCGAAATGGGTGAGTCCTGACATGTCGTGCTCCGTTGCAACGGGCGCCTATCATAGCAGCGGCGTCCGCGTTGACGGGGGCGCAGACGACGCCCGTGCGACACGGGACAGTCGCCGCGCCGCCGGTACAATGACCCGAATATTCAGACCAAACGCCGCGATGCGCGCCCGGCGCGCGGACGGCGTCGTTTTCATCCTGCCATGCGTGTCAAACAGTTGCTTGCCGTGTCGCTGTCGGCGGTGCTCGCATTGCCGCCGAGCAGCCATGCGCAGCGTGCGTCCGCGCCGCCGCTCGAGCCGGGGGCCGGTGGCGCGCCGTCGATTTCCACCGTGCCGTCCGGCATCGCGACCGGCGTGTTCGGCACGTACGGCGGCGCGGAGAGCCGGTTGTCGGGCGCGGGCGGCGCGTCGGCGCCGGCCGCGAGCCTGCGCGCGCCGCTTCGCGCGCTCGAACTGCCCGATCTCGGCGACGGTTCCGGCGGCTCGCTGACGCCCCGGGCCGAGCGTCAGCTCGGCGAGCGCGTGATGCGCGAGGTGCGGCGCGATCCCGACTATCTCGACGACTGGCTCGTGCGCGACTATCTGAACGCGATGGCGGCGCGGCTCGCGGCCGCGGCCGCCGCGCGCTTCATCGGCGGCTATATGCCGGATTTCGACCTGTTCCCGGTGCGCGATTCGCAGATCAACGCGTTCTCGATGCCGGGCGGTTTCATCGGGATCAACAGCGGGCTCGTCGTCACGACGCAGACGGAGTCGGAGCTCGCGTCGGTGGTCGGCCACGAGATGGGCCACGTGCTGCAGCGGCACATCGCGCGGATGATCGGCGCGAGCGAGAAGACCGGCTATACGGCGCTCGCGACGATGCTGCTCGGCGTGCTGGCCGGCGTGCTCGCGAGAAGCGGCGACCTCGGCAGCGCGATCGCGGTGGGCGGGCAGGCCTACGCGGTGGACAATCAGTTGCGTTTCTCGCGGTCGGCCGAGCGCGAGGCCGATCGCGTCGGTTTCCAGCTGCTCGCGGGCGCGGGCTACGATCCTTACGGGATGCCGGGCTTCTTCGAACGGCTCGACCGCGCGTCGATGGGCGATGCGGGCGTGCCGGCCTATGCGCGCACGCACCCGCTGACCGGCGAACGGATCGCCGACATGGAGGATCGCGCGCGCCGCGCGCCTTACCGGCAGCCGCGCCAGTCGGCCGAGTACGGCTTCGTGCGCGCCCGGCTGCGCGTCCTGCAGAATCGCGCGCCGACCGACATCGCGGCCGAGGCGCGCCGGATGCAGTTCGAGATCGACGATCGCACGGCGCCGAACGTCGCGGCGAACTGGTACGGCATCGCGCTCGCGAGCGCGCAGCTCGGCGAATACGACGCGGCCGGCAAGGCGCTCGCGTCGGCGCGCACCGCGTTCGAGGCGCGCGAGCGGCGCGAGGACGATCCGGCGACGAGTTCGCCGAGCCTCGACGTGCTGGCCGCCGAGATCGCGCGCCGCGCGGGGCGGACCGACGACGCGGTGCGGCTCGCGGCGCTCGCGCAGCGGCGCTGGCCGGCGTCGCACGCGGCGATCGTCGCGCACCTGCAGGCGTTGGTCGCCGCGCGCCGCTTCGCCGAAGCGCAGGCGCTCGCCCGCGCGCAGGCGAAGGCCGATCCCGAGCAGCCGGACTGGTGGGACTATCTCGCGAAGGCGAGCGACGGCAAGGGCGACGTGCTCGCGCGGCGCCGGGCGCTCGCGGAGAAACTCGCGCTCGACGGCGCCTGGCCGTCGGCCATTCGCCAGCTGAAGGAAGCGCGCGACACGAAGGACGTCTCGTTCTACGAGCAGTCGATCATCGGCGCGCGGCTGCTGGAATTCGAGGCGCGTTACAAGGAGGAGCGCGACGACGAGAAGAACGGCCGCGGGTAGCGGCCTGCGCGCGGGGCGGGCTGCGGGTCAGCCGCCGCCGGCCGCGTCGCATGCCTGCCGCGCCGGGCTTGCGACGTAGCCGAACCGCGCGGGCACGTCAGCGCACGCGATGCTGCCCAGCGGCAGCGTGCGGCCGTCGCGCCAGCGCAGCACGGGTGGCGCGGCGTCGAAATCCGCGTGGTCGGCAAACAGCCCGAGGTCGTGATCGTGCAGCGCCGCGACCCGCGCCGGCGAGCCGGCCGCGCGGAACAGCACGCCGCCCGCGTCGTCGAGCCATCCTGCATCCGGCTCGAACGGCGCGCCGGTCTGGTCGGCGAGCGTGAGCGCCCCGTCGCGTTCGGCGAGCCGGACGACCCACGGCGTATAGGCAAGCTCGACGTACACGCGCTGCGGCCCGTTCTGGAAGAACCACCGGCCTTGCGCGTCGCATTCGTAGTTGCGGCCGATGAACGCGTTCAGCGCCGCATGCCGGATGGGCGAGCCGAGCTCGCCGGCCGCCTGCGCCGCGTCGTCGCGCAGCCGCCACTCGCCGCGCCGGTCGAGCAGCAGCCAGCCCGTGCAATGCGGCACGTTCGGCCACTTCGCGATTGCCTGCCTGACGATGTCATCCATGGTCGACGAATTTGGAGCAATAGCCGAACACCCGCGCCGACAGCCAGTCGAGACGGCCGGGGAACGGCCCGGTCATGAATCCCGCGTGGCCGCCGTCCGCCGGCTGGTCGAGCTCGACGGCCGGCGACACGTCGGCCGGCCCCGGCAGCGCCGATTCGGGCAGGAACGGGTCGTTGCGGGCGTTGAGAATCAGCGTCGGCACGTCGATCGCCGGCAGCAGCGGCCGCGTCGTCGCCTTGGTCCAGTAGTCGTCCGCGTTCGCGAAGCCGTGCAGCGGCGCGGTCACGACCTCGTCGAAGTCGCGCATCGTGACGGACTGCAGCATCGCCTCGCGGTCGAACAGCCCCGGGTACTGGTCGAGCTTCGCGAGCGCCTTGCGCTTGAGCGTCTTCAGGAAGCTGCGCGTGTAGACCATCGCGAACCCCTGCGACAGCGCGCGGCCGCCCGCGTGGACGTCGATCGGCGTCGAGATCGCGGCGGCGGCGCGCAGGATCGACGTGTCGCTGCGATGCTCGCCGAGCCAGCGCAGCAGCACGTTGCCGCCGAGCGACACGCCGGCCGCGACCAGCGGCCCGCGATGCTGCGCGGCGAGCCGGCGCAGGATCCAGTCGACTTCGGCGCTGTCGGCGAGATGGTAGAAGCGCGGCTGGCGGTTGATCTCGCCGCTGCAGCTGCGGAAGTGCGGCACGACGGCATGCCAGCCCTTCGCGCGCGCGGCGGCCATCATCGCGAGCGCGTAGTGCGAGCCGGAGCTGCCTTCGAGGCCGTGGAACAGCACGAACAGCGGCGCGTCGGGCGGCGGCGCCGCGCTGTCGAGATGGGCGACCCAGTCGAGATCGATGAAGTCGTGGTCGGGGGTTTCCCAGCGCTCTCGTCGGTAGGCGACGACCGGGCGTCGCGCGAACAGCGCGGGCACGATGGTTTGCGCATGACTGTTGGGCAGCCAGCGCGGTGCGCGATAGCGCAGTGTGTCGTCGTCGGGGGCCGGGGCCCCGGTCAGCGGCGAGGTGGGCGGAGAAGCCGTACTCATGATCGCCCCGCGTATGCGTTGTTGCGTCTTTTCGTCAGTGCAGCGGGCCCTGACCATGACGGATCTTGGCGGCGAACTGCCCGGCCGCCTGTTCGGGAATCGGGCTCGCGTGAATATGCGCGATGCGCCACTCGCCGCGTTCGTGAATCATCACGTACGTCGCGAAAACCATGTCGGGTTCGGCCGTCAGGTCGGCCTGCTGATGCGCCTCGGCGATCGTATAGACGACGGTGCCGAGGCTGTCGTACACGCGGATGTCGAGCGGCTCGATCGTCACGGGGCGCGTGGCGAGCCGGTTGGCGAGCCCGCTGCGAATCTGGTCGAGGCCGTGCAGATGCTCGCCGTCCGCCCATACGCAGCTGGCGAAATCCTCGTCGATCCACAATCCCAGCAGCGCGTCGAGATTGGCATCGGCGACGGCCTGGTAGTAGGCGTTCAGCGTATCGGCGGCGGCTTCGAAGAGGCGGGCAAAACGTGGCATCGGGGTTATCTCTCGCGCGCGTCGCGCGCCGTATTCAGCACGGCGGCCCGCATGGGGCCGCCGCACACCGGTGAATCGGATTGCCCGGCGCGTCGTGCGACGCTGCCGGCCAGGGTCAGCGCTGCCCGACGAGCATGCCGCGCAAATCGCCGAATACCTGCTCGGGACCGAGTTCGCGCAGGCACTTCAGGTGGCCGAGCGGGCACTCGCGTTCGAAGCAGGGACTGCATTCGAGATGCAGCCATTGTACCTTCGCCAGGTCCGACAGCGGAGGGGTGTGGCGCGGATCGGTCGATCCGTACAACGCGACGAGCGGCCGGCGCAGCGCGGCAGCCACGTGCATCAGCCCCGAATCGTTGGTGACGACCGCATTCGCGCGCGCGATCAGCGCGCACGCCTCGGACAGCGACGTCTGCCCGCACAGGTTGCGTACGTTCGGCGCATGGTCGGCGATCGCCTGCGCGGCGGCGGCGTCCTTCTGCGAGCCGAGCGCGACGATCTGCGTATATGGGAACGACTGGTGGACGATGTTGGCGAGCGACGCGAAATGCTCGGGCGGCCAGCGCTTGGCCGGGCCGTATTCGGCGCCCGGGCAGAACACGACGAGCGGCTTGCGCGTATCGAGATTGAAACGGGCGGACACGCGCGCCGTCTCGTTCAGGTCGGCGTCGAGGCGCGGCGCGGGCAGCGTCTTCATCGACTCGGGCAGCTTCGCGCCCGGCGCGTACGCGAGTGCCGCGTAGTGGGTCGTCATCGGCGGCCGCTCGCCCGACTTGTCGGGGTTCGCGTGGCGCACGTTCAACAGCCCGTAGCGGTGCTCGCCGGTGTAGCCGATCCGCAGCGGGATGTTCGCGAGCCACGGGACGACCGCGGACTTGAGCGAATTCGGCAGCACGTACGCCGCGTCGTAGCCGACGTCGCGCAGGTCGCTCGCGAGCTGCCAGCGGCGCAGCAGCTGCAGCTTGCCGTGCGCGAGGTCGGTCGCGTAGACATCGTGGATCTCGGGCATCCGCTCGAGCACGGGCGCGACCCACGAGGGTGCGACGGCATCGATCGCGATGCGGGGATGGAGCTTTTTCAGCAGCGCAAAAAGCGGCTGCGCCATCAATGCGTCACCGATCCAGTTCGGTGCGATAACCAGCGCTCGACGCATCAGGTCGACTTCCGATGTCTTGATGAAGCGCGGCGCTCGGGCGCCGCGTTCGGGTTGCCAGAATGGAGAACGGCGGCGCGCCGGAAATCCGGCTGCGCCGCCTTGCGGGTCGGCGGGCCCACGGGCCCGGACGCCGGGGCTCAGTGGCCCTTGACGACCTCGCCGTCGCGCAGCTTGTAGCGTGTGCCGCAGTACGGGCAGCGCGCCTCGCCGTGCGAAACGTCGATGAAGACGCGCGGGTGGGCGCTCCAGCGCGCCATGGCCGGGTTCGGGCAGTAGGCGGGAAGATCCTTGGCCGTCAGCTCGACCAGCGGCATTTCCTTGATTTCACTCATGAGACTTTCTCTTATCACTCTTTTGTGGGGCGGTCGGTGGCGCGGCGCGCTCAGACCTTCGTCAGCCAGTGCGCGTACTTCGCATTCTTGCCCGACACGATATCGAAAAACGCCGACTGGAGCTTTTCCGTGACGGGGCCGCGCGCGCCGCTGCCGATGGTGCGGTTGTCGAGCTCGCGGATCGGCGTGACTTCGGCGGCCGTGCCGGTGAAGAACGCTTCGTCGGCCGTGTAGACCTCGTCGCGCGTGATGCGCTTTTCGATGACCTCGATGCCGGCGTCCCGCGCGAGCGTGATGACGGTGTCGCGCGTGATGCCGTCGAGGCACGACGACAGGTCGGGCGTGTACAGCTTGCCGTTGTTCACCAGGAAGAAGTTCTCGCCGGAGCCTTCCGACACGTAGCCGTCGACGTCGAGCAGCAGCGCTTCGTCGTAGCCGTCGGCCGTCGCTTCCTGGTTCGCCAGGATCGAGTTCACGTACCAGCCCGACGCCTTCGCGCGCACCATCGACACGTTCACGTGGTGGCGCGTGAACGACGACGTCTTCACGCGGATGCCCTTCGCGAGGCCGTCCTCGCCGAGGTACGCGCCCCACGGCCATGCGGCGATCGCGACGTGGATCGTGTTGCCCTTCGCGGCCACGCCCAGCTTTTCCGAGCCGACCCAGATGATCGGGCGCAGGTAGCACGATTCGAGCTTGTTCTCGCGTACGACCTCGAGCTGCGCGGCTTCGAGCGTTTCGCGGTCGAACGGCACGTCCATCTGGAAGATCTTCGCCGAATTCAGCAGACGTTTCGTGTGCTCGTACAGGCGGAAGATCGCGGTGCTGCCGTCGGCCGACTTGTACGCGCGCACGCCCTCGAAGACGCCCATGCCGTAGTGCAGCGTGTGGGTCAGGACGTGGATCTTGGCGTCGCGCCAGTCGATCAGCTTGCCGTCCATCCAGATCTTGCCGTCGCGGTCGGCCATTGACATAGATTTCTCCTGGGATGCGGTTGTATGCAGCGTTGAGCCGGAAAGACGCTCATTTTAGCGTCATTTGGCGACGATCCGGTCGGACCGCGCGGGGGCGGCGCTATAATCGTCCGGTACCGATTCCAATAATGACGGGCCGCACCGGCAGGAGGCGCCGGCGTCCCGACGAACCGCCCGCCGCGGCCCGCCTGCCCATGCTCGCTCGATTGTCCGCCACCGACCGCTTCGCGCTGATCCAGGGCGCGCGCGACTATTCCCCGACGCTGATGGCGATTTTCTCGTGGGGGCTCGTCACGGGCATCGCGATGAGCAAGTCGGTGATGACGATCGGGCAGGCGAGCGCGATGTCGCTGCTCGTCTACGCGGGCTCGTCGCAGCTCGCGGTGCTGCCGCTCCTCGCGGCGAAGCTGCCGATCTGGACCGTGCTGCTCACGGCGGCGATGGTCAACACGCGGTTCGTGATCTTCAGCGCCGGGCTGGCGCCCCATTTTTCCTACCTGCCGCTGTGGCGGCGTCTCGCGATCGGCTATTTCAACGGCGACGTGATCTACCTGCTGTTCCAGAAACAGGGCTTCGCATACGGCCGCGTGCCGGGCAAGGAAGCGTATTTCTGGGGGATGGCGCTCGCGAGCTGGCTGTCGTGGCAGGTGTCGTCGCTCGCCGGCATCCTGCTCGCGAGCGTCTTTCCCGCGAGCTGGGGGCTGGAGCTGGCCGGCACGCTCGCGCTGATCCCGATCATGGTGTCGGCGGTGGCGAACCGCTCGACGCTCGCGGCCGTCGCGGTCGCGGGCGTCGTGTCGCTCGTCGCGTTCGACCTGCCGTACCGGCTCGCGCTGCCGCTCGCGGTGCTCGCCGCGCTTGCGGCGGGCTGCTCCACCGATTTCTTCGTCGAGCGGGCCGACTGGCGGCGCATCCGCACCGAAACCGTGCAAGAAAGGGAACGCGAATGAGCGCGACGGAAATCTGGATCGTCATCATCGGGATGACGGTCGTCACGGCCCTCACGCGCGCGCTGTTCCTGATCGGCGGCGAACGCACCGTGCTGCCCGAGCGCGCGCAGCGCGCCATGCGCTACGCGCCGGCCGCCGCCTTGGTCGCCGTCGTGCTGCCCGACGTGCTCGAAACGACGGCCGGGCTGTCGTTCGCGCTGTCCAACCATCCGTTTTACGCGGCGCTCGCCGGCCTCGGCTGGTTCCTGTGGCGGCGCAGCATGCTGGGCACGATCGTCGTCGGCATGCTCGTGTTCACCGTGCTGCGCCTCGTCTTCTGATGGGCCGCCGCTCACACCTGCCGGGCGCCGGCCGCCCGCACGCGTGCGGTGCCGCGTTGCGGCAATGTGTCCGTTGCCCCGCGCGATCCCAAATAGGCGGAATTCGCCGCTGCACGGGTCAGTCTGCCGGGCGGATCGGCTAGAATGCCCGTTCGAGATTTTTTACCCGTGCGCGTCATGCGAACCGCCAGCCACGGCCGCATCCGGCGCCCTTTTGCGGCAGCCCGCGCACGTCCAGCGTGAACCCCCTTTCCCCATCCACCACTTCAATCTGTTCAACATGAGCCAAGTCAAGCGTCTTACCGACCTGATCGCCGCCGGCCAGCTCGCCGGCAAGCGGGTATTCATCCGCGCCGACCTGAACGTCCCGCAGGACGACCAGGGCAACATCACCGAGGACACGCGCGTGCGCGCATCCGTGCCGGCCATCCAGGCGGCGCTCGACGCCGGCGCGGCCGTGATGGTCACGTCGCACCTCGGCCGCCCGACCGAAGGCGAATTCAAGCCGGAAGACTCGCTCGCGCCGGTCGCGCAGCGTCTCGCCGAGCTGCTCGGCCGCGACGTGCCGCTCGTCTCCAACTGGGTCGAGAACGGCGTGAACGTCGCGCCCGGCCAGGTCGTGCTGCTCGAGAATTGCCGCGTGAACAAGGGCGAGAAGAAGAATTCGGACGAACTCGCCCAGAAGATGGCGAAGCTCTGCGACGTGTACGTGAACGACGCGTTCGGCACCGCGCACCGCGCGGAAGCGACCACGCACGGCATCGCGAAGTACGCGCCGGTCGCGTGCGCGGGCCCGCTGCTGGCCGCCGAACTCGACGCGCTCGGCAAGGCGCTCGGCAACCCGGCCCGCCCGCTGGTGGCGATCGTCGCCGGCTCGAAGGTGTCGACCAAGCTGACCATCCTGAAGTCGCTGGCCGGCAAGGTCGACCAGCTGATCGTCGGCGGCGGCATCGCGAACACGTTCATGCTCGCGGCCGGCCTGTCGATCGGCAAGTCGCTGGCGGAAGCCGACCTCGTCAACGAGGCGAAGGCGATCATCGACGAAGCGCGCGAGCGCGGCGCGTCGGTGCCGATCCCGACCGACGTCGTCACCGCGAAGGAATTCTCGCCGACGGCCGCGGCCACGGTGAAGGCAGTCGCCGACATCGAGGCGGACGACATGATCCTCGACATCGGCCCCGATACGGCCAAGGCGCTCGCGAGCCAGCTCGAGAAGGCCGGCACGATCGTGTGGAACGGCCCGGTCGGCGTGTTCGAGTTCGACCAGTTCGGCAACGGCACCAAGACGCTCGCCGAAGCGATCGCCAAATCGTCTGCGTTCTCGATCGCGGGCGGCGGCGACACGCTCGCGGCCATCGCGAAGTACGGCATCCACGACCAGGTCAGCTACATCTCGACGGGCGGCGGCGCCTTCCTCGAGTTCCTCGAGGGGAAGAAGCTGCCGGCGGTGGAAGTGCTGGAAACGCGGGCGGCCTGAGCGTGGCGGCGCGCGCAGGGGTGACGAAGGCCGCGCGCTCCGCGAAAGCGGAGCCGGCGGCCGGCGCGGGCAAGCGCAAACGCGCGCCCGCGCGGGCGAACTCCACCTCGCGCGCACCGGCGGCCGCCGGCGACGCGGTCGGGCAGCACCACGAGATTCAGAACAAAGCGATGCCGGGCGCAAGCACCGGCACGCCCCCCGGAACGGCCGCCGCTGGGCCCGCCGCTTCCGGCTCTCGCAGCGTTTCACCCAGCGCATCCACCTTGATCCAGATGAGGAGTTTCATGCAGCGCGCCACCAAGATAGTCGCCACGATCGGCCCGGCTTCCAGTTCGCCGGAGATTCTGCTGCAGATGATGCAGGCGGGCCTCGACGTCGTGCGGCTCAATTTTTCGCACGGCACGGCCGACGATCACCGCCAGCGCGCCGAAATGGTGCGCGAGGCCGCCCGCAGGGTCGGCCGCGAGATCGCGATCATGGCCGACCTCCAGGGCCCGAAGATCCGCGTCGGCAAGTTCGAGAACGGCAAGACGACGCTGACGCCGGGCCAGCCGTTCATCCTCGACGCCGGTTGCGAGCTCGGCAACGACGAGCGCGTCGGCCTCGACTACAAGGAACTGCCGCGCGACCTGAAGCCGGGCGATCTGCTGCTGCTGAACGACGGCCTGATCGTGCTGACCGTCGAGCGCGTGCTCGGCGACGAGATCCACACGACCGTCAAGGTGGGCGGCGAACTGTCGAACAACAAGGGGATCAACCGCCAGGGCGGCGGCCTGTCGGCGCCCGCGCTGACCGCGAAGGACATGGAAGACATCCGCACCGCGATGTCTCTCGGCGCGGACCTCGTCGCGGTGTCGTTCCCGAAGAACGCGACCGACATGGAAATGGCGCGCCAGCTGGCGAACATCGCGGGCGCGCCTTACGGCATCAAGCCGAAGATGATCGCGAAGATCGAGCGCGCGGAGGCGATCCCGGCACTGCAGAGCATCCTCGACGCATCCGACGGCATCATGGTCGCGCGCGGCGACCTCGCGGTGGAAGTGGGCAACGCCGCCGTGCCGGCGCTGCAGAAGCGGATGATCCGGATGGCGCGCGAGTCGAACAAGCTCGTGATCACCGCGACGCAAATGATGGAATCGATGATCCACGCGCCCGTGCCGACCCGCGCGGAAGTGTCGGACGTCGCGAACGCGGTGCTCGACGGCACCGACGCGGTGATGCTGTCGGCCGAGACGGCCGCCGGCAAGTATCCGGTCGTCACGATCGAGACGATGGCGGCCGTCTGCGTCGAGGCGGAAAAGTCCGAGCAGGTCGAGCTGGACAAGGATTTCCTCGATCGCACGTTCACGCGGATCGACCAGTCGATCGCGATGGGCGCGCTGTTCACCGCGTACCACCTGGGCGCGAAGGCGATCATCGCGCTGACCGAATCGGGCGCGACCGCGCTGTGGATGTCGCGCCACTACACGCACGTGCCGATCTTCGCGCTGACGCCGCGCGTCGGCAGTGAGCGCACGATGGCGCTGTACCGCAACGTGACGCCGCTGCACGTCGACTTCAACAGCGATCGCGACTCCGCGCTGCAGGCGGCGCTCGAGATCGTCGTCAAGCAGGGTTACGTGCAGCACGGCGACATGGTGGTGCTGACCGTCGGCGAGCCGATGGGGCAGGCGGGCGGCACCAATACGCTGAAGATCGTGCGGGTCGGCGAACACTATTGAGCGCCGGCCGGCCAGCGGGCCGGCTGCCCGGATAGTCCGGTTTCGATCGGGCACCGTTTTTCAGACGAAAGCCGCGCGGGGCCTGGCGCCCCGCGCGGCTTTTTTTTCTGTTTTTTGCCCGGATTGTGCCGTGCGAACGTAACAAATTGCGAGCAGGTGCCACGGGGCGGTCGGAATCGGAGGCGCTTCGCGATAAAATGCGGCTATTCGACGCTCAGCCGCGCCGCGCCACCCCGGGTTCGACCGGGAGCGAGCGCCGCGCCGGCGTCAAGGCGCACCGGTTTTCATTCCAAGGAGTTCCACAATGCCTCTCGTATCAATGCGTCAATTGCTGGACCACGCGGCAGAGCACGGTTACGGCCTGCCGGCCTTCAACGTGAACAACCTGGAGCAGGTCCAGGCAATCATGGCGGCGGCGGACCAGGTCGGCGCGCCCGTGATCATGCAGGCATCGGCCGGCGCGCGTAAGTATGCGGGCGAGCCGTTCCTGCGCCACCTGATCGAAGCGGCAGTCGAGTCGTACCCGCACATCCCGGTCGTGATGCACCAGGATCACGGCCAGTCGCCGGCGGTCTGCATGGCCGCGATCCGCAGCGGTTTCACCAGCGTGATGATGGACGGCTCGCTCGAGGCCGACGGCAAGACGGTCGCGTCGTACGAATACAACGTCGACGTGTCGCGCAAGGTCGTCGAGATGGCGCACTCGATCGGCGTGACGGTCGAAGCCGAACTCGGCGTGCTCGGCTCGCTCGAGACGATGAAGGGCGACAAGGAAGACGGCCACGGCGCGGAAGGCACGATGACCCGCGAGCAGCTGCTGACCGATCCGGAGCAGGCGGCCGACTTCGTGAAGCTCACGCAGTGCGATGCGCTCGCGATCGCGATCGGCACGTCGCACGGCGCGTACAAGTTCTCGAAGAAGCCGACGGGCGACATCCTGTCGATCGAGCGCATCAAGGAAATCCACGCGCGCATCCCGAACACGCACCTCGTGATGCACGGTTCGTCGTCGGTGCCGCAGGAACTGCTGGCCGAGATCCGCGAATTCGGCGGCGACATGAAGGAAACCTACGGCGTGCCGGTCGAGGAAATCCAGGAAGGCATCAAGCACGGCGTGCGCAAGATCAACATCGACACCGACCTGCGTCTCGCGATCACCGGCGCGATCCGCCGCTACCTGTTCGAGAACCCGGGCAAGTTCGACCCGCGCGACTACCTGAAGCCGGCGCGCGAAGCGGCGAAGCAGGTGTGCGTCGACCGCTACCTCGCGTTCGGCTGCGAAGGCCAGGCCGGCAAGATCAAGCCGGTGTCGCTCGACAAGATCGCCGAGCAGTACAAGTCCGGCGCGCTCGCGCAGGTCGTGCGTTGAGACTGTAGTACGATTGCCCCGCCGAAAGGCCGGGGCTGGCTGCCCGGCTGCCGGATCCGATCCGGCCCCGACAGCCGTTCCGTCCGGCCGAACGAGGGCCGGCCGGCAACCGCCCGGACGCCGTCGCCCGGCCGGTTCGCCGACGTATTGCAAGGCCGCCGTTCCCGCCTGCCGCGGGGAACGGCGTTTCCCTTTTTGTTTGGCTCCTTATCTGCGAAAAGACGATGTCTACCCTCTACGAATCCACGCTCCGCTCGCTGCCGCTCCTCGGTCGCGGCAAGGTCCGCGACAACTACGCGGTCGGCAACGACAAGCTCCTGATCGTCACGACCGACCGCCTGTCGGCATTCGACGTGGTGATGGGCGAGCCGATTCCGAACAAGGGCCGCGTGCTGAACCAGATGGCGAACTTCTGGTTCGACAAGCTCGCGCACATCGTGCCGAACCACCTGACGGGCGATGCGCCGGAAGCCGTCGTCGCGGCCGACGAGGTCGAGCAGGTGAAGGGCCGCGGCGTGGTCGTCAAGCGCCTCGAGCCGATCATGATCGAAGCGGTCGTGCGTGGTTATCTGGCCGGCAGCGGCTGGAAGGAATACCAGGCAAGCGGCGCCGTGTGCGGCGTCAAGCTGCCGGAAGGCCTGCAGAACGCGCAGAAGCTGCCCGAGCCGATCTTCACGCCGGCGGCGAAGGCCGAGATGGGCGAGCACGACGAGAACATCACGTTCGAGGAAACCGAGCGCCGCATCGGCACCGAGCTGGCCGCGACGATCCGCGACATCTCGATCCGGCTCTACAAGGAAGCGGCCGATTACGCGGCGACGCGCGGCATCATCATCGCCGATACGAAGTTCGAATTCGGCCTCGACAACCACGGCAAGCTGTACCTGATGGACGAAGTGCTGACGGCCGACTCGTCGCGCTTCTGGCCGGCCGACCAGTACCAGGTCGGCACGAACCCGCCGTCGTTCGACAAGCAGTTCGTGCGCGACTGGCTCGAGGCGCAGCCGTGGGGCAAGACGGCGCCGGCGCCGGCGCTGCCGGCCGACGTCGTCGAGAAGACGGCCGCCAAGTATCAGGAAGCGCTCGAACGCATCACGGGCCAGTCGCTCGCGTGATCGAGCGTGGCAGGAGGCTGGAGCAGGCGCTGATGGGCCCGCTTCGGTCGACTGCCTTGCAGGGGATCGGAGCAAGCGCTGAAGGGCCAGCTTCGGTCGACCGCTTTGCATGGGACCGGAGTAAGCGCTAAAGCGCTAACTCGGGTCGACCGCTTTGCATGGGACCGGAGTAAGCGCTAAAGCGCTAACTCCGGTCGACAGGGAATCCACGAAATGAGTGAAGTTCAGACTGCCCACACGCACAGCGCGCCGCTTATCGGCGTGCTGATGGGGTCGAGTTCCGACTGGGACGTGATGAAGCACGCGGTCGCCATCCTGCAGGAATTCGGCGTGCCGTACGAAGCGAAGGTCGTGTCCGCGCACCGGATGCCCGACGAAATGTTCGACTATGCGGAGAAAGCGCGCGAGCGCGGGCTGCGCGCGATCATCGCGGGCGCCGGCGGCGCCGCGCACCTGCCCGGCATGCTGGCCGCGAAAACCACCGTGCCGGTGCTCGGCGTGCCGGTCGCGAGCAAGTATCTGAAGGGAGTCGATTCGCTGCACTCGATCGTGCAGATGCCGAAGGGCGTGCCCGTCGCGACGTTCGCGATCGGCGAGGCCGGCGCCGCGAATGCCGCACTGTTCGCGGTGTCGATCCTGTCGGGCACGTCGGTCGATTACGCGAACCGGCTCGCCGCGTTCCGCGTGCGCCAGAACGAAGCCGCGCACGCGATGGTCCTGCCGCCGCTGGAATGACGGCGCACCGGCGGCCGCGCGGCGCGGCTGCCTGATCTTCCCCACTGCGGCGGGCAGCGCCCGCCGCGACCGACCACTGACATGACCGCAACTCCTGATTTCGTTTCCCCGATCCTGCCCGGCGCGTGGCTGGGCATGGTCGGCGGTGGCCAGCTCGGCCGCATGTTCTGCTTTGCCGCCCAGTCGATGGGCTATCGCGTCGCTGTGCTCGATCCCGATCCGACGAGCCCCGCCGGCGCGGTCGCCGACCGCCACCTGCGCGCGGCCTACGACGACGAAGCCGCGCTCGCCGAACTCGCCGACCTGTGCGACGCGGTGTCGACGGAATTCGAGAACGTGCCGGCCGCGAGCCTCGATTTCCTCGCGCGCACGACGTTCGTCGCGCCGGCCGGCCGCTGCGTCGCGGTCGCGCAGGACCGGATCGCGGAGAAGCGCTTCATCGAGGCGTCGGGCGTGCCCGTCGCGCCGCACGTCGTGATCGAATCGTCGGCGGCGCTCGCCGCGCTCGACGATGCCGCGCTCGACGCGGTGCTGCCGGGCATCCTGAAGACGGCGCGCCTCGGCTACGACGGCAAGGGCCAGGTGCGCGTGAGCACCGCCCGGGAAGCGCGCGACGCGCATGCGGCGCTGAACGGCGTACCGTGCGTGCTCGAGAAGCGCCTGCCGCTGAAATACGAAGTGTCGGCCCTGATCGCGCGCGGCGCGGATGGCCGCTCCGCCGCGTTCCCGCTCGCCCAGAACGTGCACCACAACGGTATCCTCGCGCTGACGGTCGTGCCGGCGCCGGCCGCCGATGCCGCGCGCGTCGAAGAGGCGCAGCAGGCGGCCGTGCGGATCGCCGATACGCTCGGCTACGTCGGCGTGCTGTGCGTCGAATTCTTCGTGCTGGAAGACGGTTCGTTCGTCGCGAACGAGATGGCGCCGCGCCCGCACAACTCCGGCCACTACACGGTCGATGCGTGCGCAACGAGCCAGTTCGAGCAGCAGGTGCGCGCGATGACGCGCATGCCGCTCGGCAACCCGCGCCAGCATTCGCCGGCCGCGATGCTGAACATCCTCGGCGACGTGTGGTTCCCGGACGGTGCGGCGGCCGAAGCCGTCACGCCGCCGTGGGACACGGTCGCGGCGATGCCCACCGCGCACCTGCACCTGTACGGCAAGGAAGAGGCGCGCGTCGGCCGCAAGATGGGCCACGTGAACTTCACGGCACCGACGCGCGACGAAGCCGTTGCCGCGGCCACCGCGTGCGCGCAGTTGCTGCGCGTGCCGCTCGACTGAGGCGCCGGCCGATGTCCATCGATCTCCCGACCTCCGTGACGCCCGCGCAGATCGACGCGGCCGCCGCGCTGCTCGACGCGGGCCAGCTCGTCGCGTTCCCGACCGAAACCGTCTACGGGCTCGGCGGCGACGCGGCGAATCCCGAGGCCGTCGCGCGGATCTACGCGGCGAAGGGGCGGCCCGCGAATCATCCGGTGATCGTGCACCTTCCGCCGGGCGGCGACCCGGGCTATTGGGCCGACGACCTGCCGGCCGACGCACAGGCGCTGATCGATGCATTCTGGCCGGGGCCGCTGACGCTGATCCTGAAGCGTCACGCGCGCATCCCGGACGCCGTGAGCGGCGGCCAGGATTCGGTGGGGCTGCGCTGCCCGTCGCATCCGGTTGCGCAGGCGCTGCTGGCCGCGTTCAGCGCGCGGCGCGGCGGGCACGGCGGCGTGGCCGCACCGTCGGCGAACCGGTTCGGCCATGTGAGCCCGACGACCGCGCAGCACGTGCGCGACGAATTCGGCGACACCGTGCACGTGCTCGACGGCGGCGCTTCGGAAGTCGGCATCGAGTCGACGATTCTCGACCTGTCGCGCGGCTTCCCGGCGCTGCTGCGCCCGGGCCACGTGACGCCGCAGCAGATCGCCGACGTGCTCGGCCGCGCGCCGCGGCTGCCGGACGGCAGCGACGCGACCGCGCCGCGTGCATCGGGCACGCTGAAGGCGCATTACGCGCCGCGCACGCCGCTCGCGCTGCTGCCGTTCGATACGCTCGAGCCGCTGCTCGCGGCCGCCCAGACCGACGGCGAGCGTGTCGCGCTGGTCGCGCGCGCGTCGCGTGCGGGACGCTGGGCGCAGGCCGACGGCGTGCATTTCGTCGCGGCGCCGGAAGATCCGCAGGCCTACGCGCGCGACCTGTACGGAATGCTGCGCGCGCTCGACCGCGCGCAGGTCGCACGGATTCTCGTCGAGAAGCTGCCGGAAACCGTCGAATGGATCGCGGTCAACGATCGCCTGGGCCGCGCGGCGGCCGCGTTCGAAGCGCACGACTGACGCAGTCCGGCGCACCGGAAACAAAAAACGCCCGACCGGCGAACCGGTCGGGCGTTTCTGTTTGGGCGGGCGGCTGCTTACTTGCCGACGCCGGATTTCGCGATCTGCTGCTCGACGTACTGCGCGAACAGTGCGTGCAGGTGCGTCGTCGGGTGGACCGTGTCGGCGAACATGTAGGTCTGGTCGGCGTTCGCGGCCGTGTAGGTCTGCGGCGAGCAGAACAGCGACGAGCCGAACGCGCTCGGGTCGGACACGCCGTACTGGGTGGCGGCCGTGACCATCGCCTGCAGGTTGCACGCGGTGCCGGTGTTCGACACCGAGAAGCCGTTGGCCTGGTAGTTCGCGAGGATGCCGTCCTGCCAGGTGAACGTGTCGACCAGCACGTACTTGGTCGTGTCGACCTTGAGCGCCTGCAGCGTCGCGGCGAGCGTGCCGTTGAACAGCATCGACAGTTGCGTGAGGGTCGTCTGCGTGCCGCCCTGGACCGCGAGCGGCGTGCCGCCGATGTCCGGCACGTTCGACACGAACACGTGGGTCGCGCCCAACGCGATGATCTGCTGCACGAGGCCCGCGAGCTGCTGCGCGGCGGTGCCGATGTTCTGCTGCAGCTGCGCCTGCGTGATGGCGCCTGCCTGCAGGGCCGCGACCTGGTAGAAGATGTCGTTCGCGCCGCCGTTCAGCAGCACGATCTGGTTCGCGTTGAAGCTGCCGTGCTGCTGCACGTATTGCGTGAGCTGGCTCGCGATCGGCGTGGTGGTTGCCTGTGCGTAGTCGGCGTTCGGGACGCTTGCGGCCGCATGGCCGATACCCGGCTGCTGCGTCACGCGTGCACCGCCCTGCGCGTAGCCGAGGCCGCCGGTGGCCTGCAGCGGGATGCCGAAGCCGCCCTGGTTCGCGGGCTGCAGCGTATTGCCGTAGTACTGCGCGACGTTCTGCGTCCAAACCTGGCCCGGGTTGGTCGTGAAGCGGCCGCCGCCGAAGCCGAGCTTGATCTGCGAGTAGGTGCCGACGTCGGACAGGCTGTCGCCGAACGATACGATCTGCATGTTCACGCCGGACGGCGGCGTGTTCGATGCGCTGCCGCTGTTGTTGTCGTCGCCGCCGCCGCACGCGGCGAGCAGGGCGAACGCGGCGCCGGCGATCGCGACCTGCGCGGTGCGCAGCATGCGCTGCCGGGTGCGGAAAGGTGCGTGTTGTTGTGTCTGCATCGTTCTATCTCCTCGTAGATATGGCCTGATGTGTTTCTCATCTGCCGCGTGCCTGCTCGGTTCCGGGCTGCGCGGCGGCCGTTGGCTGAAACGGTTTATCGGTCGCGCGCAGCCGCAAGCGGCACGGCGCGCGGATCGGGGTTCGCGGCCTCGGCAATCTGCGCATGATAAGCGCTCGCCCACTCGGGCGGGCCGAAAATCGCGCGCAGCTTGTTGCGCCAGCCGTCGACGCGCAACGCGTCGGCGGCCATCGCGATCCACTCGTGGAAGGTCGCGACGAGCGGGTTGTTCGAGCCGAGCCGCTCGACGATCCCGTACTGCGGCGGATCGTCGGGCGTTTCCTCGACATAGCTGCCGAACAGGCGATCCCAGATCACAAGGACGCCTGCGTAATTGCGGTCGATGTAGCGCGGGTTGCGCGCATGGTGCGCGCGGTGGATCGACGGCGTGTTGAGCACGTATTCGAGCCAGCCGAGCTTGCCGATCGCCTGCGTGTGCACGAAGAACTGGAACGCGAGGTTGATCAGCACGATCCCGACGACCTGCTGCGGCGGAAAGCCGGCGAACGCGAGCGGCAGCCAGAACACCCACATGCCGGCGACGGGGTACATCAGGCTCTGGCGGAACGCGGTCGAGAAATTCATCCGCTCGGACGAGTGGTGGACGACGTGCGCGGCCCACAGCCAGCGCACGCGATGGCTGGCGCGATGGAACACGTAGTAGAGGAAATCCTGGGCGACGAACAGCACCGTGAACGACAGCCAGCCGTCGTGCCACGTGTACAGGCGATAGTGCCGGTAGCAGTATGCGTAGACGGGGATCACGAACAGCCACGCGAGCTTGTCGGCGCCCTGGTGCATCAGCGCGAGCGCCGCGTTGCACAGCGTGTCGCGCCACGCATAGACGTGGTCCTGCGCACGAGTGCGGGCGAGGTGCCAGGCCTCCCACGCGATACAGAGCAGGAAGACGGGCGCCAGCGCGAGCAGAAGCAATTCGACGTCGAATCGCATGGGCGTGTCTCCTTCTTTCCCCTGCAAGCCGTGAGGCCGGGCGTGTGGCCCGTTGTAGATATCGGTCAGGCCAACAGCCTACGCAATCGCCACGCGCTAGGCGAGAGGGGAGCGTAGAGGGTTCCCTCTGAGGACAGGGTTTCTACGGAAGCCGCGTGGCACGGGGGCGGGCGGTGTGGCCCTGTTTTATGGGGACGGTTGGCGCGCGGTGCGTCGCGCACTGGTGGCGGCCCGCGTTTCAAACCGCGGGGGGCGGGAATCGGGGTGCGGGCCGCCCGCGCGGGCGGCCCGTTGCACGGGGTGGCGCGCCGCGCGGCGCTGGTCGACGCACGCCGGCAGCCGGCGGCGCCGTCCCGCGCGGCTCGTCAGTGCGCGCCCGCGTAGATCCACTCGAGCAGCGTGTCGTGCGCGGCGCGCGCGGCTTCCGCGTGATCGTCGTTGATGAAGCTGACGACGACGTAGCTCTGGCCGTCGGCGCCGGCGACATAGCCGGCGATCGCGCGCACGTCGCGCAGCGTGCCGGTCTTGATGTGCGCGTTGCCGAGCACGCCGGCGTTGGTGAGGCGGTTCTTCATCGTGCCGTCGATGCCGGCGATCGGCAGCGAATCGATGAATGCCTGCGCAACGGGGCTCGCGTTCGCGGCCTGCAGCAGCGCGGCGAGCGACAGCGCGCTCACATGCTCTTCGCGCGACAGCCCCGAGCCGTTCTCGAGCACGAGGTCGGGCATCGCGATGCCGTTCTTCTGCAGGAACGCCTGGATGACCCGGCTCGACTGCTCGGGCGTCGCGGGCGGCTTGCCGCTGACCGCGCCGATCGTCAGGAACAGGTTGCGCGCCATCACGTTGTTGCTGAACTTGTTGATGTCGTAGACGATGCTGCCGAGCACCGGGCTGTGATGCACGGCCAGCGGGCGCGCGGTGGTGGGCACCTTGCCTTCGCTCACGGGACCCGCGATCGTGCCGCCGTCCTGCTGCCACAGCGCGAGGAAGCCGCGTGCGAAGAACGTCGTGTGATCGAGGATCGCGAGGTTGGTCGTGTGCGCGCCGCAGCGCAGCGGATAGTCGCCGGCGAACGATGCGGTCATGATCCCGCCGCCGCCGTCCGTCAGTGTCGGCCGCGCGGCCGCGGCGGCCGCGCTGCACGAACCGGTGCCTTCGACGAGCTGGTTGTCGACCGACAGGTTCGCGAGCGGCGGCAGCACGTCGACGGCCACCTTGCCGTCGTCGCCCGGCGTGACGGTGAACGTCACGGCCTTGAACGCATACAGCAGCGGATCGGGGCCGACGTTGTACGGCGCGCTCGCATCGTCGTCGAACGACGGCAGGTCGCGCGTCGACGGCGCGAAATAGCTCTTGTCGAGCACGAGGCCGCCGGCCACGCGCTTGACGCCGGCCTTGCGGAGCTTGTCGACGAGGTCGACCAGTTCCTCGGGCACGAGCTTCGGATCGCCGGTGCCCTTGATGTACAGGTTGCCCTGCAACGTGCCGTCGGGGTCGACCGTGCCGTCCGTGTAGGCGGTCGTGTGCCAGCGGTAGTCGGGACCGAGGATCGACAGGCCCGAGAAGGTCGTCACGAGCTTCATCGTCGACGCCGGCAGCATCGGCCGGCTCGCATTCCACGCGATCAGCGGTTCCGGATCGCCGATGCGCTCGACGACGACGCTCATCGCCGACGCCGGCACCTTTGCGCGCTGCAACGCGACGAGCACGGACGCCGGCAGGCCGGCCGCGCGCGCGGCCGGCGACACGACGGCGGTCTTGTGCGCGTCCTTGTGGGATTTCTTGCGGGCCTGCGCGGCTGGCGCGAAGGCGAGGGCCGCGCAGGTGGCGATGACGGTGGCCGCGCGCAGGCAGGCGCGGGTGCTGGGGGCAAACCGGGTGGAAAGTTCGGAAATCGGCATGGGCGAATACGGGGGAAGCGCGGGGTTCGGGCAGGGCGCGCGGGGCGCCGAAGCGCCCATTGTAGAGACAAGTCCGGACAGGCCCCTTGCAATCCACCTTTCTGTTGCATTGCAGAAGCGCCCGCGCGCATCTTTGCCACGGGCATGCCGCGCACGCGATTCGCGGCGCTACAATGATCGGCGTGTTTGACTCGCCCCATGGATGCCTGTCCCGATGCGGATTCTGCTTGTCGAAGATGATCGAATGATTGCCGAGGGCGTGCGCAAGGCGCTGCGCTCGGACGGCTGCGCGGTCGACTGGGTGCAGGACGGCGACGCGGCGCTCACCGCGCTCGGCGGCGAGACGTACGACCTGCTGCTGCTCGATCTCGGCCTGCCCAAGCGCGACGGGATCGACGTGCTGCGCACGCTGCGCGCGCGCGGCCTGGCGCTGCCGGTGCTGATCGTCACCGCGCGCGACGCGGTCGCCGATCGCGTGAAGGGGCTCGACGCGGGCGCCGACGACTACCTCGTCAAGCCGTTCGATCTCGACGAGCTGGGCGCGCGGATGCGCGCGCTGATCCGCCGTCAGGCCGGGCGCAGCGAATCGCTGATTCGCCACGGCGCGCTGACGCTCGATCCCGCTTCGCACCAGGTGACGCTCGACGGCGCGCCGGTCGCGCTGTCCGCGCGCGAGTTCGCGCTGCTCGAAGCGCTGCTCGCGCGGCCCGGCGCGGTGTTGTCGAAGAGCCAGCTCGAGGAGAAGATGTACGGCTGGGGCGAGGAGATCGGCAGCAACACGGTCGAGGTGTACATCCACGCGCTGCGCAAGAAGCTCGGCTCGGACCTGATCCGCAACGTGCGCGGGCTCGGCTACATGGTCGTCAAGGAAAGCTGACGCGTGAGGTCGATTCGTCATCAATTGCTGATCTGGCTGCTCGCGATCGTCGTCGCGGGCGTGGGCATCGCGGGCTGGCTCATCTATCGGCAGGCGCTCGCCGAGGCGAACGAACTGTTCGACTACCAGTTGCAGGAAATCGCCGCGGCGCTGCCGTCCGAGCCCTTCTCGCAGGTGTTCGGCTCGCGCACCAACGGCGACGAAGGCATCGTGATCCAGATCTGGAACCGCAACGGCGTGCTGATGTACTTCTCGCATCCGCGTGCGCCTATCGCGCCGCGCGCCGAGCTCGGCTTCTCGACCGAGCGCACCGACCGCGGCGAATGGCGCGTGTACGGCGCGATCGTCGGCGACAACGTCGTGCAGCTCGCCCAGCCCGTGTCGGTGCGCAACCGCCTCGCGGCGAACGTCGCGCTGCGCACGCTCTGGCCGCTGATCGTGCTGCTGCCGTTCCTCGGCGCGGCCGTGTGGGTGATCGTCGGGCGCGGGCTTGCGCCGCTGGGCCGCGTGACGCGCGCGGTGGAAGCGCGCCGGCCGGAAGCGCTTGATCCGTTGCCCGACGCGCGCCTGCCGCTCGAGGTGCAGCCGCTCGTGCGCGCGCTGAACGGGCTGCTCGCGCGGCTGTCGGCCGCGCTCGATACACAAAAGGCCTTCGTGGCCGACGCCGCGCACGAACTGCGCACGCCGCTCGCGGCCGTGCAGATCCAGGCGCAGCTCGTCGCCCGCGCGAAGGACGACGCGTCCCGCCGCGAGGCGGTCGCGGATCTCCAGGACGGCGTCACGCGCGCGACGCGCCTCGCGGAGCAACTGCTCGCGCTCGCGCGCGCCGAACCGGACGGCGCGACGATGCGCGAGCCGATCGATCTGCAGGCGCTGCTCGCCGAATGCGTGGCCGCCCATGCGCCGCTCGCGCAGCGCCGCGATATCGATCTCGGCTTCGAGGAGGCGCGTGCGGCGAGCGTCGTCGCGGACGTCGGCGCGCTGCGCGTGATGTTCGGCAACCTGCTCGACAACGCGGTGAAGTACACGCCGGACGGCGGCCGCATCGACGTGTCGCTGACCCGCGACGCGGCCGGCCGCGCATGCGTGCAGATCGGCGACAGCGGGCCGGGCATTCCGGCCGACGAACGCGAGCGCGTGTTCGACCGCTTCTATCGCGACAGCTCCGCGCGGGCGCGCACCGACGTGTCCGGCAGCGGGCTCGGGCTCGCGATCGTCAAGCGCGTGGCCGCGCAGCAGGGGGCGACGGTGTCGCTCGGCGACGCGGCCGCGGGCGGCCTGCTCGTGAGCGTCGTGTTCCGCGACGCCGACCTGCCGGCCCAGGCGCCGCGCGAGCAGGAAGCCGTCTGACGGGAGCGCCGGGCGGTGGCCCGGAGCCTGTGCGCGCGAAGGGCGGGCCAGCCGCACGGATGAATCGTTCCGGGCAGCGGAGCGCGCCTGGCACCGCGGCCGGCAACGCGCGTTCGCGAGCCCGTTGTGCGCGCGAGCCGGCCCTGAGCTTCGCTCAAGGCTGATTAAGCCTCCTTTAAGTCAGGGTCGTTACGCTGCATTCCAACAAAGAGGAGGTCCTACGATGAACACCCGATTCCTTGCGCGCGGCGCCGTCGCGGTCGCCGTGGCGGCTGCCCTGTCCGCTGGCTACGTCGCCGGCACCCGCCGCGCCGATCCGCAGATCATCACGCCCGCGCAGGCCGCCGCGCTGATGCCGGCCGAAGCGGCCGCCAAGACCGGCATCCCCGATTTCTCCGGGCTCGTCGAGACCTACGGCCCGGCGGTCGTGAACATCAGCGCGAAGCACGTCGTGAAGCAGGTGTCGCGGCGCGTGCCGCAGCCGCAACTGCCGATCGATCCGAGCGACCCGTTCTACCAGTTCTTCAAGCACTTCTACGGCCAGGTGCCGGGGATGGGCGGCGACGCGCAGCAGGACGACCAGCCGAGCGCGAGCCTCGGTTCGGGGTTCGTGATCAGTTCCGATGGCTACATCCTCACCAATGCGCACGTGATCGACGGCGCGAACGTCGTCACGGTCAAGCTGACCGACAAGCGCGAATACCGGGCGAAGGTTGTCGGCTCCGACAAGCAGTCCGACGTCGCGGTGCTGAAGATCGACGCGAGCGGCCTGCCGACCGTGAAGATCGGCGATCCGGGCCAGAGCAAGGTCGGCCAGTGGGTCGTCGCGATCGGTTCGCCGTACGGCTTCGACAACACGGTCACGTCGGGCATCATCAGCGCGAAGTCGCGTGCGCTGCCGGACGAGAACTACACGCCGTTCATCCAGACCGACGTGCCGGTGAACCCCGGCAACTCGGGCGGCCCGCTGTTCAACCTGCAGGGCGAGGTGATCGGCATCAACTCGATGATCTACTCGCAGACGGGCGGCTTCCAGGGCCTGTCGTTCGCGATCCCGATCAACGAGGCGATCAAGGTGAAGGACGAGCTCGTGAAGACCGGGCACGTGAGTCGCGGCCGTCTCGGCGTCGCCGTGCAGGGGCTGAACCAGACGCTCGCGAGTTCGTTCGGGCTGCAGAAGCCGGACGGCGCGCTCGTCAGCTCGGTCGATCCGAACGGCCCGGCCGCGAAGGCGGGCCTGCAACCGGGTGACGTGATCCTGTCGGTCAACGGCTCGCCGGTCGCCGATTCGACGTCGCTGCCCGCGCAGATCGCGAACCTGAAGCCGGGTTCGAAGGCCGATCTGCAGATCTGGCGCGACAAGTCGAAGAAGTCGGTCAGCGTGACGCTCGGCGCGATGGCCGACGCGAAGCTGGCGTCGAACGACGGCGGGCCGGTCGAGCAGGGGCGCCTGGGTGTCGCGGTGCGGCCGCTGTCGCCGCAGGAGCGCAGTGCCGACAACCTGTCGCACGGGCTGATCGTGCAGCAGGCCGGCGGGCCGGCCGCCAACGCGGGCATCCAGCCCGGCGACGTGATCCTCGCGGTCAACGGCCGCCCGGTCACGAGCCCCGAGCAGTTGCGCGATGCGGTCAAGAACGCGGGCGACAGCCTGGCGTTGCTGATCCAGCGCGATAATGCCCAGATCTTCGTGCCGGTCGACCTGAGCTGACCGGCCACGACGGGCGCCGCCGTTCGTTCGCGCGGCGCCGCGCCCGGCCCATGTTCCGACCCCAAGGAGAGAGCCATGCACCATCTACGCAACGTGTCCCGATTTGCCGTCGCCGCGGCCCTGGCCGCCGGCCTCGCAGCCGGGGCGACCGGCGCGTACGCGCAGGACGGCTTGCCTGCCGCACGCCAGCAGGGCGACGTCAGCTTCGTGTCCGGCGGCGTCGGGCAGGACGAGTCGACGGCCTTCCAGCGCAACGAATCGAAGTGGCCGCTGGCGCTGCGCTTCACCGGCAAGGGTGGCGAGTTCCTGGCCGACGTTCACGTGCGGATCGTCGACGGCAAGGGCGCCGACGTGCTGAAAACCGACGCGCGCGGGCCGTACATGCTCGTGAAGGTGCCGCCGGGGCGTTACACGGTGCATGCGTCGTATCAGGGCAACGATGAATCGCACGCCGTCACGGTCGGGGCGAAGGGCGGCACGAAAACCGCGTTCCAGTGGAGCGCGCAGTAGCCTGCTATCTGCGGCCCCGGCCCGGGTCGCGCATTCGGACGAAGTTTCGCCCATAATGAAGCCACGGCACCCTGCCGTGGCTTTTTCGTTTCCTGCGCCCGGCCTGCCCGCCGGGCCGCCCGAAGGAGAAACGATGTCCGATGCCGCCGATCCTCGACTCGAAATCGTGCCGAACCGCCATCGCGTGCGCGTGATCCATCGCGGCATCACGTACGCCGATTCGCATGGCGCGCTGACCGTGCGCGAATCCGGACTGCCGGACATCCACTACCTGCCGCGTCGCGACGTCAACATGCGCCGGCTCGTGAAATCGGCCATCACGACGACCTGTCCGTTCAGGGGGCAGGCCGTGCACTTCGATTTGCAGACGGAAGACGGCGTGATCGAGCGCGCCGCATGGAGTTACGAGGAACCGGAGGGGGCGGCGTCCGCGCTCGCGCACTACGTCGCCTTCGATGTCGCACGGATCGACAGTCTCGTCGAGACGTCCTGATGCGGCGCGCGTTCATCGGGGAGGCGTCATGGAACTGAACGACACGTTACGCGTACCGCTCGCGCCGCTTGTCGTGCGGGAGGCTTTCGAGGATCTCGCATTGCTGCGGGCGAGCTTCGACCATTGCGAATCGTTCGCGAAGCTGGCGCACGGCGAGTTCGCGCTGACGATCACGGTGCCGCTCGGCCCGTTGCGTGCCCGCTACGACGTGCGGGCGCATGCGGCCGCCGAACGGGACGACGCGCAAGGGCAGCCGCGCCGCGTGATCAATTTCAAGGCGCGGGCCGATGGCCTCGGCGCGCTGCGCGGCCAGGTCGAGCTCGTGCTGATGCCGGATGACGACGCGGACGCGACGCGTCTGTCGTACGTGGTCTGGGCGACGGCGAGCGGACCGCTCGCGGAGCTGCCCGGGCGGCAGATCGACAACGCGCTGCGCGAATGGACCGACGATTTCTTCCGTGAATTCTGCGCGGTCGTGCAGGCGAAGCACGGTCTCGCGCCGAATCGCGCGCGCTCGGCCGCGCACCGGCGCCAGCATGTGTTCCTGCGGCCGGCGTCGCTGATGGCCGCGACGAAGCGTCCGCTGCCGCATCTCGGCGGCGCGCTGACCGGGCGCGCGGCCAGCGCGCTCCCGCATCGCGGTTCCGGTACGGTGCCCGTGTGGGCGTGGGCCGCGATGATCGTGTTCGTCGCGCTGCTGCTTTACGCGACGCGCTGGATCAACGGCGGCTGAGCCGCCGCCCCGTTCGGCCGCCGGCGCTGCTTCACGGCCTGCCCGTTGCGCCGTTGTTCGCGGAGCGGGCGCTAGCGTCCTGCCTCGGCGCCGCTTCCGGCGCCGCGAAATTCCCTTCGATACGCGGACGGCGACGTGCCGAGCGCGCCCGCGAAATGCTGGCGCAGCGACACGCTCGATCCGTACCCGGCCGCCTGCGCGATCGCGTCGATCGATTGTCCGGTGGTTTCCAGCAGGTGTTGCGCGCGTGCGAGCCGTTCGGCCTGCAGCCATGCGGTGACGGTCGTGCCGGTCGCCTGGCGGAAGTGCCGCGTGAACGTGCGCCGGCTCATCAGCACGCGTTCGGCGAGCGAATCGACGCTGTGCGCGGTATCGAGGCGTGCGCGCACCCAGTCGAGCAGGCCCGCGAGCCGTGCGTCGCGCGGGTGCGCGGCAACCGGCTGCGGCACGTATTGGGCCTGCCCGCCCTGGCGGTGCGGCGGGATCACGAGACGGCGCGCGATCTGGTTCGCGGCGTCGGAGCCGAAGCGCCGCCGCACGACGTGCAGGCAGCAGTCGAGCCCCGCGGCCGTGCCGGCCGACGTCATCAGGTTGCCGTCGTCCACGTACAGCACGTCCGGATCGAGCTTCACGCGCGGAAAGCGCTGCGCGAAGTCGTCGGCCCAGGCCCAGTGCGTGGTGGCCGGGCGGCCGTCGAGCAGGCCGGCGGCGGCGAGCACGTAAGCGCCCAGGCACAGCCCGACGAGTTGCGCGCCACGGGCGGCAACCGCGCGGACGGCGTCGAGCAGCTCGTCGGGCGGCGCTTCGTCCGGGTCGCGCCACGCGGGCACGATGACGATATCCGCGTCGTCGAGCCCGTCGAGGCCGTACGGCGCGGTGATCGTGAAGCCGCCCGTCGTCGACAGCGGGCCGCGCTCGGCCGAGCAGACGCGGAATTCGAATACGGGCGACGCGGCCGCGTCGCGCTCCTTGCCGAACACGACGGACGGCACCGACAGGTGGAACGGACTGACGCCGTCGTACGCGATCACGGCGACGACGGTCGGGCGGGGCGGGGCGGGCGGGACGGCGGCGGCCATGGCGGGCTCCGGAATGGCGATGGCCCGATTCTATCGAAGAATGGCTATCGGGCCACTGTCCGCGTGGGCGACGCGGCCCGACAATGCATCGCATCGCGCGGCTGGCCGTCCCGTCCCGGGGCGGCGCCGCGCTCCACCGACCCGGAGCCCGCCATGTCGAACGCCGTCCCGCATCCCGCCTCTCAATCCGCCTCCCGTCCCGCCGCCCGCCGGGCGCTGATCGTGATCGACGTCCAGAACGAATACGTGACGGGCAACCTGCCGATCGAGTATCCGCCGCTCGACGTGTCGCTCGCGAACATCGGCCGCGCGATCGATGCCGCGCATGCGGCCGGCGTGCCGGTGATCGTCGTCCAGCACGTCGCGCCGGCCGGCGCACCGATCTTCGCGCCCGGTTCCGACGGCGCCGCGCTGCATGCGGTGGTCGCCAGCCGGCCGTATGCACATCTGATCGAGAAGTCGCAGGCGAGCGCGTTTGCGGGGACCGATCTGGCCGCGTGGCTCGACGCGCACGGTGTCGACACGCTGGCGGTGACCGGCTACATGACGCACAACTGCAATGCATCGACGGTCTATCACGCGGCACACGCGGCGTTGAAGGTCGAATACCTGAACGACGCGACGGGCGCGCTGCCGTACGAGAACGAAGCGGGCGCGGCGAGCGCCGAGGAGATTCACCGCGCGTACGCGGTGGTGTTCCAGTCGAATTTTGCCGCCGTGATGTCGACCGACGCGTGGATCGCCGGACTGGCCGGCGCGCCGATGCCGCAGTGCGATTCGGTGGTCGCGTCGAACGGGCGGGCCCGCGAGCGGCGCGTGAAGGCGGCCTGAACCGGGCGGGCGGCGCGTTGCCGCCCGCCGTCCGGAGAAACGCAAACCGCTGCGGGCAGGCGATGGCCCTGCGCGTCAGTCGGCGGCCTTCAGCATCGCCGGGCTGTAGCGCATCATGTCGAAACAGCCGTCGACGAGCTTTTCCGCATGCTGCTCGGCATCGATCTCGTCGGGCAGCATCAGCATGTCGCGCACGAAGCCGCTGACCAGCGTGTGCAGCATCAGCGCCGCGCGCCACGTATCGAGCCGTTCGGGCAGCAGCTTGAGCCGCACGGCTGCCGCCAGATCGGCGTCGATCGCGTGCAGCGCCTCGCTCATCCCCGCGCGATTGCGCTGCAGCAGCGGCTCCATGTCCGCGACGTATTCGCACTTCATGAACAGGATGCTGAACACGCGGCGCAGCTGCGGGTCGCGCTGCACGCCGAGCAGGCACCAGATCAGGATCTGGCGGATCTTCTCGAGCGGATGGCCGCCCGGCGCGTCCAGCGGCATCCGCTTCAACTCGTCGATCGGCAGAAACACGCGGTCGAACATCGCGTCGAACAGCTCGCTCTTGTTCGCGAAATGCCAGTAGATCGCGCCGCGCGTCACGCCGGCGTGCTGGGCGATGTCCGCGAGCGACGTGTGCGACACGCCCTTCTCGAAGAACACGTGCTCGGCGGCGTCGAGGATGCGATTGCGCGTCTCGAGCGCCTCCTCCTTGGTACGTCTGACCATGTGCAGGCCTGATTGGATCGATCGTAGATGAATATAGGGTCGGTGACCCTCGCCGCCGTCGTGCAGACGGGCTATGCTTGCGATTGGTAACAATCCGTAAGACTGGACCGTTGGCGGGGCATAAACGGGCTTTTTACATACATTCGTGAATGTATATACAATACCACCCTACGATCGAATGACCCAAGTGGCAATCAGTTAATATCCCACACTGCTGATTCCCGCCCAAGCACCAGTCCGCAGTTCGCTGCATCCCGTCGGCATGGAGGTCGCGTGCCGACGTGCCGTATCCAGTAGTCCAGTAATTCAGGTGTTCGATCTGCGCCGCGAGGCGCATCCGTGTTGCACTCCCGACGGTCGGGTGTGGCACTTATTCCATTGGTTATACACAGAGGTCGCTCCATGCGCGTCGAACGGGTTCCATACCGCTTAATCACTGTCGCGACGGCCGCCGTTTTCCTGGCCGCGTGCGGGAAAAAAGAATCGGCACCGCCGCCGCAAACGCCGGAAGTCGGCGTCGTCACCGTCCAGCCGCAATCCGTACCGGTCTTCTCCGAACTGCCGGGCCGCACCAGTGCGTTCCTCGTCGCGCAGGTGCGCGCGCGGGTCGACGGCATCGTGTTGCGCCGTGAATTCACCGAAGGCACCGACGTCAAGGCTGGCCAGCGCCTCTACAAGATCGACCCGGCACCGTACATCGCCGCGCTGAACAGCGCGAAGGCGACGCTGGCGAAGGCGCAGGCGAACCTCGTCACGCAGAACGCGCTGGTCGCGCGCTACAAGGTGCTGGTGGCCGCGAACGCGGTCAGCAAGCAGGACTACGACAACGCGGTGGCCACGCAGGGCCAGGCCGCGGCGGACGTCGCGGCCGGCAAGGCGGCGGTCGATACCGCGCAGATCAACCTCGGCTATACCGACGTCGTGTCGCCGATCACGGGCCGCGTCGGCATCTCGCAGGTGACGCCGGGCGCGTACGTGCAGGCGAGCCAGGCGACGCTGATGTCGACGGTGCAGCAGCTCGACCCGGTGTATGTCGACCTCACGCAGTCGAGCCTCGAAGGGCTGAAGCTGCGTCAGGACGTGCAGAGCGGGCGCCTGAAGACGACCGGCCCGGGCGCGGCGAAGGTGTCGTTGATCCTGGAGGACGGCAAGACCTATTCGGAGCAGGGCAAGCTGCAGTTCTCGGACGTGACGGTCGACCAGACCACCGGCTCGGTGACGATCCGCGCGGTGTTCCCGAACCCGGGCAAGGTGCTGCTGCCGGGGATGTTCGTGCGTGCACGGATCGAGGA
>NZ_JPGL01000070.1 GCF_000732615.1 Burkholderia paludis
GGTTGCGGGGGTGGGTGGGCGGTCTGGTCGGTCATGTGGGGCTCCTTCTTCAACGCCGCGACGGCCGGCGCGCATCTGGCGTGCCCCGTCACGGAAGGCGCGCATTGTCGAAGGGATAGGCCGAAACCGGAACATTATTTAGCCAAAGTTTGGCAGGCTAAATTTTATTCAGGAAAGGACGGCGAGCCGTTCACGCGAATTGCGCAGGCCCGCGCAACGCCGCCGGGCGAACCGCGCGGCGCCCGATCCGGTTCGCCTGTACCATCGCGTCATGTTCGATCGATACATCGGCCCGTGGGGCCTCGTCCGCGACGGCGACGCGATCCTGACCGCGAGCGGCGGCGTGCTGCCCGTTCTCCGGCACGCGCGGCACGCGATGCTGAAGGTCGCCATCTGCGACGAAGAGCGGCGCGGCAACGCGCTGATGATCTGGTGGAACGGGCAAGGCGCGGCGCAGGTATGGCGGCACGACCGCGACGCGATCCTGCTCGAACGCGCGCAGCCCGCGCCGTCGCTGGCCGGTTACTCGGCATCGGGCCGCGACGACGACGCGATGCGTATCGCATGCGACGTCGTCGCGCGGCTGCATGCGCACCGTGCGCCGGGAGCGCCTGCGCTCGTGCCGCTGCACGACTGGTTCGATGCGCTGCTGTCGGATGCTTCGGCCAACGACGTGCTGCGCCGCGCGGCGACGGTCGCGCGCCAACTGCTGGCCGCGCCGTCCGTCGACGAAGTCGTGCTGCACGGCGACATCCATCACGGCAACATCCTGCATTTCGGCGATCGCGGCTGGCTCGCGATCGACCCGAAAGGGCTGCGCGGCGATCGCGCGTTCGACTACGCGAACCTGTTCTGCAATCCTGCGCACGACATCGCGGCCGATCGCGCGCGCTTCGCGCGGCGCGTCGAGGTCGTGGCCGATGCCGCGCAGCTCGACCGTCGCCGGCTGCTGCGGTGGATTCTGGCGTGGGCGGGCCTGTCGGCCCTGTGGCTGATCGAAGACGGCCTGCCGCCCGATACGCGGCTGGCGGTCGCCCACCACGCCGCGCACGCGCTCGACGCGTAGGCGCGCAACACCGCCGCATTCGCGGGCGGCCCTGCGCCGTGCGCACGCGCCGCATCGCACGCACCGCATGCATCCGTTGCGCCCCGGGGCGCCATCCCCGGCAACGCCTTGTCGCACGGCATGCGATGCGGCATGCCGGGAAACGCAAACGCCCCTGCGGGCATGCAGGGGTGCCGGATCGCCACGCCGGCTCACGCCACCCGGCCGGCGCTCCCGATCAGGGTCTTGGGTTCCAGGTACGCGCTGATGCCCCACCGGCCCATTTCGCGCCCCAGGCCCGAATGCTTGAAACCGCCGAACGGCGCAAGCGGCTCATGCGCCAGCGTATTGACGAGCACGCGGCCGGCGTCGATCCGCAGCGCCACGCGCTCGCAACGCTCCGCGTCCTGGCCCAGCACCACCGCACTCAGGCCGTAGCGCGTGTCGTTGGCAATGGCGATCGCATCGGCATCGTCCTCATAGGGAATGATGGTCAGCACCGGGCCGAAGATTTCCTCCTGTGCGATGCGCATCCGGTTGCTCGCCCGCGAAAAGACCGTGGGTTTCACGTACCACCCGGCGCGCAGGCCGTCGGGCCGCCCCTCACCGCCCGCCAGCAGCACCGCGCCTTCTTCCTGCCCGATACGGATGTAGTCCTGCACGCGTTCCCATTGCTTCGCGCTCACCATCGGCCCGATGTCGGTGCCCGCGTCGCGCGGATCGCCGGAACGGACGTGCGCCACCGCCTGCGTGATCGCCGCTTCGAATTCCGCGAGCCGGCGGCGCGGCACCAGGACGCGCGTACCCGCGATGCACGCCTGGCCGCTGTTGATGAATCCCGCCTGCAGCACGAGCGGCATGACGCTCGCGAAATCCGCATCGTCGAGCACGACCGTGGGCGACTTGCCGCCGAGTTCCAGCGTCACGCGTTTCATCGTGGCCGCGCCCGCGCTCACCAGATGCCGGCCCACCGCGGACGAGCCGGTGAAGGAGATCTTCGCGACATCCGGGCTGCTCGAGATCGCGTCGCCGACCACGTCGCCGCGCCCGTTGACGATGTTGAACACGCCCTTCGGCAAGCCCGCCGCATGCAGCGCCTCGGTCACGATCTGCGTCTGCATCGCGCTCATCTCGCTGGGCTTGATGACCGCGGTGCAGCCGGCCGCCAGCGCGGTGGCGAGCTTGTTGCAGATGAACCCGGCATCGCTGTTCCACGGCGTGATCAGGCCGGCCACGCCGACCGGCGTCATGACCACGCGGGCCGATCCGGCCTGCTCCTCGAACACGAACGATTCCAGCGCGGCGATGGCCTGCCGGATCGCGTCCGCCGGATAGGTCGCCATCCAGCGGCCGCGCACCGTCGGCGCGCCGTATTCGGTCACGATCGCCTGCATCAGGTCGTCCTCCCGCGCGACGACGGCCTCGAGCATGGCCGTGAGCGCGGCGCGGCGCTGTGCCCGCGTGGTGCGCGACCAGCCGGGGAACGCGGCCCGCGCGGCCGCGATCGCCTGCCCGGCGTCCTGCGCGTCGCCTAGGCGGACCTGGCCGATCACCTGCTCGGTGCTCGGGTCGTGCAGGTCGAACCATTCGCTGCCGTGCGGCGTCACGAATGCGCCGTCGATGTAGATCTGTTCGATGCGTTGCATGCTGCGTACTCCTTTGTGCGTATCCGACAAGCTGTCACGACACGCAGTCTAGGAATACGTTACTGTTCTGATAAGCCACCTTATCGCTGATGACTCATCCCGAAAATCAGGACAATCGATGCATCGCACCGGAATGACCGAGCTGGAAGTGGTCCTGGCCGTCGCGCGCCGCAGCAGCTTTCGCGGCGCGGCGCTGGAGCTGGGCATGTCCACGACGGCGGTCAGCAGCGCCGTGGCCGGGCTGGAAGCGCGCCTGAAGGTGCGGCTGTTCAACCGCTCGACCCGCAGCGTGTCGCTGACCGACGCCGGCCAGCGCTACGTGACGCGCATCGCGCCGGCGCTCGCCGAGATCCGGAGCGCCGGCGAGGAGGCCGGCACCGGGTCCGGCCAGCCCAGCGGCACGCTGCGCATCAACGCACCGCAGGGCGCGACGCCGCTCCTGATGGAACCGCTCCTGGTCCCGTATGCGCAGCGCTATCCCGAGGTCCGCATCGACATCGTGAGCGAGTCGCGCATGATCGACATCGTCGCCGAAGGCTACGACGCCGGCATCCGCCTGGCCGAATCCGTGCCGCAGGACATGATCGCCGTGGCGCTCTCGCGCGACATCCGCATGCTGGTGGTTGCGACGCCCGAGTATCTGAAACGTCACGGCACGCCTCGCCATCCGCGCGATCTGCTCGAACATCAAAGCATCGGCATGCGCATGTCCCACGGCGGCATCTATCACTGGGAACTCGAACGCAAGGGACAGAAGCTGCAGATGGATCTGCCCGTGCGGCTCGCGCTCAACGAGTTGGCCGCCATCAAGCAGGCCATCCTGTCCGGGCTGGGCATCGGCTTCATCTCGGAATGGTTCATCGCCGAAGAACTGGAGGCCGGCACCCTGGTGCCGGTGCTCGTACCGTGGTGTCCGTCGTTCGGCGGGCTGCGGCTCTATTACTCGGGCCATCGTTTCGTGCCCGCGCGGTTGCGCGCGCTGATCGACCTGGCGCACGACCTGCGTCTGGCCGATGCGCCGTTGCGCGACCGGCCGGCGGGATGACGCGCGGCGCCCGCGTCTTGCCGGCGCGGGCACGGTCGCCGGTGCGGCCCCGACCGACCGTCGCCGCCCGCCCGGATGCGCCCGCCGTATTGGTCCGGGCAGCGATCCCGGCATGAAGAAAAGCCCGCCGACATTGCGCCGGCGGGCTTTCGCGTTCGACTGCCGGCGCGGCGCTCAGCGCGCCGGGTTCAGCGTCAGGTTCATGTGACGGTTCACGTCCTTGTACAGCAGGTAACGGAAGCGGCCGGGGCCGCCCGAATAGCATGCCTGCGGGCAGAACGCACGCAGCCACATGAAATCGCCCGCCTCGACCTCGACCCAGTCCTGGTTCAGGCGATAGACGGCCTTGCCTTCGAGCACGTACAACCCATGCTCCATCACGTGCGTCTCGGCGAACGGAATCACGCCGCCCGGCTCGAACGTCACGATGTTCACGTGCATGTCGTGGCGCATGTCGCTCATGTCGACGAAGCGCGTCGTCACCCATGCGCCGTTGGTGCCCGGCATCGGGATCGGCTCGACGTCCTGCTCGTTGGTCACGAATGCCTCCGGCAGCGGAATGCCGTCGACGGCCTGGTAATGCTTGCGAACCCAGTGGAAGCGCACCGCCGCATCGCTGACGTTGTGCAGCGTCCAGTCGGCGCCCGGCGGAATGAACGCGTAGCCGCCCGGCTTCAGCGTGTGCTTCGCGCCCTGCAGCGTCAGCTCGGCCTCGCCTTCGACGACGAACAGCACGGCTTCGGCGTTCCTGTCCTGCTCGGGCTTGTCGCTGCCGCCGCCCGGGTTCACTTCGACGATGTATTGCGAGAAGGTTTCGGCGAAACCCGACAGCGGGCGGGCGATCACCCACAGGCGCGTGTTCGTCCAGAACGGCAGCCAGCTCGTGACGATGTCGCGCATCACCCCCTTCGGGATCACCGCGTACGCCTCGGTGAACATCGCGCGATCGGTCAGCAGATCCGTCTGTGGCGGGTGGCCGCCGTGCGGCGCGTAATACGTTGTCTTAGACATGGTGCATCCAGGCAATGGGTTGGGCAGCCCCGGGCGCCAACGGCATCGGGCGGCACGCACACGCGCTGGGCGCGCGGGCGGCGGCGGGACTTCGTTGCCGGGGTGGCTTGAAGGCGCATGCGCCCTCGTTCGGTCGGCCAGGCTTCGCGACGGGGTCTTCCGGCTCATCGAACGCGGCGGCCCCCCTGCTTGCGGGACCGGCGGCCGGGCCGCGCGATCGTGCGGCGAGGCGCGGCTGACGGCACGGTTCGGCTCCGTACACGGGCATCGCCGACGATAGCGAAGTCACCCTCAATCGACCAATTAAATGTTGCGATGGATTCCATTCGATTTCCCACTGCCCGCTGGAACCCGCGATGTGCGGCGAAGGAGCGTGGCGCGGCGGCCTGGCTATCGGGGAAATCCTGACGAATGCGGCCACGCACAGGTGCGCCGGAACGCCGCCATGACGCGATACGGACGACAGCGGCAAGGCAGTTCGCGCACGCGGGTTGCGATCCATCGGGTGACGCGGTCGGGAGAGCACTGACGTGTGCGTGGCGGCAAGCCGCGTCGGTCACGGGCTGCCGTCAGGCCGTCGGACCGTCAAAGCGAAGCGGGAAAGCGAGCTGGGCGCATTGGGCGCATTGGGCGAATCGGGCGAATCGGGCGAATCGGGCGAGTCGGGCGAGTCGGGTGAGTCGGGCGAGTCGGGCGAGTCGGGTGAGCCGGGTGAGCCGGGTGAGCCGGGTGAGCCGGGTGAGCCGGGTGAGCCGGGTGAGCCGGGTGAGCCGGGTGAGCCGGGTGAGCCGGGTGAGCCGAGTGAACCGAGTGAACCGAGTGAGCCGGGCTAACGGCAAATAGCGCCCGCCTGCGCTGCACGGGTGTATTCAGGTGCCACAAGCACTGCGGTCGGAAAGCGGGAAATACGGCGGGAAGGGAGACGGGTCGGGCCGTCGGTCGGTCAGCAGGCAGCGGTGGATGAAGCAGGAAAAGGGGGCGATGTTGCCGGCGACGGCGACCCGGCAGAGCCGCCGGGCCGAATCGCAGGTCGGGGCCGATGCGATCGGCGCGCCGGTGCGCCGGTCGCGCACCGTGCCGCGCCAGCGGCGATCAGTCCCAGTCGCGGCGGTGGCGATGCTTGCGATGACGGTAGCCGCGATCGCCGTGGTCGCGTTCGTACGAGCTGCGCGACAGGTTGCCGCCGAGCGCCGCGCCCGCGCCGCCGCCGACCGCCGCGCCCAGCAGGCCGCCGGTGCGGCCGCCCATCGCGTTGCCTGCCGCGGTGCCCGCGCCGCCGCCGAGCGCGCCGCCGATGATCGCGCCGGTGCGCTCGTGACGATTCGACGTCACCGCGCCACCCGCGCCGCCGCCGATGGCGCCGCCGATCACCGAGCCCGTGCTGCCGCCGAGCGCGCCGCCGACCGCTGCGCCGGCGACCCCGCCGAGCGCGCCGCCAAGCGCGTTGTTCATGTCACCTGCCAAGGCCGGCAGCGCAGTCGCGCCGGTCAGCGCGGCGACGACGAGAGCGGGTGCGATTTTCTTCCACATTCCCGGATTCTTCCTTGTTCGCAATCGGGTTATCGAAGGTCCGCTCGATACGACGATCTGAATCGATCGACGCCGCGCCAGGTGAGGCGCCAAACCGCGGACCCGTTTATTTCAATGAGCTTGCGGCGAAGAATAGCACCGGTCCCGGCTCCTTGCCCCGGACATTCTGGTAACAAGTTGTTTACGAATAACCAACCGTAAACGTCCGTCCGAAAAACCCGGAAACCCGTGCGGGCATTGGCTTTGGCAAGGGCCCGGCCGCACGCGGCGACAGGCCGGCCGCCGGCGCGATCGCGCATTCGGGACACACGTGGCAACACATCGGACATGCGCCGTGAGCGCGCCGAAAGAACGGATTGGAAGAAATGAAGGGAGCGGTCAGTACACGCCGGGAAGCAGGCGCCAGGTCCGCGCGCAGTACGCGTCGTATTCGGCGCCGAATTGCGCGCGCAGCAGCGCCTCCTCGGAGCGGATCCGCGCGACGAGCGGCACCGTCATCGACACGACCAGCAGCACGCCGACGCCCGAGCGGAACGCCAGCGCCCAGCCGAGCGCGTTGACGAGCAGGCCGAGATAGCTTGGATTGCGGACGCGGCGGTAGATGCCGTCGGTCACGAGCGTATGGCCCGGCTGGATCGCGACCAGCCCGCTGAAGCGCTTGCCGAGCACGAATACGGGCCAGATCCGCAGCACGCCGCCCGCGACATACAGCACGACGCCGGTCCAGCGCACCGCGGCGCCGCCGACGGTCCAGAAATCCAGCCGGTCGGTCAGCGCGGGCAGGTACGCGAGCAGGAACCCGCAGACCGCGAACGCCGCGAGCACCCAGCGGTTGTCGCGGTTCTCGCGTTCGCCGCTGCTCAGGTTGCCTTCGGTGAACATCGCGGCGACGGCCATCGCCAGCGTCGCGACCACGACGACGGTCTGCGGCGGGGGCGAGAAGAAAGCGGCGAACCCGCCGCTGCCGAGCACCGCAAGCCCGAGATAGACGAGCGTGGAAATGCCCGACAGGGCTGCGACCTTGCGGGGGACGGTCATGGCGGCCTCGCCGGAATGCGTTCTCCCGTGAGGGAGAGGAACCGCGCACACGCCGCACGCCGCGCGGCGCGCCGCCGTCAAACGGCACGCGAATCCGCGCGATGCGCCGGGCGCAATGCCGCCGCCCCGGCGGTGCAGCCGGGGCCGGGGCCCCGCGCCGGATCAGCGGATGCGGAAGTTGCCGCCGATCCCGACGCTGACGGGCGGCGCGTAATACGCCGGCGCGTAGCCGTAGTAGGCCGGCGCGGGCGCATAGCCGTAAGGCGGCGCGACGTAGCAGCCGGACAGGCCGCCGATCAGGGCAAGCGTGATGAGAAGTCTGGACATGGCTCGATTCCCGGCGCGAAAGACGAATGGCATCTTGCGAAAGCCGCGCCGCCGCGACCTGCGGCGACCGGCACGAAGAGGCGATCCGCCCTTCCTGTCGCTCGATGAAGCAATGCGCCGAGTCTAGCGCCGGGCTTGCACGGCCGAGTTTCCCGGGCGGTTACACGTGTTACCCCGCATGACCGCTGAAACAGCCGGCGGCGCCGCGACGCCCGGCCGGCGGGCCGCCGTCGCGCCGCGCGCCGTCGACGCGTTACACGAAATGCGCGCGAATGCGCTGCGCGAGCGCTTCGAGCGTCGCCGCGTCGGCGATCTCGCGCGCATGCATCCGCAACTCGGCGCCTTCCCGGCGCGGAATCACGTGGAAATGCACGTGCGGGACCGTCTGGCCGGCTGCCGCGCCGTTGAACTGGCCGATGAACACGCCGTCCGGCTCGAACGCGGCGCGCACCGCCGCCGCGACGCGCTGCGTCATGCGGATGCCGGCCGCCGCCCCGTCGGCGGACAGGTCGAAAATCTGCGCGGCCGGCTCCTTCGGAATCACGAGCACGTGGCCGTCGGCCTGCGGCATCAGGTCCATGATCGCGAGGGTTGCGTCGTCTTCCGCAACCTTCACGCACGGCAGTTCGCCGCGCAGGATTTTTGCGAACGGATTGTTGTTGTCGTAGGACATGGCGTTTTCCGATAACGGTTTGACTGGGAGAGCAATGCCGGACGATTATCGGCCGACGGCCCGTGCAGTTTCAACCCGTTCGCTGCACGACAACGTGCCGATCGCCACGCGGCGGCCGGTCGCCACGCGTCACGACGTCGCGATTGCAACGCGGCGCCCGAACCTGCGACACTGCCTGATCGTTGCCGGCCGGCACGCCACCGAGGACGCTCGCGCATGACGATCTCCCTCAAGAAGCTGATCCTGCGCGGCACTGCGCTCGCGCTCGTCGCAGGTGCCGGCTACGCGGGCTACATGCTGTCCCGGCTCGCGCCGATCGCGACCGGCTATGCGGCCAAGGCGCTGTGTTCCGGCGTGTACGTGTCTGGCCGCCCGGCCGCGTCCGTGATCGACGTCGACATCATGGCCGGCGTGCATCCGCTGCTGAAGCTGGTACGCCCGTCGCTCGATCCCGGCCGCCATCGCGCAGTGGCGACCTTCGCCGGCTTCGCCGAGCGCGAAGCCGAGTTCCGGCCCGGGCTCGGCTGCACGCTCGTGCCCGGACCGCCGTCGAGCACGTCGCAGGCCGCGCTGCCGGCTGCCTTGCCGCCCCTCCCCGATCCGCCGCCCGCGCAGCCGGCACCGGCGGCGGCGCCCGCCGGCATCGATGCCGCCAGGCTGCGGAGCGCGCTCGACCGCGCGTTCGACGAACCCGATCCGGCACGGCCGCGACGCACGCGCGCGGTCGTGGTGATGTGGCGCGGCCAGGTGATCGCCGAACGCTATGCGCCCGGCTTCACGGCCGATACGCCGCTGCCCGGCTGGTCGATGACGAAGACCGTGACGGCCGCGCTGGTCGGCACGCTCGTCGCGCAGCACCGGCTGTCGCCCGACACCGCGGCGCTGCTGCCCGAATGGCGCGGCGGCGGCGATCCGCGCGCGGCCATCACGCTCGACGAGCTGCTGCGGATGACGAGCGGCCTGCAATTCAACGAGGACTACGACGACCCGCTGTCCGACGTGGCCGTGATGCTGTTCACGCAGCCCGATACCGCGCGGTTCGCGTCGGCGAAGCCGCTCGCCGCGGCGCCCGGCACACGGTGGGACTACTCGAGCGGCACGAGCGCGATCGTCGCGCGCGTGATGCGCGAAGCGCTGGGCGGCAGCGAGGACGACTACCTCGCGTTTCCGCGCCGCGCGCTGTTCGCGCCGCTCGGGATGCGCAGCGCGGTCTTCGAGCCCGACGCGTCCGGCACGTTCGTCAGCCCGTCTTACCTGTATGCGAGCGCGCGCGACTGGGCGCGCTTCGGGCAGTTGCTGCTGCAGGACGGCGTGTGGAACGGCCAGCGGCTGCTGCCCGAGGGGTGGGTGCGCTACCTGACGCGCGCGACGCCGCAGTCGTCGGACCAGGCGTACGGTGCGCAGTTATGGGTCAAGGTGCCGGAGCCGTTCAACGATCGCGATCCGCATGCGGTCGCGATGCCGGCCGACGCGTTTCATGCGATCGGCCATGAGGGCCAGTTCGTGAGCGTGGTGCCGAGCCGGCAACTGGTGGTCGTGCGGCTCGGGCTGTCGAGGCCGGAATCCGCGTGGAACCACGAGGCGTTCCTCGCACGCGTGCTCGCGGCGGTGCCGGCGGCCGGCGCGTGACGACGGCGCGCCCTCGCGCGCCGGCCGCGCTGCTGCTGCCGTGGCAACGCCGGCCGCGCCGCGCGCGGCCGGCGGCGTGTCACGGGTTCGCGCTGCCCGCGTACCGCTTGAAGCCCTCGCGCGTCGCGAGACGTTCGATATAGCGCGACACCGCAGGGAACTCCGGATGCTCGAACGGCGTGCCGAACCAGCGGTTCACCGACAGGCCGATCGGGATGTCCGCGAGCGTGAAGGTGGCGCCGGCCACGAACGCGCCGGTCGCCTCGAGCTGCGCATTCAGCACGCGCATGTGCTTCGTCCAGCCCGCGATCGACTGCGCGATACCGGCCGGATCCTGGTGATCGGGCGATTTCCGCACGAGGCCGAGAAACGCGCCGACCCACGAGCGGTTCAGGTCCGAACCCTGCCAGTCGATCCATTGATCGACCCGTGCGCGCGCCTGCGGCTCGGCCGGATACAGCGCGTCGCCGCCATGACGGTTCGCGAGATAGCGGATGATCGTGTTCGATTCCCAGAGCACGAAATCGTCGTCCTTGATGACGGGCACGAGACCGTTCGGGTTCAGCGCGAGATAGGCCGGATCGTCGGTCGCGCGAAAGCCCGCGCCCCAGTCTTCCTGTTCGAACGGCAGGTCCAGCTCGGTGCACAGCCACAGCACCTTGCGGACGTTGATGGACGGGATCTTGCCGAGGATGCGCAGCATGCAGTCTCCTTGTTGGGTCGGATGCGGAACGCCCGGGACGCACGACGGCGCCCGGGCGGATTCACGCCGAATTTATACACGACCGCGCGGGAAACGGCATGCCGTGCGCGGAAAATCCGCATGCGGCCGATTCGTCAGGTCGCGCAGCGCGTGCTCGGCCGTCGGGAAGCGGAACATGAACCCGTCCTGATGCAGCCGCGCGGGCATCACGCGCTGGCCGTCCAGCAGCAGCTCGGCCATCTCGCCCATCGCGTAACGCAGCGGCGCGGCCGGCACGTGCAGCCAGGCGGGACGGCGCAGCACCTTCGTCACGACCTGCACGAACTCGCGCTGGGTCAACGGCGCCGGCGCGACCGCGTTGTAGACGCCGCGCATGCCCGGGTTCGACATCGCGCGCGCGACGATGCGCAGCACGTCGTCCCGGTGGATCCAGCTCATCGCCTGCGCGCCGTCGCCGAAGCGCCCGCCCATGCCGAAGTAATGCGGCAGCAGCATCGAGCGCAACGCGCCGCCGGGGCCGAACACGAGGCCCAGCCGCAGCACCACCGTGCGCACCCCGTGGCGCTCGAGCGGCTGCGCGGACTGCTCCCACTGCCGGCACAGCTCGGCCATGAAGCCGGTGCCGGCACGGCTGCCTTCGTCGAGCCGCTCGTCGGCCGGACGCACGCCGTAGTAGCCGATCGCCGATGCCTGGACCCACGTGCGCGGCTTGACCTCGGCGGTCTCGACCCAGCGCATCAGCGACTCGGTCACGCCGACGCGGCTGGCGAGCAGCAGCGCCTGCCGGCGCTTGCTCCAGCGCCCGCCCAGCACCGGCGCCCCCGCGAGATTGATGACCGTGTCGAAACGCTCGTGCGGCTGCAACTGTTCGATCGCCGTGACGCTGCGCACGCGGCCATGGAACAGGTAGGCCGCGCGCAGCGGATCGCGCGCCAGCAGCGTCACCGCATGCCCCGCATCGAGCAGCGAACTCACGAGGGTTTCGCCGATGAAGCCGGTCCCGCCGGTCACGAGCACGTTGCCCGGCGGCTGACCCGCGAACGGATTGGCGGCCGGCGCGCGTCGTGCGATCCGGCACGCCGCCATGCCGTCGCGGACTCCCGACACCGTCACGCCGACGGCGAACAGGCTGAGCACCCAGCCGCGCCAGCCAAGGTCGATCGCCTGCAACGCGGTCGGCTCGTGCGCCCACGCGGCCAGTTGCATCGCGATCATCCCGAACAGCGCGCCGCCGTTGACGGCCAGCAGCGTGTGCAGCACGCGCTCGGTGGCCGGCAGCTTGCGGCTTTGGTCCTCGACGACGAAATCCCACAACGTCAGCACCACTTCGACGACCACCACCGCCGCGATGGCCGCGACCCAGGCGCCGTGAAAGGCCACGTTCGCGATCGACGCGAACACGAGGCCGTACAGCACGGAACGCACTGCGTGAATCGCCAGCTCGAGCCGCGCGCGCGGGCTGTGCGGCAGGTCCTGCGTGAGCTCATGGTGATAGAGCGTATCGAATGCGCCCATCGCGCCCTGCACGATCAGCAGGTTGAGCGCCCAGTCGAAAGCAGGCAAGGTGTTCATACGGTGTCCCTCCTCCACAGCCAGACGAGCGGCGGCACCATCGCGACGAGTGCCGCCGCGTCGACCGCCACGTGGCCCCATACGCGGGCCTCCAATGAAAACAGGATGTCCTGCGGCGCCCAGATCAGCAGGCCGGCCAGCAGCCATCCCCACACTTCGCGCCGGCGCAGCCGGTTGCCGAGGTGGACGAGCGCCAGCATCCAGACCGACGCGCACTGCACCGTCGCGCCGATCAGCGACATCCACCAGATCTGCTGGGCACGCGCAGGCTCGGGCGCCGCGCCCGCCCAGAAATGCAGCTCGACGACGCGGTGATAGCCGTCGAGCCACGGCGCGCCGGCCACCCACGGAACGACCATGCCGACCAGCAGGTGCGCGATCGCGGCGCAGAACATCCAGCTCACCACGAGGCGGCGCGCGCGGTCGTACGCCGGACGATCCGCCGTACGCCCGGCGGCGCGGTCGCTGCCGCACGCCGCGCCGGCGCACGCCGCGTCGGCGTGGTAGCCGAGCCAGCGCGATACCGTATGCCGGTCGCGCGCGAGGCGGCGATACAGCGGCGTCAGCGCGCGGCGCACGACCGGTACGCGAAGCGGCCAGACGCGCCAGCCCCCTCCGGCCAGCGTATAGGCGGCCAGGATGCTGTCCACGCCGGTCAGCATGCGTCCGTCGGGCAGGCGCGCGTGCAGCTCGCGGTTCAGCGCGGACAGCTCGACGCCCAGCGGCGCGGGATCGAAGCCCGGCTCGGCGATATCGACGAACGCCAGCCGGCGCCGCGCATCCCGGGCCCCGAGACGCCGTATTTCCGCGGCGCATAACGGACATCGTCCGTCGAAGTACAGCACCAGTTCACTTGATCCCATGATTCGTACTCCTTTTCGTTATCGCCCGCATCGTGGATCGACCGGCGGCCTTCCGATGCGCCGCACCGCCGCGCCCGCGCGGCGGCGCCGCACCTACATCGGCTTGAGCACCATCAGGAAATACACGCTCAGCATCGCGACGAACGCCGGATAGCCGAGCAGCTCCCAGCGCTTCGCGTAGCGCCAGTAGCGCTCTGGCAACGCGGCGGCGCCGTTCGCGTGAGCGAGCTTCGCCATCGCGGCCAGTTCGACCTGCAGCCACACGACCGGCAGCCAGCATGCGCCGGCGATCGCATACAGCACGATCGACGCGAGCAGCCACGGCGTCTGCCACGGCCAGCCGGCCGTGTGCGCGAGCCACAACCCCGAGGCGGGCTGGAAGATCACGGCCGGCGTCGTGAACCACCAGTCCGCGCGCACCACGAGCCGCGACACGGCCGCGATCGCGGGCACCGAGCGCGTGCGGTTCGCGAAGAACAGGTAGAACGCGGTGCCGAACCCCGTGCCGACCAGCAGCACCGAGGACAGGATGTGAAGCGCCTTGACGACGAGATAGGTATTCATGCGTGTTCTTCCTCGGAAAACAGGATCAGCAGGATGGCGAGAATCGGCACGTTCTTGAGCACGGGGCCGAACGGTTCGGCCAGCAGGCCGGGCATCGTGACCGCGATGACGGCCGAATACGCGACGATCAGCGCCGCCTGCGCCGCCCACAGGCGCCGCGACGGCGCGGCGACGGTCGCGACGCCGAACGCGAAATCCAGCGCGCTCGCCGCGTAGAGCGCGATCAGCGCGGGCAGCCCCGTCAGGTGTGCCGGGGCGAGCAATGCCAGGCTCGCGTGCAGCGGATGGACGAACGCGCTGGCGACGGCCGTCCAGATCCAGACGATCGCGAGCGCGCCGCGCAGCAGCGGACGACGCCACCTCGCGAGCGCGTCGCGACGCAGCGCAACCGCGTCCGCGCCGATGAAGCCGTCGATGCCGCGCGGCGGCCGGCCGAGCAGGGCCGTGACGGCCGCCGGATCGCCGGTGTTCCCGGCGCGCAGCATCGCCCACGTGTCGCGCGTGAACATCGCGCCCGGCAGCGTGCCGAGCAACGCGGCCGCCGCGCCAGCGAGCGGGCCCGGCAGCGTCACGCGGACGGCCGGCGGAAAGCCCAGCGCGGCGCGATAACGGGCCAGCATCCCGCGATAGTCGACTTCGTCGTTGCCGACGACGTCGATCACCGGAGAGCCGCCGGCCGGCGCGTCGACGCACCGCGCCACGGCTTCGGCGAGATCGTCGACGTGCACGGGGCGCAGCCGCTGGCGGCCGCCCGCCGGCAGGACCTGCACGGGCAGGCTCGCGAGCATCCGGAAAAAGCCCGCCGACGCGCCGGACTCGCCGTACACGAGCGCGGGACGCACGATCCGGAACTCGATCGGCAGCGTCTGCAGGAAGCGGTCGGCCGCGTACTTGCTGGCGAAGTAGCGCGTATCGCCACGCTCGGCGCCGAGTGCCGAGATCTGGATCACGCGCCGCACGCCCACCCGGCAGCACGCGGCGAACAGCGCGCACGGCGCGGCGCGATGCACGGCGTCGAGGGTCGCGCCGCGCCGGTCGGCCAGGATGCCGACCGCATTGATCACCACGTCGACGCCGGCCAGCCGCGCCAGCCACGCGTCGGGCTCGACGTCCGTCGCGAAATCGATCCCGACGTCGCGCGGGCCGACCGCATGGCGCACGCCGCGCAGCACGCGATGGCCGCCGGCTTCGAGCCGCGCGCACAGTGCCCGCCCGATGAAGCCGTTCGCGCCGCACACGAGCACGGTCATGCCGTGCGCCCCGGTGCGTGCGGGCGGGCAGGTCAACGGCCGGATTGCGTTCATCTTCATCCTTTATTTACAGTTATTTCTGTAATGACAGAAATAAAGACCCCAAAAAAAGCGGGCTGCCTGCCCGCACTGCGCGCCCCGCTTACTTCGACGGCTTGCGCCTGACCGTCTGGCTGATCTTCGCGCCGATGCCGAGCGCCTTCATCAGCGTATCGGGCTTGAGCCGCAGCATCTCGTCCGACCAGGTCGTGAGCGTCTCGACGAACTGCAGGGTGTCGCGGATGCGCTGCTCGGTTTCGCGGCTCTCGTTCGCGATCTCCGGATTCGTCAGGCAATCGCGCAGCACCGTGAGCGTCGGTTCGATCTCGCGCTGCCGCCGCCCTTCGACGATCAGCTTGAACAGTTCCCAGATGTCGGTCGACGTCTCGAAATGGTCGCGGCGATCGCCCAGCACGTGCACGACCTTCGCCAGCCGCCACGCCTGCAGTTCCTTCAGGCTCGTGCTGACGTTGGAGCGCGCGACGTTGAGCGTCTCGGCGATCTCGTCGGCCGCGATCGGCCGGCCGGCCAGATACAGCAGCGCGTGAATCTGCGAGACGGTGCGGTTGACGCCCCACCGCGAGCCCATTTCGCCCCAGTGGAGAATGAATCGTTCGGCAATCGGTGTGAGTTCCATGCCGTGAAATTTAGGCATTTCAGTTATTTCTGTCAAGAGAGAAATAACCGGGTGAACCGGTACCGTCCGGCCGCGCCCGCCCTCAATCGGCCGCTTCCTTTACAATGCGCGGGATTTTCCCGAATTCAGGCCGTACCCGCCTTTCTGACTAGAGGTTTCCATGATCATCAAACCGCGCGTGCGTGGCTTCATCTGCGTGACGACTCATCCGGTCGGTTGCGAAGCCAACGTCAAGGAACAGATCGACTACGTCACTTCGCACGGCCCGATCGCCAATGGCCCGAAAAAGGTGCTCGTGATCGGCGCGTCGACCGGCTACGGCCTCGCAGCCCGGATCTCGGCCGCGTTCGGCTCGGGCGCGGACACGCTCGGCGTGTTCTTCGAGCGCGCAGGCAGCGAATCGAAGCCCGGCACGGCCGGCTGGTACAACACCGCTGCGTTCGAGAAATTCGCCGCCGAACAGGGGCGCTATGCGCGCAGCATCAACGGCGACGCGTTCTCCGACCAGGTCAAGCAAGTCACGATCGACACCATCCGAAAGGATCTCGGCAAGGTCGATCTCGTCGTCTACAGCCTCGCGGCGCCGCGCCGCACGCATCCGAAGACGGGCGAAACCATCAGCTCGACGCTCAAGCCGATCGGCAAGACGGTGTCGTTCCGCGGCCTGGACACCGACAAGGAAGTGATCCGCGAGGTCACGCTCGAACCGGCCACGCAGGAAGAGATCGACGGCACCGTCGCGGTGATGGGCGGCGAGGACTGGCAGATGTGGATCGACGCGCTGGATGAAGCCGGCGTGCTGGCCGACGGCGCGAAGACCACCGCGTTCACGTATCTCGGCGAACAGATCACGCACGACATCTACTGGAACGGCTCGATCGGCGAAGCGAAGAAGGATCTCGACAAGAAAGTGCTGTCGATCCGCGAAAAGCTGGCCGCGCACGGCGGCGATGCACGCGTGTCGGTGCTGAAGGCCGTCGTCACGCAGGCAAGCTCGGCGATCCCGATGATGCCGCTGTACCTGTCGCTGCTGTTCAAGACGATGAAGGAAACCGGCACGCACGAAGGCTGCATCGAGCAGGTGTACGGCCTGTTCAAGGACAGCCTGTACGGCGCGACGCCGCACCTCGACGCGGACGGCCGCCTGCGCGCCGACTACAAGGAACTCGACCCGCAGGTGCAGGCGAAGGTCGTCGCGCAGTGGAACCACGTGACGAACGACAACCTGTACGAACTGACCGACTTCACCGGCTACAAGACCGACTTCCTGCGGCTGTTCGGCTTCGAGATCGCCGGCGTCGACTACGACGCGGACGTGAACCCGGACGTGAAGATCCCCGGCATCGTCGACACCACGGCCTGACGGCCCGGCCCGCCGCGTCGCGCGCGGCGGGCTCGCCCGCCCGGCGGCGTCAGCGCGGCGCCGGCGCTTCCAGATACACGCCCGACGACAGCGCGGCCTTCACCTGCCGCGTGAACTCGTCGGTCGACACCTCTTCCTCCCCCGCTTCGATGGCGTCGTACGCCTGGCGCACGACGTCGGCCGGCGCGGCCTTCGGCACGTCGAAGCCCGCCGTCAGGTCGGTATCGATGAAGCCGGCATGCAGCCCGACGACCTGCGTGCGCTGCTCGCGCAGCGACTGCCGTAGCCCGTTGGTCAGCGCCCACGCAGCCGATTTCGACACGCCGTAGCCCGACAGCAGCGGCCGGTTCACCCAGCTCGCGACGGACAGGATGTTCAGGATCGCGCCGCCGCCGTTGTCGGCGAGGGTGCCCGCGAAGGCGCGCGACATCGCCAGCATCCCGAACACGTTGGTCTCCAGGTGATCGCGCAGCGTCTCGGCCGCGCCGTCGTCCGTCAGGCTGCCGAGCCGCGCGATGCCCGCGTTGTTGATCAGCAGCGTGACGTCGCGCGCCGCGTCGGCCGCCGCGGCGATCGCCGCCGGATGGGTCACGTCGAGCTTCACGGGCACGACGCCCGGCAGCGTCACCGCGGCCGGATCGCGCGCCGCCGCATAGACCTTGCGCGCGCCCCTCGCCAGCGCCTGCTTCGCAAACTCGCGCCCGAGCCCGCGATTCGCGCCCGTGACGAACACCACTGCACCTTCGATCTTCATGATCGTTCCTTTCGCATGATGAATCGCATGCGCGCCGGCTCGCCGCGCGTGAGATCCGGTGGAAACACAGGCTGCCCTTGCGTACCGAATCGCGGCGCCCCCGCCGGCAGACGGCGAGCCGTCCGCTGCCCATCGCCCGGCGGCGCCAAAGACGCCGATCGATTGCCATCTCGCGTGCCGCCGGGGCTTCGCACCGCGCGCCGGGTCGGCTACACTCGATATCAATGTCGATCACCATTGTCTTTGCGTGGCATTGTGTTCGCGCCGAACAGGCATGTCAATGGTGATCGACATTGTGTTTTTCGATCGACGCGATCGCAAACAATCAGGGAGAGATCGATGGGCGTTTCAAGACAACAGGCCGCCGAGAACCGGAGCGCGATCGTCGCGGCCGCCGAACGGCTGTTCCGCGTGCACGGGGTCGACGCCGTGGGGCTGACGGAGTTGATGAAGGCCGCGGGCTTCACGCAGGGCGGCTTCTACAACCACTTCAAGTCGAAGGACGCGCTGGTCGCCGCGGTGCTGGAGAAGGCGATGCAGGACCGTGCGGATTCGCCGAATACCGACAGTCTCGATACGCTCGCGGCCGTGTATCTGTCGGCCGCGCATCGCGACAACGTCGAGGCCGGCTGCCCGTTGTCCGGTTTCGCGGGCGACGCGCCGCGGCTGAACGATGCGGCGCGCGCGTGCTACGCGCACGGCCTCGCCGCCTATCTCGGCCGGATGGAACGGATGGTGGCCACGGAAGGCGCGGACCCGGCGCAAACGCGTCGCGACACGCTCGCCGCCTTCAGCCAGATGGTCGGCGCGCTCGTGCTGTCGCGCGCGGTGGCCGGCGCCGATCCCGCGCTGGCCGACGCGATCCTCGATGCAGGGCGGGACTCGCTCGCCGCCGGACGCGGCGATCCGGTCGCGCCGGCATGACGGCGCACGCGGCCGCGCGTCAAGCCTGCCGCGCTATTCGACGGCCCGCGCGGCATCCCATAGCGGCTGCCCGCCCAGCGCCGCATGCCACGCGTCGAAACGCGTGCGCCACGATTCGAACGGCTCTGCCAGCGGACGGCGCGGATCGCCGCTGAGCGAATACGCCATCCCCTCGATCAGCCAGCGCGGCTTCGTCGCGACGGCCAGGTTGCCGAGCGCCTCCGCCTGACGATGATGGATCAGCTCGTGTGCGAGAAAGTAGGTCTGCCAGCCGCGCGGCGCGACGACCACGCCGAAACTCCCGAGCGTCAGCGCCGCGCGCGTGCCGACGCCGAATGCATCGGCGCACGCACGGGTCGAACAGAACACGACGCGCGGCGCCTCGCGGAACGCGCCGACGGCCGACGCCGCGCGCGCATAGCCGTCGAGATAGAGCCGCCGCGCATCGTCGAGCCTCGCGACATCGTCCGTGCAGATGTCCGCGCTCGGGCACGACACGCCGTGAACCAGTGCGGGCGCGACGACGCGCAGCGGCTTGACGAGCGCATACGCGGCAATCGGCAGCGCGACGAGCAGGCCCGTGAGGGCAAAGGCGACGTGGGAGCGTTTCATCGAGGCGGCGGTTCCGGTGCGTTCGGTTCGGGTCTTCCTGCGCCAATATATCGGACCGGCAGCGATGCCGGCCCCGTTTTCAGGTCCGGCGGTGCGGTGCACGCGGCGGGGCATGCCCCGGCGCATGTGGCCGCGTTTCACCCGCCCTGCGCAAACAAAGACTTTTTACGACTTAATAGCGCATGAATAATATATTGGACGGATAACCTGGCACACCGCATCCTTGCCCCTGACGGCTCGCGACGACACGCTCGACGGCCGCACGGCAAGGACAGGACATGAACAGGAACGAACGGCTCAACGGCATTTGCCATGGATTGCTCGCGGCGCTCATCTGGGGCGGCTTTCCGGTCGTCACGCGCCTCGGCGTCACGCACGCGACACTCGACGCATACGACATCGCATTCATCCGCTTCGCCATATCGGGCACGCTGCTGCTGCCCGTCCTGCTGCGCTACGGCCTCGGCACGCTGCGCCCGGCAACGGTCGCGCTGATGATGACCGGCGCCGGCGCGCCCTACATCCTGACCGTCGCGGCGGCGTTGAGCCGCGCGCCGGTCGGCTACTTCGCGCTGACACCCGGCAGCATGATCGCGTTCACCGCGATCCTCGGCCGGCAAGTCACGCACGAGCGGCTGAGCGCCGCGCAGGTTGGCGGGATCGTCGCGATCCTGGGCGGCATCGCACTGACCGCATCCGACGCGATGCGCGACGCGATCGGGCTGCCGGCCCTCGCGCTGTTCGTGCTCGGCGGCCTGCTGTGGGCCGTCTACAACGTCACGGCGAAACGCGCCGCCACCGGCGCGCTGCACACGACGGCCGTCGTGTCGGTCGGCTCCGCCGTGCTCTACTGCCCGCTTTATCTGGCCGCACGCGGAGGCGCGATACTGCACGCGCCGGCCGGAGCGATCGCCACGCAGGCGATCTATCAGGGTGTGCTGATGTCGGTGCTGGCCCTCTACTGCTTCAGCCAGGCCGTCGTCGCGCTCGGCCCGGCGATCGGCGCGACCTTCGGCGCGCTGATGCCGCTCCTCGCCACGCTCGAGGCTGTGCTGCTGCTCGACGAACGGCCGCACGCGCCGGCGCTGGCCGGCATCGCGATCGTCACGGCCGGCATGGTCCTGAGCCTCGCCGGCCGATGGCGAACGGCGGCGCGACCGGCCCTGCAGCGACCGAACCCCACCGCGCACGGCTGAAACGGGCGCCGCGCGTCACACGGCGCGCCCCGTGCCCGTGGCGCCGGCCTCCGCCCCGCGGCGGCTCCAGCGCACCGCGAGCCACAGCAGCGCGGCGCTGCACACGAACAGGATCGCCTCGACCCGTACCGTATCGACATGCCAGTGCCGCGTCAGCAACACGACGGCGAGGTCGAACACGAAGTGGATCGCGATCGCATAGGCGAGCCAGCGCTTCTTGCCGCGCACGAACGCCTGCAGCACGATCAGCGACAGCCCGACGTGCGCGGCCAGCGCGCTCGCGCGTTCGAGCAGCGCGAGAAACGGCGTCGCGGGCGTCATCCCCGCTAGCTGCGCGCCGATCACGGCCTGCACGCCTTCGGGCACGACGACGCCCGCTTGCGCCAGCAGATAACCCGTGCCGAGCGCGAGAAAGCCGACGCCGACCAGCAGCATCGCCTCCATCCCGCCGTGCCCGAGGCCGAGCATCACGGCAGTCGACGTGTCGTGCCGCTTCGGCAGCAGATACCGGAAAGCGACCCAGCGGCCGACTTCCTCGAAGAGCCCGGCCGTCAGCGCCGTGAGCACCAGCATCGGCAGATGCCGGTGCGAATGATGAGCGAACCAGCGGGTCAGCGGGATCTGCCACGACAAGCGCAATACCGGCTGGAACACGAAGAAGGTCAGCATGCCGTAGAAAAACACGCGCCACGGCACGTGCGTGCGGCGTCGCCATGCGGCCGCCAGCAACGCGGGCGCGAACAGCGCGACGACGCCGGCCGCGAGCGTGAGCAACAGGATCGCGGGGGCGACGGGATGCATGACGTGCGCGACTACGCGAGCTGCTTGTGGAAATACGTGGTCGCGCACGGCGTGCCGTCAGGCATCAGCGCATAGTTCGGCACGACGCCGACGCGCTGCCAGCCGGCCCGCTCGTACAGCCGCTCGGCGTCCCCGCCCGTCACGGTGTCGAGCACGAGCACGGTCTTGCCGGCGTCGCGCGCGGCCGCGTCCGCCGCCGCCATCAGCCGCGCGGCGATGCCCTGGCGGCGCGCGTGCCGCGACACGAGCATCTTCGCGACGTCCGCGCGATGCGGCTGGTTCTCGGGCTGCGCGGTCACGACCTGCACGGTGCCGACGATCCGGCCGGCCGCATCCTCGGCGACGAGCAGGATGCGCTCGCCGTTCGCGACGCCGTCGGCCACGCCCGTCCAGAACGCGACCGCGGCCTGTCGTTCGATCGGCAGCATGAAGCTGACGGACGCGCCCCCCTCGACGCAATCGATCAGCACGTCGGCCAGCGCGTCGACGCAGGCTCTCGCGTCGCGCGCGTCGGCGCGGCGGACGGTAACAGGTTCGGTCATGCCATCTCCGGTAGTCAGGCGGGTCGCACGCGCGGGTTCGACGTGCGCCCGGATCAGAAGGCGCGCCCGCCGGACCTCGCCGCGCACGCGGCGGCGGGCGTCCGGCCATGTTGCGCGGGTGGGCGCGTGTTACTGCCCCATCATCCTACGCGATGAATATTCCCGGTGCATCGCCTGACGCGTCACCTCCATTTCACGCAAGGCGTGACAGCCGGCCCGGCACCGCCAAGCTGTCCCCCGGACGCGCCGGTTCGACGGGCTGGGCCGGGCTGGGCCGGGCCGGGCCGGGCCGGGCCGGGCCGGCATTGCACGACGCGCCGCACGCGCCTAGGATTCCTGAAGGAAGCATGACGACACGCCGGCCGCCGGTGCGCACCGTCGTGCGCGCCGCGGGAGGCGACATGTTGCACACGCACACGCATTCGACCCGGGTCAGCCGGCACCTGAACGCCCCGCGCGGTCGCGTCTACCGTGCGTTGCTCGACCCGCAGGCGGTCGAGCAATGGAAGGTGCCCGACGGCATGACGTGCCGCGTGCATGCCTACGACGCGCGCGAAGGCGGCGCGCTGCGCGTGTCGCTGAGCCGCGACGTATCGTCGGGCGCGACCGCCGCGCACACCGACACCTATCACGGCCGCTTCGTCACGCTCGTGCCGGACGAGCGGATCGTCGAGATCGACGTGTTCGAGACCGACGATCCGATGCTGCGCGGCGCGATGACGATCACGATCACGCTGTCCGACGAAGCCGGCGGCACGCGCGTGGACGCCGTGCACGACGGCGTGCCGCCCGGCGTACCGGCCGCCGACAACGAAACCGGCTGGGAGATGGCGCTGGCGCGGCTCGCGGCGCTGGTGGAAGCCGGGTAAGGTCGCACGAAATGCCCGCCGTGGCATGCGTCGCGCCGACCCGGCCAGCGCGTGCAGTGCAGTGCCATGCCGTGGAACCGCGTATCGCACTCGTCCAACCGTGCAGGCGCGAACGGCTGCCTGAATGCATCCGGCCGTTCACGCGCGGACCCGCGCCATTGCGGACCGGGAAATAGCACGCGAAGCTGCCGCACGCTACGCCGGCCCCGTCGATGCGGGCCCTCGTCCACGACTCTCGAGCACCGGCGAGCGGTACGGAACAGCGCCCGAAGTTACCGCACACTGTACCGGCCCCATCGATGCAGGCCCTCGTCCACGGCTTTCGAGCACCAGAGAGCGGCACGGAACAGCGCCCGAAGTTGCCGCACGCTGCACCGGCCCCGTCGATACAGGCCCTCGTCCACGGCTTTCGCACACCGGCGCCGCAGCAGCGCGAAAAAAACGGCCGCATGCGACACTGGCCGCCGATGCACGCATCACGCGCGCCACCGGCGGGCGTGTGCATGCGCAACCGCCAACCGGACACGCTTGAGGGCCACCACCATGAACGCCGCGCGCACCGCCACGTGGTATTTCGACTTCGTTTCGCCGTTCGCCTATCTGCAACAGGAACAATTCGACCAGTTGCCGCCCGCCGCCGCGTTCGAGCCGAAGCCGATCGTGCTCGGCGCGCTGCTCGCGCACTGGGGCCAGAAAGCGCCGGCGGAAATCGCGGCCAAACGCGTGTTCACCTATCGTCATGCGCAATATCGCGCGGACAAGCTCGGCATCCCGTTCCGGATGCCGCCCGCGCATCCGTTCAATCCGATCAGGCCGCTGCGTCTCGCGATCGCGATGGGCAGCTCGCCCGACGCGATCCGGCGGATCTTCCGGCATATCTGGCGCGACGGCCACGACGTGTCGACCCCGGAAGGCTTCGCCGCGCTGTGCGACGCCGTCGACTTCCCGGAAGGGGTGACGGCCGTCGAAGCGCAGCCGGTGAAGGACGCGCTGCGCGCGAACACGGACGATGCGATCGCGCACGGCGTATTCGGCGTGCCGACCTTCGAACTCGCCGGCGACCTGTTCTGGGGCGAGGATGCGACCGGCATGTTCGCCGACTGCGCGACGTCGCGCGCGTGGCTCGACTCACCCGAGGTACGCCGCATCAGCACTCTGCCCGAAGGGATCCGGCGCGGCTGACGGCGCGACCGCCCGACACGCCTCACGCGTCAGCCGTCGCGCCCCTCGACGAGCTCCGGCACGACTTCGCGCATCATCGCGGCGAAGCGCACGAGCCGCGACGGGTAGAACTGCGCGTGCGGATACGTCAGGTAGACGGGCAGCGGCGCGGCCTGCCACTCGGGTGCGAGGTGCACGAGTTCGCCGCGCGCCAGATGATCGGCCAGCATCCATGACGACCCGACGCACGCGCCGACGCCCAGCAGCGCCGCGCTGCGCAGCGCATACAGGTTCGCCGTCGTGATGCGCGGGCGGATCGCAATGCGCCGCGTCTCGCCGGTGACCGAATGCGTCAGCGCCAGCTCGTTGCGGTAATACGTGCGCAACGCGAGCCACGGCAACGCGGCCAGCGCATCGGGATCGGCCGGCACGTCGGCGCCGCTCAGCACCGACGGCGCGGCCACCACGAAGCGCGGCACCTTCGAGAGCCGGATCGCGACCACCGCCGGATCGCTCGGCTCGCCCACCTGGATCGCGCAATCGATGCCGCTGCCGACGAAATCGCGCACGTCGTCCTGCAGCAGCCACTCGACCGACACGCGCGGATAGTCGCGCAGGAACCGCGCGAGCGGCGCGACGAAACGCTCCTGCCCGAACGCATGCGGCACCGCGACCCGCAGCAGCCCGTCGGGCTCCTCCTGGGCGCCGCGCAGATCGGCCTCGAAGGCCGCCCAGTTCGCCAGCAACTCCTTTGCACGCTTGAAGCAGCGCTCGCCGTCGACGGTCAGCCGCATCGCGTGCGTCGTCCGCTGCAACAGCCGCATGCCGAGCGAGCGTTCGAGCGCCTGCAGCCGCCGGCTGATGGTCGGCTGCGTCATGTGTAGTTGCACGGCGGCCGCCGAGAGGCTGCCGGCCTCGACTATGCGCACAAAGGTTTCCATCAGCTCGAAACGGTAGCCTGCGCCGTCCAGCGGCACCGCCTGAATGCGCGGAGAGCCGCCAGCAGCGGGAGATCGGGGAATTTTCTCGGTCATGCGTGAAGCGTATAACAAATCTGCGCGCGACGGCACTACCGTGGCCGGCCGCATGCCGCCACACTCGCGTCCATCCCTTTGTCCACCCCACGATGCACGCCATGTCCACCCCGTCCCGTCTCGACGCCGCGCCCCATGCGGCCGCCCATACGATGCCCGATCGCCGGCTCGTGCTGCTGCTCGCGGCCGCCGCCGGCCTCGGCGTCGCCCCGCTCTACTATGCGCAGCCGATGCTCGGCGCGCTCGGGCCCGATCTCGGCGCGTCGGCGCGCGCGATCGGCTTCGTGCCGACGCTCACGCAGCTCGGCTATGCGCTCGGCATCCTGCTGCTCGCGCCGCTCGGCGACCGCTTCGACCGCCGCCGCGTGATCGTGACCAAGGCCGCCGCGCTGGTCGTCGCGCTGCTGCTCGCCGCCGTCGCGCCGTCGCTCGGGCCGATGCTCGCGGCGAGCTTCGCGATCGGCCTCGCCGCGACGATGGCGCAGGACGTCGTGCCGGCCGCCGCCACGCTCGCGCACGATGCGCATCGCGGCCGCATGGTCGGCACGGTCATGACGGGGCTGCTGCTGGGCATCCTGCTGTCGCGCGTGGTGGCCGGGTTCGTCGCCGAGACGGCCGGCTGGCGCGCGATGTTCGCGCTCGCCGCCGCCAGCGTCGCCGCGATCGGCATCGTCGCCGCGCGCGGGCTGCCGCACTTCGAACCGACCACGCGCCTGCCGTATCGCGCGCTGATCGGTTCGCTCGGCGCACTGTGGCGCCAGCATCCGGCGCTGCGCCGCGCCGCGCTCGCACAGGGGCTGCTGGCGATCGGGTTCAGCGCGTTCTGGTCGACGCTCGCCGTGATGCTGCACGGCGCGCCGTTTCACCTCGGCAGCGCGGTTGCAGGCGCGTTCGGTCTCGCGGGCGCCGCCGGCGCACTGGCCGCGCCCGTGGCCGGGCGCCTGGCCGACCATCACGGCCCGGATCGCGTCACGCGCATCGGCATCGGCATCGCGGCGCTGTCGTTCGCGTCGATGGCTGCCGCGCCGCTGATGGCGCCGCATGCCCAGCTCGTGCTACTCGCGGTCGCGACGATCGGCTTCGACCTCGGCGTGCAGGCCACGCTGGTCTCGCACCAGGCCATCGTCTACCGGATCGACCCCGCGTCGCGCAGCCGCCTCAACGCGGTGCTGTTCGTCGGCATGTTCATCGGGATGGCGACCGGCGCCGCGATCGGCAGCCTGTTGCTCGCGCAACTGGGCTGGAATGCAGTGACCGCGCTGGCCGTCGTGACGTCGCTGGCCGCGCTGGCCGTGCGGATCTGGCGCAACTGATCCCGCGCCGCGCAACAAACCCGGCCGACAGGCCCGCGAGGCTCCCCCGCCCGCCTCGCGATTGTCGGCCGGCGCGCACGATGCTGCCGGCGCGGCGCGTGGATTCGGGCGATCGCGCGCCAGCGTGGAAAACGATCGCCGCCGGCTCGCACCCTCGCACCCTCGCGCGGCGCACGCGCCGCTCAGTCGCGATCGGGCGCCCCCAGCGGAAAGAACGCGCGATACGGCCGCGCCTCGTCGACCGCGCGCGCGAACGACGGCCGCGCCAGCAGGCGCGTGCGGTACGCGATCACGTTCGCGAACGACGGATCGATCCGGTGCGTCCAGTCCGCGTAAAACAGGAACGGCGCCGCGCCGCAATCGGCGAGGCTGAAGCGGTCGCCGGCCGCCCATTCGCGATCGGCCATCTTTCGGTCCAGCCACGCATACGACGTGTCGAGCAGCGCGCGCGCGTCGGCGACCCCGCGCGCATCGCGCTCGGCTTGCGGCCGCAGCGCGTCGAACACGACCTTCTGCTGCGGCGTCGACACGTAGTTGTCGAAGAAGCGATCCATCGTCCGCACCTCGAGCGCCGCGTGCGGATCGTCGGGCAGCAGGCGCACGGGGCCCGGATGATTCAGGCCGAGGTACTCGACGATGATCGACGCCTCGACCACCGTGCGGCCCGCATCGACCAGCACCGGAAAGCGCTTCAGCGGCCACAGCGCGGCCAGTTCCCGCATCGGTTCCGGATCGTCGTGCGTGAGCATGCGGTACGTGAACGGCGTGCCGTTCTCGTAGAGTGCCGTCAGCACCTTCTGGCAGTAGGACGAAAAGGGATGGGCGTAAAGCGTCGGCATCATCGCGTGCTCTCTCTGGGGTTTCGGCGCCGCATGATGCGGCGCCACGTGATCGGATACCTGGACGACGAACGGCGCCCGGCCGTTTCGACATCGGTCGGGATTTTTTTTCGCCGTCGGGCCGCTACGACCGGCCGTCCATCACGACGCGCCCTTCTGCGCGCCAGCGCAGCATCCCGCCGCCGAGATTCGCGACCGCGCCGAAGCCGGACTTCAGCAGGATCACGGTCGCCTGCGCGGATCGCCCGCCGGCCCGGCATACCGTCACGACCGGCCGGTCGCGCGCCAGCTCGCCGGTGCGCGCGGCCAGTTCGCCGAGCGGAATCGGCGTCGCGCCGGGCAGATGGCCGAGCGGGCCCGTGAATTCGTCCGGCTCGCGCACGTCGACGACCTGCACCGCCGGCAGGTGATCCTCCAGCCATTGCGGATCGATTTCCCAGAACCCGGCGAACGTATAGGCGAGCGGCGCCCAGTCGGGCACCGCCTGCGCATCGGGCGCGTTCGCCGCGACGCCGCACTGCAGGTTCGCCGGCACCGCGACGTCGATCTGGCGCGGGTGCGCGAGCCCGAGGTTGCGCATGTAGCCGGCGAAATCGTCCTCGCTCAGATCGCCGCCGAGGCGCGGATTGAAGCGCCGCTCCTCGCCGACGCTCGTCACCGTGAGCCCGCGATAGTCGTGCGCCGGATACAGCAGGCACGCGGCCGGCAGCGTGAACAGCCGGCCGTGCACCGCGCGATACAGCGCGCGCGGGTCGCCCTGCTGGAAGTCGGTGCGGCCCGTGCCGCGGATCAGCAAGCAATCGCCGGTGAACGCCATCGATTCGTCGTCGAGCACGAGGCTGATGCAGCCGCTCGTATGGCCGGGCGTCGCGCGCACGGTCAGGTAACGCGGGCCGAATGCGCAGCGCTCGCCGTCGTTCAGATAGCGGTCGGCGCCCTGCGCGCCGCTCGCGGCCGAGATCGCGATCGCGCTGCCCGTGCGCTGCTTCAGCAGCCATGCGCCCGTCACGTGGTCGGCATGCACGTGCGTGTCGACGGTCGCGACGAGCCGCAGCCCGAGCTCGTCGAGCAGCGCCGCGTCGCGGCGCACCTGCTCGAACACCGGATCGATCAGCAGCGCCTCGCGCGACGCACGGTCGGCGAGCAGATACGTGTACGTCGACGATTGCGGGTCGAAGAGTTGCCGGAAGATCATCGCGAAGTCGCTCCGTCGCGGATTGGTGCGTCTTGTCCGGCCCGCTACGCCGAAATCGTGCGGGCCGCTCCGTCGCGGGCCGGTGCGGCCGGCCCGCGGCCGCCGCGTCAGCGCGGCTGCGTCACGTAGCGCAGATACGGCTTCACCGTCCGGAAGCCCTGCGGATACTTCTGCTTCGCCGCGTCGTCCGACACCGACGTCGGGATGATGACATCGTCGCCGGGCGTCCAGTTGACCGGCGTCGCCACCGTATGCCGCGCATTGAGCTGCAACGCGTCGAGCAGGCGCAGCACCTCGTCGAAGTTGCGCCCCGCGCTCATCGGATAGACGAGCATCGCCTTGACCTTCTTGTCCGGCCCGATGATGAACACCGAGCGCACGGTCGCGTTGTCGACCGCCGTGCGCGGGCCGCCGCCCGCATTCGGATGGATCATGTCGTACAGCTTCGCGACCTTCAGTTCGTCGTCGCCGATCAGCGGATAGTTGACCGCATGCCCCTGCGTCTCCGCGATGTCCGCCACCCACTTCCGGTGATCGCTGACCGGGTCGATCGACAGCCCGATGACCTTCGTGTCGCGCTTGTCGAATTCCGGCTTGAGCCCGGCCATGTAGCCGAGTTCGGTCGTGCATACCGGCGTGAAATCCTTCGGATGGGAAAACAGGATCGCCCAGTGATCGCCGATCCATTCATGAAAACGGATCGTTCCCTCGGTGGTCTCCGCGGTGAAATCGGGCGCGTCCTCGCCCAGTCGAATCGACATGTTCGCCTCCGTCAAATGGGAATCGTCACGACGCCCGCGCCGCAGCCTGGCCACCGCGCGGCGCGCGATCGTCCGCGCGCGAACCGCCGGCATCGCCGATGCCCGGTCTCGCGCGTTCCTATAGCGTAGGTCAAAAAGCGCGCGCCACCGGCATGCGGCGCGGCGGATGCGGGTGGCGCAGGCGGCACGGCACGGCGATTCTCCGCACGCGGCCGCTCGCGCGGCCTGCCTTACACTAACGGCTGTTCTCGTCTTACGTTCACAGGAATGCCATCGACATGTCGCTGACGATCGATCCGAAGCAAGCCGCCGCGCTGCTGGCCGTCGCCGACACGGGCAGCTTCGAGCAGGCGGCCGTGCGCCTGCACGTGACCGCGTCCGCCGTCACGCAGCGGGTCCGCGCGCTGGAGGCGAGCCTCGGCACGCCGCTCGTGCTGCGCACGCGGCCGTGCCGCCCGACGGTGGCCGGGCAGCGCGTGCTGCAGCACCTGCGCCGTGTCGCGCTGCTGCAGGCCGACCTGCAAAGCACGCTCGCGACCGAGCGCGCATCGCCGATCTCCGTGACGATCGCGCTCAATTCCGACAGCCTCGGCACATGGTTTCTCCCGGCGCTGACGTCGGTGCTCGCGGGCGAGCGCATCCTGTTCGAGTTGATCGTCGAGGATCAGGACCATACGTTCGCGCTGCTCGAAAGCGGGATGGCGGTCGGCTGCGTGACGACCGAGCCGAAGCCGATGCGCGGCTGCCTCGCGACGCCGCTCGGCACGATGCGCTACCGGCTGCTCGCGGCCGCCGCGTTCGCGGTGCGCTGGTTTCCGCGCGGGCTGAACCGCACGAGCGCACGCCGCGCGCCCGTCGTCGCCTATTCGCGGCGCGACACGCTGCAGTCGTCGTTCCTGAAGGAGAAGTTCGGATTGCCCGAGGGCGCGTACCCGTGCCACTACGTGCCGGGCACCCATTCGCACTTCGCGGCGGTGCGCCACGGGCTCGGCTACGCGATGGTGCCGGAACCGCTGATCGGCGCCGCGCCGCTCGACGCGCAAGGGCTCGTCGATCTCGCGCCCGCGCATCCGACCGACGTCACGCTGTACTGGCACGCATGGACCGTGCAGTCGCCGACGATGGCGTCGCTGTCCAGCCGGGTCGTCGAGGCTGCGCGCCGGTTGCTCGCGCCGTTGCCGGCCTGACATGGGCCGGTGAAGCACCGGCCCGCCGCATCACACGCGCCGCTGCGAGAAATACGCGCCGACCGCACCGAGGAACGTGTCGATATCCGCGCGCGACACGTCGCAGTGGGTGACGAAGCGCGACGCGTACAGCATCTGCGTGAGGATCCCGCGCGCCTTGAGCCACGCCTCGAGCGGCGCGCAATCGGCTTCGGGGAATTGCGCGAACACCATGTTCGTCGCCTGCGACAGCACTTTCACGCCGTCGATACGCGCGAGGCCTTCGGCGAGGTGCGCGGCATTCGCGTGATCGTCCGCGAGCCGCTCGACCTGGTGGTCGAGCGCATACAGGCACGCCGCCGCGAGAATGCCCGACTGGCGCATCGCGCCGCCCAGCACCTTGCGCCAGCGCTGCGCGCGCTCGATCAGCGCGCGGCTGCCGACCAGCACCGAGCCGACCGGTGCGCCGAGCCCCTTCGAGAAACAGATCGACACGCTGTCGAACGGCGCGCACAGCTCGGCGATCGAACGGCCCGATGCGACGGCCGCATTGCAGACCCGCGCGCCGTCGAGGTGCAGCGACAGCCCGCGGCTGCGCGCGAACGCGGTGGCTTCCTGCACATAGGCTTCCGGCAGGACCTGGCCGCCGATGGTGTTCTCGAGCGCGAGCAGGCGCGTGCGGGCGAAGTGATTGTCGATCGGCTTGATCGCCGCGGCGATCTTCGCGACGGGCAGCGTGCCGTCCGGCGCGTTCTCGATCGGCTGCGGCTGGATGCTGCCCAGCACGGCGGCGCCGCCGCCTTCGTACTTGTAGGTGTGCGCGAGCTGGCCGACGATGTACTCGTCGCCGCGCTCGCAATGGGCCATCAGTGCGCCGAGGTTGCTCTGCGTGCCGCTCGGGAAGAACAGTCCGGCCTCCTTGCCAGCCCGCTCGGCCATCACCGCCTGCAGGCGCAGGACGGTGGGGTCGTCGCCCCAGACGTCGTCGCCGACTTCGGCGGCTGTCATCGCGGCCAGCATTGCCGGGCCGGGGCGTGTCACGGTATCGCTGCGTAAATCGATCATCGCTGAGTCCTGGGTTAACACGGACCGGAACCGATGCGCCCGGCCCTGCCGAAACGAGACTCAGAGTGTACGCAATTCACGCAGCGCGTGGGAGCCGGCGGTCGCCGCGCGCAACCGCACGCCGCGCCGCCGCCGCGCCTGCCGTCAATAGTTCGGCGGCGGCGGCTGAATCCCCGCCGGCGGCATCGGCGGCGCCGCGCGCGGCGCACCGCCGCCACCGTATGCACCGCCGCCATCGCCGCCTCGGCCGCCGCTCATCCCGCCCGGCACCGGCACGCGGTTGCCGGTCGCGTACATGCATTGCAGGTAGCCGTAGTCGTAGCGGCGCTGGATGTCGTAGGCCGAGCCTTGCGCCGCGCCGGCGCCGACCACGCTGCCCGCGAGCAGCCCCGCGCCCGCGCCGACGGCCGCGCCCGTGCCGCCATTGAACGCCGCCCCCGCGGCCGCGCCGAGCGCGGTGCCGACGGCGGCACTGCCGATCGCGCTCGCGGTCGACGCCTGCCCGGCGCTCACGCCGCCCGATTGCTGGAACGCGTACTGGCGGCAGTTCGCATCGTCGGCGCGGAACTGGTCGAACGATTTGCCGGTGCCCGGCAGCGCCATCACGCTCGGCCCGGTCGGCATGTAGGCGCATGCGCCGAGGAGGCCGGCCAGGGCCAGCGCGGCCGGCACGCGCAGATGTCGAATTACGGATTTCATCGTCGCGCCTCCGTCACTGCGGCCGCGCCGGCACCGATCGCCAGCCCGACGTGCAGGTCTTCACATAGGGGTAGTAATGTTTCGACGCGTCGCAGTAGTACCAGACGTTCGCGTCGCCTTCGTCCTGCGGCTGGCCCTTCTCGACGTATTCGGGCGGCGGGCCCGGGTCGACCGGCACCGCGATGACGGGCGGCGGGTAGTAATAGGGAGCAGGAACGACAGGGTAGTAATACGGGTAACCGGGGCCGATGTAGACCCCGACCCGGGCGGCATGCGCCACGCCGCCCGTCGCGACCGCGATCGCGGCCGCCGCGCCCAGCGCGAGCTTCAATCCATTCACGTCACGTTCTCCGGCTGAGGGTTCGTCGATCCGAACCCGACATACCGAACGCTACGCCGCGCGCGATCCGGCATCCATTACCGCCGGACGCGCCAATGTTGCATGACGTTACCAATGTGACAAACCGCAACGGCCGCGGCCCGCCGGCACGGTCGTGCGCATTACGCATTAATGCACCGCAACAGTCCGGCCGCGCGCGGACGCGCGGCGCGGCGTCGCCCGGTGCGACGCGACGCTTGCGTCCGCATCGAACCGTTCCGATGACGCCGCGCGCCATATTGACGCACGTGCGTCAGACCGCCACGTCTCGGCCGCGCGCGGCGCACGCGGCCTTCTTGATACGAATCAACGATTTATCCCAAAATCGCCCGCGACGGGCTGGACATCTGCGACGAGTTGGCACATTTCGCGGTGCAACATCGCAGCCCATACTCCAGCCAACCCCGACGCCCGTCCGCCGGGGTCCGCCGGCACCCGCCGGCGGATATCGTCAGCTTCGGTCAACTGGTATGGACACCGCTCTTTCGGCCCTCGATCTGGCCCGCCTGCAATTCGCGTTCACCGTCTCCTTTCACATCGTCTTTCCGGCGCTGAGCATCGGCCTCGCCAGCTTCATCACCGTGCTCGAATATCGCTGGCTCAAGACCGGCAAGCAGTACTACAAATCCCTCTGTCTGTTCTGGTCGAAGATCTTCGCGGTCGCGTTCGGGATGGGCGTCGTCTCCGGCGTCGTGATGAGCTACCAGTTCGGCACCAACTGGTCGGGCTTCTCGAGCTTCGCCGGCGCGGTCACCGGGCCGCTGCTGATGTACGAGGTCATGACCGCGTTCTTCCTCGAGGCCGGCTTCCTCGGCATCATGCTGTTCGGCTGGAACCGCGTCAGCCCGCGCGCGCACTTCGGCGCGACGCTGATGGTCGCGATCGGCACGCTGATCTCGACGTTCTGGATCCTCGCGTCGAACAGCTGGATGCAGACGCCGCAGGGCTTCGAGATCGTCGACGGCCGTGTCGTGCCGACCGACTGGTTCGCGATCATCTTCAACCCGTCGTTCCCGTACCGCCTGTTCCACATGGCGATCGCCGCGTTCATCGTCGCCGCGCTGGTGGTGGCCGCGACGGGCGCGTGGCACCTGCTGAAGGGCCGCCGCGACAAGGGCGTGAAGAAGATGTTCTCGATGGCGCTGTGGCTGCTGCTCGTGCTCGCGCCGCTGCAGGCCGTGATCGGCGACCAGCACGGCATCAACACGCTGAAGCACCAGCCCGCGAAGATCGCCGCGATCGAGGGGCTGTGGGAAACCGAGAAGGGCGGCACGCCGCTCAACCTGTTCGGCCTCCCCGACATGAAGGCGGAAACGACCCGCTATGCGGTCAAGGTGCCGCACCTCGGCAGCCTGATCCTCACGCACAGCTGGGACGGCGAGATCCGCGGGCTGAAGGATTTCCCGCCGGAAGACCGGCCGAATTCGACGATCGTGTTCTGGAGCTTCCGGATCATGGTCGGCCTCGGCATCGCGATGATCGGCCTCGCCGCGCTGGCGTGGCTCCTGCGCCGCCGCGGCCGCCTGTATGAATCGAAGGGGTTCCAGCGCTTCGCGCTCGTGATGGGCCCGACCGGCTTCGTGTCGCTGCTCGCGGGCTGGGTGACGACCGAAGCGGGCCGCCAGCCGTGGGTCGTGTACGGCGTGATGCGCACCGCGCATGCGGTGTCGCCGCTGTCGGTACAGCAGGTCAGCCTGTCGATGATGACGTTCGTGGTCGTGTACTTCCTCGTGTTCGGCACCGGCGTGTACTACATGCTGAAGCTGATGAAGGCCGGCCCCGCGCTGCCCGACGCGCCGCATGACGACACGCCCGGCACGCGCCCCGATCACACCGCGCGCCGTCCGATGTCGGCCGTCGACGAGCTGATCGAGACCGTCTGAGCCCACCCCATCCGCAAACGAGAAAACCTATGGACGTCACCGTAATCTGGGCCGCGATCATCGCATTGGGGCTCTTCATGTACGTCGTGCTCGACGGCTTCGACCTCGGCATCGGCATCGTCTTCCCGTTCTTCCCGGACGAGAAGGAACGCGACCTGATGATGAACACGGTCGCGCCCGTGTGGGACGGCAACGAGACCTGGCTCGTGCTCGGCGGCGCCGGGCTGTTCGCGGTGTTCCCGGTCGTCTATTCGACCGTGCTGTCGGCGCTGTACCTGCCGCTGATCTTCATGCTGGTCTGCCTGATCTTCCGCGGCGTGTCGTTCGAGATCCGCGCGAAGGCGCGGCGCACCAAGCAGCTGTGGGATCTCGCGTTCATCGGCGGCTCGGCCGGCGCGACGCTGTTCCAGGGGATCGCGCTCGGCGCGTTCCTGCAGGGCATCAACGTGAAGGACGGCGTGTTCGCGGGCGACGCGTTCGACTGGCTCACGCCGTTCAGCCTGCTGACGGGCCTCGGCCTGATCGTGACCTACGCGCTGCTCGGCTGCTGCTGGCTCGTCGCGAAGACGGAAGGCGACCTGCAGCGGCGCCTCCACCGCGTGGTGTGGCCGCTGACGGTCGTGCTGCTCGGCTTCATCGCCGTCGTCAGCCTGTGGACGCCGCTGCAGGATCCGGCCGTGGCGCAGCGCTGGTTCGATTCGGGGCTGTTCTGGCGCCTGCTGCCGGTGCCGTTCCTGGTCGTCGGGTGCGCGGTGTGGATGCGGCGCGCGGTGCGCAACCGGCACGACATGACGCCGTTCGTGCTCGCGCTGGCGCTCGTGCTGCTCGGCTACGTCGGCCTGCTCGTCACGCTGTTCCCGTATGCGATTCCTCAGACGATGACGATCTGGGAAGCGGCGGCGCCGCGTTCCAGCCAGACCTTCACGCTGGTCGGCGCAGCGGTTATCCTCCCGATCATCATCGCCTACACGACGATGGGTTACTGGGTATTCCGAGGCAAGGTGCGCCATGAAGACCAGCATTACTACCACCACTGATTCCACCGGCCGCCCCGCGGCGGCGCCACGGCCGCGGATGCGCGGCTGGATGTGGTTCGTCGTTCTATGGGCGGCCGGCGTGCTCGGCGCCGTCACGCTCGGCTACGCGTTCAAGATCTTCATGAACCTGACGCTGTTCGCGGTGAAGTAAGCACCGCCCGCGTCGCCCGCCGGCGCGCATGCCGGCGCCGTGCCGCATGCCGCGCCGGCGGCGCCTCGTCCGCGCCGGCGGGGCGCGCGCCCCTCGCGGCTTCCGCGCGTCAGCGCCCGCCCTGCTCGCCGTCGCACTTCACCGTGCACATCGCCTTGTCCACTTCCGTGAAGAACGTCTGGTAGTACTCGGGCTCCATCACGGTCTTGGTCCGCGAATCGCCGGCGCTGTCCCACACCGTGCGATCGAATCGCGCACGCACGATCGCGACGTGCGCGTCCGGCCCCGCCCGAACCGTCACGATCGCGGCCACGCGTTCATGATCGGGCTTCACCGGCAGCATCCCGATGCGCGCCTTCAAGGCGCCGCGCAGCAGCTGCCGCCACTTCGGGATCAGCGTGTCGCTGCGCCCCGCCTCCACCAGCCCCGAATCGCGATCGACCGTCACCGGCTCATAGCCTTGCGCGCGCAGCACGCCCGCCACCGCGTCGAGCGTGTGCGCCTGCGTCGCGTCCTTGTAGCGGCGATCGCTGAGCATGCGCAACGTCTGCCGCTCGGTGTCCGTCAGGTCGACCTCGGTCTGGCTCGAGCTGTAGCGCACCAGCGATCCGCCGCTGCCGATCTGGCGCTCGTTCTCCGGCTTCGTCGCGCACCCGGTCAGCGCCGCGAACAGCCCGGCACAGGCCAGCGCCAGCGCACCGCGGCCACGCGCGGGCGGTGTCGCCGCCGCACGGCGCGCGGCGCGCCGGAGGCGAAGACGGTGGCGAATTCCGGTTGCCCGGGCGTCGGGTGGCGATATCATCGTCATCGGGGGGTTCTCCTGTCGGCGACATGATAGGCACCCGCCGCGGCCGCCGCAAACGACATTTTCTAATCCACTGTGTAGCTTTTCTTCGCGATCTCACGATGCGCCGATTGCCGCCCCTGAATGCGCTGCGCAGCTTCGAAGCTGCCGGCCGCCTGCAGAGCCTGACCCTTGCCGCCGAGGAGCTGAACGTGACCCAGAGCGCGGTCGCGCAGCAGATCCGCGTGCTCGAATCGTTCTTCGGGCAGAAGCTGTTCGAGCGCGACGGGCGCTCGTTGCGGCTCACGCCGCGCGCGCGGCATTACCTCGTCGACGTCGCGAGCAGCCTCGGGCGGCTCGCGCTGGCGACCGGCCAGATGTTCGAGCCCGTCGGCGGCCATCCGGTGCGGATCAACACGTCCGTCTCGTTCGCGCACGGTTGGTTGCTCACGCAACTGGCCGCCTTCCAGGCCGCGCACCCGGACATCGACGTGCAGCTCGTCACGACGCCCGATGCCGAGCGCGACCAGCTCGACGAATCCTGCGACGTCGTGGTCCGCCGCTATACGCCGGAGCTGCGCCGCAAGGGGTTCGTGTCGCGGCCGCTGCTCGCGACCGTCGCGGTGCCGGTATGCGCGCCCGACCATCCGGTGCTCGGGCAGGTACGCACGCCGGCCGACCTGCGCAACGCGCCGCTGCTGCATTACGCGGGCTTGCCGCAGGCATGGCAATACTGGTTCCACCAGGCCGGATCGGTCGTCACCGAGACGCTGCGCGGGCCGTTCTATCGCGAGTTCTTCCTGATGACCAAGGCCGCCGCGAGCGGGCTCGGCGTGTGCCTCGCGCCGCGCGCGGTCGTACGCGACGATCTCGAGCAAGGGCGGCTCGTCACGCTGTTTCCCGAGGTCCGCCTGGAAGGGCCGCCGTTTCATTGCCTGTATCGCGACGATGACGACGACGCGTCGCTGCGCACGTTCGTCGACTGGCTGTTTGCACGGGCGGAGGCGCTGGAAGGCGCGGTGACGGGATAGCCGCGAGCGACGGGAGGCGCGAAAGCGGCCGAAGCAGCCGAAGCAGCCGAGGCGGCCGGATGCGGATGCAACCATGCCGCCGACATCCGGACGGCCGTGCCGCGCCGCGACGTTCGGCCGGCCAGTGCGCGGCCACGCCCGCCTACGCCGGATCGGCGAGCCACCACGCGACCCGCGCGACGAGCGGATCCGCGGCGTCGAAGCATTCGACGCCCGCCACCTGCGGCGCGTCGCAAATCGTGAACACCGGCTTGCCCCACTGCAATCCGAGCGCGATCTCGGACAGCGTGCCGAGCCCGCCGCCGACCGCGACCAGGCACAGCGACGCACGCGCGACCAGCGCATTGCGCGTGATGCCGAGCCCGGTCGGCAGCGCGACGCTCAGGTACGGATTCGCGTGCGTCGCATCCTCTTCGGGCAGCAACCCGATCGCGCACCCGCCGGCCGCATGCGCGCCGCGCGCGGCCGCCTCCATCACGCCCTGCTTGCCGCCGCCGACGAGCGCGACGCCCGCCGCCGCCAGCGCGTGCGCGATGCGCTCGGCAACCCGCATCTGCTCGCCGGTCGCGTCGCGCGGACCGATGATGCCGACCGGCATGCAATGCCGCCGCGGGCCGCGCTGCCGCTGCGCGAGTTGCGCGAGCGCGCCGCGCGTCGCCGCCGACCACTCAATGACGTCGTTGCCGGACAAGGCCTTCCCCCAGTGCAAGAACGCAGGTGCAGATCGCCGTCAGCACGATCGACAGCACGGCCGCCTGCGAGAAATCGGTTTGCCCGTCCGACAGCTTCAGATACATCAGCAGCGGCAGGATATTGATCTGCGTGCCGGCCAGCGCGAGCGCCGTGCCGTAGGTGCCGAGCGCGATCGCCGTGACGAGGCACCACGCGGCCGCGACCGACGGCCACAGTTCGCGCCACGCGACGTCGAGCCACGCGCGCCACGGCCGGGCGCCGAGCGTCAGCGCCGCCTCGAGCGGCCGCCGGTCGAGATTCGCGAGCGCCGGATAGATCATCAGCGCGACCCGCGGAATCAGGTAATACGCATACGCGACCGCCAGCCCCGGCATCGTGTAGATCGCGCCGCCGAGTACGGTCGGATCCGCGCCCAGCGACGCCGCCAGCATGGTGACGAAGCCCGCGCGGCCGAACGCGAGGATGAAACCGTAGGCGATCACCAGCCCGGAGAACGCGAGCGGCACGCCGAGCAGCGCGAGCGTCCAGTGGCGACGGGCGGGCGACTGGCCCGCCAGCGCGAACGCGACCGGCACGCCGACGCCGACCGACAGCGTGCCCGCGCCGGCCGCCAGCGCCAGCGAGCGCGCGATCGCATCGGCGACGAGCGGATCGCGCAGCACCGCGCCGAACGCGCGGCCGCCGTCCGTGAAGGCCGAGCCGACGAGCGCGGCGAGCGGCAGCACGAAGCACACCGCCAGCAATGCCGCCGCCGGGGCCGCGCCGAAACGGCGCAGCGCGCCGCGTTCCGCCAGGGAAGTCTGCATCGCGCGCCCCTTACTGGCCGAGCGTCGCCTGCGACCAGAGCTGGTCGACCTCGGCCTTGCGCGCGGCCGCCTTCGCCACGTCGAGCGGTCGCACCTGCGGCGCCTGCGGCAGCTTCGCCGCGACGTCGGGCGCGACCGGCGTGCCGGGCACGGCCGGCCGCACGAAGCCCTGCGCGAACAGCGCCTGCCCGACGTCGCTCATCACCAGGTTGAGCCAGAGCTGCGCGGCCGACGGGTTCGGGCCGTTCTTCACGAGGCTCATCGCATACGGCGCCGACACGCTGCCGTCCTGCGGAATCACGATGTCGGCCGCCTCGCCCATGCCATCGACGTACCGCGCCTTCAGGCCGTCGTTCTCGTAGCCGATCAGGATCGGAATCTCGCCCTTCACGAACTTCGCGTACGGCGTCGTGCCCTCGACCCGCAGCACGTTGCCCGCGCGCTTCAGCTTGCCGAAGAATTCCGCGCCGGGTTTCGGATTCTCGACGCTGCCGCCGTTCGCATATGCGGCCGCGAATACGGCGACCTGCCCTTGCCCGGTCGAACGAGGATCGAGATAGACCACCGTGTTGCGATATTCCGGCTTCAGCAGATCGGACCAGCGTTGCGGCACGTTCTTCACGAGCTTGCGGTTGACGAGGAACGCGATGTTCAGCGAATGCACCGCGAACCAGCGGCCGTCCGCCGAGCGAAACACGTCCGGCAGCCTGTCGAAGTTGACCGGCTTGAACGGGGCCACGACGTCCCGGGCCTGCGCATCGAGCGCGGATGCGGCGAAGTAGTACGCGGTATCGGCCTGCGGGCGCCGGCGCGACTTGTCGAGCGCGACCACGGTCGCCGCCGAGCCGATGTCGTTGTAGGTGATCTCGACCTTCGGGTAGCGCTTGCGGAACTCGGCGAACAGCGCCTTCCAGTTCGCCCATTCGGGGCCCGTGTCGAACGACACGACGAGCCCCTCGTCGGCGGCCTTCGCGTACAGCGCATCCTCGCCCGGATAGAGCGGCGCGGCGTGCGCCGGCGCGGCGGCCAGCGCGGCGAACGCGCAGAGCGCCAGCACGCCGGCGCGCAAGGTGTTCACAAGAGGGTGACCAGCAGGCATCGGAGATCTCCGTTCAATGAAATGGGTCAACTCGCATCCGGCGTCGCCGGCAGCACGAGCAGATGGCATGGTTCGATCGCGATGCGGCGCATGGCCGGCACGCGACCTTCGCACAGCAGCGGGCCGGCCGAGCCGGCGGGAATGAAGTCGTAGCGTTGCGTCGCGCCGAAGTAGCGCACGTCGCCCGGACGGCCGTCGAGGCGGTTCACGCCGTCGGCCGGCGGATCGGCCTGTACGTGCTCGGGCCGCACCAGCACCTCGACCTCGGCGCCCGGCGGGTGCCCGCCGGTCTCGGCGTGCAGCGTCGCGAATTGCACGTCGACCGCGCCGCGCGCGATCACGCGGCCGCGCAGCAACGTCGAATGCCCGACGAAGCGCGCGACCCGGGCGGACACGGGACGCTCGTACAGGTCGCGCGGCGTGCCGACCTGCAGTACCCGGCCGCCGTCGACGATCGCGACGCGGTCGGCCATGCTCAGCGCCTCGTCCTGGTCGTGCGTGACGAGCAGCGTCGTCGCCCCGCACGCGCGCTGCAACGCACGAATCTCGTCACGCAGCTGATGGCGGATGCCGGCGTCGAGCGCGGCCAGCGGCTCGTCGAGCAGCAGGAGCTTCGGTTCGATCACGAGCGCACGCGCCAGCGCGACGCGCTGCTGCTGCCCGCCGGACAGCATCGCGATGCCGCGCTCCGCATGGGCCGACAGGCCGACGCGCTCGAGCATCTCGCCCGCGCGCCGCCGCCGGAGGCCGGCCGCGACGCCGCGCATCCTCAGCCCGTACGCGACGTTGTCGGCCACCGACAGGTGCGGAAACAGCGCGTAGTGCTGGAACACCATCCCCACCTCGCGCCGCCACACCGGCACGCCCGCCATGTCGGCGCCGCCGATCGCGATGCGGCCGCTGCCGCCGTCGAGCAGGCCGGCCGCAAGCCGCAGCAGCGTGGACTTGCCGGACCCGCTGCGCCCCATCACCGCGAGCAGTTCGCCCGGCGCGGCGGACAGCGTGACGTCGTCGACGCCGTGACGCGCGCCGGGATACTGGAAGCTGACGTGTTCGAACTCGAGACTCATGACGGACTCACTTCAGACGTTGCACGGTGCCGACCGACACCAGCGTCGCGAGCACGGCGAGGACGAGCAGCACGACGGTGGCCGCGCACGCCATCCCCGACGCACCGTAGAACGCCTGCAGCAGCACGATCGGATAGTTGCGGTAGCGAAAGCCGGCGATCAGGTTCGAGATCTGGAATTCGCCGATCGACAGCGCGGCCACCATCACGAGCCCGGAAAACAGGCTGTGCCGCAGGTTCGGCAGCACGATCGTGACGAACTGGCGCAGCGGCGTCGCGCCGAGCGTCGCCGCGCATGCCTCGAGGCGCGCGAGGCCGAGATGGCGCAGATCGCCGAGCAGCGTCTGCAGCAGGTAGGGCAGCGTCAGCACCGCGTGGGCCGCGATCATCAGCGGCAGCGTGCCGAGCCACGGCAGCGCGTCGCCGCTGAAGATCGCGATGTAGCCGAAGCCGAGCGTCAGCGCGGGAACGCCGACCGGCATCAGCATCACGACGCGCGTCGCCATCCCGCGCCCCGCCAGGGCGCGGTGATGCAACGCGTAGGCGAGCGGCAGGCCGATCGCGGCGTTGAGCGCGCAGCACGCCAGCGCCACCGTCAGGCTCACGCCGAACGCGCGGGTGAAGCTGCGGTTCCCGGCCAGATCGGCGAACCAGTGCCAGGTGAAGCCGGTCGGCAGCAGCGTGTTCGTCCACGACTGGCCCACCGAGCCGATTAGCAGCAGCGCGATCGGCAGCAACAGGTAAAGCCCGAACACCGCGACGAGCGCGTGCAGCAACAGGCGGCCGGCGTGCGGGCGCGCGCGCCTGTTACGCGGAATCGGAACACCACCGGCCGGTGCCGGAGCGGCGGACGCAGACATGGAAACACTCGCGGGCAAGAGACGAAGACACCGCGCGACGCCCGTCGGGCGGGACTGTCGCGCGTTGGCTGGATGACGGCAGTGTGCGGATTCGACATGGCACCGTCATGAAAAAAACGTACAAAGCCCGCATCGATCTGTGCGCGGAAGGAATAGTCGCGATGAAGCACCTGTATCCGAACGTCGCGGAACTGCACGCCTTCACGCGTTCCGCGAAGCACCTGAACTTCTCCTATGCGGCCCGCGAACTGGGCCTGACGCCCAGCGCGGTCAGCCGGCAGGTCGCGAATCTCGAGGCGCTGTTCGGCGTGAAGCTGTTCGTGCGCGAGGGGCGCGGCCTCGTCCTCACGCGCGCCGGGCAGGTGTACCACGCACGGATCGCCGGCCCGCTGCGCGAGATCGGCAACGCATCGATCGAACTGCTGAGCGCGCGCGAGAACAGCGACCTGCTGACGATCGCGAGCGTGCCGACGTTCACGACCAAGTGGCTCGTGCCGCGGCTCTCGCGCTTTCTGGCCGTCGCACCGGGCGTCACGTTGAGCTTTCGCCGCCATCTCGCCCCCGGCGACAGCTTCCCGTTCGGCCTCGATGCGGCGATCCGCTACGGCGACGGCACATGGGAAGGCGTGCGAAGCGATTACCTCGACGGACGAACCTTCGTGCCGGTCTGCACGCGCGCATTCGGCGAGCAGCATGCGTTGCGCACGCCGGCCGATGCGGTGGCGGCGCCGCGCCTCGTGCACGAGCAGGCGGAAATCGCGTGGTCCGCCTGGGCGGAACGCCATCGCGCGACGCAGATGAACGCGCTCGCCGGGCCGCGCTTCGAACAGTATTCGGTACTGATCCAGGCTGCGCAGGCGGGGCTCGGGCTCGCGCTCGTGCCGCGCTTTTTGATCGCGGACAATCTCGCGTCCGGTACGCTCGTCGAGCCGTTCGATGCGCCCGTCGACGTGGACGCGCAGGGGCACTACCTGTGCTACGCGCCGGAGCGACTCGAAACGAGCGAGGCGTTGCGGCAGTTCAGGGCGTGGATGCTGGACGAATGCGCAGCCGCGTGAGCCTGGCAGGCATCGCGGTCCGGCGTGCGCGGACGTGCCCGGCGCAGCGCGGTTGCGGTCTTAAGACGTCGCGGGGCTTATGTCGGATTTACATATGATGGATGCGAAATAGACTGCTTGATGAGCGACGGGAAAGATTCGGGCAACTTCCGGGGGAAAGCCGGATCTCGAGCGCACTCGAAAAAGACGTTCCGGGGGATTGCGTCGACTCCGATCACGCAGTGCCGGCGCCGTCGGAGTCGCGCCGTTTTTACAGGGGATCAGCAAGTGCGCCGGCGGTCCACCAGGCTGCCGGGGATCATGCGCGGCTACGCGCCTGCATTCCTGGTGCCGTGACTTTGCCCCGCGGCAAGGCCATTCGGTTGCACAGTCGAGATTGTCCGGCGGGGGTGCCACCCGTCGAACGATTTCCATGCACGAACGTTCCGCGATCCGCAACGGGTCGCCGGGGACGAACGCGCGCGAGAATAACCATGAGCACGATCTTGAACGCATTCCTGACGAGTTTGACCGTCTTCCTGCTGTGCACCGTATGTCCGGCGGCGCACGCCCAGAACCCGACCAACACACCCGTGCCGGCCATCAACCTGGGGCCGGAAATCCTGGACGTCATCAACCAGAATTCGGCCAACCCGACCCAGGCCATCAACAACTACATGGCCGGCCTCGCCAGGACGGAGGCGCACTGGGTGCGGGTCAATATCAACTGGGCGCAAACCCAACCGTCCCAGACGACGATCAACCCGAACGACCCCAATCCGGGGGCGAGCAGCGGCCTGACCTGGGGGGTGACGGACACGATCATTCGGGCGGCCAGAAACAACGGACTGCGCGTGTTGGGCCTGATTACGCTGACACCGCCGTGGGCCGTGAGTACCGAGTGCCCGGCCGGTTATCAGCAGGCGAACGGCGGCGCCTTCTGGCTGTGCGCGCCCAACCCGACGCTCTACGTCAATTTTGCGCGGGCCGCGGCCCGGCACTACAGCAGCGACAGCTACGGCGGCCAGGTCGACGCCTGGGAAATCTGGAACGAGCCCAACTGCGGCGGCGATTTCATTCCTCACGATCCGGCGCTGTACACGCAAATCCTGAAGAGCGCGTATCCCGCGATCAAGCAGGCGAACCCGGGCGCCTACGTCTATGCGGGCGGCAGTGCGAACTGCCAGACGTCACCGAACAACGGCACCGGCGCACTGCCGTCGAACGGGATCGCGGGCCTGGTCAATTCGACCAGCTCCGCTTACCCCGCGCCGACGCAATGGGATCCGCGGGACTGGCTGGCGGCGATGTACGCGAATGGCGCGCAAGGGCATTTCGATGCGCTCGCCCATCATCCGTACTGCTATTCGGACGACTGGCAAGCCGCGCCCAATCAATGCCCGAGCACGACGCTCAATACGACGTTCCCGCAATATTCGAACGCATTCAACATGATGTGGCATACGTTCACGTCGCCGTCGTACGGCTGGCCGTCGTCCAGCGGCAACACGTTCGCAAGCTACGTCGGCACGAGCCTGCGTGACCAGATGAGTGCGAACGGCGACGGGGCAAAGGCGATCGTCCTCACCGAATTCGGCGCGCCCACCACGGGCTCGAACGGCGCGGCGAACTTCACCGGCGTGCTGGGCGGCTCGTCCACGCAGTACGCGAGCGCCGATTTTCAGACCTTGCAGCTGTCGCCCTATCTGACGGAAGCCAACCAGGCGCGTGAATTCAGCGCGCTGATGGCATGGATCGCGCAACAGGCCAAGGGCGCGTACGGTCCGGTATACGCGTACTCGTACTCGGACATGGCGTTGTCGATGCCGAACAGCACGAATATCTACGAACCGTACTTCGGCATCGTCACGATCAGCGCGACGACCGGCGCAACGGGAACCGTCGGGCCCGCGAAGATCGAAGGCACGGCGATGTCCAGATCGACGCAGTACTACCCCACGTGGCCGAATTTCGGTGCGATTGCCAGCGCCGCCGCAGCCGGAAAATCCGGCTACGCGCCGATCGGCCCCGGGTGGTACAACGCGCTGGGCAAGTAGCGGCATGCCGGTTCACGGGCCGTACGCCAGTCGGGGCGAACGGCCTGCTCGCGCGCCCACCCCTCCACTGCTTCCCGTGCAGAACCATTTTTGTCGGCTTGGCGCGCGACTATTGGCGTGTGATAAGGGGTTTTCCCTGACCCGGAGCACGAGTATGTCGACCCTGGAAGCTCTCCGGTTCGTGCTGGACGATGCACGCACCCCCGAAATCATTCGCCACCACGTCGTCGATGCGTTGCAGTACGCATTGCGCAACTACGGCCAGGTATTCACCGCGAAGGAAGTCGAATGGCTGGCGCAGTGGGACGACGCGCGTCTGCCGCTGGCCGCGAAGAAGGAACTGGGCAAGCGCGAGGAACCGGCGCTCGCCGCGCGCTGAAGGCGGTGCGTCGCCGCGTCCGGACCTGCAACCGGACGCGGCGGCGGCGGACGGCCTGCTTACTGCAGGCCGAAGTCGACGCGAGTGGTCGCGCCCTTGTCCTCGATGCCCTTCGCATCGAGCTTCGGCGCGACGACGAACACGCGGCTCGAATCGATCTTCCCGTCGAGGTACTGGCGCACGGCCTGCGCGCGCTGCTGGGCGAGCGTGCGCAGCGCGTTGTCGTCGGCCTGCGCATGCTCCGCGAGCGCCTTCTTCATGTCGGCGTCGGGCAGCGTCTTCTGCAGGCCGATCAGGTTGCGCGGCTTCTTGAAGTCGGCCGCCTTGTACGCACGCGCCAAGTACTTGCCGTACTCGCCCGGCTCGACCTTCACCGACATCGGGTCGACGCTTTCGCCCTGCCCGACCACATCCTTCAGCTTCTGCTGGCGAACGAGCCGCTCGACGTACGCGTCGCCCAGCCCCGACGTGTCCTTCGTCGGGTCGACGCGGCCGATCAGGTCGAGGCGGATCGACGGCTTCTCGGTCAGCATCTTCACGACGGTGTCGAGCTTCTTCTGCTGCGCGTCGTCGAGCTGGTACGAGCCCGGCGCGAACTCGACGTAGCCGAGATCCTCGCCGCCGCCGCCGAACGCATGCGCGAGCAGCGAGAACGGCGACGTGACGGCCTTCGCGATCAGGTTCAGCACGGCCCGCCAGATCAGCCCGCCGACGCTGAATTCCGGGTTCGACAGCGAACCCGACACCGGCAGGTTCACGTCGATCTCGCCGCGCGTGTTCTTCAGCAACGAGATCGCGAGCTTGACCGGCAGCCTGGTCGCCGTGTCGTTGTCGACGTGATCGCCGAACGTGAGCTGGTCGATGAAAATGTGGTTGTTCGCCTTCAGCTGGTCGTTGTCGAGCTGGTAGTGCAGATCGACGTTGAGCTTGCCCTTCGTGATCGGGTAGCCCGCGTACTTCGCCGAGTACGGCGTCAGGTTGGTCAGCTCGATGTCGTGCGCGGACGCGGTGAGGTCGAGCGCCGGCTTCTCGATCAGCGGATTCACCGAGCCCTTGATCGAGATCGGCCCGTTGCCCGCGAGGTTCGCGGCGACGTCGACCGGCGCGGACGTCGTCGAATCGGTGCCGAACGCGCCGACCGTGCCCTTGATCGCGACGAGGTTCGCCGTGTAGTTCGGCTTGATGAAGTTGTCCGTATACGTGACGCGGCCGCTCTGCAGCAGCAGTTCGCCGAAATGCATCCGCACCGGGCTTTGCGGCGGCGCCGCGGCCTTCACGACCGCCGTCGCCGAGGCGGCGGCCGGCGCGGACGCCTGCTGCGCGACGGCCGGCGGCGACAGCGGCACCGGTTCGCTCTTGCTCGCGTCGCGCGTGAGCGACTGCGCGGGGCCCGATTGCTTCGCGACCACGTCCTTCAGGTTCAGGCGCCCCTGCGCGTCGAGCAGCACGCGGCCGTAGAAGTTCGAGAACGTCACGCGCGCGGCGTCGACGTCGGTGCCCTTCTCGTCGTAGCTGGCCTTCAGGTTCGTCAGCGCGAGCGAGCGCCAGCCCGCGAACGGATCGGAGGTCGCCTTGTCGAGCATCCGCACGTCGACGAGCGCGACGTCGCCGCGATAAGTCGCGCGCGGCGCATCCTTCACCTGCGCGAACGTCAGGTTGCCCTGCGCGTTGAGCAACGCGCTCGCGATGGTCGCGTTCAGCGCGCTGCCGAAGTACGGCTCGAACGCGGCCACGTCGAGGCGGTTGCCGTTGATCTTCAGCCCGAGCTTCAGCGGCTGCGCGGTCACGTCGCCCGTCACGTTCAGCGAACCCTTGCGGCTCAGCGTCGCCTTCAACTGCACCGGCAGCGGCTTCGTCAGATCGTCGCTCAGTTTCTGCACCGAGAGATCCAGCGGCTTGATCGCCAGCTTCACCGGGCGCGGCGTCGACAGGTCGGTGAAGTTCGCGGACGCGTCCTTCACGTTCAGCGCGTCGATCCGGTAGTGCCACGACGGCGCGGCGGCCTCGGCCTTGCGCGCCACCGTGCGCTTCGGCACCGACGCCTGCGCGGGTCCGGCCAGCGCCGCAAGGTCGATCCCGCCGTCCTTCAGGCGCTTCACGTCGAGCGCGAGCCCGTTTGCGTCGACGCTTTCGATCTCCGCGATGCGCGTGGCGACGTCCACCTTCGCGATCTTCGCGCTCGCGTCCGGCAGCACGATCGCCGGCGTCTTCGCGTCGGGCGTCGCGATCTTCAGCGACTTCAGGCTGACGGTACTGTCGGCGACCTGCGCGACCAGCGGCGTCTTGCCCCAGTCGGCCGTCGCATTGACGGTCGCGCCGAGCGCGCCGTCGAGCACGCGCGCGCGCGTGGCCTCGCCGAGGTACGGCTGCAACGCCGGCAACGCGAGCGCGGCGACCGTCAGCTTCGTGTCGGCCTGTTTCTCCGCGAGATTGAATGCGCCTTCGGCCATCACGTCGCCGCCGCGCGACAGCGACGTCGACAGCGTGTATTTCGCGGGCGTCTTGCCCAGCAGCGAGAAGCCGTCCAGCGTCGCGGCAAGCTTCGTGAGCGACAGCGCGGTCGGCGTCGCCGGCACGCGGTCGTCCAGATTGACCGTGCCGCCATCGATCGCGAAATGACGGATCGTCAGGTCGAGCGGCGGCGCCTCCTGCGTGCCGGCTTCGGCATGCGCGCCGCTCGCCGCCGTGGCGGAAGCGGCCGCCGCGCCCGATGCCGGGCTGCCCTCGGCGGCCTTCGGCGCGGCGGCCGGCTGCGCGGCCAGCTTCTCGACGTTCAGCGCGCCCTGCTTGTCGCGCGACAGGTCGACCACCGGCTGGTCGAGGCGGATCTCGTCGAAGTGCATCGCATTGCGCAGCGGCTCGAGGCTGGCCGCCGCGACGTGCACGCCGCGCGCGGCGAACAGCGGCGCGGACGCGCGGTCCGTCACCTTCGCGTCGGCCAGGTCGACGGTGCCCGATACGCGCAGCGCGGGCGTCTCGCCGCTCATCACGAAATTGACCGTGAGGTCGCTGCTCAACAGGCCGCTCGTCACCGCCACCGGCAACTGCGCCGGCACGTACGAGATCAGCTTCGGCACGTCGAGGCGGTCGAATTTCAGCGCGATCTCCGATTCGCGCGACTGCGCGAACGGCTTGGTCCTGCCGTCGATCGCGATCGGGCTGCCGTCGAAGCGCGCGCGCAGCTTCGGCTCGACGAAGATGTCGGTCTTCGAGGCCAGCGTCGCGATATACGGAATGCCGAGCGTCCAGTTGTCGACGACGTGCTTCTCGTTCAGCAGGCGGTCGTCGAAGTCGATCCGGCCGTCATTGACCTGGATGTTGGACACCGAGAACTGCGTGGGCTTGCTTTCGGGCTGGGGCGACGGCTTCGAGAACTTCTCGATCAGGTCGGTGAAGTTGAAGCGCTGCGCGTCGTAGCGGACGATGTGAAAGCGCGGCGAGTCGAGACGCACTTCATTGACGATCGGCGCGCCGCGGAACAGCGACGACCACGACGGCCTCACGACCAGCTTGCCGATGTCGACGAAGTCGCCCTGGCCGCCGCGCTCCCCGAGATGGATGCCGTCGGCTTCGAGGTTCAGCGTGTACGGGTTCAGCGCGATGCGCCGGATCGTGGCCGGCCGGTCGAGCTGCCGGCTCAACTGCTGTTCGGCGACGTGGCGGATCAGCGGCGGCGCCGCGAAGAACCCGAGCAGTCCGAACAAAACGAGGAAGATCAGTATGCCGATGCCGATCCGGCGGGTCCGGCGCGAGCGTGCAACGCCGCCGAGGGCATGGAGGGTCGAGGATACGGTTTCTTTGTCTGCGCTTGCCATGCTGGAATGCCTCGGGAATGGATGCCGGGCCGCGCCGGAACACCGGGCGGCCACGCACGCTATCCCGAAAGTATAGGCTCAGGAGGTGACGGTACGGGATTCGGGCGCCGCAGCGCCCGCCGTTCGGACCGCGCCGCCGGTCATCCGTTCACTTCCGGACGACGACGGGCGGCATCCACGATCCGTCGCTCGCCTGCGGCTTCGGTGCGTACAGGCGCAGCGCGAGTGCGAAATCGGCGCGCGGCGCCGGCAGCCAGTTGGCCGCATGCGCGCCGCCCGGCGATGCCGACACGACGATGTCGATCGAGCCGTCGTGGTTGCGGCGCAGCCGGTCGCGATCGCCGAGCGAGCGGCGCGCCGCGCCGACGTCGGGCAGCGCGCCGTTCGTCGTGTAGGGCGTGAGCGTCCAGAACGCGCGCACCGGCGGCAGCGCGCCCGGCGAGAAATGCAGCATGTAGCGGTTCGCGCCGTTCAGCGGATGGCCGTCGCTGTCCACGCGCACGACCGCGAGCGTCTCGTCGTCGCGCGTCGCGGTGCCGAACTGCGTGTAGGCCGCATACGCGCGCAGCGTGTAGTCCTGACCGTACTTGCCGGCCGTGTCGCCGATCCAGTTCCAGCCGTTCGCGTTGAGCAGGTTCGACGGCGGCGTTGCGAGCCGCGCGCGCGCTTCGGCCACGCCGGCGGTCGCGGCCGCGAGGCGGTCGCCCGTCCACAGCACCGGGTAGCCGGCGGACACGCCGATATCGTTGAGCAGTTCCTGCGCGTGCGCGTCGTCGGCCGGCGCCGGGTTGTCCTGCAGCGCCTGCGCGAAACGCGCGAAGAACGCCTTCGGGTCGAGCGCGGCCACCTGCTCGGCCGGCGTGCCGCCGCTCAGCGCTTCGGACGGCGCGCTGCCGGCATGGACCGCCACCGATGCGCCGCGCGCCGCGCCCGTGTAAACAGACAGCGGCACCACGCGGATCGCGCGCTGCAGTTTCTTCACGTTCGTGAGATCGCGCCCGCCGCTCGTCTGCAGCCGCACTTCGAGCCACGCATGGCCGGACGGCACGTCGACGCGCAACGCGCCCTGCGGCAGCGTGCCCTGCCAGTCCTTCGCGACGAAGGCAATCGTTTGCAATCGCGCGCCACCGCGTGCACCGCGCGCCGCAACGCTCGACGACGACCACTGCACGTTCGTCCACATGTCGAGCGCACGCGCGTCCCAGTAGCGGCCGCGCGTGTCGGGCAGCGTGACGATCACGGGTTCGGCGGCGACGTCGAGCCAGCCGGTCGAGTCGAGCGTGTCGACGCCCGGCAGCGGCGGACTGACCGCGCCAACGGGCGGCAGCGCCTGTGCGTGGCGCAGCGTGTTGAGGGGCGCCTGCCCCGGTTGGGCCCCGTCGCCGCCCGTCGCCGCTTCCTTCGCGACGTCCATCAGCACGAGCGGGTACGCATAGATATAGGAGTCGGCGACCTCGGCGCGCATCCAGCCCGTCTTCCGCTGGATCGCGTCCGGCTGCGACGCACACCCCGCAAGCAATGCCGCAATGGCCAGCGACGCGCATGCGCGCCGCAGAGAAACTGATTCCTGCTGGTTTTCAATCATCGATTACTGGCCGATTATCGTTCTTTTCAGTCAACGCCTTGTTCGACGCGCGAACGGTGAAAGCAAGGCTCCCCAGCCTGCCCGGATGACCGTTTCGCTATGTTGCACAACGGCGGGCGCTGATGTCAGGCCGGTATCATAGCGCCTAAGGGCATCCCCCTATATGCCGAATAGCTGACGGAACGGTAGCCGCACTGTCGACAAATTCGAAATAGTTCGATTAATTCGCAACAAAATCGGAGATGTCGGGACGGTATGTGTATACGTCTGAACAATCGCGGGAGGGAGGCCGGGTGTCGGGGCGGCGATGGGTGTCTCGCTTGGCGTGCCGGTGTGGCCGACGGCGCGTCCGACGGCGTCCCGGCCGGTATTTGACGGCTCGTCGCCGGTGCCGTGTACGACATCACCGCGAACGGAGCAAAAGCGCCCGCGCCGATCGCAGGCCGCCCCTGCGGCGACGAATTCAGGGTTCACATCCCCGCGGGTTTGCCGCGCGCGGGTGATCCTGGCCACCGAACGACGCGTCAGCCGGAATCGTCTCGCGAGCGCCGGGCGCTGCGGCCGCTCGCTCGCGCATTCGAGCACGAAAGCGCGGGCGACCGGTGGCCCGGGGGCCGTCCGGAAGCCGGGCGACCGTTTTTTCCGCGGTGTGACAATCTGTCTGTATCCGCATCGTCGCCGCCACTTGACCTTGCCATCATGGGAATGTTGATACTGGAACCATTCGCGGCACGAATCGCGCTTTCTGGAAATCCGACATGACTGAACCCCTTGCCTCCGCTGCGCTGCAAACGGTCGAACTGACCGTCGACGGCATGCATTGCGGCGGCTGCACCGGCCGCGTGCAACGCGCGCTGGCCACCGTACCGGGCGTCGTCGACGCGACGGTCGATCTCGACGCGCACACGGCGACTGTGACTGCGCAGGACACGGTCGAACCCGGCCAGCTCGTCGACGCCGTCAACGCAACCGGCTATCGCGCGGCGGTACGCGACACGGCAGCCCACACCGTCGCGTCCGCGACGCCCGCGGCGCTCGACGAAACGCCGCCCGCCCCCACGGCAACCCTTCCGGCAGCAACCACCATCGAACTCGACATCGATGGAATGACGTGTGCGTCCTGCGTATCGCGCGTCGAGAAAGCGCTCGCGAAGGTGCCGGGCGTCACGCGCGCGTCGGTCAACCTCGCGACGGAACGCGCCACCGTCGACGCCGCGGCGGGCGTTTCCGCATCGCAACTGGCGGACGCCGTAAAGCAGGCCGGCTACGGCGCGACGCCAACGGCAAGCGATGCGGCCATCCCGGCCGCCGTCGCCCCGCCGGCCGGCATCGAACTCGATATCGACGGGATGACCTGCGCGTCCTGCGTATCGCGCGTCGAGAAAGCGCTCGCGAAGGTGCCGGGCGTCACGCGCGCGTCGGTCAACCTGGCAACCGAGCGCGCGACCGTCGATGCCGCCCCCGACGTTTCCGCGGCACGACTCGCCGAAGCAGTCAGGCAGGCGGGCTACGGCGCGACGCCGGTCGCCGGTGGCGCCACCGCGCCGGCAGCCACCGCCGCGTCCTCCGGTTACGAGCTCGACATCGGCGGGATGACCTGCGCGTCCTGCGCCGGCCGTGTCGAAAAAGCGCTGGCCGCGGTGCCGGGCGTCGCGCACGCGTCGGTCAACCTCGCGACCGAGCGCGCGTCCGTGCACGGCACCGGCGCCCTCGACGCCGCCGCGCTGATCGCGGCGGTCACGACGGCCGGCTACCGCGCGTCGCTCGCCGGCGCGCCGTCGGCCGGCGCCGACGCAGGACCCGCCACGCCCGTGCAGGACCCCGATGCGCGCAAGAGGCGCGAAGCGGCCCGCGAACGCAACCTCGTGATCGCGGCCGCCGTGCTGAGCGCGCCGCTCGTCGCGCCGATGCTCGCCGCGCCGTTCGGCATCGATACGATGCTGAACGGCTGGCTCCAGCTCGTGCTCGCGTCGATCGTCCAGTTCGGCTTCGGCGCGCGTTTCTACCGGGCGGCCTGGCATGCGGTGAAAGCGCGCGCCGGCAACATGGACCTGCTCGTCGCGCTCGGCACGTCGGCCGCGTACGGGCTGAGCCTGTGGATGCTGCTGCGCGACCCCGCGCATCCCGGCCACCTGTATTTCGAGGCGTCGGCCGTCATCGTCACGCTCGTGCGTTTCGGCAAATGGCTCGAATCGCGCGCGAAGCGCCAGACCACCGACGCGATCCGCGCGCTGAACGCGTTGCGTCCCGACCGTGCGCGCATCGTCGAGCACGGCGTCGAGCGCGACGTGCCGCTGTCGCAGGTGCGCGTCGGCACCCGCGTCAGCATCCGCCCCGGCGAGCGCGTGCCCGTCGACGGCCGGATCGTGTCGGGCCGCTCGCACATCGACGAATCGCTGATCACCGGCGAAAGCCTGCCGGTGCCGAAGGACGACGGCGACCCCGTCACGGCCGGCTCGATCAACGGCGAAGGCGCGCTCGTCGTCGACACCACCGCGATCGGCGCGGAAACGACCCTCGCGCGCATCATCCGCCTCGTCGAATCCGCGCAGGCCGAGAAGGCGCCGATCCAGCGGCTCGTCGATCGCGTGAGCGAGGTGTTCGTGCCGGCGATCCTCGGCATCGCCTTGCTGACGCTGATCGGCTGGCTGATCGCCGGCGCCGGGATGGAAACCGCGATCCTCAATGCGGTCGCGGTGCTCGTCATCGCGTGCCCGTGCGCGCTGGGCCTCGCGACGCCCGCCGCGATCATGGCCGGCACCGGCGTCGCGGCCCGGCACGGCGTGCTGATCAAGGATGCGCAGGCGCTCGAACTCGCGCAGCGCGCCACCGTGATCGCATTCGACAAGACCGGCACGCTGACCGAGGGCAAGCCGTCGATGACGGCGTTCGAAGCGGTCGGCATGCCGCGCGACGCGGCGCTCGCGCTCGCGGCGGCGGTACAGCGTCAGAGCGATCATCCGCTGGCGCGCGCCGTGGTCGCGGCATACGACGCGGACCTGGCCGCGCACGGCGGCACGGCTGCGTCGGCTGCTGCCGTCGCGGCCGATGCGCGCGCGGTGGCCGGACGCGGCGTGGAAGCGCGCGTCGACGGGCAGCGGCTCGCGCTCGGCAGCACGCGCTGGCGCGACGAGCTCGGCATCGCGGTGCCGCCCGCGCTCGACGCGCGCGCGACGGCGCTCGAACGCGCGGGCAACACGATCTCGTGGCTGATGCGCGCCGACGCACCGCGCGCGCTGCTCGCGCTGGTCGCCTTCGGCGACACCGTGAAACCGGGCGCCCGCGACGCGATCGCGGCGCTGTCGGCGCGCGGCGTCGCGAGCGTGCTCGTGACGGGCGACAACCACGGCAGCGCGGCGGCCGTCGCGGCATCGCTCGGCATCGACGAGGTGCATGCGCAGGTGTTGCCCGACGACAAGGCCCGTGTCGTCGCCGAGCTGAAACGCACGCACGGCGGGATCGTCGCGATGGTCGGCGACGGGATCAACGATGCGCCCGCGCTCGCCGCGGCCGATGTCGGCATCGCGATGGCGACCGGCACGGACGTCGCGATGCACACGGCCGGCATCACGCTGATGCGCGGCGATCCGGCACTGGTCGCCGACGCGATCGACATCTCCCGGCGCACCTACCGGAAGATCCAGCAGAACCTGTTCTGGGCGTTCGTCTACAACCTGGTCGGCGTGCCGCTCGCGGCGCTCGGCTGGCTGAACCCGGTCATCGCGGGTGCGGCGATGGCGTTTTCCAGCGTGAGCGTCGTGACCAACGCGCTGCTGCTGCGGAGATGGAAAGGCCGCGCGCGCTGATGCGGGCGGGCGGCGTGTGCCGGACGGAGGGGGCCAAACGGCCGTTCTGCGTTCTGCGTTCTGCGTTCTGCGTTCTGCAC
>NZ_JPGL01000071.1 GCF_000732615.1 Burkholderia paludis
CCGACCGATACCGCGATCACTTCGGTCGCGACGCCCGCTTCCTTCAGGCGCACCGCTTCTTCCACCGCGATTTCGTCGAACGGGTTCATCGACATCTTCACGTTCGCGATGTCGACACCCGTGTTGTCCGACTTCACGCGGACCTTCACGTTGTAATCGACCACTCTTTTCACTGGCACCAGGATTTTCATGCACACGCTCCAAAGTTACGAATACGACCAGAGGCCATTCTATAGCGAGGCCTCATGACTGCGCGGCCAGGCGGCCCCAACCATCGTGGCTGTCGAGGATACCGCTTCTTGGCGACGCGCCAATGATAGCGAACGGTCGTTCTATTTTAAAAGAGAAAAAACCCGGACGCAAAGCCCGGGTTTTCGATCATCGACTCTAATCCCGCCGGGCGTCCCGCGCTTCGTCCGTTACCAGGCGGCAATGACCGCGCCGCCGAACTTGCCTTCGATGAACTGCTTCACGTCGGCCGAATGATAGGCCGCGATCAGTTTTGCAACCCACGGCTTGTTCCGGTCCGCCTCGCGAATCGCGAGGATGTTCGCGTACGGACCGTTCGGGCCCTCGATCGCGATCGCGTCCTGCTTCGGTTTCAACCCCGCTTCCATCGCGTAGTTGGTGTTGATCGCGGCCGCGTCGACGTCGCCGAGCGAGCGCGGAATCTGCGCGGCATCGAGCTCGACGATCTTCAGCTTGCGCGGATTATCGACGATATCGAGCGGCGTCGCCTTCAGCCCCGCATCCGCGCGCAGCTTCAGCACGCCCTGCTTCTGCAGCAACAGCAGCGCACGGCCGCCATTGGTCGGATCGTTCGGCACCGCGACGCGCGCACCCGGCTTCAGCTCGGCCAGCGACTTCACGCGCTTCGAATAAATGCCCATCGGAAACGTGACGGTATCGGCGACCTTGATCAGCTTGTAGCCGCGATCCTTCACCTGCGCCTGCAGATACGGATCGTGCTGGTAGCTGTTGGCGTCGAGATCGCCCGACGCGAGAGCGGCGTTCGGCTGCACGTAATCGGAGAATTCGACGATGCGGATATCGAGGCCGCTCTTCGCCGCGACCTTCTTCACCACTTCCATGATCTGCGCGTGCGGCCCGCCCGTCACACCCACCTTGATGGTTTCGGCCTGCGCGTATGCGCCCGCGAACAACCCGGCCGCGCCCAGCGCCACCGCAAACTTCAGCATGAAGCGTCGTTGCATCGTATGTCCCCTGATGGATCAGTTTCGTTTTATTTGTGGCTCAGCCGGCGGACGAGCCAGTCGCCGAACGACTGCACGATCTGCACGAACACGATCAGGATCGCGACCACCGTCCACATCACTTCCGGCAAATAGCGCTGGTAGCCGTAGCGGATCCCGAGATCGCCGAGGCCGCCGCCGCCGATCGCACCGGCCATCGCCGAATAGCCGACCAGCGACACGAACGTGATCGTCAGGCCCGCCACGATGCCCGGCAGCGATTCGGGCAGCAGCACCTTGAACACGATCTGCGACGTGGTCGCGCCCATCGATTGCGCGGCCTCGATCAGCCCGCGGTCGACTTCGCGCAGCGCCGTCTCGACCAGACGCGCGATGAACGGTGCGGCCGCGAGCGTCAACGGCACGACCGCCGCGGCCGTGCCGATCGACGAGCCCGTGACGAGCCGCGTAAACGGAATCACCGCGACCAGCAGGATGATGAACGGCGTCGAGCGGACGGCATTCACGACGCCGCCGAGCGCGCGGTTCACGGCGAGGTTCTGCAGCACGCCCTGCCGGTCGGTCAGGTAAAGCAGCACGCCGAGCGGCAGACCGACGAGCGCGCCGACCGCTCCGGAAATGCCGACCATGATCAGCGTCTCCCAGAACGACTGCACGAACATATCGAACATCTCACTCAACATACGAAAGCTCCTCTACCACCACACCTTGTTCGCGCAGGAACGCGAGCGCCTGTCCGACCTTGCCCGGCTCGCCGCCCGCGAGCACCGCGAGCGAACCGAACGCCTGCCCCTGGATCTCGTCGATCTGGCCGTGCAGGATGTTGAAATCGAGCTCGTACCGGCGGATCGTTTCCGACAGGATCGGCTGGTCGACCCCCGAACCCGTGAATGCGAGCCGCAGCAGATGCCCGCTTCCCGCTTTCAGCCGCTCGGCCACGCGCGCCTTCAGCGCGGGCGGCAGCTCCTGCGCGATCACGTCGCCGATCAGCGCGCGCGTCACTTCGTGATGCGGCTGCAGGAACACGTCGATCACGCGGCCTTCCTCGACCACGCGGCCCGCATCGAGCACCGCGACGCGATCGCACACCTGCTTGATCACTTCCATCTGGTGCGTGATCAGCACGATCGTCAGGCCGAGCTCCCGATTGATGCGCTTCAACAGGTCGAGGATCGAGCGCGTGGTCTCGGGATCGAGCGCGGACGTCGCTTCGTCCGACAGCAGCACCTTCGGCTGGCTCGCGAGCGCACGGGCGATGCCGACGCGCTGCTTCTGGCCACCGCTGATCTGCGACGGATAACGATCCTTCTGTGCGGACAGCCCGACGAGATCGAGCAGCGGCAGCACGGCGGCCTCGATGTCGGCACGGCTTGCGCCGGCCAGCTCGAGCGGCAGCGCGACGTTGTCGAACACCGTGCGCGACGACAGCAGGTTGAAGTGCTGGAAGATCATGCCGATCTCGCGGCGCGCCTCGCGCAGCGCACCGGCCGGCAGCATCGTGAGGTCGCGCCCGCCGACGACCACGTTGCCTTCGGTCGGCCGGGTGAGCAGGTTGATGGTGCGCACGAGCGTGCTCTTGCCGGCGCCGCTTCGGCCGATGATGCCGAACACCTCGCCCTGCGGAATCGTCAGGTTGACGTTGTGCAGCGCTTCGACCCAGCCGCTCGGCCCGGGGAACCGCTGCGAAAGATTGCGTAATTCGATCATGTAAACAAAACGACGGCCGGCCGACGAGTTGGCCCGTCAGCCGGCCGCCGATGCATCTGGAGTAGCCGGTGATTTTACCGCAAACCCCTCATTCCACTTAATAATCGATTTCGATCTTTTCATAACTGCACGAAATTAGAGGAGCGCTGCTGGCGCGCCTCGACAAGGCCGCGTCTATGATCCGGAACACACATGCAAAACAAAAGGGGACCCGCCAGATGACCGCCACCACCACGCCGGCCGCCGCGCCCGCCGCCGCCGGACCGACGCCTTCGTTGCCGCCCGCGCCGACCCTCGGCCGGCTGCGCACCGCGGACGGGCTCGAACTGGCGTCGTACCGCTGGGCGGCCGGCGACGGTACCGCGCCGCCGCGCGCGACGATCGCGCTCGTGCACGGCCTCGCCGAACACGCGGGCCGCTATGCCGCCCTCGCCGGCCGGCTGAACGCAGCCGGCATCGACGTGCTCGCGGTCGATCTGCGCGGGCACGGCCAGTCGCCCGGCAAGCGCGCGTGGGTCGAGCGTTTCGACGGCTACCTGAACGATGCGGATGCGCTGGTCGCCGAAGCAGCACGCGGCAGTACGCCGCTGTTCCTGATGGGGCACAGCATGGGCGGCGCGGTCGCGGCGCTGTACGCGATCGAACGCGCGCCGGCACGCGGCCACGCGCTGGCCGGGCTCGTGCTGTCGAGCCCGGCGCTCGCGCCCGGACGCGACGTGCCGCGCTGGATGCTCGCAGTGAGCCGTGTCATCAGCCGCGTATGGCCGACCTTCCCCGCGATCAAGATCGATGCGGCGTTGCTGTCGCGCGATCCGGCCATCGTCGCGGCCAATCGTGCCGATCCGCTCGTGCATCACGGTGCGGTGCCCGCGCGCACCGGCGCGGAAATACTCGACGCGATGGCGCGTATCGAAAGCGGCCGCAGCGCGCTGCGCGTACCGGTGCTCGTCTATCACGGCACCGAGGACAAGCTGACCGAACCCGACGGCAGCCGTGCGTTCGGCGCGCGCGTCGGCTCGCCCGATCGTACGCTGACGCTATACGAAGGCGGCTTTCACGAAACGATGAACGATCTCGAGCGCGATCGCGTGATCGATGCGCTGATCGCCTGGCTTCACGCGCGCGTGCCGGCGCGCTGAACGCACATGGCGCCGGCCGACCGGATGTCAGATGCCGGCCAGCACCCGCAGGTGCGCGACGACGCTGCGCCCGAGCGCGGACAGGTTGTAGCCGCCTTCGAGACAGCTCACGATGCGGCCCTGCGCATGCCGGCGCGCCACGTCGACGATCTGCGCGGTCAGCCACTCGAAATCCGCCTCGACGAGGCCGAGGCCGCCGATGTCGTCCTCGCGATGCGCATCGAAACCGGCCGACACGAACAGCATCTGCGGCTTGAAAGCGTCGAGGCGCGGCAGCCAGAACATGTCGACCGCTTCGCGGATCGCCATCCCGTTGCTGCGCGCGGGCATCGGCAGGTTGACCATGTTCGGCGCCTGGTGATCGACGCCCGAGAACGGATACAGCGGATGCTGAAAAAAGCTGCACATCAGCACGCGCTCGTCGTTCGCGAACGCGGCCTCGGTGCCGTTGCCGTGATGTACGTCGAAATCGATGATCGCGACACGCTCGATACCGTGTACGTCGAGCGCGTGCCGCGCGGCGATCGCGACATTGTTGAAGAAGCAGAAGCCCATCGCGCGCGCGGGCTCCGCATGGTGGCCGGGCGGGCGGACGCTGCAGAACGCATTCGCGTAGCGGCCTTCGATCACCGCGTCGGTCGCCGCGATCGCGGCGCCGGCCGCGCGCAGCGCCGCGCGCCACGTATCGCGGTTCATCAGCGTATCGGGATCGATCTCGACATAGCCGTCGACCGGCGTCATGCTTCGGATGTAGTCGATGTGCGCCTGCGTATGCACCCGGCCCAGCGCCACCTCGCTCGCGAACGGGGCGGTTTCGTGCACGATCAGGTCGTCGATGCGGCTCGCGATCAGTTGATCCTGGATCGCCGACAGGCGGGCCGGGCATTCCGGATGCCATTCCCCCATCTCGTGCAGCATGCAGTCGGGGTGCGTATAGAAAGCGGTTGCCATAAGCTGTCATCCGCGACGCGCGGTGCGCCGCAGGTCTCCATCAATGATGTCCATCGTCTGCCGCGAATTCGCCGCTAACTTACCACAACGGGGGCCCGCCACGCCCCGACGCGCCGGATCCGTCGGGTATACTGCGCCGAACCCAATCGCCCTGTCCGCCCGCTTCGACATGAATTCCAGCAAGCCTGCCGCCCTTCTTTCCGCGCTGTTCCGTGTTCGCGTCCCGCTCGTCGCGGCCGCTGTCGTCGCGACCCTCGGCGCCGCGCCGGCCGTCGCACAGACGAAGCCCGCGAAGCCAGCCGGCACGCTCGTCGCACAAGGCCAGCCGCAGCAGCCGACGCCGCCGGGCCAGACCTTCGAAGAGGAAATCGTTCCGCAGCGTTACGCGAACAATGCGAAAGTCGATGCGTTCATCGACGAGATCGCGGGCCGCAACGGCTTCGATCCGGCGAGCCTGCATGCGCTGTTCTCGCGCGTCAGCTACTCGGCAACGGCCGTCAAGCTCGTGAGGCCCGCTCCGTCGCCGACGGTCAAGAACTGGCGCGTCTATCGCTCGCGCTTCATCGAACCGATCCGGATCAATGCGGGCGTGAAATTCTGGAAGGCGAACCAGGCAACGCTGCAGCGCGCGGCCGAGCAGTTCGGCGTGCCGCCCGAGGTGATCGTCGGCATCATCGGCGTCGAAACGATCTACGGCCGCTACATGGGCAATTTCCGCGTGCTCGACGCGCTGACGACGCTGACGTTCGACTATCCGGACACGCCGAATCGCGACAGCCGCCAGGCAACGTTCCGCAAGAATCTCGAGGACTTCCTGGTCTGGACTCGCGACAACCAGCTCGACCCGGCCACCGTGCTCGGCTCGTATACGGGCGCGATCGGGATCCCGCAGTTCCTGCCGAGCAGCATCCGCGAATATGCGGTCGACTTCGATGGCACGGGGCATGTCGACCTGCGCAGCAGTCCTGCCGACGCCATCGGCAGCGTCGCGAACTACCTGAAGCAGCACGGCTGGGAAACCGACCGCCCCGTGGTCTGGCAGATCACGCCCGATACGGGCAGCCTGGGCATCGCACAGGCCGCCGCCGACGGCCAGCCGGAGCCGCACTGGGCGCTGTCGCAACTGCTGCGCGCGGGCATGACGCTGAACGAACCGGCGGTCGACATCACCGCCGAGGGCGGCACGTCGGTCACGGTGGTCGACCTGCCGTCGCCGGGCCGTGCAACCGAATACATGCTCGGCCTGAAGAATTTCTACGTGCTGACCCGCTACAACCGCAGCTTCTTCTACGCACTCACCGTGTACCAGCTCGGCGAGGCCGTGAAGGCACAGATGGAAGCGAGCGGCGCCCTTCAGCCGAGCGCCACCGATTCGCAGTCGCAGTAAGCACCGACCGCCCAACAAAAAAGCGCCGCGTATGCGGCGCTTTTTTGTTGCGTGCGCACGGCGCACGGCTGCCCGGGGTCAGGCGGGAAACACGCCCGTGGACAGGTAGCGGTCGCCGCGATCGCAAACGATGAACACGATCGTCGCATTCTCGACCTGGCGCGCGATGCGCAACGCGACTTCGCATGCGCCGCCCGACGAAATGCCCGCGAAGATGCCCTCGACCGCGGCGAGCCGGCGCGCCATCGTTTCCGATGCGGCCTGGCTCACGCTCTCGACGCGGTCGACGCGGCTGCGATCGAAGATGGTCGGCATGTACGCCTCCGGCCACTTGCGGATGCCCGGAATGCGCGAACCGTCTTCCGGCTGGGCACCGACGATCTCGATCGCCGGATTCTGTTCCTTCAGGTAGCGCGACGTGCCCATGATCGTGCCCGTCGTGCCCATTGCCGACACGAAGTGAGTGACGCGCCCTTCGGTATCGCGCCAGATCTCCGGGCCCGTGCCTTCGTAATGCGCAACCGGATTGTCGGGGTTCGCGAACTGGTCGAGGATCACGCCCTTGCCTTCGCGCTGCATCTCGTCGGCGAGATCGCGCGCCAGTTCCATCCCGCCCTTCACGGGCGTCAGGATGATCTCGGCGCCATATGCAGCCATGCTCTGGCGACGCTCGACCGACAGGTCCTCCGGCATGATCAGCACCATCTTGTAGCCGCGGATTGCCGCCGCCATCGCGAGCGCGATGCCCGTGTTGCCGCTCGTCGCCTCGATCAGCGTGTCGCCCGGCTTGATGCGCCCGCGCGCCTCGGCCTTGCTGATCATCGACAGCGCCGGGCGATCCTTCACGGAACCGGCCGGATTGTTGCCTTCGAGCTTCGCGAGCACCACGTTGTTGCGTGCGCGAATCTCGTCGTCCGGCAAGCGGACCAGTTGCACGAGCGGCGTATTGCCGATCGTGTCTTCGATAGTTTTGTAAGCCATGGAGAGACCGTGAGTACGTGGCAGATCAATCGGTCGATTGTAAACCACCCCCGCCGCTCGCGCCGGCAACCCCGCTGCGACGATGGAATACGCCGCCGCGCGACGCATGGTCGCAACGTATGCCGCCCACACGCAAAAAACCCGCGGCACGCCGCGGGAAGCCGTCGCAACGACGGCGACTGAAGGAGCCGTTGTGCCTGTGGCGCGCGACGCGTTACTTCTGCGCGGTACGCGCAGGTGCAGGCGCCGCCGCGGGCCGGGTTGCCGCCGGCTTGCCCGCGGCCGGCGTGGCCGGCGTGGCCGCGCCCGTGCCGGCCGCACCGATCGTCAGCCCTTCCTGCTGCAGCCGCTCGACGGTATGGCCGCCCATGCCCTTCACGCGCGAGGCGAGATCTTCCGCATTCCTGAACGGGCCGCGTGCGCCGCGTTCGTCGAGAATCGCCCTGGCCCGCGCCGGACCGATGCCCTTGATGCCGACGAGCGCATCCTCGCTCGCGGTATTGACGTCGACGGCCGCCCAGGCCGACGCGATCATGCCGAGCAGCGCCGCCGCGGCAAACCATTTCCTGATCATGTGCTGGATCTCCGATGAAAGCGGCCGGCGGCTGCCGACCGTGAGACCCAGTCTATCGATGCAACGCTTCCGCTTAAACCTGGCCGGATAGCCAACGGACGTAGCGGTCGACACCTTCCTGCACGGTCAGGAACGGTGCGTCGTAGCCAGCCGCGCGCAGTTTCGTCTGATCGGCCTGCGTGAAGCATTGATACTTGCCGCGCAGCGCATCGGGGAACGGCACGTATTCGATCAGCCCTTGCTCGACCTGCTGCGCGAGCGTCAGCGGCGGCAGGTTGTCGAGCGCGCGCAGCGTATTCACGACCGTCGACGCGATATCGTTGAACGGCTGCGCTCGGCCCGTGCCGAGGTTGAAGATGCCCGACTTCTCCGGATGATCGAAGAAGAACAGGTTCACCTTCGTCACGTCCTCGACCGACACGAAGTCGCGCGTCTGCTCGCCCGGCGCATAACCGTTGTACTCGCCGAACAGCTTCACCTTGCCTTCCGCGCGGAACTGGTTGAAGTTGTGGAACGCGACCGACGCCATGCGCCCCTTGTGCGTTTCGCGCGGGCCGTACACGTTGAAATAGCGGAAGCCGGCGATCTGGCTCCGCGCGGCCGGCAGCACGCGGCGGATCACCTGATCGAACAGGAACTTCGAATAGCCGTAGACGTTCAGCGGCGCCTCGACGTCACGCTCCTCGACGAAACGCGTCGAGCCGCCGTAGATCGCGGCCGACGACGCGTACAGGAACTGCGTGCCCTGTGCGAGGCACGCGTCGAGCACCGCACGGCTGTAGCGGAAGTTGTTGTCCATCATGTAGCGACCGTCGGTTTCCATCGTGTCCGAACAGGCGCCTTCGTGGAACACCGCGCGCACCTTGCCGAAATCGCCGCGCGCGAAGCGTTCGACGAATTCCGTCTTGTCGAGATAGTCGTCGATCTCGCAATCGACGAGATTCCGGAACTTGTCCGCGCGCGTCAGGTTGTCGACCGCGATGATGCGCGTCTCGCCGCGCTCGTTGAGCGCCTTGACGATGTTCGCGCCGATAAAACCGGCCGCGCCGGTGACGATGAGGGTCATGATCGTCCTGCCTGAGAAAATGCGAGCGATGCCCATGCGGTGCGCTCGTCGCGCCGCATGGCATGCACTCAGTGAAACAGTTCGTCGTAGTCCACGGTGGCCGTGCCGAGCTTGCCGACCACGATGCCTGCCGCGCGATTCGCAAGCACGACCGCGTCGACGAGCGGCACGCCGGCGCCGAGCATCGTCGCGACCGTCGCGATCACGGTATCGCCCGCGCCCGACACGTCGAACACCTCGCGCGCGAGCGCCGGTGCGTGCAGTTCGCCGGTGGCGGAAAAGAGCGTCATGCCCTCTTCCGAGCGCGTGAGCAGCAGCGCGTCGATGCCGAGCTCCGCGCGCAGCTTCGTGACGCGCGCGCGCAGATCGTCTTCCGATTTCCACTGCCCGACCACTTCGCGCAATTCCGCGCGATTCGGCGTGATCAGCGACGCGCCGCGGTAGCGCGCCCAGTCGTCGCCCTTCGGATCGACGAGGACGGACTTGCCGGCCGCGCGCGCCTTCTCGATCATCGTCGTGACGTGCGTCAGGCCGCCTTTCGCGTAATCCGACATCAGTATGACGTCATGCTGCGGCAACAGCGCATCGAAGCGCGCGAGCCCCGCGAGCAGCACCTCGTGCGTCGGCGTCGCCTCGAAGTCGACGCGCAGCAGTTGCTGCTGGCGCGCGAGCACGCGCAGCTTGATCGTCGTCGGCAGCGCCGGATCGCGTTCGAGATGCGGCGTCACGCCGCTGCTGCCGAGCAGCTCGACGATCCGTTCGCCCGGTTCGTCGCATCCGACGACGCACAGCAAACCGGCCTGGCCGCCGAGCGTCACCGCATTGCGTGCGACGTTGGCCGCGCCGCCGAGCCGTTCTTCCTGGCGCTGCACGTGCACGACCGGCACCGGCGCTTCCGGCGAAATGCGGTCGACGTTGCCGAACCAGTAACGGTCGAGCATCACGTCGCCGACGACGAGCACGCGCGAACGCGCGAGCTGCGCGCGCGGCACCGGAGCGACTTCGCGAAGAGTATTCATCGTAGGGTCAGCCACGGGAGGACGACTGGGGATCGACATAGGGCCGGCCGATCGCGTGATAGTCGATGCCCAGCTCGGCCATCGCGTCCGGCTCGTACAGGTTGCGTCCGTCGAAGATCACCGGCGCCTTCAGCTCGGCCTTCAGGCGCGTGAAATCGGGGCTCCGGAACTCCTTCCACTCGGTCACGATCACGAGCGCGTCCGCACCGGTCACGGCGACGTCCTGCGTGTCGACGAGATGCAGCCGCGCCAGCGTGTCCGGCGTGTCGGCGAAATCCAGCGCGAACACGCGCCGCGCCTCGTCGACCGCGACCGGATCGTAAGCACGCACGGTCGCGCCGCGCGCGAGCAGCGCCGCGATCAGGCGACGGCTCGGCGCCTCGCGCATGTCATCGGTATTCGGCTTGAATGCCAGGCCCCAGACCGCGAACTCGCGGCCCGTCAGGTCGGGGCCGAAGCGCTGCTCGATCTTGCCGATCAGCACGTCCTTCTGCGCATGGTTGGCCGCCTCGACCGCCTCCAGGATGCGCAGCGGCTGGCCGTTCTCGCCGGCCGTGCGAATCAGCGCCTGGACGTCCTTCGGGAAGCACGAGCCGCCGTAGCCGACGCCGGCGTACAGGAAGTGATAGCCGATGCGCGGATCGGATCCGATCCCTCGGCGTACGGCCTCGATGTCGGCGCCGACCTTGTCGGCGAGATTCGACATCTCGTTCATGAACGAGATACGCGTCGCAAGCATCGCGTTCGCCGCATACTTCGCGAATTCGGCCGAACGCACGTCCATGTAGATCGTGCGCTCGTGATTGCGGTTGAACGGCGCGTAAAGCTTCTTCATCTTCTCGCGCGCGATCGTGCCCGTCTCGTCGCCGTCGACGCCGATGATGATCCGGTCCGGACGCATGAAGTCCTCGACCGCGGCGCCTTCCTTCAGGAATTCCGGGTTCGACACGACCGAGAAGCGATGCGCGACGCTGCCCGCGAGCCCGCGCGCGGCCAGCGCCTCGTCGACCACGCCGCACACGCGCTGCGCGGTGCCGACCGGCACCGTCGACTTGTCCACGATCACCTTGAAGCCCGTCATGTAGCGGCCGATGTTGCGGGCCGCCTCGAGCACGTACTGCAGGTCGGCCGAGCCGTCCTCGTCGGGCGGCGTGCCGACCGCGATGAACTGGATCTCGCCGTGCGCGACGCTCGCCTCGATGTCGGTCGAGAAGCGCAGACGCCCCGCCGCGCGATTGCGCGCGATGATGTCCAGCAGCCCCGGTTCGTGAATCGGCATCCCGCCGTTGTTCAGGATGTCGATCTTGCGCGGATCAACGTCGAGACAGAAGACGTCGTGACCGATCTCCGCGAGGCAGGCGCCCGTGACGAGACCGACATAGCCGGTGCCGATGATGGTGATTTTCATAGATGTTCCGGTACTTCCCGGTAATTGACTAACTTGGCCGCCGGGACCAGCCCGGCGGCGACCGCAGCGCGTCGGCTCCGCGAGCCGGGATCAGCCCGGCATCGCAGGTTCGACGCGGCGCGGCGCATAGGTTTCCCAGCCGCTGCATCCGGGGCACTGCCAATAGAAAAGCCGTGCCCTGAAGCCGCAATTCTGGCACGTATACCGTGGCAGATTCTTCGTGCGCTGCTTGATCAGCGCACGCATCATTTCAAGTTCCTTACGGCGCGGTTCGTCGGCCGCCGCGATTTGCGCATCGAGCAAATGCAGCATGCCCGACAGGTTCGGCGACTTCTCCATCTGCGTCCGTGCGAGCATGTGCGCCGCTTCCTGGCCGCGCAACCCCGCGATGTGCTGGTACGCGACGTCGAGCAGGTCGTTCGACGGGTAGCGGTCGACGTAGCCCATCAGCAACTCGGCGCCTTCGGCGTTCTTGCCGAGCGCGACATATGCCTTCATCAGCTTGTCCGCGACCAGCGGCAGATACGCCGGATTCTGCGCTTCCACGCGCTTCCAGTGCCCGATTGCGGCGGCGTGGTCGCCCTCCGCTGCCGCCGCATCGCCCGACAGGATCGTCGCGCGCACGTTCTGCGGGTTCACGGTCAGCGCCAGCCGCAGTTGCTCGGCCGCCGCGGCCGCGTTCTTGCGCTGCAGCGCGTCCTGCGCGAGTTCGCAGTGAAACTGCGCGATCTCGACGCCAAGCGGCTTGTCGCTCATCGACTCGATGCGCTTGGCGGTATCGATCGACTTGTTCCAGTCCTTCTCGGTCTCGTAGATCGTCAGCAGCGCCCGTTGCGCGCCAAGCGCGTAGTCGCCGTCGGCGAGCTTGTGAAACGCCTCCTCCGCGCGATCGAGCAGGCCGGCCTTCAGGAAATCCTGGCCGAGCTCGTACAGCGCGTGGTCGCGTTCGTTGACCGGCAGATCCGTGCGGCTCAGCAGGTTCTGGTGCACGCGGATCGCGCGGTCGGTTTCGCCCCGGCGGCGAAACAGGTTGCCGAGCGCGAAGTGCAGCTCGACCGTTTCGGGGTCGAGCTTGGCGACCTCGATGAACGCGTCGATCGCCTTGTCGGGTTGTTCGTTCAACAGAAAATTCAGGCCGCGAAAATACGAGCGCGGCAGGTTGGCGCTCTCCGACAGGAGATTCTTCAGGTCATAGCGTGACGCCGCCCAACCAAGCGCGAACGCAACCGGAATCGCGAGCAACCACCAGAAATCCAGATCCATGCGAAATATCGAAGCAGAGACGAAAACCGCGCGATTATCGCGCGGCGTCCGTGTTAAATGACGGGCGGCATCGGCGGCTGGTCGATGACGGCCGGTGTTTCGCGCGCCGCGCGCAGATCGCGCTTCAGGCGCCCGTTCTCGAGACGCAGGCGAAAGATCGACGGCAGCGCGGACAGCAGGCCGGCCAGCAGCCCGACCGCGAAGAACGCCAGACCGATCAGGATCAACGGCGCTTGCCATGCCTGGCCGGCAACGAAATTCAGCGTCGCGGTTTGCGTATTGGCCAGCGCAAGCACCAGCAGCAGGATGAACACCAATACCCGGATCAGCCAGACGATAAACTTCATGAAGCCCTCTCTTTGTTGAGGTTTTCCGCGGCGCGCGACTCCCCTTCGCCGCACCGAATCGACCCGTATTGTAAAGGATGCGTTTCTGCGACTGCGCACATCCTGCGCGGGCCCGTTCCGGCAGGGCCGCCGGAAATGAAAAAAGCGCCCGCAAGGGGCGCTTTTCTCTTCAGCCTTCGCCGGATGGATTCCGGGCAAACCGGGTGACGCTCAACGCTCGTCGTCCGGATCGTCAGCCTTCAGCGGTTCGCCGGCGCGGCCGTCGACGCGTTCACGCAATTCCTTGCCGGGCTTGAAGTGCGGCACGAACTTCTCGGGCACTTGCACTTTCTCCCCCGACTTCGGGTTGCGTCCGACGCGCGCCGGGCGACGGTTGAGCCCAAAGCTGCCGAAACCCCGAATTTCGATACGATGCCCTTTCGCCAGAGCGTCGGACATCGCATCGAGCATCGTTTTCACCGCGAAATCCGCATCCTTGAGGACAAGTTGCGGAAATCGCGATGCCAGCTGCGCGACCAACTCGGATTTGGTCATACTTCAGCAGACCTCGTGAGGCTTACTGGTTCTGGCCGTCGAGCTTCGCCTTCAGCAGCGCGCCGAGGTTGGTCGTACCGGTCGCAGCAGCGCTGGAGTCCGACTGCAGGCCGCGGATCGCTTCCTGTTGTTCAGCCGAATCCTTCGCCTTGATCGACAGGTTGATGCCGCGCGACTTGCGATCGATGTTGATCACCATCGCGTTGACCTTGTCGCCTTCCTTCAGCACGTTGCGTGCATCTTCGACGCGATCCTGCGAGATTTCCGATGCGCGCAGGTAGCCTTCGATGTCGCCCGTCAGCGTGATGACCGCGCCCTTCGCATCGACCGTCTTCACGACGCCGTCGACGATCGAGCCCTTGTCGTTCATTGCAACGTAGTTGCTGAACGGGTCGCCTTCGAGTTGCTTGATGCCGAGCGAAATGCGCTCCTTCTCGACGTCGATACCGAGCACGATGGCTTCGACTTCGTCGCCCTTCTTGTACTTGCGAACGGCTTCTTCGCCGGTTTCGCTCCACGACAGGTCCGACAGGTGGACCAGGCCGTCGATGCCGCCCGGCAGACCGATGAACACGCCGAAGTCGGTGATCGACTTGATTGCGCCCGTGATCTTGTCGCCCTTCTTGAAGTTGCGGCTGAAGTCATCCCACGGATTCGGCTTGCACTGCTTCATGCCGAGGCTGATACGACGACGGTCTTCGTCGATCTCGAGGACCATGACTTCGACTTCGTCGCCCAGCTGGACAACCTTCGACGGCGCAACGTTCTTGTTGGTCCAGTCCATTTCCGACACGTGGACAAGGCCTTCGATGCCCGATTCCACTTCGACGAATGCGCCGTAGTCGGTGATGTTCGTGACCTTGCCGAACAGGCGCGTGCCCGACGGGTAACGACGCGAGATGCCTTCCCACGGATCGTCGCCCAGTTGCTTGATGCCCAGCGAGACGCGGTTCTTCTCTTGGTCGAACTTGAGGATCTTCGCGGTGACTTCCTGGCCAACCGACAGGACTTCGCTCGGGTGACGCACACGACGCCATGCGATGTCGGTGATGTGCAGCAGGCCGTCGATGCCGCCGAGGTCGACGAACGCACCGTAGTCGGTGATGTTCTTGACCACGCCGTTGACGATCGCGCCTTCCTTCAGCGTTTCGAGCAGCTTCGCGCGCTCTTCGCCTTGCGTTGCCTCGATCACTGCACGACGCGACAGCACGACGTTGTTACGCTTGCGATCGAGCTTGATCACGCGGAACTCGAGCGTCTTGCCTTCGTACGGGGTCGTGTCCTTGACCGGACGCGTGTCGACCAGCGAACCCGGCAGGAACGCGCGGATGCCGTTGACCATCACGGTCATGCCGCCCTTCACCTTGCCGGTGATCGTGCCGGTGACGAGTTCGTTGTTGTCGAGAGCCTTTTCCAGCGACAGCCACGATGCAAGGCGCTTCGCCTTGTCGCGCGACAGGATCGTGTCGCCGTAGCCGTTTTCGAGCGCGTCGATCGCGACGGACACGAAATCGCCCGACTGCACCTCAACCTCGCCCTGATCGTTCAGGAATTCCTCGATCGGAATGTAAGCCTCGGACTTCAGGCCTGCATTGACGACCACGAAGTTGTGGTCGACGCGCACGACTTCGGCGGAAATCACTTCGCCGGCGCGCATGTCTTGGCGGGTCAGCGACTCTTCGAACAGAGCCGCAAAGGATTCGGTATTCGGGTTGGAGGTTTGCAGGTCGGACATAAAAATCTGATTGTGCATGGCTCGCTGTGCCACGCCGGCCGAAATGGCAGGCTGAAAGGGCCAGATCGAAAACCACACGGGGTTAAGGGTTCGAAACACGCTTCGCGCTTGCGGCGCGGAGCACCTACCGCTGCCCGCCTTCTCAGGCGGGCTGGCCGAGCGCCCGATACCACTGCAGCACCTGATCGACGGCTTCATCGACCGAAAGCGCCGACGTATCGAGCAGCCTGGCGTCTGCCGCGGGCTTCAGCGGCGCGGCCGCGCGATTGCTGTCGCGCGCGTCACGTTCACGAAGATCCCGGAGCAAGTCATCTATATTAGCAGAAAAACCTTTTTGCATCAATTGCTTATGCCGTCTGGTCGCGCGCGCCTCGGCGCTGGCCGTCAGGAACACCTTCAGCACCGCGTCGGGGAAGATCACGGTACCCATGTCGCGCCCGTCCGCAACGAGGCCCGGCGTCTTGCGGAACGCGCGCTGGCGCGCGACGAGCGCGGTGCGCACGGGCCCGTGCACGGCGATCGCCGATGCGCGGTTGCCGACCGCCTCGGCGCGGATGTCGTTCGACACGTCGACGCCGTCCAGCTGCGCGCAGCCCTCGCGGAACGTGATGTGCAGGTCGTCGATCAGCTTCACGAGCGCGTCGATGTCCTCTGCCTCGATGCCGTAGCGTACGCTCGCGAGCGCGGCAAGCCGGTACAGCGCGCCGCTGTCGAGCAGGTGGAAGCCGAGGTGCGCGGCGACGAGCGCCGCGACGGTGCCCTTGCCGGAAGCGGTCGGGCCGTCGATCGTGATGACGGGAGTCGGGTGAAAGGGTCGGGTCGATTTCATCGGAACAGTCGGGTCAGGCTTTGGCGAGCGCGGCGAAGCGGTCGAAATAGTCGGGGAACGTCTTGCCGACGCACTTCGGATCGTTGATCCGCACAGGCACGCCGCCCAGGCTGACGAGCGAGAAGCACATCGCCATCCGGTGATCGTCGTACGTATCGATCGCCGCGTTCGGCGTGAGCTTGTGCGGCGGCGTGACGACGAGGTAGTCGGGGCCTTCCTCGACGGTGGCGCCGACCTTGCGCAGCTCGGTCGCCATCGCGGCGATGCGGTCGGTTTCCTTCACGCGCCAGCTCGCGATGTTGCGCAGCGTGCTCGTGCCGTTCGCGAACAGCGCCGCGACCGCGATGGTCATCGCCGCGTCGGGGATCAGGTTGAAGTCCATGTCGATCGGCTCGAGCTTGCCGTGGTCGTGGCCGATGCCGCGCACGTCGATCCAGTCGTCGCCCATCGTCACGTTCGCACCCATCTGCATCAGCGCATTCGCGAAACCGACGTCGCCCTGGATGCTCGCGCGCCCCACGCCCTCGACACGCAGCGGGCCGCCGCCGAGCGCGCCGGCCGCGAGGAAGTACGATGCGGACGACGCATCGCCCTCGACCATGATCCGCCCCGGCGAACGGTAGCGGACGCCGGCCGGCACGACGAAGCGCTGCCAGCCATCGCGCTCGACGGTCACGCCGAAACGCTCCATCAACCGGATCGTGATGTCGATGTACGGCTTCGAAATCAACTCGCCGTCGACCTCGACGACGATCCTGCCGTCCTTCGCCTTCACCAGCGGCAGCGTCATCAGCAGCGCCGTGAGGAACTGGCTCGACACGTCGCCGCGCACGCGAATCGGTGCGTCGACGGCAATCGTCGCGGGCCTGATCCGCAGCGGCGGGTAGCCGTCGTTCAGCTCGTAGTCGATCTGCGCACCGATCTGCCGCAGGCCGTCGACGAGATCGCCGATCGGCCGCTCGTGCATGCGCGGCACGCCGTGCACGCGATAGTCGCCGCCGTTCACCGCGAGCGCGGCGGTCAGCGGCCGCACGGCCGTGCCTGCGTTGCCGAGGAACAGGTCGGCCGTCTTCGCGGTGAATGCGCCGCGCGTGCCCGTCACAACACAGGTGTCGCCGTCGCGCGCGAGCTTCACGCCGAGCGTGCCGAGTGCGTCGAGCATCACGCGCGTGTCGTCGGAGTCGAGCAGGTTGGTGATCGTCGTTTCGCCTTCGGCCAGCGCCGCGAGCAGCAGCACGCGGTTCGAAATGCTCTTCGAGCCGGGCAGACGCACGGTGCCCGATGCGCTGGAGTACGGGCCGAGATCGAGATAGTCCATGGGAATCGTCCTGTTATTTCTTGACCGGTTCGGCGGCGGGCTTGCCGCCGCGCTCCTGCCATGCCTTGCGCGCGGTGCGCGAGCGCGTGAACACGGCTTCGAGCGCCGCGCCGTCGCCGGCGTCGATCGCCGCGCGCAGTCGCGTGAGCACGCGCGTGTAGCCGTCGAGTTCGTCGAGCAGCGCCGCGCGGTTCGCGACGCACACGTCGCGCCACATTTCCGGGCTCGACGCCGCGATGCGCGTGAAATCGCGGAAGCCGCCCGCCGCGTACGAGAATTTCAGTTCCGCGTCGGCCTCGCCGAGGATCTGTTCGACGAGCGCGAACGACAGCACATGCGGCAGATGGCTGATCGACGCGAACACGCGATCGTGCTGCTCGGTGCTCATCGTGCGCACGTCTGCGCCGGTCGCGCGCCACATCGCCTCGATCCGCGCGACCGATTCGGGCGCGTTCTCCGGCAACGGGCACAGCACGACGTTGCGGCCGACGTACAGATCCGGCAACGCGGCCTCGACGCCGCTCGACTCGCGGCCGGCGATCGGATGACCCGGCACGAACTGTGCGATCCGCGCGCCGAGCGCTTCGCGCGCGGCCGCGACGACGTCGGACTTGGTGCTGCCCGCGTCGGTGACGATCGTTGCATCGGTGAGCCACGGCGCGATGCGCGCGAGCAGCGGCCCCGTCTGCGCGACGGGGGCGGCCAGCAGCACGAGATCGGCACCGGCCAACGCGTCGCTCAATTGCGCGTCGTCGTCGAGCGCCGCCACGCGGTCGATCACGCCGAGCGCAAGCGCCCGCTCGACGGACGCACGGGAACGACCCACGCCGACGATCTCGCCCGCACCGCCCGGCGCGCGCTCGCGCAGCGCACGGGCCAACGATCCGCCGATCAGGCCGACGCCGAGGATGACCAGTTTGTTGAATGCAAAGCCTGACACGACTAGAACCAAGTTACGCGCGCGGAACGACACCCCGCGCACGGAATTCCAGATTTCGGGCAACGGGCCCGCACCCGGCGCAACCTGCGCCGGATACCGCCCGAACCCGCCTCCGGCAGCACCGACCGGCCTGCCTTGCCCGCACGGCCGCACCGCCCGCACGGGCAGGCGACGGGCCGCCGCGCATCAGCGTGCGCGCGGATACGAACCGAGTATCTTCAGGAACGCGGCCTTCTGGCCGAGTTCCGCAAGCGCGGCCGCGACCGCCGCATCGTCCCGGTGCCCTTCGATATCGATGTAGAAGTAGTACTCCCACGTGCCGATGCGCGCCGGACGCGACTCGAAGCGGGTCATCGACACGCCGTGCCGCGCCAGCGGCTCGAGCAGCTTGAACACGGCGCCCGGTTCGTTCTTCACCGACACGATCAGGGACGTCTGGTCGTGGCCGCTCGGCCCGGCCGGCTGCTTGCCGACGATCACGAAGCGCGTGCGGTTGTGCGGATCGTCCTGGATCAGCGAGAACGCGATCTGCAAGCCGTAGTGCGCGGCCGCGCGGTCGCCCGCGATCGCCGCGACGGTCGGATCGGCCGCCGCGAGACGCGCCGCCTCCGCGTTGCTCGCCACCGCCTGCCGCTCGAGTTGCGGCGCATTCGCCGCGAGCCACTGCTGGCATTGCGCAAGCGCCTGCGCATGCGCGCAGACGCGCTTCACGCCGTCGAGCGAGCCGCCCTGCGTGAGCAGGTTGTGATGGATGGGCAGCGCAAGCTCGCCGCTGATCAGCAGTTGCGTCTGCAGCAGCAGGTCGAGCGTGCGCGACACCGCACCTTCGGTCGAATTCTCGACCGGCGCGATGCCGAACGCCGACGCGCCGGCCTCGACCGAGCGGAACACTTCGTCGATCGACGGGCACGGCAATCCTTCGATCGACTGACCGAAATATTCGAGCATCGCCTGCTCGCTATACGTGCCCACCGGACCGAGGAACGCGACGTGGATCGTCTGCTCGAGCGCGCGGCTCGCCGCCATGATCTCGCGCCAGATCGCGCTGATGTGCTCGCTCGCGAGCGGCCCCGCGCTCAAGTCCTGCAGCCGCGCGATCACCTGCAACTCGCGCTCGGGCCGGAACACCGGCGCGTTGAAATGCTTCTTGACCTCGCCCACCTCCAGCGCCACTGCGGCGCGCTGGTTCAGGAGCGCGATCAGTTGCGCGTCGATCGCGTCGATGCGATCGCGCAGCGGTTTCAAGCGGGAATTCAGTTCGTCGTCCATGCGTTTTGCCGTGCTGTTTGAACCGCGCCGCCGTCAGGCGCCGCGCTGCTCGAAGTCCTTCATGTACTCGACGAGCGCTTTCACGCCCTCGAGCGGCACCGCGTTGTAGATCGACGCCCGCATGCCGCCGACGGACTTGTGGCCCTTCAGCTGCAGCAGCCCGCGCGCCTTTGCGCCGGCAAGGAAGTCTTCGTTGCGCGCTTCGTCGGCCAGGAAAAACGGCACGTTCATCCGTGAACGCGCTACCGGCTCGACCTTGTTCAGATAAAAGCCGCTCGCATCGATCGTGTCGTAGAGCAGCTTCGCCTTTTCGATATTGCGTGCCTCGATCGCTTCGAGGCCGCCCTGCCGCTTCAGCCACTGGAACACGAGGCCCGCGATGTAGATCGCGTAGGTGGGCGGCGTGTTGTACAGCGAATTGTTCTCGGCGATGGTCTTCCATTCGAACGCGGACGGGCAGATCGACAGCGCACGATCGAGCAGGTCCTCGCGCACGATCACGAGCGTCACGCCGGCCATCCCGATGTTCTTCTGCGCGCCGCCGAACAGCACGCCGTATTTCGCGACGTCCATCGGGCGCGACAGGATGTGCGACGAGACGTCCGCGACCAGCGGCACGTCGCCGAGATCGGGGATCTCGAACGTCTCGACGCCGTCGATCGTCTCGTTGGTACACAGATGCACGTAGGCCGGATCGTCCGACAGCTGCCATTCGGCGCGCGCGGGCGCGCGCGTGAAGCCGTCTTCCGTCTTGCCGGTCGCGGCGAGATGCGGCGTGCCGTACCGCTTCGCCTCGTTGAACGATTTCTGCGACCACGAGCCCGTCACGACGAAGTCGGCCGTCTTGCGCGAGCCGAGCAGGTTCATCGGCACGATCGCGTTTTCCGCGATACCGCCGCCCTGCAGGAACAGGATCCGGTGGCTCGCCGGCACGCCGAGCAGGTCGCGCAGGTCGGCCAGCGCAGCCTCGTGGATCGACATGAATTCCTTGCCGCGATGGCTCATCTCCATCACGCTCATGCCGCTGCCGTGCCAGTCGAGCATCTCGTCGGCGGCCTGCCGCAGCACTTCCTCGGGCATCGCCGCGGGGCCGGCGGAGAAATTAAAGACGCGCATCGTGAAAACCTCGGAAGGGACGCGACCGGCTTGCCGCCGGCGGAACGCGCCAGAAAAGAAATGGCCGCTTGCGCTCGCGCGCAAACGGCCATTATCGCACTGTCGTCAGGCTCCCGCCAAACCCGGCCGAACGGCCGGGAGCGTGCCCGGACGGCTTTACTTGCCCGGCTTGACTGCTGCGACTTCCTTGTCAGCCTGCGTACGCGTTGCCTGGATCGCTTGCGGCATGTACTTCTGCATCAGGCCGTTGACCACGTCGCGGCCGACCTGATCCTGAACCTGGATGAACTTGCGGCCCGTCGGGCTCTTGTAGAACGTCGTCAGATCCTTGATTTCCGACGTGCTGTAGTACTTTGCGTACGCATCGTACTGAGCCGACATCGCGTCGTTCTGGAACTGCTGCGTGCCGAACACCTTGCCCGCGCCGTCGACCAGCTTCGGCACGGCGTTCTTCTGCAGCGTCGGAACGGCAGCCTGCTTCTGCTTGTCGTTCAGCGTCTTGTTTTCCGACAGCGCGTCCGACAGGATCGCCGGCACGAGTTGCTTGGCCTGCATTTCGGCGCTGTTGCCGATTGCCGACACGAGCTTCGGCGCGTCGATCGCGTCGAGCAGATCCTTGATCGCCGCCTTCTTGTCAGCGTCGATCGGCGCAGCTGCCGCCGGCGCAGCAGGTGCGGAATTCGACAGCGCCTGCGCCATCGCGAACGTCGGCACCAGTGCAGCCAGCAGGACCAGTTGCTTGAATTGCTTTTGCATCATCACTCCCTTTTGGAAATTTGAATGGTTGCTCACCGGCCGCGGCGCTTTTCGCCCGCGGCGGCCAGAGTCTCATCCGTTCTTCAGGCTTCGCCGTCCGACGCCTCGTCGGCCTCGCCATCGCCCTCTTCCGCCTCCGCGATCTGCTGCAGGCCGGAGAGCTTGGTACCCTCATCGAGACTGATGAGTGTAACACCTTGCGTGGCCCGTCCCATCTCGCGGATCTCCGATACACGGGTGCGTATCAACACGCCTGCCGTCGTGATCAGCATGATCTGATCCTCGGCATCCACGAGCGTCGCGGCCACGACCTTGCCGTTGCGCTCGGACGTCTGGATCGCGATCATACCCTTCGTGCCGCGCCCGTGGCGGGTGTACTCGGTGATCGGCGTGCGCTTGCCGTAACCGTTCTCGGTCGCGGTAAGCACCGTCTGCTCCTCGCTGCCGGCAACCAGCAGCGCGATGACCTGCTGCCCGTCCTCGAGCTGCATGCCGCGCACGCCGCGCGCCTCGCGGCCCATCGGACGCACGTCGTTCTCGTCGAAGCGCACGGCCTTGCCGGCGTCGGAGAACAGCATCACGTCGTGTGCGCCGTCGGTGATCGACGCCCCGATCAGGAAATCGCCGTCGTCGAGACCGACCGCGATGATGCCCTTCTTCATCGGACGGCTGAATGCCTCGAGCGGCGTCTTCTTCACGGTGCCGAGCGACGTCGCCATGAACACGAACTTGTCGGCCGAGAATTCCTTGACCGGCAGCACGACGTTGATCTTCTCGCCTTCCTGCAGCGGGAACATGTTGACGATCGGGCGGCCGCGCGAGTTGCGCGAGCCCTGCGGCACTTCGTAGACCTTGACCCAGTACACGCGGCCGCGGTTCGAGAAGCACAGGATGTAGTCGTGCGTGTTCGCGATGAACAGCGTCTCGATCCAGTCGTCTTCCTTCATCTGCGTCGCCTGCTTGCCGCGCCCGCCGCGCTTCTGCGCGCGGTACTCGGACAGCGGCTGCGACTTCACGTAGCCCGCGTGCGACATCGTGACGACCATGTCCTGCGGCGTGATCAGGTCTTCCGTATTCAGTTCGGTCGCGTTCAGCTCGATCTTCGAGCGGCGCGCGTCGCCGAATTCGGCCTTCACCGTGGCCAGCTCCTCGCCGATCATCGTCGTGATCCGCTCGGGGCGCGCGAGGATGTCCAGCAGGTCGGCGATCTGCGCCATCACTTCGCGGTATTCACCGATGATCTTGTCCTGCTCGAGGCCGGTCAGGCGCTGCAGGCGCATCTGCAGGATTTCCTGGGCCTGCGTGTCGGACAGGCGGTACAGCCCGTCGCCCTGCATCCCGAATGCGGGGTTCAGGCCTTCCGGACGATACGCGGCGCCGCCGCCGGCCGTCGCGTTCTCGGCCTCGGCGCGCGTCAGCATCTCGCGCACGAGCGACGAATCCCACGACTTCGCCATCAACTCCTGCTTCGCGATCGGCGGCGTCGGCGCGGCCTTGATGATCGCGATGAACTCGTCGATGTTGGCGAGCGCGACCGCGAGACCTTCAAGCACGTGGCCGCGTTCGCGGGCCTTGCGCAGTTCGTAGATCGTGCGGCGCGTCAGCACTTCGCGTCGGTGCGACAGGAAGCACTGCAGGATTTCCTTCAGGTTCAGCAGCTTCGGCTGGCCGTCGACGAGCGCGACCATGTTCATGCCGAACGTATCCTGGAGCTGGGTCGCCTTGTACAGGTTGTTCAGCACCACTTCCGGCACTTCGCCGCGCTTGAGCTCGATCACGACGCGCATGCCGCTCTTGTCGGACTCGTCGCGGATGTCGGAAATGCCCTCGAGCTTCTTCTCGTTGACCAGCTCGGCGATCCGCTCGAGCAGCGAGCGCTTGTTCACCTGGTACGGGAGCTCGTCGACGATGATCGCCATCCGCTGACCGCGGTCGATCTCCTCGAAGTGCGTGGCCGCACGCATCACGACGCGCCCGCGCCCGGTGCGGTAGCCGTCGCGCACGCCGGCGACGCCGTAGATAATGCCGGCCGTCGGGAAATCCGGCGCCGGGATGATCTCGATCAGCTCGTCGATCGTCGCTTCCGGGTTGCCCAGCAGGTGCTGGCACGCGTCGACGACTTCGTTCAGGTTGTGCGGCGGGATGTTGGTCGCCATGCCGACCGCAATGCCCGACGAACCGTTGATCAGCAGGTTCGGGATGCGCGACGGCAGGACCGACGGCTGCGTTTCGTTGCCGTCGTAGTTCGGCTCGAAATCGACCGTTTCCTTGTCGATGTCGGCGAGCAGCTCGTGGCCGATCTTCGCCATGCGAATTTCGGTGTAACGCATCGCGGCGGCATTGTCGCCATCGATGGAGCCGAAGTTGCCTTGCCCGTCGACCAGCATGTAGCGCAGCGAGAAATCCTGCGCCATCCGCACGATCGTGTCGTAGACCGCGGTATCGCCGTGAGGGTGATACTTACCGATCACGTCGCCGACGATACGCGCCGACTTCTTGTACGCACGGTTCCAGTCGTTGTTCAGTTCGTGCATCGCGAACAACACGCGCCGGTGCACGGGTTTCAGGCCATCGCGGACATCCGGGAGGGCACGTCCGACGATCACGCTCATCGCGTAATCGAGATACGAACGGCGCATTTCCTCCTCTAGGGAGGTGGGCAGGGTCTCTTTGGCGAATTGATCCATGTATCCGTATCGTTTCGGAGCGAAGACGGCGAACGCCTTTCGCGTGGGCGCTGCATGCGCAACGCAACGCGAGATTCTAACATGCGCCCATCCACCGCCAATTCGCCGCCCCCTCTATATGTAAACAGCAAAAATTGCGGCGGCGCCGAACCCGCGGAATCGCGCACCCCGATTCCCCTGCGACCCGGCGTCGCAGGAAATTCCCCAGCCGTTTCGCACGCACAAGTAAACGGCCAGGCTCATTCGCGCAATTTCGCCACCCCACTCTTGACAATCTCTGAAAGTTACGGCAGGCCGGTGTTGCGCATGCACCACAAAGTTGAAGCGATCTTAGGGTGGGGAGGATTTTTTTTCGTAGGAGGGGAACGATATGGCAAAATGCCAACGCACTGAAAGTTAGACGCTGCTCGAAGTCTACACAGAGCGGTGCCGCGTTTTTTGTGCCGCACCAATGTTATACTTCGAGCAATGTATGACTTGTCACCGTCAACAAGCTCGCAGTAAACCTGCGGTAATCTCAATTTCGAGAGGAGAAATATGAATAAACTTTCAAAGCTCGCGTTCATTGCAGCTACCGCAGTTATGGCTGCATCCGCTTCGGCACAGTCGGTCCCGGCATCGCGTCAAGCCGTCAATGACAACTGGGTGAACGGCACGGGCGAATGGGTGTGGATGAACGGTACGAACGAGCTCTGCTGGCGTGATGCCTTCTGGACGCCGGCCACCGCCAACGCAAAGTGCGATGGCGCACTGGTCGCCCAGGCACCGCAGCCGCCGGTCGCTCCTCAGGTCGCTCCGGTGATCTCGAGCCAGAAGATCACGTATCAAGCTGACGCACTGTTCGACTTCGACAAGGCAACGCTCAAGCCGCTGGGCAAGCAAAAGCTGGACGAACTGGCTGCGAAGATCGAAGGCATGAACACGGAAGTGGTCGTCGCAACGGGCTACACGGACCGCATCGGTTCGGACAAGTACAACGACCGTCTGTCGCTGCGCCGTGCGCAAGCCGTCAAGTCCTACCTGGTCAGCAAGGGTGTGCCGGCCAACAAGATCTACACGGAAGGCAAGGGCAAGCGCAACCCGGTTACGACGGGCTGCAACCAGAAGAACCGCAAGCAACTCATCGCGTGCCTCGCACCGGACCGCCGCGTGGAAGTCGAAGTGGTTGGTACGCAAGAAGTCCAGAAGACGACCGTTCCGGCAAACTAAGCCGCGGTTTTCGACTGCTTCAAAGCCCCGCTCCGGCGGGGCTTTTTCTTTGACGCCCGTCCGGGCGCACGCCGCTTCACCGCTCGTCCGCTTCTTATATACTCGGGGCTGACGAAACGCAGCACCGCCCTCCTCCCGTAGCCCGCTTGCCGACATGACCAACGCCGATCCGCACGAACTCCAGAAATTCAGCGACCTCGCCCATCGGTGGTGGGATCCGAATGCCGAATTCAAGCCGCTGCACGACCTGAACCCGGTCCGGCTCGGCTGGATCGACGCGCATGCGCATCTGGCCGGCAAGCGCGCGCTCGATATCGGGTGCGGCGGCGGCATCCTGTCCGAATCGATGGCCGGACTCGGCGCCCAGGTGAAGGGCATCGACCTGTCGACCGAGGCGCTCGGCGTCGCGGATCTGCACAGCCTCGAAAGCGGCATCTCGGTGGACTACGAGGCGATCGCCGCCGAAGCGATCGCCGCGCGCGAACCGGGCAGCTACGATGTCGTCACGTGCATGGAAATGCTCGAGCACGTGCCGTCGCCCGCCGGGGTCGTATCCGCCTGCGCGACGCTCGTGAAGCCGGGCGGCTGGGTGTTCTTCTCGACCCTGAACCGCAACCTGAAGTCGTATCTGTTCGCGGTCATCGGCGCGGAGTACATCGCGCAAATGCTGCCGAAGGGCACGCACGACTACGCGCGCTTCATCCGCCCGTCGGAACTGGCCGGCTTCGTGCGCGCGACAGATCTGCACGTGGTGGAGATCAAGGGCATCACGTATCACCCGATCGGCAAGCGCTTCGCGCTGTCGAACGACACCGACATCAACTATCTCGTCGCGTGCCGCCGCGGCGCGTGACCCTCAGACCGGCATGACGACTCCCCTCTCGACCGCGCGGGCCGTACTCGACGAACCGCGCCTGCTGCACTGCGATGCCGTGCTGTTCGATCTGGACGGCACGCTCGCCGACACGGCGCCCGATCTCGCGGCGGCCGTCAACAAGATGCAGCGCGTGCGCGATCTGCCCGAGACACCGCTCGACGTGCTGCGCCCGCTGGCCTCGGCCGGCGCGCGCGGCCTGCTCGGCGGCGCGTTCGGCATCGATCCGCACACGCCCGGCTATGAAGCGATGCGCGACGAGTTCCTGGCCAACTATGCGTCGGATCTGTGCGTGCATACGACGCTGTTCCCCGGCATCGGCGACGTGCTCGACGAACTCGATGCGCGCGGCGTACGCTGGGGCATCGTCACGAACAAGGCGATGCGACTCACGGCGCCGCTCGTCGGTCTGCTCGGCCTCGCGCCGCGCGCTGCCTGCGTCGTCGGGGGCGATACGACGCCGCATCCGAAGCCGCATCCGGCCCCGCTGCTGCATGCAGCCGGGCAGCTGACGCTCGCGCCCGCGCGTATCGTCTACGTCGGCGACGACCTGCGCGACATTCAGGCCGGCAGCGCTGCCGGCATGGCAACGGTTGCGGCCGCTTACGGCTACTGCGGCGACGGCGCCGCGCCGGCCGACTGGCAAGCCCAGCATCTGGTCGACACGACGCAGCAACTACGCGACCTGCTGCGCGATGTTGGGCTATAATGATCGATCTTATCCGCGGGGGCGACCTGGTTTCGACAGGGGTTGTGAAGCGGCTAGGGCATGTCGAGGACCCGTCACCTCGTTAATCAATGGGAAAATCGTAACTGCAAACGACGATACGTTCGCACTGGCAGCCTAAGGGCCGCCGTCCTCTGCCTAGTTCACTGACGGGCTAGTGTCGCAAGACCGGTAGCAATACCGCCAGAGGTCATTTACGTCAGTTAAGCCCTGTCGGCGTCGCGACGCCAGGGTCGAAAATCTAGCGAATCGCCGTAGTGCAGCGTGTTCGTCCGCGTCGCTGCGGTTAAATCAAAAGACCGAACTAAACATGTAGAACTAGTCGTGGAGCGCTTCTGGACGCGGGTTCGATTCCCGCCGCCTCCACCAAATTCCGCGCTAGCCGCACGAACCCCGCATGACGCAAGTCTGCGGGGTTTTTTGTTGCCGTCGATACCACGCCCCTCTCCTTCCGAAAAAGCGCCCAGCCACGGGCGGGCCGGGCGGAATGCCACCGGCGTACCGGCGACAGGAGGTTCAGGTGTTCTGCCGCGCCCGCGCATTCATCGATCGCACCGGGCGGCGGCCGGCCCGGCGCGCAAGCCCGGCGCGACGCTTCGTCGCACCCGGTGCTCCCGCATGCCGGGCGGAGCGCGGTTTAGCTGCCGCGATACAGCGACTTCATTTCTTCGGCGCTGGCCGGACGCACGCCCATTGCACGTGAACCCGACGCCGACGCACCCTGCACCTGTGCGCCGTACCCGCTGACATCGGCACCTTGCGACTGCGCCAGCGCGGCACGCTGCTGCTCCGCGACACGGGCAGTTGCCGCCTGGATCGCTTCCGGATAGTGCGGATCTTCACCGCGAGCGGAGTTGTAACCGGCCTGCTGCAGTTGAACCAGTTCGGCACGAACCTGTGCGCGGGTGATCGTCGAACCCGACTGGGCGAACGACACGACCGGGGCAACAAGGGCAGCAGCAACAACGACGGCTTGAACGAGCGACTTCATGATGACCTACCTCCAGATTTGTCTGTGTTTGCGGTGAACACCTTGTTCAGCGCTGACAACCCGAAGTTTATGTAGGCGGGTGCTTAAGAATAAGGCAGGTTTCTGGAAGGCATTCTTCCTGATTTACGGGTTAACCCTAGACCATCCGTCCGGCCGGTGACGAGCCCGTACGAGCATCGTCCCGGACCGGACCGCACGCGGCTCGCATGAAAGCAAAAGCCCCGCGAAGCGGCAACGCTTCGCGGGGCTCGAACGGCGCGGGATCGTGTGCGGCGCCTTCCGCGCCGCAGGTCAGTCGGTCAGGCCAGAACGGGTCCGCATCGGCCCGTCGAACCGGCACGGCGTTACTGGCTGTCCATCGGGCACTTCAGGTTGCAGCCGTTCGGATCGCCCATGTCGCCCTTGCGGCGCAACGCCGACTTCTTGCCGCTCTGGTATTTCTGCGACGGCGCCGACGCGGCGAACGGCATCTGCGGATGCTCGTTCAGGCGAAACTGATCGCTCAGGATGCCGCCGGGGACACCGGGGGAATTCTGCGCGAACGCAAACGGCGAAACAGCGGCCAGTAGCCCCGCGGTCAACGCTGCCGCGGCGAGGGGAACGGAAAATTTCATGGCGGGATGACGCTTGAACGGCGTACCTGTCGAAACGTTGATCAAGCGGCAAGCGTAGCGCAAAACCCTCGCTGCTGCATTGCGGGTCAATCGTGTCCCGGTTACCGGGAATTGCCGCCGGGCACGCCCGCGCCGTCGCCACCGGCCAGGCCTGTCGCGACGCTCGTGAGCGTTCCGCATGCGCCCGGGTCATAGCCGTCCAGATGGGCGACGCGCTCGACGAAGCGCGGGTCGCGCAACAGCGCGAGCACGGCAGCCAGCGGCCGTGCGTCGAGCCGCGCGCGTTCGCACGCGAAGTAATAGTCCTCGTCGACGACCGGGATGAAATCGAGCCCGAAATGATGGGCGGCCGGCTCGACGCCGAAGCCGAGATCGGCCATTCCGCTCGCGACGAACGCCGCGATCGCCGAATGCGTGAGCTCGGCCGACGCATAGCCGTCGATGCGCTCGGGGTCGATGCCGATCGCACGCAGCGCGAGATCGAGCAGCATGCGCGTGCCGGACCCCGGCTGGCGATTGACGAAACGGATGTCGCTGCGCGCGAGATCCGCGAGCCCGCGTACCTGCTTCGGGTTGCCGCGCGGCACGAACAGCCCCTGCTGACGGCGCGTCAGGTGGATCAGCACGTGGCGCGTGTCGTCGAGCCACGGCCGGTAGATCTGCGCGCACTGCGCGCGAAACGCGCCGCGCGGCAGATGGAAGCCGGCCAGGTCGCATTCGCCACGGGCAAGGGCCTGCACGGCCTCGACGCTCTCGCGATACTTGATGTCGACGGCCGCCTGCGCATCGACGAGCGCGGAAACGAGCGTCGCAACCGCATAGCCGTGCGACGCGTGAATGCGCACGGCGCCGTCGCGCCGCGCAAGCCGCCGGTTCAGATCGCTCGCCACTTCGGCCGCCAGCGTGCGCAGGTTCCCGTCGAGCCGGTCACGCGCGAGGCGCTGCGCATCGACGACCGCCTGCCCGAGTGCCGACAGCGTCGACCCCTTGCCCCGCGCGGTTTCGATCAGCTCGCCGCCGATACACGCCTCGAGCGCACGCAGCATGCCCCATGCATGCCGGTAGGACAGCCCTTTCGCTTGCGCGGCCTGTGCAATGCTGCCCGTGTCGGCCACGAGTTCCAGCAACGGCGCGACGTCGGACAGGCTCGCCGTGCGGCCTTCCGTGTCGCGCACGGTCAGATACGCGTCGCATTCGATGCGAATCAATTATGCACTCCGATTTCCTATTGCGACCGCCAGATCTTCCGCTTATCGTTGGTCAAAATCAATCAAAACAAAGCCACGATGCGCACTATATGAATTGCCAGCGCATATGAGACTTTGGAGGAGCACAACCGATGTCCCCGAATTCCCATGCGCCCGACGCGCTCGTCGAGCGCCATGCGCGCGCCGGACGGTCGCTCGTGGCGATTCTGCACGCGATCCAGGACGACGCGGGCTACGTGCCGCCGGGCTGCGTCGCCCCGCTCGCCAGGGCGTTGAACCTGTCGCGCGCGGAAGTGCACGGCGTGCTGACCTACTACCATCACTTCCGTACCGCGCCACCCGCACGGGTCACGATCCGGATGTGCCGCGCCGAAGCGTGCCGCAGCATGGGCTGCGAGGCGCTGGCCGCCCATGCGGAAGCCCGCACCGGCTGCCGGTTCGACGCGGCGCACGGCGACGGCGCCGACACGCACGCGCCCGGCGACGTCGCGCTCGAATCGGTCTATTGCCTCGGGCTGTGCGCGCAGTCGCCGTCGCTGACGATCAACGACGTGCTGCATGCGAAGGTCACGCCGGAGACATTCGACGCGCTGCTGGCCGACGCCGTCGCCCGCACCCCGGAGGCCGCATGACGACCCGCATCTACGTTCCCCGCGATTCGTCCGCCCTCGCACTCGGCGCCGACGCACTGGCCGCCGCGATCGCGGCGGAAGCCGAACGGCGCGGCATCGCCGTCGAGCTGGTGCGCAACGGTTCGCGCGGGCTGCTATGGCTCGAACCGCTCGTCGAGATCGGCACGGCCGCCGGCCGAATCGGCTATGCGAACCTGTCGGCCGCCGACGTGCCGGCCCTGTTCGATGCGAACTGGCTCGACGGCGGCGCACATCCGAGCGGGGTCGGCCTCGTCGACGCGCTGCCCTATCTCGCGCGCCAGCAACGTCTCACGTTCGCGCGCATCGGCCTGACCGATCCGCTGTCGATCGACGACTACCTGCAACACGAGGGCCTTGCCGGCCTGAAGCAGGCGCTGGCACTGGACGGCGATGCCGCGTGCGAAACGCTGATCGAGTCGGGGCTGCGCGGGCGCGGCGGCGCGGCGTTCCCGGCCGGCATCAAGTGGCGCACGGTCCGGCATGCGTCCGCCGCGCAGAAATACATCGTCTGCAATGCCGACGAAGGCGATTCGGGCACGTTTTCCGACCGCCTGCTCATGGAATGCGATCCGTACTGCCTGATCGAGGGGATGATCATCGCGGGCATCTCGACAGGCGCGACGGTCGGCTACATCTACGTGCGCAGCGAATATCCGCACGCCATCGCCACGCTCGAAGCCGCGATCGTCCGCGCGCGCGCCGCCGGCTGGCTCGGCGAACACGTGCTCGGCTCCGCGCATGCGTTCGAGTTGCATGTCGCGAAAGGCGCGGGCGCGTACGTATGCGGCGAGGAAACGGCGCTGCTCGAATCGCTCGAGGGCAAGCGCGGCGTCGTGCGCGCGAAACCGCCACTGCCCGCGCTCGCCGGCCTGTTCGGCCAGCCGACCGTCATCAACAACGTCATCACGCTCGCGACGGCGCCCGTGATCTTCGCGCGCGGCGCCGCGTTCTATCGCGACTACGGGATGGGCCGCTCGCGCGGCACGCTGCCGTTCCAGCTCGCGGGCAACATTCGCCACGGCGGCCTCGTCGAACTCGCGTTCGGCGTCACGCTGCGCACGCTGCTGTTCGACTTCGGCGGCGGCACCGCGAGCGGCCGGCCCGCCCGCGCCGCGCAGGTCGGCGGCCCGCTCGGCACCTATCTGCCCGATCACCAGTGGGACATCCCGCTCGACTACGAAGCGTATGCGGCGATCGGCGCGGTAGTCGGCCACGGCGGCATCGTGCTGCACGACGACACGTCGAACCTCGCCGAGCTGGCCGAATATGCGATGAAGTTCTGCGCGATCGAATCGTGCGGCAAGTGCACGCCGTGCCGGATCGGCTCGACGCGCGGCGTCGAGACGATCGCTCGCATCCGCCACGGCGACACGTCCGAGCGACAGGTCACGCTGCTGCGCGACCTGTGCGACACGATGCTGGCCGGTTCGCTGTGCGCGATGGGCGGAATGACGCCTTATCCGGTGCTGTCCGCGCTCGACCATTTCCCCGAAGATTTCGGGCTCGCCGCCGGCCAGCATGCCGCGTCGGGCCCGGTCAAGACTGCGGCCTGACCCAGAAGGAGCCCTGCATGTCCCTCGACACGAACAACGTCCGCCAAGGCGGCTGCGGCTCGGGCCAATGCGCGTGCAAGAGCGCCGCCCAGGCGCGTGCCCGCGATCCGCTCGACGATACCGACTACGGCACGCCGCAACGGCATGCCGATACCGACGTCACGCTCGACATCGACGGCCGGCCGGTGACGGTGCCGGCCGGCACGTCGGTGATGCGCGCGGCGATCGAAGCCGGCGTCAACGTGCCGAAGCTCTGCGCGACCGATTCGCTCGAGCCGTTCGGCTCGTGCCGGCTGTGCCTCGTCGAGATCGAAGGCCGGCGCGGCTATCCGGCATCGTGCACGACGCCGGCCGAAGCGGGCATGAAGGTGCGCACGCAGTCCGACCGGCTGCAGTCGCTGCGTCGCAACGTGATGGAGCTGTACATCTCCGACCATCCGCTCGACTGCCTCACCTGCCCGGCGAACGGCGATTGCGAACTGCAGGACATGGCGGGCGTCGTCGGCCTGCGTGAAGTGCGTTACGGCTTCGACGGCGCGAACCATCTGCAGGACAAGAAGGACGAGTCGAATCCGTACTTCACGTACGATCCGTCGAAATGCATCGTCTGCAACCGCTGCGTGCGCGCCTGCGAGGAAACGCAAGGCACGTTCGCGCTGACGATCGCCTCGCGCGGCTTCGCCTCGCGCGTCGCCGCGGGTGAGAGCGAATCGTTCATGGCGTCGGAATGCGTGTCGTGCGGCGCCTGTGTCGCGGCATGTCCGACCGCCACGCTGCAGGAGAAATCGGTCGTCCGGCTCGGTCAGGCCGAACACTCGGTCGTCACGACCTGCGCGTATTGCGGCGTCGGCTGCTCGTTCGAGGCCGAGATGAAGGGCACGCAGGTCGTACGCATGACGCCGCACAAGAACGGCCTCGCGAACGAAGGTCATGCGTGCGTGAAGGGACGCTTCGCATGGGGCTATGCGACGCACAAGGACCGCATCACGAAGCCGATGATCCGCGAGAAGATCACCGACCCGTGGCGCGAAGTCAGCTGGGACGAAGCGCTGACCTACGCGGCAACGCAGTTCCGCAAGCTGCAGCAGAAGTACGGCCGCGATTCGATCGGCGGCATCACGTCGTCGCGCTGCACGAACGAGGAAACCTACCTCGTGCAGAAGCTGGTGCGCGCCGCGTTCGGCAACAACAACGTCGACACCTGCGCACGCGTATGCCATTCGCCGACCGGCTACGGCCTGAAGACGACCCTCGGCGAATCGGCCGGCACGCAGACCTTCGCATCGGTCGGCCAGGCCGACGTGATCGTCGTGATGGGGGCGAACCCGACCGACGGCCACCCGGTGTTCGGCTCGCGGCTGAAGCGACGCGTGCGCGAAGGCGCGAAGCTGATCGTGATCGACCCGCGCCGCATCGACGTCGTCGACGGCCCGCACGTGAAGGCCACGCACCACCTGCAGTTGCGCCCCGGCACCAACGTCGCGATCGTCAACGCGCTCGCGCACGTGATCGTCACCGAGGGGCTCGTCGCGCAGGAATTCGTCGCCGAACGCTGCGAGACACGCGCGTTCGAGCAATGGCGCGACTTCGTGTCGCGCGCCGACAATTCGCCCGAGGCGACCGAACACGTGACGGGCGTACCGGCCGGGCTGGTGCGCTCCGCCGCGCGCCTCTATGCAACGGGCGGCAACGCGGCGATCTACTACGGCCTGGGCGTGACCGAGCACGCGCAGGGCTCGACGACGGTGATGGGCATCGCGAACCTCGCGATGGCGACCGGCAACGTCGGCCGCGAAGGCGTCGGCGTCAATCCGCTGCGCGGCCAGAACAACGTGCAGGGCTCGTGCGACATGGGTTCGTTCCCGCACGAACTGCCCGGCTACCGTCACATCGGCGACGCAGGCGTGCGTGCACTGTTCGAGGATGCATGGTCGGCAAAACTGCAGCCGGAACCCGGCCTGCGCATTCCGAACATGTTCGATGCGGCGCTCGACGGCAGCTTCAAGGGTCTCTACTGCCAGGGCGAGGACATCGTCCAGTCGGATCCGAACACGCAGCACGTCGCGGCCGCGTTGTCGGCGATGGAGTGCATCGTCGTTCAGGACATCTTCCTGAACGAGACGGCGAAATACGCGCACGTGCTGCTGCCCGGCTCGTCGTTCCTCGAAAAGGACGGCACGTTCACGAACGCGGAACGCCGCATCTCGCGCGTGCGCAAGGTCATGCCGCCGCTCGCCGGCTACGCGGACTGGGAAGTCACGCTGATGCTGTCGCGTGCGCTCGGCTACGAGATGGACTACGCGCATCCATCGGAAATCATGGACGAGATCGCCCGGCTCACGCCGACCTTCTCGGGCGTGTCGTACGCGAAGCTCGATGCGCTCGGCAGCATCCAGTGGCCGTGCAACGAGCACGCGCCGGAAGGCACGCCGACGATGCATATCGACGGCTTCGTGCGCGGCAAGGGCCGGTTCGTGATCACGCAGTTCATCGCATCGCCGGAGAAGGTCACGCCGCGCTATCCGCTGATCCTGACGACCGGCCGCATCCTGTCGCAGTACAACGTCGGCGCGCAGACGCGCCGCACCGAGAACGTCCGCTGGCATGAAGAGGATCGCCTCGAGATCCATCCTCACGATGCACAGGATCGCGGCATCCGCAGCGGAGACTGGGTCGGCATCGAATCCCGCGCGGGACAGACGGTACTGCGCGCGCTCGTGACCGAGCGCATGCAGCCCGGCGTCGTGTACACGACGTTCCACTTCCCCGAATCGGGCGCGAACGTGATCACGACGGACAGCTCCGACTGGGCGACGAACTGCCCCGAGTACAAGGTGACGGCCGTGCAGGTGCTGCCGGTCGCGCAACCGTCCGATTGGCAGCGTGCGTATGCGCGCTTCAACGCCGAACAGCTCGACCTGCACGAGCGCCGTGCGGCCGCTGCCGCGACGACCGGCAAGTGAGGACGCGATGGACAACGGACACCTGATCGACATGGCCAACCAGATCGGCGCATTCTTCGAATCGATGCCCGACCGCGACGAAGCGCTGGCCGGCATTGCCGACCATATCCGGCGCTTCTGGGAGCCGCGGATGCGCCGCGCGCTCCTCGCCGCGCTCGACGATCCGTCGTGCGAAGCCGCGCAGCGCGCGGCGCCGATCCTGCGCGACGCGATCGCCGTGCACGGCAAATCGCTCGCCCCCGCCGCGACGAACGCCTGAGCGCGCCGCTACGCGGACCGCGACCGGCCCGCGAACCAGCCTTCGCAGTGGCGCAGCAGCGCGTTCGCGTCGGTCGCCGTGCGCCCGCGCACGGCGACATATCCGTCGGGCCGCAGCAGATAAAACGACGGCCGCGAACGGCCGTATTCCTGTGCAAGCCCGGCGTCGCCGTTGCCTGCGGCATCGGTGACGCGCCAGGTGCGCACCGCATCCGGCATGATCCGTTCGAGCCCCTGCACGAGTTCCCGCGCGTCCGCCGCCATCGGCGGCACGTCGCCGGCATCGGCATCCGGCGGCTCCTCCAGCAGCAGCAGCGTGAAGCTCGCCGGATCGTGAAGGTCGTATAACCGCGCCGTTCCGGGCGCCCGGCCGAGCGGCCCGTCGAGCACATGCAGCAGTGCGTCGGGCGCACGCTCGCCGGCGCGCGGCCCGCCGTCGAGCACGCGATCCAGCGTGAGTGGACTCTTCCGGTACTGCACGCCGAGTTCGCTGACCGTGCGCCGGACCGCGTCGCGCATCGGCCCGAACGACGCCAGCAGCGGCACGACATGATCGCGCAGCAGCTTCATCGCGCCGCGCTCGGCTTCGACGATCTGCGTGACGAAACCGGTCTGCCGCAACACGTCGCGCTCGATCGGATGACGCTCCGCGTGATACGTGTCGAGCAGCCGCTCGGGCGTGCCCGCACCGAGCACGCGCGCGAGCTTCCAGCCGAGATTGAACGCCTCCTGGATGCCGGTGTTCATGCCCTGCGCGCCGGCCGGGCTGTGGACGTGCGCGGCGTCGCCCGCGAAGAACACGCGGCCGTGACGCAGCCGGTCGACCATCCTGCTGTGCAGGCGGAAATAGGCCGACCAAGTGAGATCGCTCGGCGAGATCGACGCGCCGGCACGGGCACGCACGATGGCGTCGCACTCCGCGAGCGACGGCGTCGGCGCATCGGGCGACGCGTCGCTGCCGGGCGGGCGATCGGCGACGAGCCGGTAACGGCCGCCCCCCATCGGGAACACGCCGGCCATGCCTTCGGGCGTCGTGAACAGGTGGATCTCTTCGTCCGGCCAGTCGGGGATCGCGGAGAAATCGGCAAGCAGGAAGGTCTGCTCGAATGCGTGCCCGGCGAAACCGAGGCCAAGCAGGTGCCTGACCGTGCTGTGCGCGCCGTCGGCGGCGACCAGGTACGACGGCGCGAACGATTCGTCCCGGCCGTCGGCGGAACGGATCGAGACGTCGAGCGATGCACCGCCCGCCTCGCACGCGGTGAGCGTCGCGCCACGCTCGACGCTCACGCCGAGCCCGGCGAGGTGTTCGGCGAGCAGGCGCTCGGTGATGCTCTGGTCGAGAAACAGCAGATAGGGATAGCGCGTTTGCAGCGGATCGAAATCGAGCCGCGCGATCACGCGGCCGTCGGCATGCAGCGCGGCCGCATGCGCTCGATGGCCGAGCGCGAGGAACGGCTCGACCGCACGATGCTGCTCCAGCAGTTCGAGCGTGCGCGCCTGGATGCCGATCGCACGCGAATACGGCGCGGGCGCGGCCAGCCGGTCGATGATGCGCACCGGCACGCGGGCACGCGCGAGGCTCATCGCCGCGGCAAGACCGGTCGGCCCCGCGCCGACAATCAGCACGGGCGGGATATCGGGCAGTGTGTCAGCCATGAGAACCTCGATGACACGCGACCCTGCAAGTCTACGCCGCTCCGCGTGACGGGGCCATATGCCAGCGGGCCGACACGCGGCTCTGCCGCGCAGTATGGGAAAATACGCGCTTTCCGTCAGTTTTCGCGTCATGGATTCCGCATTCGACCGGGCGTATGCCGCACACCGCGCGGGCCGCCTCGCCGAGGCCGAGCACGGCTATCGCAACGCGCTCGCCTCCAACCCCGCCGACGCCGACGCGCTGCATCTGTTCGGCGTGCTGCGGCACCAGCAGGGCCAGCACGCCGAAGCGGCCGATCTCGTCGGCCGCGCCGTCGCGTTGCGGCCGGGCGATGCCGCGCTGCAGCTCAATCTGGGCAACGCGCTGAAAGCGCTCGGCCGGCTCGACGAGGCGATCGACCGTTTCCGCAACGCGCTGACGCTCGCGCCCGAATTTCCGCTCGCGCACTACAACCTCGGCAACGCGTATGCGGCGCTGCAGCGTCACGACGATGCGATCGACGCATTCGGCCGCGCGCTGCGGCTCACGCCCGACGACGCATCGATCCACAACAATCTCGGCAACGCGCTGAACGCGCTCGGCCGCCACGACGACGCGCTCGTCGCATTCCGTCGCGCGCTCGAATTGCGGCCGGGCCATGCGGGCGCGCACAACAACCTCGCGATGGCGCTGAACGCGATGGGCCGCGCCGACGACGCGATCGCGCACTTCCAGGCCGCGATCGCCGCGCAGCCGCGCTTCGTCGCCGCCCATTTCAATCTCGGCAACACGTTCGATGCGCTCGGCCGGCATGCCGAGGCGGCCGCCGCGTTCGAAACCGCGCTCGCGCTGCATCCGCCATTTCCGCTCGCGCTGTTCGGCCTCGCGAACGCCCTGTGCGCGCAGGCACGCCACCGCGACGCGCTGCCCTACTACGAGCGCGCAGTCGGTCTCGATCCGTCGTTCGGCCTCGCATGGCTGAACCTCGGCAACGCCCATCACGCGCTCTGCGCGCACGAGATGGCGCTGCGCGCATTCGACCAGGCACTGCGCGTCGCACCCGATCTCACGCTGGCGCGGCTGCACCGCGCGGTCACGCTGCTGACGCTGCGCGACTTCACGCGCGGCCTGCCCGCCTACGAGGCACGTCACGACACGCCGGGCGCGACGCCGCTCGGCACGCTGCCGCGCTGGCAAGGCGAGCCGATCGCATCGCGCACGCTGCTGATCCGCGCGGAACAGGGGTTCGGCGACACGCTGCAGTTCGTCCGCTTCGTGCCGCTCGCGCGCGCACGCTGCGCGCGCGTCGTGCTCGAAGTCCAGCCGGAACTCGTTGCGCTGCTGGCGCCGGCCGCCTCGCGCTGGCGCGTAACGCTCGCCCCGCAGGGAGCCGCGAAGCAACCGGCGGCGGATGTCGCCTGCACGCTGATGAGCCTGCCATTCCTGCTCGGGATGCAGCCGGACGACATCGTCGCGGCCTCGCGCTACCTCGATGCCCCCGACGGCGCCCGCCGGCGCTTTCGGGGCTCGCTCGGCGGCCAGTCCAGGCGCAAGTTCGGCCTCGCGTGGTCGGGGCGCCGGCAGGCGCAGGAAAACCGCTCGATGCCGTTCGACGCGCTCGCGCCGCTGCTCGCGCTGCCGGACATCGACTGGATCGTCCTGCAGCCGGCACTCGACGACGACGAGCGCGCGCGCGTCGACGCGCATCCGCGCGTACACCGGCTCGACGGCCGGCTGAACGACTTTGCCGATACGGCCGCGCTGATCGAGCGGCTCGACGGCGTCGTCACGATCGATACGGCGGTCGCGCACCTCGCCGGTGCGCTCGGCAAGCCGTTGTGGGTCATGCTGCCGTTCGCGCCGGACTGGCGATGGTTTACCGGCAGCGACTGCCCGTGGTATCCGCAGGCCCGGCTCGCCCGCCAGCCGGCCCCCGGCGCATGGCTCGACGTGGCGGCCACAGTCGCCGGCGCATTGCGCGAAGCCTGAGCGCATACGAACAAAGGGAGCGCGCGCGCTCCCTTTGTTCACCGTAATGCGTGCGGCAGACGCCGCCGGGCAATGGCGCCCGTCAGGCCGCCTTGTACTGGTTGCGGGCCTCGGACGTGCGATACAGCACGAGCGTCGCGATCAGCCCGCAAATCGCCGCCACGCTGAGCCACAGCCCCGGCGCCGCCTTGTTGCCCGTCTGATGGATCAGCAGCGTCGAGATGGCGGGCGTGAAACCGCCGATCGTCGTCGCGAGGCTGTAGGCGAGCGAGAAGCCGGCCGTGCGCACGTCGGCCGGCATCACCTCGGTCAGCGCGACGACCATCGCACCGTTATACGACGCGTACAGGAACGACAGCCACAGCTCGACCGCGAGCAGCCGCAGGAACGACGGATCGCCGACGAGCCACAGCACGGCCGGGTATGCCGTCACCAGCGTCAGCACGGTGAACGCGATCAGCACCGGGCGGCGGCCGATACGGTCGGACAGCGCACCGGACAGCGGCAGCCACACGAGGTTGGAAATACCGACGCAGACGGTCACGATGAGCGCGTCGAGCGACGACAGGTGCAGCACCTCCTTGCCGAAGGTCGGCGTATAGGCGGTGATCATGTAGAACGACACCGTCGTCATGATGACCATTCCCATGCCCGCGACCACGACGCCCCAGTTCTCGAGCATCGAGCGCATGATCTCGCCCATCGTCGGACGATGGCGCTTCGCCAGGAACTCGTCGGTTTCCTTCAGCGAGCGGCGGATCAGGAACAGGAACGGGACGATCAGGCAGCCGATCAGGAACGGAATGCGCCAGCCCCATGCGGTCATCTCCTCGGCCGGCAGCGCGCGGTTCAGCAGCACGCCGACGAGCGCGGCGAAGACGACAGCCACCTGCTGGCTGCCCGACTGCCACGACGTATAGAAGCCCTTGTGCCCCTTCGTCGCGATCTCCGACAGGTAGACCGACACGCCGCCGAGTTCGACGCCCGCCGAGAAGCCCTGCAACAGCCGGCCGAGCAGCACGAGCACCGGCGCGAGCACGCCGATCGTCGCGTAACCGGGTATCGCGGCCACCGTGAGCGTACCGAGCGCCATCAGTCCGAGCGTCAGGATCAGCCCCTTGCGGCGGCCATGGTGGTCGATGTACGCGCCGAGCACGATCGCGCCGACCGGCCGCATCAGGAAGCCCGCGCCGAACACCGACAGCGACAGCATCAGGGACGCGAATGCATTACCGCTCGGAAAGTAGGTCTTGGCGATGGCCGACGCGTAATACCCGTAGACCATGAAATCGTACATTTCCAGGAAGTTGCCGCTGACGACCCGGAATACGGTGCGGAATTTCGATTCCTGCGCGTTGGCGTGTGACGCTGTGGACATGTTTTTTCTCGCTCAACTCGGATGACGCGAATCCGCGCCTCATGGATCCGACGATGCACGCGGCGCCAGGGCGCACGCGGGCATCGCTGCCCGCCGGCGGTGCGTCGCATGACGACGTGCGCACCGGCTTGGTTCGCGCATCATGCCACGCCAACCCGACATTTGCCTTGTGTCGCCGTTATCGTCAGCGTCGCGAAGGTCTCCTCATCGTACGAATCACCCCGAAACGAAAGCAAAAATCAGATTGATCTGATCGACCGCCCTTCTCCGGCTGACGACAATGTCTCGATTTCCGACGACATCTTCGCACCGCGCCGGCACGGCCAACCGTGTCGCACGGCATATCGCCCGCATGACTCCAACGTCCCTTGTCCCTGTCGAAGGCGCGCTCGGCCGCCCGCGCGCCGCGCCGTTCGATCACATGCCACCGTTCGGCCGCGAATGGATCTTTCGTGGCGCACCCGGGGCACGGCCCGGCAAGCGCTGCCTCGCGACATTGGCGACGTCCTGCATCGACTTCGACACGCCGCATCGCGCATGCCACTGGCGGCCGCTGCCCATCGTGTCACCGGCGGCGGCTCCGGCCGATGCCCCGGCCGTCCTGCCAGCGGCAGCCGTCCGCCGTACCCGTCGCGCCGCCGGCGGCGCCCGCCACCGGCGCGCGTGGTACGCGATCTGCTGGAGCGTCGGCGCGCTCGGCATCATCGGCTGGCTGATCGCCGCATACGAACGGCCTGCCGGCTTCGAGCCAGCGTACGCGAGTGAAATGGCCGGCGTCGCGCCGGATCGCGCGACATCGTCGAGCAGCATCGTGCGCACCGCCGAGGTCAGGCCGGATGCGTCCACTAGCGCTTCGCCGCAGCGCAGGATGCCCGCGCCTGTCGCGACGGCGGCCGAACCGGCGCCGCCAGCCCGTCACGTCGCACGTCGTCCGGCGTCGCCTCGTCCGCAGGCAACGCCCGGCGTACCGCCCGCATCGGTTGAAGCGTCGCCGCCTTCATACGGCCAGCGCACGGCGGCGGCCCGGCATCCGGCCGAACCGCGGCTGGCTGCGCCCCCGCCGACCCGGAGCGCCGCAGCCGACACCGGTAAACGCGACCAGCTCGTCGCACCGCCGCCCGCGACTGGCCATGCACGCGACACGCTCGACGATCCGCTCACACTGATCGCGATGGCAAACGCGCTGCGCAACTTCGAACCTGCCCGGGCAACGCCGGCATCCGCCGACGGTTTCGACTGGACGTCGCAACTGTCCCACCGCCGCCTGACCGATACGCCGGACGCGTTCGCGCGCTGACGCACCGCCAACAAAAAACCCGGCGAAGATCGCTTCGCCGGGTTTCGCTCGTCTCTGTCCTACCGTCTGACGAATCGTCACTTGTTCGCAGGCAGCCCCGTCTCGTTCTGCTTCTCGAGTTGCCGCACCTGCTCCTGCAGGTCGCGCAACTGCATCTGGGCCGCCCGCTTCTCGACCTGCAGCGACTGCGTCTGCTCCTGCGCGGACTTCTGCCGCTGCGCGACTTCGGCCTGCTGGCTGCGCGCGACACTCAGGTCGGCCTGCAACTGCTGCGCACGGCTCGACTGCAGCGCGATCACGCGTTCGAGAAATGCCTTTTGCGCCTGCAGCTCGGTACGGCGGATCTCGATATCGGCGAGTTGCACGGTCTGCTCGACGAAATTCGCGTACACCATCTCCGCGCGGCTCTTTTCCTGCGACCGGATCACGCGCCACAGATTCTTGTCCTGGAACAGCGCGACGTAGTACGTCATCTCGCGCGGGTCGAACAGCAGGCTCGCACCGTAGCTGCCGTTGTACGTCGTGCGCATCTCGACGATCCGGCCGTCGTGCAGCATCTGCGTCAGCTCGGCGACGTTGCCGTGCACGGCGGCATCCGTCGCAGCCGCGGCGGATGCCGCCTGCGCCGCGTCGCCGCTCAGGCTCGTGACCGCCGGACGCGTACCGGCAACGGGCGCGGTCGCGTCGGCGGACCAGGCCATGCCCGCTTGCGCGCAGGCAGCCAGCGCAACGATCCAGGTCGCGCATCGCGCAGGGGAAAAATTTCGGAAAACCAACGTCAGACTCCGGCGAACGAATCGGAACTCGCGATTATCGTTCAAAACAAAACGGCCGCATCTCGAATTTAACGGGATGCGGCCGGCCTGCGTGGAACGCGCAGCATGCGCGCTGCTACAGGCGGGTTTCGCGCGCCGCGCGCAGGAAGGCATCGAGCAACGGCGTGCAGTCGAGCAGCTCCGAACCGCCGGCCCGATGGAACTCCGGGTGCCACTGCACACCGACGACGAACGGCGAACGACGGTGGCGAATGCCTTCGATGATCCCGTCGCCGGCCGACACGGCTTCGATGCTCAGGTCACGACCGAGATCGCGAATCGCCTGGTGGTGAATCGAGTTGACGATCGCTTCGCTGCGCCCGGGGAACATGCTCGCCAGCGTCGACGTATCCGGGAAGCGGATCGCGTGACGATGCTGGTCGTATTGCTCGCTCACGTGCGCATGCGCGGTCGGCACATCGGTGGCGATGTCCTGGTACAGCGAGCCGCCGAACGCGACGTTGATCAGCTGGCAGCCGCGACACACGCCGAGCACCGGTTTGCCGGATTCGACGAACTCGTGCAGCAGCTCGAGTTCGTACATGTCGCGCACACGATCGCCCGGCCACTCGGGGCGAGCGTCGGACGCCGCGTAGGTTTGCGGCGACACGTCGGCACCGCCCTGCAGCAGCAGGCCGTCGAGATGCTTCGCGTAATCGCGCAGGCGGATGTTGCTCGGGTGGATCATGCCCTGCTGGCCGACGGTCGGAATCATGAACACGAGCACGTCGCGCGACATCACCCAGTGGGCGATCGATTCCTCGAGATACTGCAGCGTCTTGCCCCGCAGCCCCTTCGCCCCCGGTTCCGGATGGAAAATCCGCGCCGACACGCCGATGCGCAGCGTGCGCTGCGTGATGCGCTGGCCGGCGCGGTCGAACAGCCGGCGCGCACGCGCGGCGATGATCCGGCCGAACACCGACCACGGCGTGTCGTTCTGCTTCAGGTAGGCCGGCGGCGCATTCTGCGCGCTGGCGGGCGGCGGGCGCGGCGTGTCGAAATCGGGCTGCGCACCGAACCCGGGCGGCGGCGTGCCCGGCTTCGGCGGCACGCCGCCGCCGGCGGCCACGTTCTCCACGGCGGCCTGCGCGGCCGGTGCATCGGGCGCATTCGCCGGATCGGTGCGGGGGGAATCGGAAGAAACGGAGGCGGTGCCGGGCAGACCGGCCGGGGAAGGCGTGTGTTCGCTCATGACGATGGTCTGGTACGTCGCTCACGCGTATGGATAGACGGGGATTCATTATGCTTCAGCGCACGATCGCGCGGCAAACCCGCAACATCCTGCCGGTATTGTCGCAAGCCGGCGGCCATCCGCACCGAAAGGGCGTGCCGATCCCGAGCGGGCGTCACCGCGGCCACGTGGCCGGGACTGGACACCAGTGATATATCACAATAATATCCAGCATCGCCCATACCGACCGATTGCCCGCGCCATGATCGCGCCCCGTCCTGCCGACGCGCCGCCACCCGCATGAACACCCCGACCGACGTTACCCGCGACCGGCCCGCCGCGCCGGCGGCGAGCCTCGCCGATCGCGCATACGCGCTGATCCAGCGCGACATCATCACGATGCGCCTGAAGCCCGGCGCCGCGCTCAACGAAGCCGACCTCGTCGCGCGCACCGGAATCGGCCGCACGCCGGTGCACCAGGCCGTGCATCGGCTCGTCCTCGAAGGGCTGCTGTCCGTGATGCCGCGCAAGGGGTTGATGGTGCAGCCGCTGTCGCTCGACGACATCGTCGCGGTGATCGACGTGCGACGCATCAACGAAGCGCACTGCGCCGAACTCGCCGCGCGCCATGCAACGCCCGACGACCTCGCGCGCCTCGCCGCGCTGCTCGACGGCGGCCAGGCCTGCGTCGACGCGCACGACGTCGAAGGCATGATGGAACTCGACCGCGCGTTCCACCAGGCGATCGCCGCGACTGCCCGCAATGCGGTCCTCGCCGAAATCCTGCGTGCGCTGCACGAGCGCGCGCTGCGTTTCTGGTTCGTCACGCTGTCCGAACCGCACCATCTCGCCGATGTGCAGCACGAACATCGCACGCTGTTCGAACGGCTGTCCGCGCGCGACGCCGCCGGTGCGCGCGCGGCCGTCGAAGCGCATATCGATTCGTTCCGCGCCACGCTTCTTCAACATCTTCGCCCCTGAGCCGCCCATGACCACTTTGACGCCCTTCCCCCCGCTCGCCCAACTCGCCGCCGATCTCGCCGCCGGCCGGACCACGAGCCGCGCGCTCGTCGACACCGCGCTCGACCGGATCGCCGATCCGGCAGGCCAGGGCGCGGTCGTATTCACCGAAGTCGATGCCGACAACGCGCGCGCGGCCGCCGACGCGCACGACCGGTTGCGCGCCGCGGGCACCGTGCTGTCGCCGCTCGCGGGCATTCCCGTGTCGGTCAAGGACCTGTTCGACGTCGCGGGCCAGGTGACGCGCGCGGGTTCGCGCGTGCTCGACGGCGCGCCGCCCGCGCGCACCGATGCGGTCGCCGTTGCGCGGCTCAAGCGCGCAGGCGCGGTGCTGGTCGGCCGCACCAACATGAGCGAGTTCGCGTTTTCGGGGCTCGGGCTCAATCCGCACTTCGGCAATCCGCGCTCGCCGTACCGCCGCGACGTGCCGGGCGACGCGCGGATTTCCGGCGGGTCGTCGTCCGGCGCGGCCGCGTCCGTGGCCGACGGGATGGCCGCCGTCGCGCTCGGCACCGACACGGGCGGGTCGATCCGCATTCCGGCCGCGCTGTGCGGGCTGACGGGCTTCAAGCCGACCGCGAGCCGGATCCCGACGCAAGGCGGCGTGCCGCTGTCGACGACGCTCGACTCGTTCGGCCCGATCGGCCTGACGGTCGCGTGCTGCGCGCTCGTCGACCGGATGCTCGCCGGCCTCGAACCGCACGTGCCGGCTGCACGGCCGCTCGAAGGCGTACGGCTCGGCGTGCTGACGAACTACGTGACGGACGGCGTCGATGCCGACGTCGCGGCCGCGCTCGACACCGCGCTCAAGCATCTCGAGGCCGCCGGCGCGATCGTCACGGAAGTGCGCTTCGCCGCGCTCGACCGGCTGCCGGAGATCAACCGCTTCGGCTTCTCGCCGATCGAGGCCTACGCGTGGCATCGCCCGTTGCTCGCCGGGCATCGCGACCAGTACGACCCGCGCGTGCTCACGCGAATCCTGAAGGGCGAACCCGCGAGCGCGGCCGACTATCTCGACCTGCTCGCCGCACGCGCCGCGCTGCTCGACGAAGCCGCGCACACGGTCTGGTCGCGCTTCGACGCGCTCGTCGCGCCGACGGTGCCGGTCGTGCCGCCGCGCATCGCCGATCTGGAGACGGACGACGACGCGTTCACGCGCACCAATGCGCTGATCCTGCGCAATCCGAGCGCATTCAATTTCCTCGATGCATGCGCGCTGTCGCTGCCGTGCCATCCGCGCGACGCGGCGCCGGTCGGCCTGATGCTCGCGGCGGCGCCGCATCGCGACGACGCGCTGCTTTCGATCGGCCAGTCGGTCGAGGCCGTGCTGAACACGATCCGCTGACCGTACCCGTCGCCGGCAGGCAATGCACGCGTGCGGCGGGGTGCCGCGCGCGTGCCGTCAGTTTCGTGCCAGACCGTTCGCGCTAAAATCGCGCGATTGTTTTCCGGACCGACCCACGAGGAACCCCGCCGACATGAACGACTACACGCTTGCACTACGCCGCGAACGCCGCCTGCTGATGCTGCTCGGATGGGCGTGCATCGCCCTGCTGGCCGGTGCGCTGTACCTGCAGTACGTGAAGAACGAGGATCCGTGCCCGCTGTGCATCATCCAGCGTTACTTCTTCTCCGCAATCGGAATCTTCGCGTTCCTGGCCGCGGGGCTCCGCAACTGGCGCGGCATCTGGGTGCTCGAACTGCTGATCGCGATCGCCGCGGCCGGCGGTGTCGGCACGTCCGCGCGTCACCTGTCGATCCAGATGAATCCGGGCTTCAGTTGCGGCTTCGACACGCTGCAGCCGATCGTCGACAGCCTGCCGCCCGCGCAGTGGTTCCCCGGCATGTTCAAGGTCGCGGGCCTGTGCGAAACCGTCTACCCGCCGATCTTCGGCATCCTGCTGCCCGGCTGGGCGCTGATCGGCTTCGCCGTGATCCTGGTTGCGGTCGCCGCAAGCCTCTGGCGCCATCGCCGCAAGCTCGCGGGCTGACCGGCCGCCCTTGCCGGCCCGATGCATGCGCGGCCCGAGCGCCGGGTCGCGCGCCGCCGGCGGGCCCTCCCCCGGGGCCGGGCGGCGCGTTTGCCGGCCTCATGCGGCCGGCCGCGCGTAAACACCTACTCGGTCGCCGCCCGGTTTGCCGGGCCGACGCGCGGCGCGCGATCGCCGCGCCCCACGCCCCGTCACGCCGGCATTTCGTCCCGATGCGCTCGCATCGGCACGCCGATCCCGTGCGACGGGCCTATGATCGACATGATCGCCTCCTGATAGCCCGGATCACCGCGCGGCAATGTTCCCGTCGCGTCGCAGTGCTATCTTCGGGACTGGATGGCGATCTACGTGCGCGAGACCAGGCGGTCTCCCCCCCTGCGTAACGCGCGCCCGATCCGCAATGTCGACTGGATTCATCATGACAACGCACACCATCCGCATCCGTCACCCTCATGGCGTCCGCGCGTCCGGCGGCGTCCTGCGTGCGCGCCGTCGGCGCGCCGCCGCCGCACCGCACCAGCCGTGCGGACGGCCTGCCCCGCTCCCGTCCGTCATCGCCGCCGCCCGCCCGCGACATGTGTCGCGCGGCATCGTCCCGAACGGAGCCTGCTGATGGAAGCCTGGCTCGGCGATCTGCAGCAACTGCTCGCGCACGGCGAAGCGGCCGTGCTCGTGACGGTCGCGCACACCGACGGCTCCGCGCCGCGCGAAGCCGGCACCAAGATGATCGTCACGCGCGACACGGCTCGCCATACGATCGGCGGCGGTCATCTGGAATGGAAGGCGATCGAGATCGCGCGGCACCTGCTGAAGGACGGTGCGCACGTGTCCCACGCGCGCAGGCTCGAGCGGCTCGCGCTCGGCCCGAGCCTCGGCCAGTGCTGCGGCGGCGCGGTCGTGCTCGCGTTCGAGCGGCTCGACGTCGGCGACCTCGGCTGGATCATGTCGGTCGCGAAGCGCGTCGCGGCCGGCGCCGCGACCGTGCGTAGCGTATCATTCGGCCCCTCGCCGGGCGCGCCGCTGTTGAGCGAGCCCGAATCGGAAGCCGCGCGTGCCGACTGCCTGCTGTGGGAAACCGGCGGCGTGTCGCTGATGACCGAAACGATCGCGCCGTTCGCGTTCCCCGTCGTGCTGTTCGGCGCCGGGCACATCGGCACCGCGCTCGTGAAGGTACTGGCGACGCTGCCGTGCCACGTGCGCTGGATCGACGAGCCCGATGCGGCGTTCCCGCCGGCCGACACGCTCGCAGGCATCGGCAACCTCGCGATCGAAACGGCCGCCGCCCCGGCCGACGTGGTCGACACCGCGCCGCCGCAGTCCTACTTCGTCGTGATGACGCACGACCACGCACTCGATTTCGTGCTGGCCGAGCGCATCCTGAGGCGCGGCGACTACGCATACTTCGGGATGACCGGCTCGCACGCGAAACGCGCGCAGTTCGATCATCGCCTCGCGGCGATCGGCATCGACCCGGCCCAGGTCGCGCGGATGCGCTGCCCGGTCGGTGTCGAAGGCATCGTCGACAAGGCGCCCGAAGTGATCGCGATCTCGGTGGCCGCGCAGTTGCTGCAGGCCGTCGAGGCGAATACGGCCGCGCAGGCTTCCCCCACATACTGACCGACCAAGAACGACGCCATGACACCGACATTCAAGGACAAGATTGCCCGCGCGCCGAAAGCGGAGCTGCACATCCATATCGAAGGCTCGCTCGAGCCCGAGCTGATTTTCGCGCTCGCGCAGCGCAACGGCGTGAAGCTCGCGTACGACTCGATCGACGCGCTGCGCGCCGCATATGCATTCACCGACCTGCAGTCGTTCCTCGACATCTACTACGCAGGTGCGAGCGTGCTGCTGACCGAGCAGGATTTCCACGACATGACGGCCGCGTACTGCGAACGGGCGCTGGCCGACAACGTCGTCCACACCGAGCTGTTCTTCGACCCGCAAACGCACACCGAGCGCGGCGTGCCGATCGAGACGGTCGTCGCGGGCATCGAGCGCGCGCTCGCCGACGCCGAACGGCGCGGGCTGTCGAGCAGGCTGATCCTGTGCTTCCTGCGCCACCTGTCCGAAGAGGATGCGCTCGCGACCTTCGAAGCGGCCTTGCCGCTGTTCGAACGCTATCGCCATCGCCTGATCGGCGTGGGCCTCGATTCGTCCGAACTCGGCCATCCGCCGGCGAAGTTCGCGCGCGTATTCGAGAAGGCGCGCGCGCTCGGGCTGAAGCTCGTCGCGCACGCGGGCGAGGAAGGCCCGCCCGCCTACATCTACGAAGCGCTCGACGTGCTGAAGGTCGACCGGATCGACCACGGCGTGCGCAGCATCGAGGACGCGGCGCTCGTCGAGCGCCTCGCCAGGACGCGCACGGCGCTCACCGTCTGCCCGCTGTCGAACCTGAAGCTGTGCGTATTCGACGACATGACGAAACACACGCTGAAGGCGCTGCTCGACCGCGGCGTCGCGGTGACGATCAACTCCGACGATCCGGCCTATTTCGGCGGCTACGTCAACGAAAACTACTTCGCGACGGCCGAAGGACTGCAACTCACGGATGCCGAAGTCCACGCGGTGCTCCGCAACGGCTTCGAGGCGTCGTTCATCGAACCGGCGCAGCGCGACGCACTGTTCGCGCGCCTCGACGCGTACTGGCAGGCCGCGTGACGGCCGGCATCGAGGTTCGCCCAGACAGATGAAACACGGCATCGCCTTCCGCTTCGCGACCGCCGGCCAACAGTTGCGCCGGACCGATCGCCCGCGTGCGCGCGGCCCGGCCGCCGCAGGCCGGCGGCGCACGGCGTCGTGGGTTGATGCGAGGCTGGCCGCCATGCCCGTCCGCGCAATCGCATCCGGCCGCGCCGCGGGCCGCCTGCCCGGGCGGCTCGCGAGCCGCCGCAGCGCAACCGCGCGGGCGGCGGCATCCATGCCGTCGCCCGCGCGGCATCGACCGCTTTCTTCTGTTCGCCTTACCTTGATGCAGGACCATTCGTCATGACGCAAACCGCTTTTCGTTCCCAACTGCTGACCTTCAACGGCGACCCGGCGCAATCGAGCCAGGCCGCGAACTACGAGACCGACGGCCTGTTGATCGTCGACGACGGCAAGGTCGTCGCGGCCGGCGCCCATGCGCAGCTCGCCGCGACGCTTGCGCGGGACGCGATCGTCCACGACCTGCGCGACAAGCTGATCGTGCCCGGCTTCATCGACACGCACATCCACTATCCGCAGACGGACATGATCGCGTCGCCGGCGCCGGGGCTGCTGCCGTGGCTCGACAAGTACACGTTCCCGACCGAGCGCCAGTTCGGCGACCCCGAGCATGCGCGCGAAGTCGCCGACTTCTTCGTCGACGAACTGCTCGCCTGCGGCACGACCAGCGCGCTCGTCTACTGCACGGTGCACAAGCAATCGGCCGATGCGCTGTTCGCTGCCAGCGACGCGCGCGACCTGCGGATGATCGCGGGCAAGGTGCTGATGGACCGCAACTGCCCGGAATTCCTGCGCGACACCGCGCAATCGGGTTATGACGACAGTGCCGAGCTGATCGGGCGCTGGCACGGCAAGGGCCGCCAGATGTACGCGCTCACCCCGCGCTTCGCCCCGACGTCGACCGAGGCCCAGCTCGAGGCGTGCGGCGAGCTCGCGCGCCGCCATCCGGACGTGTTCGTGCAGAGCCACGTGGCGGAAAACGTCGACGAGGTGAAATGGGTGGCCGAACTGTTTCCCGGCCATCGCAGCTATCTCGACATCTACGACCGCTACGGGCTGCTGCGCCCGCGTGCGGTGTACGGCCACTGCATCCACCTCGACGACGAGGACCGCCGCCGGATGGCCGAGACGCGCACCGTCGTCGCGCACTGCCCGACGTCGAACTTCTTCCTCGGCAGCGGACTGTTCGACTTCGACAAGGCCGGCGAACACGACGTGCCGGTCACGCTCGCAACCGACGTCGGCGGCGGCACGTCGTTCTCGATGCTGCAGACGATGAACGAGGCGCACAAGGTCGCGCGGCTGTCGGGCCACCACCTGACCGCCACGCGGATGTTCTGGCTCGCGACGGCCGGCGCCGCGCAGGCGCTAGACCTCGCGGACACGGTCGGCACGCTCGCGCCGCGCACCGAGGCCGACTTCGTCGTGCTCGATCCGCAGGCCACCCCGCTGCTCGCGCGCCGCACGAAACGTGCGGACTCGCTCGAGGAACTGCTGTTCGCGTTCGCGCTGCTGGGCGACGACCGCGCGGTATACCGCACCTACGCGGCCGGCGCGCTCGTCCACGAGCGCGGCGCGGCCCGCCGCGCCGCCGCGTAACGACGCGCCGGGGTCTCGTTGCGGCGGCATCCGCCGCCGCTCCCGCCGGCGCATCGACGATCGCCGGCTCGCGCCGGCCCGACACGCTGCTCCGGCCGCTTTCCCGGGCGCAATGCGCCGTGCTAGAATCCGCCACTCATTGGGGAGTAGCCGCTTCGCTCGATGCCCCGCGCCCCCGGCGCGCATCGTGACGAAGGCGTCCGTCAACAGACTTGGCCGTTTGGCCATGGCGGGCGCAGCCACCTGGGCCTGGCGAGACCGATGGTTCACAGCGCGCCGTATCAGGGCCCGGCGCGCGGTGGATCGTCGCTCGCACGCACAACATCGGCCCGTGGAACCCCATTCGTGTCAGAAGCCTTCCTGATCTCCACAGGCGCCGTCGCCCTTGCTGAAATCGGCGACAAGACCCAACTGCTTTCCCTCGTCCTGGCCGCGCGCTATCGCAAGCCCGTGCCGATCATTCTCGGCGTGCTCGTCGCGACGCTCGTGAACCACGGTTTCGCCGGCGCGCTCGGCGAATGGCTCGGCACGCTCATCACGCCATCGATCATGCGCTGGGCGCTCGCGTTCTCGTTCATCGCAATGGGGTTGTGGATCCTCGTGCCGGACAAGCTCGATGCCGATGAAGCCAATGCCAACCGTTCGCGGCTCGGCGTGTTCGGCGCGACCCTCGTCGCCTTTTTCCTCGCGGAAATGGGTGACAAGACGCAGATCGCCACCGTCGCGCTGGCTGCGCGCTTCCAGGACTACGTCGGGGTCGTGGCCGGTACGACGTTCGGGATGATGCTCGCGAACGTGCCCGCGATCCTGCTCGGCGACCGCTTCGCGCACCGTCTGCCGACGAAGCTCGTGCACGGGATCGCGGCCGTGCTGTTCGTCGTGCTCGGCGCGCTGGCGCTGCTCGGCATCGGGGTCTGACGCAGGGCATGGGCCGGCGCGGCCGGGCGGCCGCGCCGAGGTGATGCCGCGTTACTTCGCGGCGGCCGCGCCCGAGGCCGGTGCGGCCGGCACCGCGCGCTCGTTGGCCGGCGCCGCCGCCGGCCCGCCGCGCTTGTCGACCGGCAACCGGACCGAACGGACCGCGCCGTTCGACAGCGGGAAATCGGCGAGCGCGCTGCGCGCGAGGTACGGCATCGCATACAGCAGCGCGCCGTTGTCGCCGGTCGTGCGCGCCGACACGTTGTACACCTCCTTGCCCGTCGCGCGCTCGGTGATGCGGATGCCGAGCGTGTAGTCGAACACCTGGTACGTCTGCGCGACATAGCCCGCCGGCATCGGCCCCCAGGGACCCCACGGCCCCCACGGGC
>NZ_JPGL01000072.1 GCF_000732615.1 Burkholderia paludis
GCGTGACGGCGTGACGGCGGGCGCGCATGCGTGCGCCGCGTGTCGTCGACGCGGGAGCGTATCCGCATCGTCGACGAAGGGCTTGGGGGGCGAGCGCCCCCCGGGATCTCAGGCGGAGACGAACTCGTGCACGAAGCGGTTGAACACGGCGGGGCTCGCCGCATTCATCCCGTGCGACGCGCCGGCAACGGTCTGACGTTGCGCATTGCCGATCCACTGCGACAGCGTGTCGACGTTGTTGCGAAACATCTTCGGGCTGCGCTGGCCGTCGATCAGCAGCGTGCGGCACGCGATGTCGCCGGCCGTGTGCTGCGAGTACGCGGGCAGCGGGTCGCGCAACTGCTTCGGCAGCGTGCTCGCGTTATCGATCGCCATCGTGCGGAAGCGCGACGTGCTTTTCTTCCATGCGCCGGGCAGGCTCACCGAATCGACGAACATCTCGAGGCCCGATTCGACGTCACCTTGCCCGATCAGGCTCACGGCCTTCGTGCGCAGCGCGATCGCGGCGGCCGGCAGCGCGGCTTCGCGCACGCCCGGCTGCTGCAGCGGGCCGCCCGGATCGGCGAGCGTCAGCGACTCGACGAGGTGCGGATGCTGGCGCGCGACGTTGAACGCGACGCTGCCGCCGCGCGAATGGCCGACCAGATGCACGGGGCCGAGATCGAGCGCATCGATGAATTCGGCGAGTTCGTCGACATGATTCTGCCAGCTGAAATCGTCCTGGATGCCCGCTTCGACGGCCGGCCAGTAGTGGCTGAGGCTCGGCGCGATGCAGCGGTAGTGGGCGGACAACGCCGCGAGCTGCGGATCCCAGTAGCGGTAGTCGCACAGCGAGCCGTGCACGAACACCATCGGCGCACCGCTGCCCCGCTCGACATACGGCAGGCTGATGCCTGACGAAAGCGTCGCAAATTGCAGGTCGGGGTTCGCGAGCACGGACGGCTCGATTCGCATGTTCATGACTGAAAGACTCAAAGGTGCGTCAACACGACGCAACTATGCATCACGGCGACCTGCAAGGAAAACGCATAATTTTCATCGCGACGATCAATTTTATTGATGGATCGGCCGCAAACCCTTGTCGCGTGGGGGTGGGTGTCGATGCTTTCAATCGTCTGACGGTGGGGCGCGATGCTGGAAAGGCCAGGAAAGTGCGGGCGACGGCGCACGCACGGGTGCATTTCCGGGGAAGAAAACGGACCGTGCGCGCGCCGCGCGGGCGGCCCGCGCGTCAGCGCGCCGTCGAGGCGGGCGCGGTCTGAAGCTCGACGGGGAGGTCGTTGTCGGCCGCGAACCGCATCGCGAAGTCGAATGCGTCCGCACACACGGTGCGCAATTCGTCCGACACGATCAGGCATTTGGCGCCGCCGTCGACGACCGGCATCGCGAGCCGCGACAGCGCGCACGGATAGCCGGGCCGCCGTTCGCCGACGAACAGCGTGATGACGCCCGCGAGGCGCTCGGGCCAGTCGCTCGGGCGGAAGGTCTTTTGCGCGCGCGTGACGCCGCGGATCAGGTGGCCGTCGACGCGGCCGTGGTCGGGGTGTTCGATGCGATCCATGCTGGTGTGCGTGTCCTCGTTCGCGTCATTCGCCGCCGTCGGCCGTCGCGTCGCCGCGCGCGGGAATCCGCAGGTTGCGCAGCTTGTGATAGAGCGTCTTCTTCGGCATGCCGAGCGCTTCGCTCGCGTCCGCGACGTTGCCGTGGTGACGCTGCAGCATGTCCTCGATCAGCATCCGCTCGAAATACGCGAGCTGCTCCGCGAGCGTGACGCCCGCGGCCGGCGCGCCGCCGGACGACAGCAAGCTGTCGCCGGTGAGCCCGAGCACGAAGCGGTCGGCCACGTTCTGCAGCTCGCGCACGTTGCCGGGCCACGCGTGCGTCATCAGTTCGGATACCTGCGCAGCCGTGACGACCGGCGCCGGCTGCCCGAAGCGCCGCGCGGCCGCGAGCACGAAATGCTCGAACAGCAGCGGCACGTCCTCGCGCCGCTCGCGCAGCGGCGGCAGCTCGATCTGCGCGACGTTGAGGCGGTACAGCAGATCGGCGCGAAAGCGTCCGTCGGCCGCAAGCCCGGCAAGATCGGCTTTCGATGCGGCGACCACGCGGCAGTCGACCGGAATCAGCTCGTTCGCGCCGAGCCGCTCGACCACGCGCTCCTGCAGCACGCGCAGCATCTTGATCTGGAGCGCGACCGGCATCGTCTCGATCTCGTCGAGGAACAGCGTGCCGCCGTCGGCCCATTCGATCTTGCCGATGCGTTTCTTGATCGCGCCGGTGAACGCGCCGGCTTCGTGGCCGAACAGCTCGCTCTCGAACACCTGCTCGGGCAGGCCGCCGCAGTTCAGCGCGACGAAATGCGCGTCGCGCCGGCCGCCGAAGTCGTGCAGGCTGCGCGCGATCAGCTCCTTGCCGGTGCCCGTTTCGCCGGTGATCAGCACCGACACGGCGGTGTCGGCGAGGCGCAGGATCTTCTTGCGCACGTCGGCCATCGCGGGCGACTTGCCGAGCACGAACGCCTCGATGCCCTGCCAGTTGTTCAGCGCCGCGCGCAGCCCCTGCACCTCGAGCGTCAGGCGGCGCTTCTCGACCGCGCGCGCGACGCGGCCCGCGATCAGGTCCGACGAGAATGGCTTCTCGATGAAGTCGTACGCACCCACCTGCATCGCGCCGACGGCCGTCGAGATATCGGCATGACCGCTGATCAGCACGACCGGAATCTGCGCGTCGATCGCCATCACGCGGTCGAGCAACTGCAGCCCATCGATGCCCGGCATCCGCACGTCCGACACGATCACGACCGGCGCGCCGGGCGCGACGCGATGCAGCGCGTCGGCCGCCGACGCGAATGCGTCGACCGCGAAGCCGGCGAGCGCGACCGCTTGTTCCACGCCGATCCGGACGTTTTCATCGTCCTCGACGACCAGCACCCGAATCTCATCTTCCATGCTCTGTCCTTTGCAGCGTCGCCGCCGCGAATTCGATACTGAACTGCGCGCCGCCTTCGTCGCGGTTCGTCGCGGCGATCTTCGCGCCGAACGCCTCGACGATGCGCGACGTGATCGCGAGGCCGAGCCCGAGGCCCTGGCCGCGCGGCTTGGTCGTGACGAACGGCTCGAACAGGTGCGGCAGCACCTCGGGCGCGATGCCCGGGCCGCTGTCGGCGACCGTGAAGCGCACGCGGCCGGCTTCGTCCGGCCCGGCGGCCTCGATGACGATGCGGCGCACCGGCGCATCGTGCAGCGCGTCGAGCGCGTTGCCGAGCAGGTTCACGATCACCTGCTGCAACTGGCTCGATTCGGCCGATACCGCGGTGCCGGGCGCGATGTTCACGTCGAGCCGCACGCCTTCGTCGCGGATCCGGGCGTCGTAGATCAGGCGCGCATGCGCGACGGCCTCGTTCAGCGAGACCGCGACGCGCTCGACGTCGGGCTTGCGTGCGAAAGTCTTCAGCTCGCCGGTGAGCACGGCCATGCCGTCGACGAGCTTGCCGATCCGTTCGAGATTGGCGAGCGCCGGCGCCGGCTGGCCGCGCTCGAAGAAGGTGCGCGCGTTGTCGCACAGCGTGCGGATCGCGACGAGGGGCTGGTTCAGCTCGTGCGTGAGGCCGGCGGCCATCTGCCCGAGCACCGCGAGCTTGCCCGCGTGCACGACTTCCTGCTGCGACGCGCGCAGCCGCTGCTCGGTGCGCTCGCGCTCGACGATCTCGCGCTGCATCTGCTCGTTCGCGGCCGTCAGCGCGGCCGTGCGCTGCGCGACCGTCAGCTCGAGCCGGTCGTTCGCGCGGCGCAGCGCGTCCTGCGCGTTCAGCCGCGCGACGATCGCCCGGCGGCGCTGGATCGCGTAGCCGGCCAGCAGCGCGGCGATCAGGAACGCGCCGGTGACGAACACGAAGGCCGTCTGCTGCTGGCGCCGCGCGCCCGCGATGTCGAGCAGCACCATCAGCGAATCGCCGGCCTGCGGCGCGGGGCGCGACATCACGAGATAGCGGGTGGTGCGGCCGGCGTGGCGCGGATCCGGAAAGGTGCCGAACCACGCGGCCGAGCTGCGGTCGCCGATGCGGCGGTACGGCAGCGCGTCGACGGTGCGGCCCGCGTATTGGCGCGACGCCTGGATGTCGCGCTGCTGCTGCGCGGTGATCGGGCGCAGCGCGGTGAATTTCCACGCGGGCTCGGTCGAGATCACGACCACGCCGTTGCCGTCGACGACCATCGCGGCAACGCCCGGCGCGCGCCATGCCGATTCCAGCGAATCGACGCTGATCTTGACGGCGGCCACGCCGATCGGCGCGCCGTTGTCGCGCACCGCGCTGGCGAAATAGACGCCCGGCACGCCGGTGTTGGTGCCGATGCCGAAGAAGCGGCCGCCGCCGTGCGCGAGCGCGTCCTTGAAATACGGCCGGTACGACACGTTGGTGCCGATGAAGCTGAGCGCTTCGTTCCAGTTGCTGGCGGCGATCACGTCGCCCTGCAGGTCGATCACGTCGACCGCGCCGCTGCCCGCGTCGCGGTTCACCGCTTCGAGGTAGGCGTTCACCGTGTGCGTGAGCTCGGGCGCGTCGTGCGGCGCGGCTTTCAGCATCGCGCGCACGCCGTCCTGCCGTGCGACCAGGCCGGGCAGGATCTCGAAGCGGCCGAGCTCGCTCTTCAGGCTCGACGCATACAGGTCGAGGCGGTGCGTGCCGGTTTCCTCGAGCGCGTCGATCGCGCGCTCCCACGCGAAATCGACGGCCGCGGCCGCCACGCACCCGTACAGCACGGCGGCGGACGCCCAGCCCCACCACGGAATACCTTTGAAGCTCTTCTGCACGTTCGCCCTCATCGAAGCCAGCAACCGGACGCCCGGAACGACACGCGCCGCGCGCCGGCGAGGCCGGCGGCGGCGCGTACGATTCGGCCGGCGCGACGGCGCGCGCGGCGGCGCGTCATCCGAAGTGCGCGACCAGGATCAGCGTCACCGTGACGACGATCGCGCCGCCGATGCGCGTCGCGATCTGTGCGAACGGCATCAGCTGCATCCGGTTCGCGGCGGTCAGGATCGCGACGTCGCCGGTGCCGCCTTGCCCGCTGTGGCAGGCGTTCACGATCGCGGTGTCGATAGGGTACATCTTCAGCAGGCGGCCGACCACGAAACCGGTGCCCATCAGCGTCGCGACGGTCGACACGATCGTCACGACGTTGACGACCGTAAACGCGGCGGTCAGCTTGTCCCACGGCGTCATCGCGACGCCGATCGCGAACAGCAGCGGATACGTGACGGCGGTCGAGAAGAACTTGTAGACGACGAACGCGCCTTCCTGCAGCGGCGGCGACACCGCGCGCGCGAGCTTCACGAGCACCGCGAGGAACAGCATCGCGACCGGCGCGGGCAGGCCGAACAGCTTGTGCGCCATCAGGCCGACCAGGTACAGCGTGATGGCCGTGATGCCTGCGCCGGCGATGTGCGAGACGTCGACGTGGCCGCGGATTTCCTCGTTCTCGGGCGTCATGTCGCCCGTTTCGCCGACCTGCAGGCGACCGTTGCCGGTCAGGTGCGGCAGGCGCTTGCCGAGCATGTCGAGCGCGCCCGACAGGATGATCGCGGTCAGGCTGCCGAGCATCACCGGCGGCAGCACCATCGCGAACATCTCGCCCTGCGGCAGGTGCATCAGCTCCGAATAGCCGATCGACAGCGGAATCGCGCCTTCGCCGACGCCGCCCGCCATGATCGGCACGACGATGTACAGCAGCGTATGGCGCGCGCCCAGGCCGAGCGCGGTGCCGACCGCCGTGCCGACGATCGCCGCCGCCACCGAGCCGGCCGCGAGCGGGACGAAGATCTTCACGAAGCCCTGGATCAGCACGCGGCGATCCATGCTCAGGATGCTGCCGACGATGATCGACGCGATGAACAGGTACAGGAAGTTGGTCGACTTGGTGAATTCGACCGTGAGGTTCAGCACGGGCTTCGGCAGCACGTGGTAGTAGGTGAGCGCCGACGGCACGAAGGTCGCGAAGATCGCGGCCGCGCCGATGTTGCGCAGCAGCGGCAGACGCTTGCCGAGTTCCGCGCAGGTGAAGCCGAAGAACGCGAGCACCGCGATGGCCATCGAGATCTCGCCGGGCACCTTGCCGGTCACCGAGAAGCCGACGATCAGCGCGAGCAGGATGAAATAGACGGGCAGCGGAATGATGCCGATGCGGATTTCCATCAGTTTCCACCAGCCTTGCGGCCAGAAGCGTTCGCGCGGCGCGGCGACGCCGTCGGAAACCGGCTCCGGATGGGACGGGGTATGGATAGAGGTCTGCAAGACGTGTCTCCTGATGTTGGAATGTCCGCATGCGGCGCGGCATCGTGTGCCGGCTATTACGCAACCTCCGTGCCAGCCGCCCGGCTGCCGGGCGGATATGCAGGTCGTTGATTCGTAAGGGATTCGTTTCGTCTGCGGAAAGGCGTGCGCGCGGGCCGTTCCGAGATTTCGGAATTCGCGCGGCGCGCAGGCCGGGATTTCGGCCAACGGCCGGCCGGGCGCGTTCGCGCGCCATATCGCCGCGCGCGATTTTCTTCCCACAATCGCTTCGTAGACCGTCCGCGCGCCGCTCTCTATCATCGGCTGATCCTTTTCCGACGCGATGCCCACTGTCCGGAGAACGCCTGCGCGTTCGCCGCGCCGTCGCTCATCCGTCGATACCGTCTTTGGACAGGAGAGTGGTTCCCATGCTGCATGCCGTTTTTTCCGCCCGCTTTTCCTCCGGCCGTGTCGTCCGCCTGCTGGCGGCCGCGCTGCTCGGCGTCGCGCTCATGAACGGCGCGCGTGCCGACACCGCGCCGCTGAAGGTCGGCATTTCGACCAGCCCGCAGATCGAGGCGCTGAAGATCGCCGCGAAGGAGGCGAAGGCGCAGGGGCTCGACGTGAAGATCATCGAGTTCACCGACTGGAATACGCCGAACGCGGCGCTCGCGAACAAGGACATCGACGTCAATTACTTCCAGCACATCCCGTTCCTCGAGAACGCGAACAAGCAGGGCGGCTACAACTTCGTGTCGATCGCGCCCGGCACGATCATGAAGATCGGCCTCTATTCGAAGAAGGTGAAAAGCTTCAGCGAACTGAAGGACGGCGCGCGCGTCGCGATCGCGAGCGATCCGGTGAACGGCGGGCGCGGGCTGCTGCTGCTGCAGCGCGCCGGCCTGATCACGCTGAAGCCGGGCGCCGACTACCGCGCGACGACGCACGACATCGTGTCGAATCCGAAGCACCTGAAGATCGTCCCGCTCGAGGCGTCGCAGCTCGCGCGTTCGCTCGACGACGTCGACCTGGCGCAGGGCTACCCGAGCTTCATCAAGCTCGCCGGCACGACCGACCCGAACAGCGCGCTGCTGTTCGACGGCACCGAGAACAAGATCTTCGCGATCCAGTGGGTCGTGCGGCCCGACAGCGTGAACGATCCGCGCATCCGCAAGTTCATCTCGATCTACCAGCACTCGCCGGCCGTGCGCCGTGCGCTCGACAACGCGTTCGGCTCGCTGTACGCGATCGCGTGGTGATGGAGGCGGCATGACGACGGCGAACCGCAAGAAGATCCTGCTCAACGCGTTCAACATGAACTGCGTCGGGCACATCAACCACGGGCTGTGGACGCATCCGCGCGACCGCTCCGCGCACTACACCGATCTCGACTACTGGGCCGACCTCGCGCGCACGCTCGAACGCGGCAAGTTCGACGGGATCTTCCTCGCGGACATCGTCGGCGTGTACGACGTGTTCGGCGGCGGGCCCGATGCCGCGCTGCGCGAATCGGTGCAGGTGCCCGTCAACGATCCGCTGCTGCTGGTGCCCGCGATGGCGCAGGTCACGCGGCATCTCGGCTTCGGCGTGACCGCGAACCTGACCTACGAGCCGCCTTACCTGTTCGCGCGCCGCATGTCGACGCTCGATCACCTGACGAAAGGGCGCGTGGGCTGGAACATCGTCACCGGCTATCTCGACAGCGCCGCGCGCGGCATGGGCCTCGCGCAGCAGATCGGCCACGACGACCGCTACGAACGCGCCGACGACTACATGGACGTCGTCTACAAGCTGTGGGAACAGAGCTGGGACGACGACGCGGTGATCCGCGACGCGCAGGCGCGCGTGTTCGCGCAGCCGGGCAAGGTGCGGCGCGTGAAGCACGACGGGCCGTTCTACTCGGTCGATGCGATCCACCTGAGCGAGCCGTCGCTGCAGCGCACGCCGGTGCTGTACCAGGCCGGCTCGTCCGCGCGCGGCGTCGAGTTCGCGGGCCGTCACGCGGAATGCGTGTTCGTGAACGGGCAGAGCAAGGCCGCCGCCCGCGCCGCCGTACTCGATATCCGCGCGGCCGCCGCGCGCCAGGGGCGCGACCCGGCGTCGATCCGGATCTTCGCGGGCGTGAGCGTCGTGACGGCCGGGACCGAGCGGCTCGCGCGCGAGAAATTCGACGAATACCGGCGCTACGCGAGCCCCGAGGCCGGCCTCGCGCATTTCGCGAGCTCGACCGGCATCGACTTCGCGAAGTACGGCCTCGACGAGCCGATCTCGTACGTGAAGACCGATTCGATCCAGTCGGCCGTCGACGCGATCTCGCGCAAGAGCACGACCGGCACGTGGACCGTGCGGAGGATGCTCGAACAGATGTCGCTCGGCGGCCGCTATGCGCCGATCGTCGGCTCGCCGTCGCAGGTCGCCGACGAGCTGCAGTCGTGGATCGACGAGACCGGCATCGACGGCTTCAACCTGACGCGCACCGTGATGCCCGAGTCGTTCGAGGATTTCGTCGACTGGGTCGTGCCCGAACTGCAGAACCGCGGCGTCTACAAGGAAGACTACGATCCCGCGCCGACGCTGCGCGAGAAGCTGTTCGGCGCGGGCCCGCGCCTGCCCGCGTGGCACGCGGGCGCGCAGCACCGGCCGGCCGTCCGGCCCGAACCCGCGCATCCCGCGCATGCCTGAACGTGACGGAGCGAAGCGATGACGCAATTGTTCGATACGCTGGGTTTCATCGACGCGTCGGCCGCACGGGCCGGCACCGCCGCCGCGACGCATGACGACGCGGCCGCGCCGGCCGCCGGCGGCATCGCCGTGTCGCTGGAGCAGGTCGGCAAGGTGTTCGCGACGCCGCGCGGCCACGCCGCCGCGTTGCGCGACGTGACGCTCGACGTGCGGCGCGGCGAGGTCTTCGGGATCATCGGCCGCAGCGGCGCCGGGAAATCGACGCTGCTGCGGCTCGTGAACGGGCTCGAACGGCCGAGCTCGGGCCGCGTGCGCGTGCAGGGCGTCGACGTCGGCGCGCTCGACGAGGACGGGCTCGTCGCACTGCGCCGCCGCACCGGCATGGTGTTCCAGCATTTCAACCTGCTGTCCGCGAAGACGGTGTTCGAGAACGTCGCGCTGCCGCTGAAGATCGCCGGCGTGCCGAAGGCCGAGCGCGTGCGCAAGGTCGAGGCGCTGCTCGAACTCGTCGGGCTCGCCGCGAAGCGCGACGCGTATCCGGCGAGCCTGTCGGGCGGACAGAAGCAGCGTGTCGGCATTGCGCGGGCGCTCGTCCACGATCCCGAGGTGCTGCTGTGCGACGAGGCGACCTCGGCGCTCGATCCCGAGACGACGCAGTCGATCCTCGCGCTGCTCGCCGACATCAACCGCCGCCTCGGGCTGACGATCGTGCTGATCACGCACGAGATGGAAGTGATTCGCGCGGTGTGCGATACGGTCGCGGTGATCGAACAGGGCGAAGTCGTCGAAACGGGCGCCGTGTGGCGCGTGTTCGGCGATCCGCGCCACGGCGCGACACGCGCGTTGCTCAGCACGCTCGTGCACGACCTGCCGGCCGAGCTGGCCGCGCGCGTGCGGCCGCTGCCCGAGCAGGCCGCGTTGCCCGACGGCGCACAGGTCGTGCTCGACGTCCGCTATACGGGCGAGAGCGGCGGCGAGCCGGACGTCGGCGCGCTTGCGGCGGCGCTCGGCGGCTCCGTGCGCTTCCTGCACGGCGGGATCGAGCGGATCCAGGGGCATGCGCAAGGGCGGCTCGTGATCGCGGCGGCGCCGCACGCGGACGACGCCGGCCGGCCGCCGGCACGCGGCGGCGCGGTGGCCGCGCTGCTCGAACGCGCGCGCCGCCATGCGAACCATGCGGAGGTGCTCGGCTATGTTTGACCTCTGGTGGCCCGAACTGCTCGACGCGATCCGCGACACGCTGTCGATGGTCGCCGCGTCGGCCGCGATCGCCGCGCTGATCGGCATTCCGCTCGCGGTGATCCTCGTGACGACCGCGCCCGGCGGGATCTACGAACGGCGCGGCGTCAATGCGGTGCTCGGCGCGCTCGTCAACGTGTTCCGCTCGACGCCGTTCATCATCCTGCTCGTCGCGCTGCTGCCGTTCACGCGCGTGCTGATCGGCACGACGATCGGCGTGTGGGCGGCCGTCGTGCCGCTGTCGATCGCCGCGATCCCGTTCTTCGCGCGGATCGCCGAGGTGAGCCTGCGCGAAGTCGATCGCGGGCTGATCGAGGCCGCGCTCGCGATGGGCGCGAAACGCCGCCACATCGTCTGGCACGTGCTGTTGCCCGAAGCGCTGCCCGGCATGCTCGGCGGCTTCACGATCACCGTCGTCGCGCTGATCGGCTCGACCGCGATGGCGGGCGCCGTCGGCGCGGGCGGGCTCGGCGATCTCGCGATCCGCTATGGCTATCAGCGATTCGACACGACCGTCATGGCGACCGTGATCGTGATCCTGATCGCACTCGTTTCGGCCGTGCAAATCACGGGCGACCGCCTGGTCCGACGCGTGACCCGGCGCACCTGAGCGACGCCACGAGCGTCCGCTCGCTTCATCAACGATCCTGAGAGACCGAACACATGACCTTGCCCATCGGCGCACCGCGCGAATGGAACGGACAATTCGAGGAGGCGCTGTTTCTCGACGTGGCGCGGCGCCATCGTCCGGATTTCCCGGACAAGCTGGCCACGCCGCCGCGCGAGCCGCGCGACGACGACGAACGGGCCGCCGTCGCCGACTACTACACGAAGATGGCGTCGCACGACCTGTTCATCGTGCAGGTGGTCGCGAAGGCGATCGACACGCTGTTTCGCGACGATCCGCATTTCCAGCTGATCCTGTCGCGCCAGCTCGGCGACGACGGCGCGCATGCGGTGATCGGCCGCGAGCGCGTGACCGAATTGACGGGGCGCGATCCGCTGCCGGAAGTCGACCGGCTCGTCGCTGCCCACTGGGCGCGCATCGGCGACATCGCGGTGCGCGACGTCGCGGGCTTTCTCGCGTTCGAATGGCACTACGAGCTGCACATCCTCGCGAAGCTGTGGATCCAGCGCAAGACCGGCCGCATCGGCGACGGCGCGATGCGCGAGCACGGCGAGAACCGGATCCGGCCGGACGAGGAATGGCATCGCGTGCAGATCGTCCAGTGGTGGTTCGAGACGCTGAACGCGCTGCCGGCGGCCGAGCGCGACGCCCTGATCGATCGCGTGATCGCGGCCGACGAGGAAACGCAGGCGCGGCTCGACGGCTATCTGCACGACGAGTACGCGCATACCGCCCACGTGTTCGGCGCGGACATCGCCGAGTACCGCGCGATCTACGACGACTGGCGGCGCGAGATCCTGTCGCGGCTGACCGGCCGCCGGCTCGGTGCGCTCGTGCCGCTGTCCGGCGAAGCCGTGCTGCAGGAAGCCGTCGCATGAACGATCCGCGTGGCCCGGCGGCCTTCGCGCCGGAAACCGATGCGCCCGCCCTCGATCGCGCCGCGCTGGCGCGCGCGATCGACGCGTTGCGCACGACGGCCGCCGCGCGCGACCGCGCCGGCGGTCACGCGGCGCACGAAAAACAGTGGCTCGCCGATGCGGGCCTGCTGACGCTCGCGGTGCCGCGCGCGTTCGGCGGGCAGGAAGCCGCGTGGCCCGACATCTACGAGGCGATCCGGCAGATCGCGCGGGTCGACAGCGCGCTTGCGCATCTCGTCGGGTTCCAGTGCCTGCAGGTGGTGAGCGTCGACGTCTGGGGCAGCGCCGAGCAGCGCGAGCGCTATCTGCGCGGCACGGTCGAGCAGCGCTGGTGGTGGGGCAATGCGGTCAATCCGCTCGACACGCGGCTCGTGGCGACCGCGACGCCGGACGGCGGCTACCGGCTCGACGGCGTGAAGGGCTTCTGCTCGGGCACGCGCGGCTCGCAGCGGATGACGGTGTCCGCGCACGATCCGGACATCGGCCGCAGCGTGTTCGGCGTGGTGCCGACCGGGCGTGCGGGGATCACGGTCAACGAAGACTGGGATCCGATCGGCCAGCGCCAGACCGACAGCGGCAGCGTGCGCTTCGACGGCGTGACGCTCGCGGCGGACGAGGTGCTGCATCGTTCCGAGGCGCCGCCGACGCCGCGCGCGACGCTGCGCACGCTCGTGTCGCAACTGGTGCTGACCAATCTGTTCGTCGGGCTCGCGGAGGGTGCGCTGGCCGAGGCGCGCGACTACGTGCTGCAGCACGGCAGGCCGTGGATACAGTCGGATGTCGCGCAGGCGGGCGACGATCCGTACACGCTGCAGCGCTTCGGCGACATGCGCGTGCGGGCGCTTGCCGCGGCCGCGCTGGCCGATCGCGCGGCCGGCGCGTTGCAGCGCGCCTGGGCGCGGCAGGATGCGCTGACGGCGGACGAGCGCGCCGACGCGGCGCTGGCGGTATCGGAAGCGAAGATCGTCGCGCAGCGCGCGGCGCTCGAGAACGGCGAGGCGCTGTTCGACGCGTGCGGCGCACGCGCGACGGCCGCGTCGCTCGGGCTCGACCGCTTCTGGCGGAACGCGCGCACGCATACGTTGCACGATCCGCTCGACTACCGGCTGCGCGACGTGGGACGGTTCGCGCTGAGCGGGGAACGGCCGGCCGCGTCGCTCTATACGTGAGTGAGCGCGCGCTCCGTCATTGCTCGACGGAGGGCGGGCCTTCCGTCGGCGCGGGCCCGGGCGTCGGCGCCGGCGCCGGCGTGCCCGCCAGCGGGGTGCCGGTTTCGGTCCCGGCGCGCTGGTACGACGCCAGTTCGTTCGAATAGCGCGCCGTTCGCGTCCCGTTCACGTCGTAGTACTCCTCGACCGACTTGACCCAGCGGCCCACGGCCGGCACGTACCAGAACGCCTTGTAGGTCTTGCCGGTCTGTTCCGCCGTGCCGTTGTTGCGGCTCTGCATCACGATCGTCGAGCCGCCCGCGTTGCGCGATACGCCGGAGGTGATCGACTGTCCCGGCGCGGTCTCGGCCTTCCACGTGCCTTCGGCCTCGATCTTGATCGCATCGAACTTGCCGCCGGCCACGGTGACGGTGTCGGGGCCGACGACCTTGTAGTGCGTGTCGTACGCCTCCGATGCATGTTGCGGATTCGGATGCGACTCGCTGTAGCTCACCGTCCACGTCTTGCCGGCCTTCAGCGGAAACGCCAGCGGACGGTTCACCACGATTTCCGTGCCGTTGACGCTGCGCGAACGGCTCCAGTCCGTATCGACGATCAGTTCGCGCGGCGCCTGCGTCGTGCCGCTCTGCCGGGTCTCGACATAGAGGTGCTCGGCCGTCGCACGCTGCACCGAAATCTGGTCGCGGGTCTGGCGCCAGCCGTTCGGGCCGATTTCGACGGTGTTGATGTAGGTCCAGGTATCGCCCGGTTTCAGCGTCGGGGCTGCGATCGACTGGGCGAGCGCGACGCCGGGCAGCGCGGCGCAGAGTGACAACGCGACAAGTATTTTCGTTTTCATGGTGGGAAGAGGGCCATCGGTCTCGCCGGCAAGCTTATCAACCCGACCTTTCAATCGGCATGCCATGCGCGGCGCCGCCGCACCGTGAATCGCCGCCGGACGACCGGCCTGCTGGACGTCCGAAATGATATGTTATATCGTTGCGATACAATATATCATTCGATCCTCAACGTTCTCTTCCGGAATCGCCCGATGAGCACCGCCCCCCCTCCGTCCACGCGGCTTCCCGTGACCGTCCTGTCCGGCTTTCTCGGCGCCGGCAAGACGACGCTGCTCAACCACATCCTCAACAATCGCGAGGGCCGTCGCGTCGCGGTGATCGTCAACGACATGTCCGAGGTCAACATCGACGCGGCGCTCGTCCGCGACGGCGGCGCGGGGCTGTCGCGCACCGACGAGAAGCTGGTCGAGATGAGCAACGGCTGCATCTGCTGCACGCTGCGCGAGGATCTGCTGATCGAGGTCGACCGGCTCGCGCGCGAAGGACGCTTCGATCAGCTCGTGATCGAGTCGACCGGCATCTCGGAGCCGCTGCCGGTGGCCGAGACGTTCACGTTCGAAGGCGAGGACGGCCGCAGCCTCGGAGAAGTCGCGCGGCTCGACACGATGGTGACGGTGGTCGACGCGTTCAACTTCCTGCGCGACTACGCGTCGCGCGACAGCCTGCGGTCGCGCGGCGAATCGATGGGCGACGAGGATGCGCGCACGGTGGTCGACCTGCTGATCGACCAGATCGAGTTCTGCGACGTGATCGTGATCAACAAGACCGACCTGATCGACGACGGCGCGCGCGAGCGGCTGGTCGCGCTGCTGCGCGGGCTGAACCCGCGGGCGCGGATCGAGATCGCCGCATTCGGCAAGGTGCCGCTCGAACGCGTGCTCGACACGGGCCTGTTCGATTTCGACGCGGCGTCGCGCGCGCCGGGCTGGCTGCAGGAGATGCGCGGCACGCACACGCCTGAAACCGACGAATACGGAATCCGCAGCTTCGTCTACCGCGCGCGGCGGCCGTTCCATCCGCAACGCTTCTTCGATCTCGTCGAAAGCGAATGGCCGGGCGTCGTCCGCTCGAAGGGGTTTTTCTGGCTGGCCACGCACCCGACCGTCGCAGGCTCGTGGTCGCAGGCCGGCGCGGTCGCGCGGCACGGGCCGGCCGGCCACTGGTGGGCGGCCGTGCCGCCCGAGCGCTGGCCGCAGGACGCCGAAGCCGTCGCGCAGATCCGCGCGCGCTGGGACGAGCGCGTCGGCGACGCGCGGCAGGAACTCGTGCTGATCGGCATGGACATGGACGAGCCCGCGCTGCGTACGCGCTTCGACGCGTGTCTGCTGACCGACGCCGAGATGGCCGTCGGCCCCGAACACTGGACCACGTGGGACAACCCGTTTCGCGACTGGTCCTGACCTGAACGCGCGCTGCCTGCTTCGATCCGGACGCAGACGGCGCGCCACCGGATTCCGAGCATGAATGCAGCCCTTCCCGACGTATCCCTGACCGATGCCGCACCGGGCCACCGCCCGCTCGAATGGGTCGGCATGCAGGGCATCGACCTGCCTGTCGCGGTGGCCGAGCCCGGCTGCCGGCGCGACGTGCACGCGCGCGCCGACGTACAGATCGACCTGCCCGAGCCGCACGTGAAAGGCATCCACATGTCGCGGCTGTACCGGCTGCTCGACTGGCTCGCGCAGGATGAGGCGCTGTCGCCCGCCGCGCTGCAGCGCGTGCTGCGCGCGATGGTCGACAGCCACCGCGATTGCGACACGCGCAGCGCGCGCGTGCGGTTGCGCTTCGACCTGCTGGCGCGCCGCGCGGCGCTCGTGACCGAGGGGCTGGCCGGGTGGAAGGCTTATCCGGTCCGGATCGATGCGATGCTGGCCGGCGACGCGCTCGAGCTGCGCGCGCAGGTGACGGTCGCCTATTCGTCGACGTGCCCGTGCTCGGCGGCGCTGTCGCGGCACTGGGTCGAGCAGGCGTTCCTGACGGCATTCGGCCGCGAGGACCGCGTGGACCCGGCCGCGGTTGCCGCATGGCTGAAACGGCATGCGACGGCCGCCACGCCGCACAGCCAGCGCAGCGAGGCCGTCGTGAGCGTCGGGTTGCCCGCCGACGGCGCGGCGCTGGGGCTGATCGACCTGGTCGACCGCGTCGAACGCGCGCTCGGCACGCCGGTGCAGACGGCCGTCAAGCGTGCGGACGAACAGGCGTTCGCGGTGCTGAACGGCGAGAACCTGATGTTCGTCGAGGATGCCGCGCGCCGCGTGCAGGCCGCGCTCGACGGCCGGCATGCGAGCCCGCGCGTTCGCGTGCGTCATCTGGAAAGCCTGCATCCGCACGATGCGGTGGCCTGGGCCGCACCGGTTCGCGAAGGCGCGCACGCATGCTGATCCGCAAGCTGTTCCGGTTCGAGAATGCGCACGTCGTGCGAGGCTGCAGCACGCGGCGCTGCTCGCATTCGATCCACGGCCATTCGTACCGTGTCGAGCTGCTGCTCGAGGCGCATGCGCTGGACCACGGCCAGATGGTCTACGACTTCGGGCTGCTCAAGGGCGACGTGCGCGACCTGATCGACGCATTCGATCATGCGGTGACGCTGTGGTCGGATGACGATCCGCGCTATGTCGAGGACATGCGCCGTCATTCGGAGCGCTGGGTGCTGCTGCCCGTGTCGCCGAGCGCGGAACAGTTCTCGCGCGTGTTCTTCCGGCTCGTCGACGCGGCGCTGGGCGGCACACGCATGACGAACGGCGAAGCCGGCGTGCGACTGCATTCGGTCATCGTGCACGAGACCGAGACCGGCTACGCGCAGTGCTTTCGCGGCGACGCATTCAATCCGCGCATGGGCCGCATCGAGCTCGAAGCGATCACGTTCGCGCCGGCCATCGCCGCGCAGTGGCGCGATCCGGGCCTGTTCGACCGGCTCAGGCGCATCGACTCCCTTTCCACGCAGGAATCCTCATGATCCGGAAGAACCCGCGCGGCGACCTGCCGCAGATTCACCCGAATGCATTCGTCGATCCGACCGCCATCCTGTGCGGGCTGGTGGTCGTCGAGGAAAACGTGTTCATCGGCCCGTACGCGGTGATCCGCGCGGACGAAACGGACGCGGACGGCCGGATCGCGCCGATCGTGATCGGCGCGCATTCGAACATCCAGGACGGCGTCGTGATTCATTCCAAGTCGGGCGCGAGCGTCACGATCGGCCGGCATACGTCGATCGCGCATCGCGCCATCGTCCACGGGCCGTGCAGGGTCGGCGACGGCGTGTTCGTCGGATTCAACAGCGTGCTGTTCAACTGCACGATCGACGACGGTTGCGTCGTGCGCTACAACGCGGTCGTCGACGGCTGCCACCTGCCGCCGGGCTTCTACGTGCGCTCGACCGAACGCATCGGGCCGGAAACCGATCTTGCCGCGTTGCCGCAGGTGACGGCCGACGCGAGCGATTTCTCCGAGGACGTCGCGCGCACGAACAATGCGCTGGTGCTCGGCTACAAGCACATCCAGAACGAGTTCTGAGCGATGGGCGAGTGGCTGCGATGTGAAGCGGACGACCGGGCGACGCGACGCCACGCCGACCTGCTCGTGCACGGCGGCACCGTGATGACGCCCGGCGGCGCGGAACGGCTCGACGTTGCGTGCGCGGAGGGCCGGGTGGTCGCGCTCGGCGCACTGCGCGGCAGCTGGAGCGCCGACACGCTGCTCGATGCGGGCGGGCTGCATGTCCTGCCGGGCGTCGTCGACAGCCAGGTGCATTTTCGCGAACCGGGGCTGACGCACAAGGAAACCATCGAGGCGGGGACGCGCGGCGCGGTGCTCGGCGGCGTCACGACGATCTTCGAGATGCCCAATACGCATCCGCTGACGCTCGGCGAGCAGGATCTGCAGGCGAAGCTGGATCTGGCGCGCGGGCGGGCGTGGTGCGACTACGCGTTCTATCTCGGCGGCTCGGCCGTGAACGCCGAACGGCTGCCGGCGCTCGAGCGCCTGCCCGGCTGTGCGGGCGTGAAGGTCTTCATGGGCAGTTCGTTCGGCGATCTGCTGGCCGACGACGAAACCGTATTGCGGCGGATCCTGCGCAACGGGCGGCGGCGCATGGCCGTGCATGCGGAGGACGAGGCGCGGCTGCGCGAACGCCGCGCGCTCGTGGAGGCGAGCGGCGACGTGCGCGACCATCCGCGCTGGCGCGACGAGGAAAGCGCGCTGGCCGCGACGCGGCGCATCGTCGGGCTGGCCGCGCAGGCGGGGCGCCGGCTGCATGTCTTGCATGTGTCGACGGCCGGCGAAATGGCGCTGCTTGCGCAGCACCGGCGGCACGTGACGGTCGAGGTCACCCCGCATCACCTGAGCCTGCATGCGCCCGATTGCTACGAGCGGCTGGGCACGCTGGCGCAGATGAATCCGCCGGTGCGCGAGCGGCATCACCAGCAGGCGCTGTGGCAGGCCGTGCGCGACGGCGTGGTCGACGTGATCGGCAGCGATCACGCACCGCATACGCGCGACGAAAAGCGCCGGCCCTATCCGCAGTCGCCGAGCGGGATGACCGGCGTGCAGACGCTGTTGCCGCTGATGCTCGATCACGTGCAGGCGGGCCGCCTGAGCCTCGAACGGCTGGTCGACCTGACCAGCGCCGGGCCGGCGCGCGTGTTCGGCATCGCGGGCAAGGGGCGCATCGCGGCGGGTTACGACGCCGATTTCAGCATCGTCGACCTGCGCGCGCGGCGGATCATCCGCGACGAATGGATCGCCAGCGTCAGCGGCTGGACGCCGTACGACGGATGCGCGGTCACGGGCTGGCCCGTGCATACGGTCGTGCGCGGGCACGTCGCCGTGCGCGACGGCGCGCTGAACGGCCGGCCGGCGGGGCAGGCCGTCACGTTCCTGGATGCCTGGCCTGCATAGGGAGCGCATGCGCGTGCCCCATGCAGCCCGACCCTAGATCGGCAGGCGAACCGTCTGCTTGATGCGCTTCAGCGGAATTTCGGTCTCGACGTTGCGCACGCCTTCGATCTGCGTGAGCGTTTCCATCTGGAAACGCTGGTAGTCGTCGAGATCCCGGGCGATCACGCGCAGCAGGTAATCGTAGCTGCCGGCCATCAGGTGACATTCGAGCACCTCGGGCGCCTGCTCGATCTCGCGCGCGAAGCGTTCGACGGTCGCCTTGTCCTGGCGCTCCAGCGTGACGCGCACGAACGCGGTGAACCGGAGGTCGACCGACGCGGGGTTCAGCAGCGCCACATAGGCGTCGATCACGCCCTGTTCCTCGAGCAGGTGAACGCGGCGCAGGCACGGCGTGGCCGACAGCCCGGCCTGCTGCGCGAGTTCGGCGTTCGTCTGGTTGGAATTCCGTTGCAACGCACGCAGGATGCGCCGGTCGATCGCGTCCAGTTTGATTGACATCTTTGACTGCCAGTTGTGTGATTTGTAGAGAATAGCGCCAAACTGGGTGGCTAAAATAGCCAAATACGCATCCAATCTCCACCGGAGGACGTCGATAATCTGACGACCGGCCGGCCTGTACGCCACGCTGTCGTTGCATCGGGCTTGCCATTCCCGCCCGCCCGCCTGTCCCTTTTCCGGAGCTTTCCCATGTCGCACGTATCCTGGTTGCCCTTCATCGCCACGTCGCTTCTGATCATCGTCACGCCGGGCCAGGACATGCTGCTGGTAATGTCGCGCACGCTGTCCGGCGGCACGCGCGCGGGGCTCGTCACGGCCGCGGGCGTCAGCGTCGGGCTGCTCGTCCACACGACGCTCGCGACCCTCGGGCTGGGCGCGCTTCTTCAGGCATCCGAATGGCTGTTCACGGCGTTGAAGGTCGTCGGCGCGCTGTACCTGCTGTACCTCGGCATCGCGCTGCTGCGCTCGTCGGGAGAATTGACGCTCGCGAGCGTCAGCGGCGGCGCGCGGGCCTCGCGGCTTCGCACGTTCGCGCAAGGCGCGTTGTCCAACGTCTCGAATCCGAAGGTCGCGCTCTTCTATCTGGCGTTCCTGCCGCAGTTCGTCCCGGCGGGCGCCGCGCATCCGATGCTGTCGCTGTTCGTGCTGGGTGCGACCTTTGCCGGCCTGACGTTCCTGGTCAAGGGGCCGGTCGCGCTGTTCGCCGGCCTGCTGTCGGCGTCGATCCGCCGCAACCCGCGCATCCTGACGCGCATGCACCGCGTCAGCGGCGTGGTGTTGCTGGCGCTCGGCGTGAAGCTCGCGTTCGAGCGCCGCTGACCGCGCATCGGGCGGGCGTGGCGTCGAATGCGGCGCCGCGCCGTTCCCGGGCGCGTCGCGACACTGCGTTACCATAGCCCCCGTGCCAACTGAGAGACGACGCCGGACCCGCGCCTGAAGCGCATGGGCCGGTGCCGTGCATATTTACGACAAGGCATTCCAGGGGAATCCAACAATGAAAAAGCTTGCCGTCCGGCTCGCCTGCATGGCGACGCTCGCGTTCGCCGCGACCACCGGCCACGCGCAGACCGAAGCTGCGCAGGTGGAGATGAGGGCCGCCGCCGCGGCCGCCAACGAGGCGGTCGTGAAAGGCCCGACCGACATCGACGTGAAACACGAAGCCGTGCTGAAGCTGAAGGCCGGCGAATCGTTCGTGCCGGCCGCCGAAGCCGGCCGCTACCTGCGCTCGATGGGCAACTCGATCGACGAATCGAAGCTGGTCGGCCTCGTGCTGCCCGACGATCCCGACGCCGACTGGATCTCGGTCGTGTCATTCGAGCCGAGCGGCTACATCCGCGACGACGACGCGAAGGACTGGAAACCCGACGAACTGCTGAAGAACCTGCAGGCCGGCACCGAGGAAGACAACCCCGGGCGCAAGGAACGCGGGCTGCCCGAGACCGAGGTGGTCGGCTGGGCGAAGGCGCCCGCCTACGACGCGGCCACGCACCGGCTCGTCTGGTCCGCGATCATCCGCGACAAGGGCGCGGCGCCGAACGCCGAGAACGACGGCGTGAACTACCGGACGCTCGTGCTGGGCCGCGACGGCTACCTGTCGCTGACGATGGCGTCGACGCTCGCCGATCTGCCGAAATACAAGGCGTCGGCCGACGATCTGCTGTCGAGCATCAGCTTCAACGGCGGCAAGCGCTACGCCGATTTCAACCAGTCGACGGACCACGTCGCCGAGTATGGCCTCGCCGCGCTGATCGTCGGCGTCGGCGCGAAGAAGCTCGGCCTGCTCGCGCTGATCGGCGCGTTCGCGGTGAAGTTCTTCAAGGTCGGCGCGGTCGCGCTGCTGGCGGGCGGCGCGGCGCTGAAGCGCTTCTTCGGACGCAAGCCGAAGGCGGCCGCGGTGCCGGCCGTCGCGGATGCATCGGACGCGTCCGCCGCGGAGCGCAAGGAATGACGAAGCTGCTGCTGCTGATTTTCGGCGGCCTCAAGCTTGGCAAGGTGCTCCTGTCGGCGGGCACCATGCTGGCGTCGATCGCGGTCTACGCGCTGTTCTACGGCTGGCGGTTCGCGGCCGGCTTCGTCGCGCTGCTGCTGGTGCACGAGGCCGGCCACTACGTCGCCGCGCAGCGGCGCGGGCTCGATGTCGGGTTGCCGACCTTCATCCCGTTCGTCGGCGCGTGGATTCAACTGAAGGAGATGCCGCACGACGCGGAGACCGAGGCGTACGTCGGGCTTGCCGGGCCGTTCGTCGGCACGCTCGGCGCGCTCGCCTGCTATGCGGCCGCGCGCCATTACGACAGCAACCTGCTGCTCGCGCTGTCGTACACCGGCTTCTTCCTGAACCTGTTCAACATGATTCCGCTGTCGCCGTTCGACGGCGGCCGGATCACCGCGGTGCTGTCGCCGCGGATCTGGTTCGCGGGCGTCCCGGTGCTGATCGCGCTGTTCGTGTATCGCCCGAGCCCGCTGCTGATCGTGATGGCGCTCCTCGCGCTGCCGCAGTTGAAGCGCGCGTGGCGCTACGATCCGGACGCTCCGGAGAACCGCGTGTACTACGCGACGTCGATCGAGACGAAGACGACGTATGCGCTCTGCTACGTCGGCCTGCTCGCGTTCCTCGCGCTGATGACGTCCGGCGTGCACGACATGCTGCGCGTCGCGCATTCCGCGGCCTGACCCGTTGCCGCCGGGACGCGATGCAAGAGCGGCGGCCGCCCGCGCGCGGCCGCCGTCGTTCCGTGCCGAAGCCGGCCGTCAGGCGTCGCGATGCCGCAGTTCGACGCGCCGGATGTCCTTCACGATCACGAGATAGCTGAACACGGTGACGAGCGCGTTGAGCCCGACGAACACGAGCGCGCCGTTGAACGAGCCGCTCGCGCCGACGAGGTAGCCGATCGCGATCGGCGCGACGATGCCGGCCGTGTTGCCGAACATGTTGAACAGGCTGCCCGACAGGCCGATCGCCTCCTTCGGCGCGGTATCGGCGACGACCGCCCAGCCGAGCGAACCGATGCCCTTGCCGAAGAACGACACGGCCATCAGCACGATCACCAGCGCCTCGCTGTCGACGTAGTTGCAGCCGATGATGACCATCGACAGCGCCATCCCGCCGACGATCGGGATCTTGCGCGCGAGCGTCAGCGACACGCCGCGGCGGATCAGCCCGTCCGACAGCATGCCGCCGAGCACGCCGCCCAGGAACCCGCAGATCGCGGGCAGCGAGGTCATGAAGCCGGCCTTCAGCAGCGACATCCCGCGCGCCTGCACGAGGTAGATCGGGAACCACGTGAGGAAGAAGTAGGTGAGCACGTTCACGCAGTACTGGCCGAGGTATACGCCGATCAGCATCCGGTTCGACAGCAGCTGGCGCACGTAGTACCAGCCGGCCACGCGGCTGCCCCCGGACGCCGCGCCGGCGCCGCGCGGCGCGGATCGCACCAGCCCGCCGCCCTGCTCGATATGTTCGAGTTCCGCGCGGTTCACGGCCGGATGGTCGGCCGGGTCCTTCACGACCCGCAGCCACAGGAGCGCGAGCGCGATGCCCGCGAGACCGAGCCACAGGTACACGTGGTGCCATCCGTACGCGTGCGTCAGCCACGCCATCAGCGGCGCGAACACCACGGCCGCGAAGTACTGCGCGGCGTTGAAGATCGCCGACGCCGTGCCGCGCTCGGCGGTCGGAAACCAGCTCGCGACGACTTTCGCGTTGGCGGGAAAGGCGGGCGCCTCGGCGATGCCGACCGCGAAGCGCATCGCGAACAGCGCGGCGACCGCGAACGCGGCGCTGCCGCCCAGGCCGATCGTGCTCTGCAGCAGCGTGAACGCCGACCACAGGAAGATGCTTGCCGCGTACACGCGCCGTGCGCCGAAGCGGTCGAGCAGCCAGCCGCTCGGCAGTTGCGCGAGCACGTACGCCCAACTGAACGCCGAGAAGATGTAGCCCATCGTCACCGGATCGATGCCGAACGCCTTGCGGATCGGCGTGCCGGTGATCGACAGCGTCGCGCGGTCCGCATAGTTGAGCGTCGTGACGACGAACAGCATCGCCAGGATCCAGTAGCGCATGGCGGTTCGCCGCGCGGTGTGCGCGAGGTCGTACGGAAGATCGCGAGGGGAGGTCTGATTCGGCACTTTAATGTACGTCGTCGTATGACATATCGGCAGTTTATTGGCATTGTCTGGCCGCAGAAACCTCGGGTTTTCCCTTTGCGATATCCTGTGAGAGGGTAATAAATACGGGGATATGCCGGATGCGAAAGGGTTTTGTGCGGGTCGGAACGAGCCCGGATGAGGATGTGAAATTTGATGTTTAGTGGGCGGACATCATATCTGTTGGGCTACAATGGGCGATCCATTCCCGAACCACGGAGCACACCCAATGCAACTGACAGGAGAGATGCTGATCGGCGCCGAAGCGGTGGCCGGCTCGGCCGGTACCTTGCGCGCGTTCGACCCGACGAAGGGCGAGCCGATCGATGCGCCGGCATTCGGCGTCGCGACGCAGGCCGACGTCGAGCGCGCGTGCGAACTCGCGCGCGATGCGTTCGATGCGTACCGCGCGCAGCCGCTCGCGGCCCGCGCGGCGTTTCTCGACGCGATCGCGGATGAAATCGTCGCGCTCGGCGACGCGCTGATCGAACGCGCGCATGCCGAAACGGGCCTGCCCGTCGCGCGGCTGCAGGGCGAGCGCGGCCGCACCGTCGGCCAGCTCCGGCTGTTCGCGCGGGTCGTGCGCGACGGGCGCTTTCTCGCGGCGTCGATCGATCCCGCGCAGCCCGCGCGCACGCCGCTGCCGCGTGCGGACCTGCGGCTGCAGAAGGTCGCGCTCGGGCCCGTCGTCGTGTTCGGCGCGAGCAACTTCCCGCTCGCGTTCTCGGTGGCCGGCGGCGATACGGCGTCGGCGCTCGCGGCCGGCTGCCCGGTGATCGTGAAGGCGCACGAGGCGCATCTCGGCACGTCCGAGCTGGTCGGCCGCGCGATCCGCGCCGCCGTCGCGAAAACCGGGATGCCGGCCGGCGTGTTCTCGCTGCTGGTCGGCCCCGGCCGCGTGATCGGCGCGGCGCTGGTCAGCCATCCGGCGATCCAGGCCGTCGGCTTCACGGGGTCGCGGCAGGGCGGCATGGCGCTCGTGCAGCTCGCGAACGCGCGCCCGCAGCCGATTCCCGTCTACGCGGAAATGAGCAGCATCAACCCGGTCGTGCTGTTCCCGGCGGCGCTCGCCGCGCGCGGCGACGCGATCGCGACGGGCTTCGTCGATTCGCTGACGCTCGGCGTCGGCCAGTTCTGTACCAACCCGGGCCTCGTGCTCGCGATCGACGGCCCCGACCTCGACCGCTTCGAGGCCGTCGCCGCGCAGGCGCTCGCGACGAAGCCGGCCGGCGTGATGCTCACGCGCGGCATTGCCGATGCGTATCGCAACGGCCGCGGCACGCTGGCCGAACTGCCGGGCGTGGGCGAAATCGGCGCGGGCGAGGCGGCGCGGACCGAATGCCAGGCGGGCGGTGCGCTGTACGAGGTCGGTGCGCAGGCGTTCCTGGCCGAGCCGGCGTTCAGCCACGAGGTGTTCGGGCCGGCGTCGCTGATCGTGCGCTGCCGCGATCTCGACGAAGTCGCGCGCGTGCTCGACGCGCTCGAAGGCCAGTTGACGGCCACGCTGCAGATGGACGCCGACGACAAGCCGCTCGCGCGCCGGCTGCTGCCGATCCTCGAGCGCAAGGCCGGGCGCCTGCTCGTGAACGGCTACCCGACCGGCGTCGAGGTGTGCGACGCGATGGTGCACGGCGGGCCGTTCCCCGCTACCTCGAACCCGGCCGTCACGTCGGTCGGCGCGACGGCGATCGACCGGTTCCTGCGGCCCGTGTGCTACCAGGATTTCCCGGACGATCTGCTGCCGGAAGGGTTGCAGGAGAAGAATCCGCTCGGGATTCCGAGGCTGCGGGACGGGCGCGCGGAGTGACGGGCCGGATCGGCTGAAGGCGCGATACCCGGCGTCTGCGGAGGTGCGAGGGCACCGGCAGATGTCGGGACGCAAAAAGGCGGAAGGGGCGAGTGAGCCGCTTCCGCCTTTTTTGCATCTCCCAGGCGTAGCGCAGTCGATTTCGATGGTGTTTCGATGCGCCTGTCGACCACGACACGTCCGGGCAGATCCTCGACGGCGAATCGAATGCGCGCACTTGTGCACGCATGCAAGGCCGGATCGAGGCTGGGTCAGGTCAGGTTCTGGAACGTGCGCCACCGGATCGTCGGGATCATCGCGCGGATGTGACGAGGCCGGACGGCATGCGAGGCAAGGCGAGGCGGCGTCGCGCACAGCGCTGCGCCGGAGGCGGCACGCATCGCGACGGATGCGTGCGCGGATACCGCGAACGATCGCGACACCGTCGAAGCGGCGCGCGACGCGACAACCGGCCGGCGCGGCGCCGCGCCGGCTGCGCCCGCTTACTGCGGGCCCATCTGCTTGATCAGCGCGTCGAGCTGCGCGACTTCGTCGTCGGCGAGATCGACGAGCGGCGCGCGCACCGGGCCCGCGTCGTGGCCGACGAGCTTCGCGCCCGCCTTCACGATGCTGACCGCATAGCCCGCGCGGCGATTGCGGATCTTCAGGTACGGCAGGAAGAACGTGTCGATCAGGCGGCCGACCGTAGCGTGGTCGTCCTTCGCGATCGCTTCGTAGAATTCCATTGCCGTCTTCGGGATGAAGTTGAACACGGCCGACGAATACACCGGCACGCCGAGCGCCTTGTAGGCGGCGGCATAGACCTCGGCCGTCGGCAGGCCGCCGAGGTACGCGAAGCGGTCGCCGAGGCGGCGGCGGATCGTGACCATGCTCTCGATTTCGCCGACGCCGTCCTTGAAGCCGATCAGGTTCGGGCAGCGGTCGGCGAGGCGCTCGAGCATGTCGGCGTTCAGCTTCGAATTCGCGCGGTTGTACACCACGACGCCGATCTTCAGCGCGCGGCACACCTGCTCGACGTGCTCGGCGATCCCTTCCTGGCTCGCTTCGGTCAGGTAATGCGGCATCAGCAGTATGCCGCTTGCGCCGAGGCGCTCGGCTTCCTGCGCATATTCGATCGCGACGCGCGTCGCGCCGCCCGCGCCGGCGAGGATCGGCACCTTGCCCTTGCAGGTTTCCGTCGCCACGCGGATCACGTCCGAATACTCGCGCTGCGTGAGCGAGAAGAATTCACCGGTGCCGCCCGCCGCGAACAGCGCGCTCGCGCCGTACGGCGCAAGCCATTCCAGGCGCTCGGCATAGGTGGTCGGGCGGAAATTGCCGTCGGCGTCGAAATCCGTGAGCGGAAACGACAGCAGGCCGTGGGAGATGATCTGTTTGAGTTCTTGCGGTGAGGTCATGGTTGGGTCGTCCGTCTAGCGCGAGTGCTGGGTTCGTCGGGAACGGCATACGAGCCACATTGGCGATGTCGTTGTATGTCATCGTACAACGAGGGGAAAGGTGACGCAAGCGGTTTGCTGGTCGCTCGGGAGTAGGGTCTTTCCGGATAAGGGTTTACGCAGCATCGCGGGCGCAGGTTGAATGTCGTATGATGACTAACAATACGGCCGATAGCCTCAGGAATTCCGATGACTGCTTCCCCGCTTTATATCCGCGTGCACCCGGACGACAACGTCGCGATCGTCGTCAACGACGGCGGCCTGCCCGAAGGGGCGACGTTCGCCGACGGGCTGACGCTGCGCGAAGGCGTGCCGCAGGGGCACAAGGTCGCGCTCGCCGATCTGGCGGCCGGCGACCCGGTCGTCCGCTACAACGTGGTGATCGGTTACGCGCTGGCCGACCTGCCGCGCGGCAGCTGGGTCAACGAGCGCACGATGCGCATGCCCGAGCCGCCGGGGCTCGACGACCTGCCGCTCGCGACCCGCGCCGCGCCGCCGCTGGCGCCGCTCGACGGCTATACGTTCGAGGGCTTCCGCAACGCGGACGGCTCGGTCGGCACGCGCAACATCCTTGCGATCACGACCACCGTGCAGTGCGTGTCGGGCGTCGTCGAGCATGCGGTGAAGCGCATCAAGGCCGAGCTGCTGCCGCGCTATCCGAACGTCGACGACGTGGTCGGGCTCGAGCACACGTACGGCTGCGGCGTCGCGATCGATGCGCCCGACGCCGACATCCCGATCCGCACGCTGCGCAACATCAGCCTGAATCCGAACTTCGGCGGCGAGGTGATGACCGTGAGCCTCGGCTGCGAGAAGCTGCAGCCCGAGCGCCTGCTGCCGCCCGGCGCGATTCCGGTCGCGGCCGACGGCGCGACGGACAACGGCGGCGTCGTGTGCCTGCAGGACGCCGCGCATGTCGGTTTCAACTCGATGATCGACTCGATCATGAAGATGGCCGAATCGCACCTCGAGCGGCTCGACCGCCGCCGCCGCGAGACGTGTCCGGCATCGGATCTCGTCGTCGGCGTGCAGTGCGGCGGCAGCGACGCGTTCTCGGGGCTCACCGCGAACCCGGCCGTCGGCTTCGCGGCCGACCTGCTGGTGCGGGCGGGCGCGACGATCATGTTCTCCGAGGTGACCGAAGTGCGCGACGGCGTCGCGCAGCTCACGTCGCGCGCGGCGAACGAGACGGTTGCGCGCGAGATCATCCGCGAGATGGACTGGTACGACCGCTACCTGCAGCGCGGCCGCGTCGACCGCAGCGCGAACACGACGCCTGGCAACAAGAAGGGCGGCCTGTCGAACATCGTCGAGAAGGCGATGGGGTCGATCGTGAAGTCGGGCAGCGCGCCGATCGCCGGCGTCGTGCGCCCCGGCGACCGTGCGCGGCAGAAGGGGCTGCTGTATGCGGCGACGCCCGCGAGCGACTTCATCTGCGGCACGCTGCAACTGGCGGCGGGGATGAACCTGCACGTGTTCACGACCGGCCGCGGCACGCCGTACGGCCTCGCTCAGGTGCCGGTGATCAAGGTCGCGACGCGCAGCGATCTCGCGCGCCGCTGGCACGACCTGATGGATCTCGACGCGGGGCGGATCGCCACCGGCGCGGCCACGATCGAGGAGACGGGCTGGGAACTGTTCCGGCTGATGCTCGACGTCGCGAGCGGCAAGCGCCGCACGTGGGCCGAACAATGGAAGCTGGCGAACGCGCTGACGCTGTTCAATCCGGCGCCGGTGACCTGACGCACGCGGTGGCGGCGGCAGACGACGCGGGCGCCTTCGGGCGCCCGTTTGCATGGCGGGGCGCGTAAGCGCGACGGACGGCCGTCACTCGATGCCGAGCGGCAGCGACAACCCGACCTTCACGCGCGACATCACGACCATCGTCTCGAAGTGGCGGATGTTGTGGTGCTGCCGGAACACGCGCGTCGAGAATTCCTCGTAGTGGTCGATGTCGCGCATCGCGATCATCAGCACGAAATCGGCGCGGCCCGTCACCACATAGCATTGCATGACTTCCGGCAGCGATTTCAGGAACCGCTTGAATTCGTCGAGCAGGTCGACCCGTTCGCGCTCGACCTGCACGAGCACGAGCATCGTCAACGGCAGGCCGACCTTGTTGGGATCGACGACGGCGACGTCCTGCTGGATATAGCGCTCGTCGCGCAGCCGCTTCACGCGGCGCAGGCACGCGGGCGGGCTCAGGCCGATTTCGGCGGCGAGCGCCTGGTTGGTGATCTGGTTGTCGTGCTGGAGGCGCGCGAGGATGCGCAGATCGAAGTCGTCGAGCGGCGCGGCAGTGGAATTCATCGGATTTCCTTGCGGAAGAAAAAACGAAACAAATTCACGAATCGATCCGCCCAATGTTTATCGGATTTCGCGATGGCTGTCGATAATCGTAGCATCCGTCAACGACAAAGCTGCGAGGAAATCGTCATGCGTTCCCGATGTCTGCTGCTGGCGCTTGCGCCGTTCGTACTGGCCGTTCCCGCGTTCGGCGCGGACACGGTCGTCGTGGGTTATGCCGGCGCGCTCACGGGCGCGCAGACGCATTTCGGCGAGGACAGCGCGCGCGGCATCCGGCTCGCGATCGACGAAATCAACGCCGGCCATCCGGAAATCGCCGGGCATCCGGTCACGTTCGCGCTCGATGCACAGGACGACCAGGCCGACCCGAAGGTCGCGACGACGGTCGCGCAGCGCTTCGTCGACACGCACGTCAGCGCCGTGATCGGCCATCAGAATTCGGGGACGTCGATCGCCGTCGCGCGGCTCTACGCGACGGCGAACATCGCGGAGCTCACGCCGTCGGCAACCAATCCGGCGTTCACGCGGCTCGGCTATCGCACCACGTTCCGCCTGCTCGCGAACGACGATTTCCTCGGGCAGGCCGTCGCCCGCTATGCGCTCGGGCAACTGCACGCGCGCCGCATCGGCGTCGTCGACGATCGCACGGCGTACGGGCAGGGCATCGCGGACGTGTTCGTCGGCGCGCTCGGCGCGTCGGGCGCGAGCGTCGTCGGGCGCGAATACACGACCGACAAGGCGTTCGACTTCGGCGCGCCGCTGACGCTGCTGAAAGGCAAGGCGCCCGATGCGATCTTTTTCGGCGGGATGGATACGCAGGGCGGCCCGATGCTCAGGCAGATGAGGAAATTGCGGATGGCCGCACCGCTGCTCGGCGGCGACGGCCTGTGCACGCACGAGATCCTGAAGCTGGCCGGCGAGGCGCTCGACGGCAACCTCGTGTGCGCGGACGGCGGCCGCAGTCTTGCAAAGATGCCCGGCGGCCCGGCGTTCGCGGCGCGCTTCTCGCAGAAGTTCGGCGTACCCGTGCAGCTTTACGCGCCGTATGCGTACGACGCGATGATGGCCGTCTACCACGCGGTGATGCTCGCGCAGTCCACGGATCCCGCGAAGATCGTCGATGCGCTGCATCGCGTCGACTTCCAGGGGGTGACCGGCCGGATCGCATTCGACGCAAACGGCGAACTGCGTCATCCGGCCGCAACGATTTCGACGTTCAAGGGAGGCAACAAGGTGACTTTGTCGGAGGTAGTCAAATGAATACGCGGATTCTTCCCGTGGGCACGGCGTCGCTGCGCGACGTCGCCCGTCCGGTCGACGACGTCGGTGCGCCCGCGGTGCGCGAAGCCGCACGCGCATTGAATGCCGCGCTGCGCGCGTTTCGCGACGAGCACGGCTTCGGCCGTGCGGTCGCCGCGCAGCAGATCGGCATCGGGCAGCGGATGATCGCACTCGCGCTGGACGGCTGGCCGGACGTGATCGTGAACCCCGAGATCGTGTGGCGCAGCGACGCGCGGATGACGCTGTGGGACGACTGCATGTGCTTTCCGGAGCTGTTCGTGCGCGTCGAGCGCCACGCCTCCGTGAGCGTGCGCTACACGACGCTCGACGGCGAGTCGCATCGGCGCGACGCGTTGTCGCCCGACGTGTCGGAGCTGCTGCAGCACGAGATCGATCATCTCGACGGCAAGCTGTCGTTCGATCGCGCGACGGGGCCGAATGCGGTCGTGCATCGCAGCGTGTTCGACGCCGATCGCGCATCGTTCGCCGCGCAGGTCGACCATGCGCCGGGCGTCCCCGAGGCGGCGCAAACCGCATCGCACGGCGCGCCGCCCGTCGAGGCGCTCGCGTTTCCGCGCGGCGCCGCGTACATGAACGGCCGCTTCATCCCGATCGCCGATGCGCGCGTGTCGGTGCTCGACTGGGGTTTCCTGCATTCCGATGTCACGTACGACACCGTGCACGTCTGGAACGGCCGCTTCTTCCGCCTGGACCAGCACATCGCGCGGTTCAGGCGCTCGCTGGCGAGGCTGCGGCTGAACGTGCCGCTGAGCGACGATGCGCTGCGCGACATCCTCGTCGAATGCGTGCGCCGCTCGGGCCTGCGCAACGCGTACGTCGAGATGCTGTGCACGCGCGGCGTGTCGCCCACCTTCAGCCGCGACCCGCGCGACGCCGTGAACCAGTTCATCGCGTTCGCGGTGCCGTACGGCTCGGTCGCGAACGAGCGGCAGTTGCGCGAGGGCCTGCACCTGCACGTGATCGACGACGTGCGGCGGATCCCGCCCGAATCGGTCGATCCGCAGGTCAAGAACTATCACTGGCTCGATCTCGTCACGGGGCTGATGAAGGGCTACGACGCGGGCGCGGAATCGGTCCTGCTGAAGAGCACCGACGGCGGCATCGCCGAGGGGCCGGGATTCAACGTGTTCGTCGTGCGCGACGGCCGGCTCCGGACGCCCGATCGAGGCGTGCTGCACGGCATCACGCGGCAGAGCGTGTTCGAGCTGGCGGCGTCGATGGGTATCGACGCGCAGGCCGAGCGCATCGACGATGCGCAACTGCGCGACGCGGACGAAGTGTTCATCACGTCGACGGCCGGCGGGATCATGCCCGTCACGCGGCTGAACGGCGCGGCGATCGGCGACGGCCGGCCGGGCCCGCTGACGCGTCGGCTGTTCGACGCGTACTGGGCGAAGCACGAGGATCCCGCGTGGAGCCTCGCGGTCGATTACGCGGCCGGCTGAGCGCGGCCGTGCCGGCGCGTTGCCCCGGCGGCCGCTGCCGCCGGGCGACGGAGGGCGATGCGTTCGGCGGGCCGCTGCGGTTCTCGCGGGCGCGGCGGCGTCCGGCGGCGCGGCGAGCTGACGGGCGCGGGCATCGGCGGCGGCAATGCGTCGGGCTGCCGCGCGACGGTCGCGGGGTGCATCGACGAGATGCCGGGCGCGGCGTCGTGACGCGAGCGACGGATGCCCGGCGGCTGCCGGGATCGGGTAACGTTATGCGATTCGTTCCTGATCCCGGAGACTAGCCGACATGCTGAAGAATCTCGATCCGCTGCTGCACGCCGACATCCTGCACACGCTGCGCGCGATGGGCCACGGCGACGAAATCGCGATCTGCGACGCGAATTTCCCGGCGGAATCCGTTGCGGAGCACACGGTGGTCGGCCGAGCGTTGCGGATCGACGGCGCCGATTCGGCGCGCGTCGTGCGTGCGGTGCTGTCGGTGCTGCCGCTCGACACGTTCGTCGACACGCCCGCGTGGCGGATGGAAGTCGTCGGCGACGCCGCGGCGGTGCCGCCTGTCCAGCGCGAGGTGCAGGCCGAGATCGATCGCGCGGAAGGGCGCGCGGTGCCGCTCGCGGGGATCGACCGTTTCGCGTTCTACGAGCGCGCGCAGCAGGCTTACGCGGTGATCGTCACAGGCGAGCTGCGCGGTTACGGCTGCTTCGTCTTCAAGAAGGGCGTGCTGTTGAGCGACGCGGGCTAAACGCTCGATTCGTGCCGCCGCCTGTGGGGCGCGCGGCCGCCGCCGTGTAAAGATTTGCTACAACCTTTTTCTTGGACCCGGCCGCAACTCTGTCTATGCTGGCCCATTTGCCGCCGGCCCCGCAGGGCCGCGCGGCCGGCCGAATTGCATACGAGGAGAAAGGCATGATGCGTCCCGTCGATTCCGGCGTCATTTTTTTCGCGCGCCTGGCGCTGGCGGCGTTGTTCCTGTGGGGCGGCGTGATGAAGCTGCTCGGCTACGGCGATTTCATCGGTTACCTGCATGGGCTGAACGTGCCGTATCCGCAGGTGATCGGGCCGGTCGTCGTTGCGATCGAGGGGCTCGGCGGGCTGCTGCTGATCGTCGGCTACAAGGTCAGGCCGCTGGCACTGCTGATGGCGTTCTACACGGTGGCGACCGCGATGGTCGGGCACAATTTCTGGGACGCGACGGACGCCGCGATCCAGCACGACATGGTGATCCACTTCTGGAAGAACATCGCGATCGCCGGCGGTTTCCTGCTGCTGTTCGTCACCGGCGCCGGCGGCATGAGCATCGACGGCCTGCGCCGGCCGAGCTCGACGTACCGCGTGCTGCGCTGATCGGCACACCCGCCGTCGCGACGCCGCAAAACAAAAGGGCCGAACCCCTCGGGATTCGGCCCTTTGTTCATCGAGCGGGCAGGAGCGCCGGCGCTCAGTGTGCGTCCTGCACGTCCTTCGCATCCTTCGAGAACTGCACGGCGATCGCGCCGAGCACGCAGATCGCCGCGACATACACGACCGGCGCGAACGGGTTCGACTTCATCATCAGCGACACGATGACCGGCGTGAGTCCGCCGAAGATCGCATACGCGACGTTGTACGAGAACGAGATGCCCGAAAAGCGCACGACGGCCGGGAAGCTCCTGACCATCACGAACGGCACCGCGCCGATCGTGCCGACCATGAAGCCCGCGATCCCGTAGTAAAGCGGCAGCGTCGATGCGTCGGCCGCGACTTGGACAAACAGCAGGTAGTAGCACGCGGCCAGCCCGATGCCGCCGATGCCGAGCACGCGCTTCGCGCCGATCCAGCCGGCCAGCGAACCCGCGGTGATGCAGCCGGCCGTCAGGCACAGCGTCGCGACGCTGTTCGCGAACAGCGTCGTCGCGGGCGTCAGGTGGAACTGCTTTTGCAGCAGCGCGGGCGTCATCAGGATCACGACGACGATCGCGGCCGACAGCATCCACGTGAGCAGCATCGACACGATCACCGCGCGGCCATGGTCGCGCAGCACGGCCTTCAGCGGAATTTCGGCGGCGAGCGCCTTTTTCGCCTTCATCTCGGCGAACACCGGCGTTTCGTGCAGCCAGCGGCGCAGGTACACGGAGAACAGCCCGAACACGCCGCCGAGCAGGAACGGAATGCGCCACGCGAACGCGGCGACCTCGGCGGTCGAGTAACGGCTGTTGATGCCGGCGGCGACGAGCGAGCCGAGCAGGATGCCGGCCGTCAGGCCCGCTGTCAGCGTGCCGCACGCGTAGCCGATGTGGCGCGACGGCACGTGCTCGGACACGAACACCCACGCGCCCGGCACTTCGCCGCCCACCGCCGCGCCCTGCAGCACGCGGAACAGCAGCAGCAACACCGGCGCGAGGATGCCGATCGTGTCGTAGGTCGGCAGCAGGCCCATCAGCAGCGTCGGCACGGACATCATCAGCACGCTCAGCGTGAACATCCGCTTGCGGCCGAACAGGTCGCCGAAATGCGCCATGATCACGCCGCCGAGCGGACGCGCGAGATAGCCGGCCGCGAAGATGCCGAACGTCTGCAACTGGCGCAGCCAGTCGGGAATGTCGTGCGGGAAGAAAAGCTGTCCTATCGCCGGCGCGAAGAACACGAAGATGATGAAGTCGTAGAACTCGAGGGCGCCGCCAAGTGCGGCAAGGCCAAGGGTCTTGTAGTCGCCGCGCGAGAGCGGGCGTTCGGCGGCGCGAGGCGCGCCGCTCAATTCGGAAGCTTGCATGGTCAGGACGATCGGTATTCGAATGTTGTTGTCGGTGCTGCGTCTCCAGGGCCCGCTATCGGCATGGACTGGCAAGGCGCGGCTTGCGTCGTCGGAAGCGTGCCGCGTGCCGGATGGGGCGCGAGGCGCGCACCGCCGCACCGGGATGGGGCGCGGCGGGGACGATGCGTGAAAGCGGGTGGGAGGATTCTACAGGAGCGCGAAATGCGTGCGCGCGGATGCGCACCGAGGATCGTTTCGGACCGCGAAGCCGAAGCGCGCGGCGCCGGCGGCCGGTGGGCCGCAGGCGCGCCGCGCGGGCGGGTGCCGGCGTATCAGTTGCCGGCGATCGTATCGACCGGCTTGAACGCGCCGTGCTCGACCTTGTAGATCGTCACCGGCGCATCCTTCAGGTCGCCCTTCGCGTCATACGCGATGCTGGGGGCCGACACGCCCTTGATCGACACCTTGCCGAGATACGGCGTATAGACCTTCGGATCGGTCGAGTTCGCGTTCTTCATCGCGGTGAGCAGTGCGATCGTGCCGTCGTACGAGTAAGGCGAGTAAGTGATCACGTCTTCGTTGAAGCGCGCCTTGTAGCGCGCCGCGTAGCCGGCGAAGCCCGGCATCTTTTCCTTCGGCAGCCCGCCCATGTAGACGATCGCGCCTTCGGCCGCCTCGCCGCCCACCTTCAGGAACGTCGGCGAGCGCGACATCTCGCCCGTCACGAACGCCGACTTCATCCCGAGCTGGCGCATCTTGCGGATCATCGGCGACGATTGCGCGTCCCCGCCGCCGTAGAAGATCGCATCCGGGTTCATCCCCTTGAGGTTGGTGAGGATCGCGGAGAAATCGAGCGCCTTGTCGTTCGTGAAGTCGCGCTTGACGATCGTGCCGCCCGCCGCCTCCACGGCCTTCGCGAACTCGTCGGCGATGCCCTGGCCGTACGCGGTGCGATCGTCGATGATCGCGATGCGCTTGAAGCGCAGCGTCTTCACCGCATACGTGCCGACGATGCGGCCGGCCTGCGCGTCGCTCGTCAGCAGCCGGTAGGTCGTCTTGTAGCCGCGCGCCGTGTATTGCGGCGACGTCGCCATCGAGATCTGCGGCAGCCCGGCGCGATCGTACAGGTCGGACGCCGGAATGCTGGTGCCCGAGTTGAAGTGGCCGATGATCCCGCGCACGTTGTCGTCGATCAGCCGTTGCGCGACGGTCGTGCCCGTGCGCGGGTCGGCCTGGTCGTCCTGCGAGTCGAGCTGGAACGTGACGGGCTTGCCGTCGATCGTCGGACGCGTCGCGTTGAAATCCGCGATCGCGAGCTGCACGCCTTTCTGCATGTCCGTGCCGTAATTCGACTGCGGGCCGGTCAGCGGTGCGGCGAAACCGATCTTGACGACGTCGGCGGCGATGGCGTGCGCGCCCGACAGTGCGCAGGCGGCGGCCAGCGCGACGTGCGATACCTTCAGCTTCACTTTCACTTCCCCTTGATGGCGTGGTTGGGCTGCCGCCGGCATGCGGGCCGGCGGCCGGTGCGAGGGCCGCACGCCGTCCGCGAGCTGTGCCGGAATCGGCGTGCGCGATGACGGATGCGGCGAGCCGTGCGTGCCGATTGCTGCAGCGGCGGGATGTCGTCTCGTGACCGTGAAGCGAAGTCTAGATAGCGAAAATGTGGGCGTCTTGCGTGTTCGATGCGTGGCCGGCGACGATATCGGCATATCGTCGATAACCCTGATATATGCTGAAATCGTCACCTGGAATGCGCAAACGCGCCAAGACGCGGGGCGTCCGCATTTTTAGGATGGTGGGTTCGCGCGTGCGTGCGGCGCAGTGTGGCGGGCGGCAGACCGGCAGCGGCGCATGCATGACGACATGCGCCTTTCCGGCGGGTTCGTCGCCGCATGCCGGTTGCCGTACGCGCGACGCAGCGGTTGCACGCACAACATGTGCCGCGACTCGACGCGACGCAACGCCATCTGGCAGGCGGCGCGCCGACGCAACTGCCGCCCGCTTGCCCGCCTCCGGCGCACCGCGACCGGAGGGGCGCTTCTATAATCGACGCCATCTGCCACTCGCACTGCGGTTGCCGGGATGACGACCTTGCTTGCCGTACCGCCCATGAGCCTGCCCGAACCGTTGCGCTACCAGCCCGAGAATGCCGATTTCGGCGCGATGCTCGCGCACTTCCGCCTGCTCGAACCGGTGTTCGATGCGCTGCCGGACGTCGCGTTCTTCGTGAAGGACGAGAGCGGCCGCTATGCGATCGTCAACCGTACGCTGGCGATGCGCTGCGGCTACAAGGACAAGCGCGACCTGCTCGGCAAGACGGCCGACGCGGTGTTTCCGCGCCGCTTCGGCCGCAGCTATTTCGAGCAGGACATGGCGACGATCAACGCCGGCCAGCAACTGACGGACCAGCTCGAACTGCACCTGTACCCGGGCCGCCAGCCGGGCTGGTGCCTGACCTGCAAGGAGCCGCTGCGCGACGCCGCGGGCAGGGTGGTCGGCCTGGCGGGCATTTCGCGCGACCTGAAGGCGCACGAGGGATCGCACCCGGCGTACAGCCGGCTCGCCGACGTGGTCCAGCACATCCAGGATCACTACGTGCAGCCGCTGAACCTGAAGCATCTCGCGCAGATGGCCGGGATGTCGGTTGCGCAGCTCGAACGCTACTTCCACAAGGTGTTCCATCTGACGCCGCGCCAGGTGCTGCTGAAGACGCGGCTCGATGCGGCCACCGCGCTGCTCGTCACGCACGACAAGGTGACCGATGTCGCCGCGCTATGCGGCTATACGGATCACAGCGCGTTCACGCGCCAGTTCAAGGCGACGGTCGGCGTGACGCCGACGGAATACCGGTTGATGCTGCAGGAGCGGGCAGGATGACGCGACACGCCGCAAGGGCCGGCGCGTCGCAGGGATCGGGGTGTGGCGGGGAAACGGGGAAGCCGGCGGCTCAGCGGTAGCCGAGGCCTTTCAGGATGGCCGTGCCGTCCGCGGTCAGCCGGAAGCTCGGGGCCGTATCGGCGTCGAGCCTGACCATCTCGACGAGGCCGGCTTCCTGCAGCGCAGGCAGTTCGGGTTTGGCGTTCGCGCCGATCGGTGCGTGCAGCAGCACCAGCAGCGTCGCGATTTCATGATGACTGAGCAGGCGGCGCAGCATCGTCTTCTTTGCAGGGGGCGCGGCCTGGCGGCCCGCGGGTGCTTCTACGGCGCTCATCGCTTTCCTCCTTTTCAAGATAACCATCGGGTACTGGTTCCGGATGGTGCCGTCGAAGACTTAAGCGATTCTTAAAACCGCGGCGGGCGATGCGATGTTGCGCTGCGGTATGGGTTACGGGATGTAACGCCAGGCGTGGCGCGGCTCCCGGCCGATCCCGGCCAGCCGCGCGGGCCGGTACGCGGCGGCGATATTCACCATCATGGTGCATATTTGATCAGGCCCTTTGAAGTAATCGCGGGTCGCGCGGCAATCCGGCCCGGCTGCCCCGATTCCACTCCTTCCCTTATTTCCTGCGCTGCGCCTGCGCGGCGAGCCGCACGGCCGCGTTCGCCGCGCCGTACCCGTCGTATCCGCCGCGCCGTTCGACGATCTCGAGCGAGAAGCGGTTGTCGACCAGCTCCGTATAGGCGTGCAGGAATTCGCCGCCGTGTTCGTCGCGGTCGTACAGCAGGTGATGGGTGCTCAGCGTGTCGACGAGGGCGTCCGGCAGCGCGTAGCGGGCGGCGAGATCGTCGTAGTAGTTGGGCGGAATGCGCAGGAACGGGATGCCGTCGGCCACGAACGCGGCGATCGTCTTCACGATGTCGTCGGTGCGGAACGCGACGTGGTTCAGCCCGGTGCCGTGATAGCGGTCGAGCGACTCGGCCACCGCCGTGTGGCGGTCGACCGACGCGTTCAGCGCGATCCGCACCGAGCCGTCGGCGCTGCGCACCGCGCGGCTGCGCATCAGCCCGTACGGGTCCGGCACGAGCCAGCTGCGCTCGGCCTCGAAGCCGAACGCCGTCTTGAAGAACAGGATCCATGTGTCGAGCGCGTCGGCCGGCAGCGCGAGGCACACATGGTCGATGCCCGTCAGCGGGCCGACTTCGCTCGGGCCGTCGATATCGGTCAGCGCGAAGTCCGATTCATAAAGCGTCGGCGCGTTCGGCGCTTCGTCGACGAAATACTCGAGGCTGCCGTCCGGCGCCTGCACGCCCGGCAGCACGCGCTCGTTCGGTCCGACGCGGCCGGAGAACGGCGCATAGCCGAAGCCGGCCGCGCGCTCGAACGCCACGTTCGCGTCGTCCACGCGGAACGCCGATGCGCACAGCGACAGCCCGTGGCGCTGGAAGAAGGCATCGGCGAACGAGTCGCGCTCCGCGTTCAGCACGATCGATGCGGCGCCGTGCTGGAACAGCGTCACGTCCTTCGAGCGATGCCGGCCGGCGAGCCGGAAACGCATCCGGCCGAGCCATTCGCCGACGGTCGCCGCCGCCTGCGCGTCGACCGCGAACTCGATGAACTGGAACCCGACATGCGCGGGCGGCGCCGGCGGCGCGAACAGCGGCTGGGTGGCGGCCGGCGCCCGGCCGTCCCGGGCGAGCCGTTCGCGCGTCAGTTCTTCCAGATAGAGCAGCGAGCGATGGCCGTCGGCGGCCGTGATCGCGGTCGGCGCCGCGCGGAAGCCGTCGTTGAAGATCTCGAGCGACAGCGGTCCCGTATAACCCGACTCGATCACGCGCGCGGTGAAGCGCGCGAGGTCGAAGTCGCCCTGGCCCGGGAACGAGCGGTAGTGGCGGCTCCATTCGAGCACGTCCATTGCGAGCTTCGGCGCGTCGGCGATCTGCACGAAGGCGATGCGGTCGCCGGGAATGTCGGCGATCGCGTCCGGCGAATCGTCGAGCGACAGCGTGTGGAAGCTGTCGAGCGCGAGGCCGAGATGCGGGCTGTTCACGGCGTTCACGAGCTTCCACGCATGGCCGTACCGCTTCACGACGCGGCCCCACGCGAGCGCTTCGTATGCGGCGATCACGCCGGCCTGCCGCGCGGCTTCCGCGAGCGCGCCTAGCTGGTCGACGAGCAGCCCGTCGTCCGCGATCGTATCCGCCGACACATTGCTGCACACGAGGATGCGATCGGCGCCGAGCGCGTGCATGACGTCGAATTTGCGCTTGATGCGGTCGAGGTTGCGGGCGAGCTGGGCGGCGCTCACGCCCTCGAAGTCGCGAAACGGCTGGAACAGCACGATGTCGAGGCCGAGGTCGGCGGCCATGCGCCGGACGTCGGCCGGCGATCCGTCGAAGTAGACGAGGTCGTTCTCGAAGATTTCGACGCCGTCGAAGCCCGCGGCCTGGATGGCGGCGAGTTTCCCGGCGAGCGTGCCGGACAGTGACATGGTGGCGATCGAGCGCTGCATGGGCGAATCCTGCGGATGAGCGGGGCATGGCGCCGGTCGTGCGGGCCCTGAATGAACCAGTCGTTGAATTCCGTACGCGCGCCATATCCCGAATTTACTGGGCTGGTGATGCGTATTGTACAAACTAACTAGATGGTACAAATTAGCGAAAACCCGAAAAGACAGCCTCCCTGCACGGGCGCACACTAGCGTCAAATTCCGATGTCTTCGGGGCGGAAACGGTCACGGTCCGCCCCTGTTTCAGGAGCAGAATCACCATGAGCAAGCACAAGGTGCTGGTGCTGAACGGCCCCAACCTGAATCTGCTGGGCACACGCGAGCCCCATATCTACGGCGCGGAAACGCTCGCCGATGTCGAGCAGCGCTGCCGCGCGGCGGCGGCGGGGCTCGGTCTGGAGATCGACTTCCGCCAGTCGAACGCCGAGCACCAGCTGATCGACTGGCTGCATGCCGCGCGTCACGACACGCACGGCATCGTGATCAACCCGGCCGCCTACACGCACACGTCGGTGGCGCTGGCCGATGCGCTTGCCGCGATCGCGAAGCCGGTGATCGAGGTGCATATCTCGAACGTGCACCGCCGCGAGGCGTTCCGTCACCATTCCTACGTGTCGGCGGTCGCCGAAGCCGTGATCTGCGGCTGCGGCACCGAGGGCTACGTGTTCGCGCTGCAGCGTCTGTCGACCCTGTTCGCGCAGGGAGCCGCACGATGAGCCGGCCGTCGTTTCTGATCGGCCTGATCGGCCAGGGCATCGGCGGGTCGCTGTCGCCGGCGATGCACGAGGAAGAAGGATTCCGCCAGGGGTTCGGCTATGTCTATCGGCGCATCGATCTCGATGCGCTCGGCGTGACGGTCGATGCGCTGCCGCAGTTGCTCGATGCCGCGCAGCGGCTGGGCTACAACGGCCTGAACATCACGCACCCGTGCAAGCAGCGCGTGATCGAATACCTCGACGCGCTGTCGGACGACGCGCGCGCGCTGGGCGCGGTGAACACCGTGCTGTTCAAGGACGGCAAGCGGATCGGTCACAACACCGACTGGTCGGGTTTCGCGAAAGCGTTCGGCCGCGGGTTGCCCGGCGCGTCGCTCGAGCGTGTCGTGCAGCTCGGCGCGGGCGGCGCGGGCGCGGCCGTCGCGCACGCGGCGCTGCAGATGGGGGCGGCCGGGCTGACGGTCTTCGATGTCGACGGCGCGCGGGCCGCCGCGCTCGCGGACGAGCTGCAGTCTCGTTTCCCCGCGGCGCGGGTCGTCGCGGGCGGCGATCTCGCGGGCGCGATGCGCGCCGCGACGGGCCTGATCCACGCGACGCCGACCGGCATGGTCAAGCATCCGGGCCTGCCGTTGCCGGCCGAATTGCTCCATGCGGGCATGTGGGTGGCCGACATCGTGTATTTCCCGCTCGAAACCGAACTGCTCCGCGCCGCGCGCGCGGCCGGCTGCGCCACGTTGCCGGGCGGCGGGATGGCGGTCTACCAGGCCGTCGATGCGTTCGAACTGTTCACCGGACGCACGCCCGACGCCGAGCGGATGTTCGGGCACTTTCAGTCGCTCGTCACGCGCTGACCCCATCCAGAAAGAGAGACCAGGAGACGACCATGCAGCACACCACCCACACGAGCGCCGCGCCGGCGCAGGCGGCCGGCACGGTCCGGCGCACCTCGGCGCGTTACAGGATTCTCGCGCTGCTCGCGATCGGCACGATGATCAACTATCTCGACCGCACCGTGCTGGGGGTGGCTGCGCCGCAGCTCACCAGGGAGCTCGGCATTAACGCGGCCGTGATGGGCATCATGTTTTCCGCGTTTTCGTGGACCTACGTGGCCGCCCAGGTGCCCGGCGGCCTGTTCCTCGACCGCTTCGGCAGCAAGATCACCTATTACTGGTCGATGACGCTGTGGTCGCTGTGCACGTTCCTGCAGGGCTTCGTGCCCGGCGTCGCGACGCTGCTCGCGTGCCGTCTCGGTCTCGGCGTCGCGGAAGCGCCGTGCTTCCCGACCAACAGCCGGGTCGTCGCCACCTGGTTTCCGCAGAACGAGCGCGCGATGGCGACGGGAACCTATACCGTCGGCGAGTACATCGGCCTCGCGTTCTTCAGCCCCGTGCTGTTCGCGCTGATGGGCGCGTTCGGCTGGCGCTCGCTGTTCTGGGTCGTCGGCACGGTCGGCATCGTGTTCGGCTTCGTCTGGTGGAAGTTTTATCACGAGCCGCGCAACCATCCGGCCGCGAATTCCGAGGAACTCGCGTATATCGAGGCGGGCGGCGGCCTCGTGCACGGCGTGCGCAAGGACGGCGGCAAGGGCAGGCAGACGTCGTTCAGCTGGGCGATGGCAGGCCGGCTGCTGAAGAAGCGCCAGCTTGCGGGCATCTGCCTCGGCCAGTTCGCCGGCAATTCGACGCTCGTCTTCTTCCTGACCTGGTTCCCGACCTACCTCGCCACCGAGCGCCACATGGGCTGGCTGAAGATCGGCTTCTTCGCGGTGATGCCGTTCATCGCCGCGTCCGTCGGCGTGATGTTCGGCGGCTTCTTCTCCGACTGGCTGCTGCGCCGCGGCAAGTCCGCGAACCTCGCGCGCAAGCTGCCGATCATCGCCGGCCTGCTGCTCGCGTCGACGATCATTCTCGCGAACTACGTGCAGAGCAACGAAGCCGTGATCGCGATCATGTCGGTCGCCTTCTTCGCGCAGGGGATGGCCGCGCTCGGCTGGACGCTCGTGTCCGACATCGCGCCGGACGGCCTGCTCGGCGTCACGGGCGGTATCTTCAACTTCGCGGCGAACCTCGCGGGAATCGTCACGCCGCTCGTCGTCGGCTTCATCGTCGCGTCGACCGGTTCGTTCGTCGGCGCGCTCGTGTTCATCGGCGTGATCGCGCTGGTCGGCGCGCTGTCGTACATCTTCGTCGTCGGCGACATCAAGCGGATCGAGCTGTAGGCGTCGCTTCCACGCACGTCTCGTGCGTTGGCCCGGCGGCCGAAGGGCCGCCGGGCTTTTTTGTCGGTGCGCCGCCCGGCGTGCCGGTCCGTACTCCGGGTCGCGCGCGGCTTCAGGCGCGCTGCACGGCGATGCCGAGCGATTCGACCGCCCGCGCGATCGCGGCGACCGCGCGCCGGATATCGTTCGCGTCGATCGCGCCGATGCAGCCGACGCGGAACGTCTCGAGCTGCGTGAGCTTGCCCGGATACAGGATGAAGCCCGCGTCGCGCACCGCGTCGTAGAAGCGGCGGAAATCGTAGGCCGGATGGGCGGGGGCGTGGAACGTGACGATCACCGGCGCCTGCACGCTCGCGTCGAGGAACGGCGCGAAGCCGAGCGCGCGCATCGATTCGACCAGCGTCCGGCAGTTGTCGGCATAGCGCGCGCCGCGCGCCGGCTGGCCGCCTTCGGCGAGGTACTGGTCGAGCGCGGCGCGCAGTGCGGCGATCACGTGCGTCGGCGGCGTGAAGCGCCACTGGCCCGTCTTGCGCAGGTACGCGTACTGATCGTGAAGATCGAGCGCGAGCGACGGCGAGTTGCCTTCGCTCGCGTCGAGCGCGTCGCGACGCACGATCGCGAATCCCATCCCCGGTACGCCTTCGAGGCATTTGCCGCTGGCCGAGATCAGCGCGTCGATGCCGCTGTCCGCCAGTGCGATCGGCAGCGCGCCGAACGAACTCATCGCATCGACGATCAGCCGCTTGCCGTGACGCCGGCACACGGCGGCGATCGCGTCGAGCGGGTTCAGGATGCCGGCGCTCGTCTCCAGATGCACCTGCGCGACGTGCGTGATGCGCGGCTCGCGTGCGAACGCGGCTTCGATCGCGGCCGGATCGACGGCTGCGTCCTCGCCGAACGGCAACGCGATCGCTTCGATGCCGAGCCGGCCGAGGATCTTCAGGATGCGCGCGCAGTACGCGCCGTTGTCGGGCACGAGCACCACGCCGTCGCGCGGCACCAGCGTGCCGAGCGCGGCCTCGACCGAGAACGTGCCGCTGCCCTGCATCGGCACGCACACGTACTCGTCGCCGCCGTGCGCGATGGCGACGAGATCCGCGCAGACGCTGGCCGTCAGTTGATTGAAAGCGGCATCCCAAGAGCCCCAGTCATGTTGCATTGCGTGGCGGGTCGTGGCGGACGTGGTGAGCGGGCCGGGCGTGAGAAGGATCGGATCGGACATGGTTTTTCCTTGCAAAGGTAGGACGAAACACCGGGCGGCATTTCTGAATGACTTGCATGATATTGGCAAAATGTGTCATTTTTTGGAAATTGTGGGAATCGTCACGGGTTTGTCATCGAACGCTGTGATCCTTCGCTTGCCGCGAGAAACCACCCACTGCGCGGCAGCGAGGCGAGGCCGGTTGTCGGCCTGCCCGGATAACAGGCCTTGCACGGGGCAGGAGTCGGCGCCGAAGCGCCAGCTCCGGCCGACAGAGCCGGTGTGCCCCCGGCCATTTGGTGTTCCGCCTACGGAGAAGTGAGATGACACTGCAGAAATCCTCGCGCGCCGCTGCCGGCGCGTTCCGCAAGCTTGCGCTGGCCGCCAGCGTCGCCGGCCTGATGGGCGCCGCGTTGCCCGCGCACGCGGCGAGCGCGGTCGTGCTCTATACGGCAGACGGCCTCGAGAATCTCTATCGCGATGTGCTGCCGGCGTTCGAGAAGAAGGAAGGCGTCAAGGTCAACATCGTGACGGCAGGCAGCGGCGAGGTCGTGAACCGCGCGAACATCGAGAAGAATTCCCCGAAGGCGGACGTGATCGTCACGCTGCCGCCGTTCATCCAGCAAGCTGGCCAGATGGGCCTGCTGCAGCCGTACCAGAGCGTGAACTACAAGAACGTGCCGGCCATCGCGAAGGCCGAGGACGGCACGTGGGCGACGTTCGTGAACAACTACTTCTCGTTCGCGATCAACCCGGACGTCGTGAAGAGCCAGCCGAAGACGTTCGCCGACCTGCTGTCGCCGGCCTACGCCGGCAAGGTCGCGTACTCGAACCCGGCCACGGCCGGCGACGGCATGGCCGTGCTGATCCTGACGACTTCGCTGATGGGCGAGGACAAGGCGTTCGACTACCTCGCGAAGCTGTCGCAGAGCGTGAAGTTCCATACGAAGGGCACCGGTTACCTGAACGTGCTGCTGTCGCGTAACGAGATCAGCGTCGCGAACGGCGACCTGCAGATGGATCTCGACGACGCCGAACACGGCGCGCTGTCCGTCAAGCCGATCTTCCTGGCCGCGAAGGACGGCGACCAGCCGACCACGTTCCAGCTCCCGTACGGCATCGGCCTGATCAAGAGCGGCCCGAACCAGGACGTGGGCAAGAAGCTGATCGACTACCTGATGTCGACGGACGTGCAGTCGAAGGTGCCGGACATGTTCGGCATCCCGGGCCGCACCGACGTGCCGCTGACGGGCAAGAACGGCGAGGCGGTCAAGAAGGCGATTGCCGGCGTGAAGCTGATTCCGGTCGACTGGTCCCAGGTGATGGCGAAGAAGCCGGTGTGGATCGAGCGCTGGAAGAAGGACGTGATCGGCAGCTCGGGCAAGCAGCTCGACGTCGTCAAGCCGAAGTGATCGGCGCGCGCCGCCTGTATTCGTGAGCAAGAGGATGAACCCGGTGGAAACCGCCCTGACCCATCCCGGCGCATTCGGCGCCGCCGAACCGCAAGCGACGCTGCGGTCCGGCGCGCCGGGCGGCGTGCAGATCGAACACCTGAGCGTGCGCTACGGCGCACGCACGGTGCTGGAAGATCTGTCGCTGTCCATCGGCGCCGGTGAATTTCTGACCGTGCTCGGCAAGAGCGGCTGCGGCAAGACCACGCTGCTGCGTTTCATCGCCGGGTTCGTGAAGGCCGACGGCCTGACCGGCACGCTGACCGTGGCCGGACGCGACCTGACCTATGCGCCGCCGCACAAGCGCAATCTCGGCCTGCTGTTCCAGAACTACGCGCTGTTCCCGCACCTGTCGGTGTTCGAGAACGTCGCATTCGGGCTGCGCGCACGCGGCATGGCGTCGTCGGAAGTGACGCGCCGCGTCGCCGACGCGCTGAAGCTCGTGCAGCTCGGCGACGCGGGCCATCATCTGCCCGCGCAACTGTCGGGCGGGATGCAGCAGCGCGTCGCGCTGGCACGCGCGCTCGTGATCGAGCCGGACGTGCTGCTGCTCGACGAGCCGCTGTCGGCGCTCGACGCCAACCTGCGCGCGTCGGTGCGCAGCGAACTGAAGGCGCTGCACGAGCGCCTGCCGAACCTGACCGTCGTCTGCGTGACGCACGACCGCGACGACGCGCTCGTGCTGTCCGACCGCGCGTTGCTGATGCGCGACGGCCACATCGCGCAGCTCGGCACGCCGCAGCAGTTGTACGACGCGCCGCGTGACGGCTACGTCGCCCGCTATCTCGGCCCCGCGAACCTGCTGCCGCCGCACGTGATCTTCCCGCTCGGCGATCCGCGCCACGAAGTGCGCGGCAAGGTGGCCTGCGTGCGCCCCGAGCGCCTGACCGTGATGCCGCCCGCCGCGGGCGGGCTGCACGGCACGGTGTCGTCGGTCGAATGGCAGGGCGCGGACCTGTCGATCGCGGTCACGATCGATGCGGCGCCCGACGAGCCCGTGCGCGTGACGATGCAACGCGGCCGCGGCGCGGCCCCCGAGCGCGGTGCGCGCGTTTCCCTGCATTGCGAGGCAGACGATGTCGTCCTTATCGAGCCCTGAAGCCGGCCTGCCGCCGCACGTGCTTGCGTCGGCCGCCGCACATGCCGCCGCCGCGCGCCGCCGCAAGCGCATGGGCGACCTGCACCTCGCCGCGCTTGCGATCGTCGTGCTCGGCCCGCTCGTCGTCTATCCGCTGGTGCGGCTGGTGCTGCTGAGCGTGTCGGGCGATCACGGGCTGAGCCTGGCCGCGTACCGCACGTTCTTCGGCAACCCCGATACGCGCGACGTGCTGGTGACGACGCTCGGCGTGCTGTTCGCGAGCGCCGGCACGGCCTCCGTGCTCGGCGTGCTGCTGGCCGCGCTGCTGTTCTTCAAGCCGTTTCCCGGCGCGTCGCTCGTCACGCGCTTCCTGGAGCTGTACGTCGCGTTCCCGTCGTTCCTGGTCGCGTTCACGCTGATCTTCCTGTACGGCTCGCAAGGGTCGATCAGCATCGCGCTGCAGCACCTGTTCCACCTGGAGGAGCCGCCGCTGAACTTCCTGTTCGGCATCGGCGGCGTGATTCTCGCGCAGACCGTGTTCTATACGCCGTTCGTCGTGCGGCCGACGCTCGCGTCGTTCGCCACGCTCGATCTGCGGCTGATCGAAGCCGCGCGCAGCCTCGGCGCGTCCGGCTGGATGCTCGCGCGCCGCGTCGTGCTGCCGATCGCGTGGCCGGGCATCGCCGCGGGCACCGTGCTGTGCTTCCTGCTGACGCTGAACGAGTTCGGGATTCTGCTCGTGCTGGGCAGCGCGCGGCTCGTTACGCTGCCGGTCGCGATCTACAGCAGCGCGACCGTCGACCTCGATTTGCCGACCGCGTCGGCCGGCGCGGTCGTGATGCTGGCGTTGTCGCTGGCGCTTTATGCGGTTTATCGCCGGGTGAACCGGCGTGCGACGGGAGGGAACGATGGCCGCTGAATTCCGTATCGGGCAAGCCGTGCCGCGCCACCGGATCGGCTGGAGCGACACGCTGCTCAAACATGCGTCGCGCGTGGCGCTCGCGCTGGCCGCGTTCGCGTGCTTCTGGTTGTTCGTGCTGCCCGTCGTCGTCGTCGCGCTGTCGAGCGTGTCGACGCAGTGGTCGGGCACGATTCTGCCCGCCGGCTACAGCCTGCGCTGGTTCGAGCGGCTCGGGTCGCCGGAATACGATGCGCTGCTGACGAGCCTCGAGATCGGCTTCGGCGTGTCGGCGTTCGGCACGATGCTCGGGCTGTGGCTCGCGCTTGCGCTCGAAGGGCGCGACCGGCGCGGCCTGGGCGCGGTGGTCGACGCGCTCGTGATGGTGCCGAACGGCGTGCCGAGCGTGGTGCTCGGGCTGGCGGTGCTGATTGCGTATCACCAGAAGCCGCTCGACCTGTCGAGCTCGGCGGCGATCGTCGTGCTCGTGCAGCTCGCGCTGATCCTGCCGTTCTGCTATCGCTGCGCGGCCGCCGCGCTGCGGCCGGAGCTGACCGTGCTGCGCGAAGCGGCGGCGAGCCTCGGCGCGCCGCCCGCGATGGTGCTGCGCCGCGTGCTGCTGCCGCAGCTCGTGCCGGCGCTGCGCGCGAGCCTCGCGCTCGGTTTCGCGCTGTCGCTCGGCGAGCTTGGCGCGACGCTGACGGTTTATCCGCCCGGCTTCGCGACCGTGCCGATCGTCGTGATCGGTCAGGTGGAGCGGGGGTATTACCTTCCGGCATCGGCGCTGTCGCTGCTGATGCTCGGCGCGTCGCTCGCGGCGCTGCTGCTGATCGCCGCGCGTGTGCCGCGCGGCAAGCGGGCGGCATCATGAACGCCGCGTTCGCATTGCGCCAGCCCGGCGAAGCGGGCGCGACCGGCGCATCGACGGAGCTTGCGGGACGTTCCGTCGACGTCAACGGCCGGCATTACCGGCTGCCGGTCGAACCGACCGTCGTCGTCTGCGTCGACGGCTGCGAGTACGACTACCTCGAACGTGCCGTGGAAGCGGGCGTCGCGCCGTTCATCGGCCGGATGATCGCGGAAGGCACGGCCTGGCGCGCCGATTGTGTCGTGCCGACCTTCACCAACCCGAACAACCTGTCGATCGTCTGCGGCGTGCCGCCGTCGGTCCACGGGATCTGCGGCAACTATTTCTGGGATCCGGCCGCCGACGGCGGGCGCGGTGCCGAAGTGATGATGAACGACCCGGCCTACCTGCGGGCCGGCACGCTGCTCGCGGCGGCGTCCGACGCCGGTGCGCGGGTGGCCGTCGTGACCGCGAAGGACAAGCTGCGCCGGCTGCTCGGCTGGCAGCTGAACGGCATCTGCTTCTCCGCCGAGAAGGCCGCGCAGGCGAATCTCGCCGAAAACGGCATCGTCGACGTGCTCGACTGGGTCGGCCTGCCGTCGCCGAACGTCTACAGCGCGGCGCTGTCCGAATTTGTGTTCGCGGCCGGCGTGCGGCTCGCGCAGACGCGCCAGGTCGACCTGATGTACCTGTCGACCACCGACTACGTGCAGCACAAGTGCGAGCCCGGCAGTGCCGGCGCGAACGCGTTCTACGCGATGATGGACGGCTATCTCGCGCAGCTCGACGCGCTCGGCTGGGCGATCGGGCTCACGGCCGACCACGGGATGAATGCGAAGCACGATCCCGCGACGGGCCGGCCGAACGTGATCTACCTGCAGGATGCGTTCGACGGCTGGTACGGCGCGCAGGCGGCGCGCGTGATCCTGCCGATTACCGATCCGTACGTCGTGCATCATGGCGCGCTCGGTTCGTTTGCGACGATCTACCTGGCTACGGGCGTCGACCGGGCCGAGGCGATGTGGCGCGTGGGCGGCCTCGACGGCGTCGAGCTCGTGCTCGACAACGCGGAAGCCGCCGCACGCTTCGAATTGCCGGCCGACCGGATCGGCGATCTCGTCGTGATCGGACGCCGCGACATGACGCTCGGCACGCGCGAGCGCGAACACGACCTGTCGGGCCTCACGGTGCCGTTGCGCTCGCATGGCGGCGTGTCGGAGCAGGAAGTGCCGCTGTTGTTCAATCGCCGTATCGAGCGGGACGATCCCGCGCGTCGCCCGCGCAACTTCGACGTGTTCGATTTCGTGCTGAACCGGGTCGCGACATGATGGCTCATCCCCGACACGATCACCCGGCGTTCCGCGCCGAAACGCTGCGCTGGTGCGGCACGCGCGCGGCGCGCGAACGCACGCTCGACGTCATGGACCCTTACACGGGCACGCGCGTCGGGACGGCGCCGCTGGCAAGCGTTGACGACGTGCGCGCGGCGTTCGACTACGCGATGGCGTACCGGCCGACGCTGACGCGCTACGAGCGTTCGCAGATCCTCGAGCGTGCGGCCGCGCTGCTGCGCGAGCGTACCGAGGAAGCGTCCGACCTGATCACGCTCGAATCGGGGCTGTCGAAACAGGATTCGCGCTACGAGATCGGCCGGGTTGCCGACGTGCTGAAGTTCGCGGCGGTCGAGGCGTTGCGCGACGACGCGCAAAGCTTCTCGTGCGACCTGACGCCCCACGGCAAGGCGCGGCGCGTGTTCTCGCAGCGGCAGCCCCTCGACGGGGTGATCGTCGCGATTACCCCGTTCAATCATCCGATGAACCAGGTGGCGCACAAGATCGCGCCGGCGATCGCGACCAACAACCGGGTGATCGTGAAGCCGTCCGAGAAGGTGCCGCTGTCGGCGTTCTATCTGGCCGACCTGCTGTACGAGGCGGGGTTGCCGGAGCCGATGCTGCAGGTGCTGACCGGCGATCCGCGCGAGATCGCGGACGAGCTCGTCACCCATCCGCATGCGTCGCTGATTACATTTACGGGCGGCGTGGCGATCGGCAAGGCCATCGCCGCGCGGGCCGGCTACCGCCGCATCGTGCTGGAACTGGGCGGCAACGATCCGCTGATCGTCCTCGAGGACGCGGATCTCGAGCGCGCGGCGTCGCTGGCGGTGCTCGGGTCGTACCGGAATTCGGGCCAGCGCTGTACGGCCGTCAAGCGCATGCTGGTGCAGCGCTCGATCGCGCCCGCCTTCACCGAGTTGCTGGTCGAGAAGACGCGCGCATGGAAATACGGCGATCCGTTCGATCCCGCGAACGAAATGGGCACGGTGATCGACGAAGAGGCGGCGCGGCTGTTCGAGGCGCGGGTCGGGGAGGCGGTCGCGCAGGGCGCGCGCCTGCTGACCGGCAACGTGCGGCGCGGCGCGCTGTATGCGCCGACCGTGCTCGACAACGTCGATCCGTCGATGACGATCGTGCGCGAGGAGACTTTCGGCCCCGTTTCGCCGGTGATCACGTTCGACACGATCGACGACGCGATCCGCATCAGCAACGGCACGGCGTTCGGGCTGTCGTCGGGGGTCTGTACGGACAGCACGGCGGCGGTCGTGCGGTTCGTGAACGAGCTGAACGTCGGTACGGTGAATGTGTGGGAAGTACCCGGATACCGGATCGAGCTGTCGCCGTTCGGCGGGATCAAGGATTCCGGGCTCGGTTACAAGGAAGGCGTGCAGGAGGCGATGAAGAGCTTCACGAACCTGAAGACGTTTTCGCTGCCTTGGGAGTAGACGAATGGCATTGACGGTGCAAGAGATCCACGGGCTGTATCGCGAGCATGGCCATGTGGCCTATAGCGGCGAGCCGGTCACGCAACTCGAACATGCGCTGCAGAGCGGCTTGCTGGCGGAAGAGGCGGGCGCCGGCGAGGCGCTGGTCGCGGCGGCCTTTCTGCACGATCTCGGTCATCTGCTGAATCGCCAGGGTGAAACGCCGAGCGCGCGCGGGATCGACGATCTGCATCAGTACTATGTGCTGCCGTTTCTGCGGCCGCTGTTTTCCGACGCGGTGCTGGAGCCGATCCGGCTGCACGTCGACGCGAAGCGCTGCCTGTGCCGCACGGACGCCGGCTACTTCGAGAGCCTGTCGCCGGATTCGGTGCGCAGCCTCGCGCTGCAGGGCGGCGTCTTCAGCGAGGAGGAGACGGCGGCGTTCCTGCAGCGCCCGTTCGCGGCGGACGCACTGCGTCTGCGCCGCTGGGACGATACGGCGAAGGAGGAAGGCAAGACGACGCCGGATCTCGATCACTATATGGAGATCGTCGCGCGCCAGGCGCGCGCGGCCTGACGGTTCGGCCTCGTCTTTATGAAGCCCCGCACGCGGCAGCGTGCGGGGCTTCATATTTTTTGAGAAACCCCTTGCGCGATTCGAGGCAGGTACCTACAATCACGCCTCTTTCGCGCTAACGGAAACACGGCGCGGAAGGGGAAGCGAAGCTGGTGGTGTGCTGCAGTCCGGAGTGCGCAACTGGCCCAGGAAGTTGAACCCCGCAGTCGCAACGAAGCAGTAAAAAAGTTGTTGACGAGCTGCGAAACACGGTTCATAATCTCGCTTCTCTGCTGCTGAAAACGCAGCGCTGCTG
>NZ_JPGL01000073.1 GCF_000732615.1 Burkholderia paludis
CCGCTGTCCCGCCCCGCCGTCGCCAAATCGTGGCGCGGCCGCCTCGAGCTGGGCTTCCGGCGGCACGGCGCGCGCACGACGCTCGCGCACCGGCTGCACGACGGCCCGCTGCGCGTGCAGCGGCCGCTGTATCCGGAAGGCGACGCGATCTGCCACGCGGTGATCGTCCACCCGCCGGGCGGCGTCGCGGGCGGCGACCGGCTCGACATCGACGTCGTGCTCGGCGACAACACGCACGCGGTGCTGACGACGCCCGGCGCGACCAAGTGGTACAAGTCGAACGGCCTCGATGCGACGCAGCGTATCGGCATCGCGGTCGGCGCGCACGCGAAGCTCGACTGGCTGCCGCAGAACAACCTGTTCTTCGACGCGGCGCACGCGTCGCTCGACTTCAGGGTGACGCTCGGCGCGGGCGCGAGTGCGATCGGCTGGGACGCGACGCAGCTCGGGCGGCAGGCCGCCGGCGAAACCTGGTCGGCGGGCCGCATCGCGTCGACCTCGGCGCTCGTCGATGCCGACGGCCGGCCGCTGTGGACCGAACGCGCGCTGCTCGACGCGCACGACGCGCTGCGCGACGCGCGGCAAGGGCTCGCCGGCTTTCCCGTCTACGGCACGCTGTGGGCGGCCGGCGCCGCGTGCGACGCCGCACTCGCCGAGTCGCTTGCCGCACGGATGCCGTTCGACGCCACGCTGCGCGCGGGCGCGACCTGCGTGACACCCGGCGTCGTACTCGTGCGCGCGCTGTCGACGTCGATGGAAGCGCTGCAACGTCATTTCACCGACTGCTGGCTGCATCTGCGACCGATCGTGCACGGCGTCGACGCGCGGCCGCTGCGCCTCTGGCGAACCTGAGCGGCGTTGCGCCGCGCACCGTCCCGGCGCAACGCCGGCGGTGCACCGCACGCCGCCCGTGCGCTGCGCACCACCGGCGCGCAGGGCCACGTGCTCCATGCACATGGCATACGCCTTGCTCCTTACATAACCGAAACACGACACACGCCAAACGGCACGGTGCTACGATCGTCGGTGCGTTCGCCGGTTGCGCGCGCACCGATAAAAATTACGTTTTCCTGAACGCATGCCTTCATGAAACTGACTCCCCGAGAGAAGGACAAGCTGCTGATCTTCACGGCGGCGCTGCTGGCCGAACGGCGGCGCGCGCGCGGCCTGAAGCTCAACTACCCGGAGGCGGTCGCCTTCATCACCGCCGCGCTGATGGAAGCCGCGCGCGACGGCAGGACGGTTGCCGAGGTGATGCATTACGGCACGACGCTGCTCACGCGCGACGACGTGATGGACGGCGTGCCGGAAATGATTCCCGACATCCAGGTCGAGGCGACCTTCCCCGACGGCACGAAGCTCGTGACCGTCCACCACCCGATTCCGTGAGGCCACGATGATCCCGGGCGAAATCCTCACCGACGACGGCGAACACGAACTGAACGCGGGCCGCGCGACGCTCTCGCTCGTCGTCGCGAACACGGGCGACCGCCCGGTGCAGGTCGGCTCGCACTATCACTTCTTCGAAGTCAACGATGCGCTGTCGTTCGATCGCGCGGCCGCGCGCGGCTTCCGGCTCAACATCGCGGCCGGCACGGCCGTGCGTTTCGAGCCGGGCCAGACGCGCACCGTCGAGCTGGTCGCACTCGCGGGCGCACGCGCCGTCTACGGTTTTCAGGGCAAGGTGATGGGGCCGCTCTAAGCGCCTGCCCTGCCCTGCCCTTCAGTCTTCAGGAACAGCACCCCATGACACTGCGCTTGAGCCGCCGCGCTTACGCGGAAATGTTCGGGCCGACGACGGGCGACCGCGTCCGGCTGGCCGACACCGAACTGCTGATCGAGATCGAACGCGACTTCACGACCTACGGCGAGGAGGTGAAATTCGGCGGCGGGAAAGTGATCCGCGACGGCATGGGCCAGTCGCAACGCGTGGCCGCCGACGTGCCCGACACGATCGTCACGAACGCGGTGATCCTCGATCACTGGGGCATCGTGAAGGCCGACATCGCGATCAAGCACGGCCGCATCGCCGCGATCGGCAAGGCCGGCAACCCCGACATCCAGCCGGGCGTGACGATTCCGATCGGCGCCGCGACCGAAGTGATCGCCGGCGAAGGGCTGATCGTGACGGCCGGCGGCATCGACACGCACATCCACTTCATCAGCCCGCAGCAGATCGACGAGGCGCTCGCATCGGGCGTCACGACGATGCTCGGCGGCGGCACGGGGCCGGCCACCGGCACCAACGCGACGACCTGCACGCCGGGCCCGTGGCACATGGAGCGGATGCTGCAGGCCGCCGACGGCTGGCCGATCAACCTCGGCTTCCTCGGCAAGGGCAACGCGAGCCTGCCCGAGCCGCTGGTCGAGCAGATCGCGGCCGGCGCGATCGGGCTGAAGCTGCATGAGGACTGGGGCACGACGCCCGCCGCGATCGACAACTGCCTGTCGGTTGCCGACGACACCGACACGCAGGTCGCGATCCACACCGACACGCTGAACGAAGGCGGTTTCGTCGAATCGACGGTCGCCGCGTTCAAGGGCCGCACGATCCACACGTACCACACCGAAGGCGCGGGCGGCGGGCATGCGCCCGACATCCTGAAGGTGTGCGGCGAGTCGAACGTGCTGCCGTCCTCGACCAACCCGACGCGCCCGTACACGATCAACACGCTCGACGAGCATCTCGACATGCTGATGGTGTGCCATCACCTCGATCCGTCGATCGCGGAGGATCTCGCCTTTGCCGAATCGCGGATCCGCCGCGAGACGATCGCGGCCGAGGATATCCTGCACGATCTCGGCGCGCTGTCGATGCTGTCGTCCGATTCGCAGGCGATGGGCCGCGTCGGCGAAGTGATCATCCGCACCTGGCAGACCGCGCACAAGATGAAGGTGCAGCGCGGCGCGCTGCCGGAAGACGGCGCGCGCCACGACAACTTCCGCGCGAAGCGCTACGTCGCGAAGTACACGATCAACCCGGCGCTCACGCACGGCATCGCGCACGAGGTCGGCTCGATCGAGCCCGGCAAGTGGGCCGACCTCGTGCTGTGGGAGCCGGCGTTCTTCGGCATCAAGCCGTCGATGATCCTGAAGGGCGGGATGATCGCCATGGCGCAGATGGGCGACCCGAACGCATCGATCCCGACGCCGCAGCCGGTCCACTACCGCGAGATGTTCGCGACGCGCGGCGGCGCGCTCGCGCGCACGTCGCTGACCTTCGTGTCGCAGATGGCCGCCGACGCGGGCATCGCGGAACGCTACGGCCTCGCGAAGCGGATCGTGCCCGTGCGCAACTGCCGCACCGTGACGAAGGCCGACATGATCCACAACGCGTGGCGCCCGTCGATCAGCGTCGATCCCGAGACCTACGACGTGATCGCCGACGGCCAGTTGCTCACCTGCGAGCCGGCCACGGTGCTGCCGATGGCGCAGCGCTATTTCCTGTTCTGATTTCCGGTCCCCGATTCATGCGCACCCTCGACAAACGCATTGCCCCGAACGTGAAACTCGCCGCGTCGCTCGTCGCGCGCGCGCCGACCCTCACGCTCGCCTACGACGCCCGCTGCAAGAGCCGCCTCGCTGCGACGCTCGACACCGGCGAGGATGTCGCGGTCCTGCTGCCGCGCGGCACGATCCTGCGCGACGGCGACGTGCTCGTCGCCGACGACGGCGCGCTCGTGCGCGTGGCCGCGGCGCCCGAGACCGTGCTGCGCGTGCAGGCGGCCGATCCGCTCACGCTGATGCGCGCCGCGTACCACCTCGGCAACCGTCACACCCCGGTCGAGATCGGCGCCGGTTACCTGAAGCTCGAAGCCGATCCGGTGCTCGCGGACATGCTGCGCCGGCTCGGCACGCAGGTCGAGGAAACGCTCGCGCCGTTCCAGCCGGAAGCCGGCGCGTACGGCGGCGGCCACAAGCACGGGCACGATGCGACGTTCGCCGAGGATTACGCGCTTGCGCAACAGGTATTCGGCGAACACCACGGCCACTCGCACTCGCACTCGCACGACCACGACCACGACCACGACCACGACCACCAGCATGGTCCCGGTTGCGCGCACGGCCACGGCCATGACCACCACTGAACTCGTCGCGCTGCTGCACCTCGCGTCGCCGGCGCTGCCGATCGGCGCGTTCAGCTATTCGCAGGGGCTCGAAGCGGCGCTCGACGCGAACCTGATCCACGACGCGGATACCGCGCGCGACTGGATCGCGAGCGGCCTGAGCGACGTGCTCGCGCACGGCGAGCTGCCGTTCCTCGCGCACCAGCTCGCGCGCTGGCACGCGCACGACGCGCCGGCGCTGGCCACGGCGAACGCGTGGTTCGTCGCGAGCCGCGAATCGGCCGAACTGCGCCGCGAGACCGAACAGATGGGCTGGTCGCTCGCGCAGCTCTGCGCGTCGCTCGAATGGGGCGATGCCGCGCGCCGCGCGACGCTCGCGGCGATGTCGCCGGTCGCGCTGCCCACCGCGTTCGCCTATGCGGCCGCCGCGCACGCGGCGAGCGCCGACGCCGTGCTCGCCGCATACGCGTTCGGCTGGGTCGAGAACCAGACGTCCGCCGCGCTGAAGGCCGTGCCGCTCGGTCAGCTCGCCGGGCAACGCATCATCGTCGCGCTGCGCGGCGCGATCGACGCGGCCGTGCGCCGCGCGCTCGCGACGCCGCCCGACGCCGTCAACACGTTCGCGCCGCAGCTCGGCATCCTGTCGGCCCGGCACGAAACCCAGTATTCGCGGTTGTTCCGCTCCTGAACCCGACGCGCTCCGCCATGAACACACTCGCTCCCTCCTCCGCCCGCCGTACGAAGAAGCTGCCGCCGCTGCGCGTCGGCATCGGCGGCCCCGTCGGCTCCGGCAAGACCACGCTGCTCGAAATGCTGTGCAAGGCGATGCGCGACCGCTACGACCTCGTCGCGATCACCAACGACATCTATACGAAGGAAGACCAGCGGCTGCTGACGGTCGCGGGCGCGCTCCCCGAGGAACGCATCATGGGCGTCGAGACGGGCGGCTGCCCGCACACGGCGATCCGCGAGGATGCGTCGATCAATCTCGAGGCCGTCGACCGGATGCTGTCGCGCTTCCCCGACGCCGACATCGTGTTCATCGAATCCGGCGGCGACAATCTCGCGGCGACCTTCAGCCCCGAGCTGTCGGATCTCACGATCTACGTGATCGACGTCGCCGGCGGCGAGAAGATTCCGCGCAAGGGCGGCCCCGGCATCACGAAGTCGGACCTGCTCGTGATCAACAAGACCGATCTCGCGCCGCTGGTCGGCGCGAACCTCGACGTGATGGCTGCCGATACGAAGAAGATGCGCGGCGAGCGGCCTTACGTGATGACGAACCTGAAGGCGCTCGACGGCGTCGCGGACGTGGTCGCGTTCATCGAGAAGAAGGGCTTGCTGACGGTCTGAGCGACGCGGCGGCATGCCGCCGCCACGCCTGCCCGGGCGGCATCGCGCCGCCTCCCGCCGTCTAGTCGTCGGACGTGTCCTGCGCGTCCCGCGGCGTGCGCGCGTCGCGCTCGGCGGGCGGCAGCAGCGCCGTGAGCACGTCGACCGTGCGCGCGGTCGCGCCGCGATGGCGCGACGCGAAGGCCGAGCCGGCCGCGCCCATCGCAGTGCGCCGCGCCTTGTCGGCGAACAGCGCGTCGAGCACGTGCGCGAGATCGAGCGGATCCGCCACCTGCAGCGCCGCGCCGGCCGCGACCGCGTCGACGGTCGCCTGCGTGAAGTTGAAAACGTGCGGCCCGATCAGCACCGGCACACCGACCGCGCACGCTTCGATCAGGTTCTGGCCGCCGAGCGGCAGCAGGCTGCCGCCGATGAACGCGACGTCGGCCGCCGCGTAATACGCGCCGAGTTCACCCATCGAATCGCCGAGCAGCACCGTGACGTCGTCCGGCAGCGGCGCGGCCGCCGGCCGGCCCGCCGCGGGCGCGGCCGTGCCGGCCGCCCATGCGGAGCGGCGCACGCACTTGAGCCCGCCGCGCTCGACGAGCGCCTCGACCTCGGCGAAACGCTGCGGATGACGGGGCACGAGCACCAGCAGCGCGCCCGGCGTGCGCATCGCCGCGAACGCCTGCAGCACCAGCGCCTCCTCGTTCTCGCGCGTGCTCGCGGCGACCCACACGGGCCGCGCGCCGATCGCGTCGCGCCACGCATGGCCGCGCGCCGCGAGTTCAGGCGGCGTCGTCATGTCGAATTTCAGGTTGCCGAGCACGGCCACGTTGCGCGCGCCGAGCGACGTCAGCCGCTCCGCGTCGGCCGGGCTCTGCGCGAGCACGCGCGAGAAGCCGCCGAACACGTCGTGCGCCGCCGCGCCGAACTTCGCCGCGCGCCGGAACGAACGAGCGGACATCCGCGCATTGGTCAGCACCAGCGGCACGTCTGCGCGGCGGCACTCGTCGATCAGCGTCGGCCACACCTCGGTTTCCATCACGAGGCCGAGCGTCGGCCGCCAGGCGCGCAGGAAGCGCCGCACCGCGCCCGGCATGTCGTACGGCAGGTAGCAGCGCAGCACGCGATCGCCGAAGATCTGTTCGCCGGTCGCACGGCCGCTCGGCGTCATGTGCGTGAGCAGGATCCGCGCATCGGGACGCGCGTGCATCAGCGCGTCGATCAGCGGCTGCGCCGCGCGCGTTTCGCCGACCGATACCGCGTGCACCCAGATCAGCGGCGCCCGGTCGTCCCGCGAGCGGCCCGCCACGCGGCCGAAGCGTTCGCCGATGTGTTCGCGATAGCCGCGCTCCTTGCGCGAGCGCACATAGAGCCGGATGACGGCGACGGGCGCGACGAGCCACCACAGCGCGCGATAGATCGCCCTCAGCATGCAGCGCCCCTCGTGTTGCAGCGGGGAAGGTGCGCGCTCAAACCAGCGCCCTGCCCTGCAGGCGCTCGAGAATGCCGAGCGGCGCGCATTCGCGGCGCACCATCGCATCGACCGGCAGGAAGAACGTCTGCTCGAGCATGAACTGCCCCGACATCACAGCGTGCGAAGTCTGATCCGAGAAACATATCCACACGCAGCCCGGCGGAAACGGCATCGTCTCCTGCGGGCTCGTCTTCTGGTAGTCGAGATCCGCCTTCATGCCGTCGTGCAGGTTCAGCATCAGGTGGTCGTACGCGCTGCGCGGCGACTTCGTCACGTGCAGCAGGTTCAGCAGCCATGCGGCGCCCGGCAGTTGCGGCCTGATGCGCGGCAGGAAGCGCTTCGCGACGTCCTCGAACGGCTCGCCGACGCGCCACACGCGCGGCACGCCGGCCGGGTTCACGTTCGTGAACACGCGCAGGATGCGCTCGCCGTAATTCGGCCGCGACGGGAACGCGTCGACGTGCAGCCGGCTGTCGTCCTTGCGCCACGACGTCTGGCGCGTCTCGACCTGCATCAGCCGCAGGCTGGTCGGCGCGACGCGCAGCTTGCCGTGGTATTCGGGAAAGAGGCCGTCGACGAGCGTGCCGGCCTGTTGCTGGAAGCGCGCGACCAGCGCGCGCACGGCCGACTGCGTGACGCTGTCGCCGAGCACGCCGGCCAGCGCGCCGCCGTTCGGCGCGAGACTGATGTTCTTGCGTTTCGGATCGGCCAGCGCCGGATCGAGCAGCGCTTCCTCGCCGCCTTCGATCGCGAAGCGCAGGTGCGGGAAATACAGCACCTTGCCCTCCTCGACGGCGGCCAGCAGCTGCTCGCGCGGCGCAGACAGGTTGTGTCCGCTCCAGTCGGCGGACGAGACTTCGATGATCTGGGATTCACTCATGATCGGTTCGCGTCATTGACAGGCGTTACAGGAGGCCGAAGCCCGCGAGTGCCGACTTCACCTGCGCGATCGACGGAGGTTGCCCCGCGGTGCCGAGATTGACGACGTTCGGCGACCAGTAGCCGCCGGTCCGCCAGGCCGTCGCGAAATTGTACAGTTCGACCGTCGGACGCTTCAGCGCGGCCGCGATGTGAACCAGACCTGTATCAACCCCGACGGTGGCGGCCGCGCCTTCGACCAGCCCGACCACGGCCGGCAGCGACAGCTTCGGCGGCACGATCGCCGCCTCGCCGAACGCCTGGGCGAGCCGCTCGCTGGTCGCGCGCTCCGCGTCGTTGCCCCACGGCAGCACGAGCGACGCGCCGCGCCGCACCAGCGCCTGGCCGAGTTCGATCCATGCGGCGTCCGGCCACTGCTTGTCGGCGCGCGACGTCGCGTGGACGAACACCACGTACGGCACCGGCAGGTTCAGGCCGAGCGCGGCCACCGCGCTCGCCGCCGCGCGCGTGTCGAGGCCGAAATCGACCGGGTCGGCCGGCGTCGGCGCCGGATCGCCCAGCGCCGCCGCGACGAGTTGCCGCGACCGCTCGACGACGTGCGTGCGCGGCGCGATCGGCACGCGCTTGCGGTAGAAGAAACGCACCGGCCATTCGTAGCCGGCGCCGTCGGTGCGGTTGCCGAGCCCGACGAGCGGGCCGCGCGCCCAGCTCGCGACCCAGGCCGTCTTGATGAGGCCCTGGCAGTCGATCACGAGGTCGTACTGCTCGGCCGCGAGACGCCGGCGGAATGCACGGATTTCGCGCCACGTGGCGCCCGAGAACGGCTTCTTGCGCCAGCGGCGCAGCGAGAACGGCAGCACGTCGCGCACGCCGTCGACGAGCCGCACGAGGTCGACGAAGCTTTCCTCGACGAGCCAGTCGATCTGCGCATCGGGGTGGCGGCGCCGGATATCGGCGATCACCGGCATGTTGTGCACGACGTCGCCCAGCGACGACACGCGCACGATCAGGATCTTTTGCACGCTGAAAAAACGCCGGCTGGCAGCCGGCGACAGGCATAAAGGAGCGATTTTATCGCGCCCGGCGCACCAGGGGCCTGTTCCCGCTCACAACGGGCTTTCGGCGGCCCGCCACGGGCAGGCATCGTCCGGTCGGGGGCACGTGCGCCGAAGACGAAAAAGCGGCCGCACGCTTTCGCGCGCGCCGCTTCCCGGGGGTGGCGCGACGCTTCGACGTCGCGCCGGTGGCGGCCCGCAGGCCGCCGATGCTCAGAACGGCAGCTTGACGTCCGGCTTGGCCGCCGTCAGCACGCGGCGGAAGTCCGCCTGGATGCGCTCGAGCCCTTCCTGCGTCTCGGCTTCGAAACGCATCACGACGACCGGCGTCGTGTTCGACGAACGCGCGAGGCCAAAGCCGTCCGCGTATTCGACGCGCAGCCCGTCGATCGTCACGACTTCATCGGCGCCGTCGAACTTGGCCTCCTTCTGCAGCTTCTCGATCAGGCGGAAGTTCTCGCCTTCGTCGAGCCAGAGCTGCAGCTCGGGCGTGCTCATCGCGTCCGGCAGGCCGTTGAGCAGCGCGCTCGGATCGGCCGTCTTCGCGAGGATCTCGAGCAGGCGCGCGCCCGTATAGAGGCCGTCGTCGAAGCCGTACCAGCGATCCTTGAAGAACACGTGGCCGCTCATTTCGCCGGCGAGCGGCGCACCGGTCTCGCGCAGCTTCGCCTTCACGAGCGAGTGGCCCGTCTTCCACATCAGCGGCTCGCCGCCCTTCGACTTCACCCATTGCGCAAGATTGCGCGTGCACTTCACGTCGTAGATGATCTGCGCGCCCGGGTTGCGCGACAGCACTTCTTCCGCGAACAGCATCAGCTGGCGGTCCGGATAGATGATCTTGCCGTCCTTCGTGACGACGCCGAGGCGGTCGCCGTCGCCGTCGAACGCGAAGCCGATCTCGGCGTCGGTGTCCTTCAGCGCCTGGATCACGTCCTGCAGGTTTTCCGGGTGTGCGGGATCGGGGTGATGGTTCGGGAACGTGCCGTCGATGTCGGTGAAGCGCTCGACCAGTTCGCAGCCGAGCGCCTTGAACAGGCGCGTCGCGAGCGGGCCGGCGACGCCGTTGCCGGCGTCGACGACGAGCTTCATCGGACGAGCCGGCTTGATGTCGCCGACGATGCGCGCGATGTACTGATCGGCCACGTCGATCTGCTCGTACGAGCCGCTGCCCGTCTCGAAGCGCCCGTCGACGATGCGGCGGTACAGCGCCTGGATCTGCTCGCCGTAGATCGCCGCGCCGCGCAGCACCATCTTGAAGCCGTTGTAGTCGGGCGGGTTGTGGCTGCCCGTGACGACGATGCACGAATCGACGCGGCGCTCGCCGGCCTTCAGCGCCAGCGGGACGTTCGCCGCGAAATAGCCGACCGGCGTGGGCACCATGCCGACGTCGACGACGTCGACGCCCGCCGCACGCAGGCCGTCGGCAAGCGCGCCGACGAGTTCCGGCCCGGACAGGCGACCGTCGCGCGCGACGACGACCGCATCGCCGCCCTGCGCACGCACTTCGCTGCCGAATGCCTGGCCGATCCCGCGCGCCGTATCGACGTCGAGTGTCTTGCCGACCACGCCACGAATGTCATATGCCTTGAAGATGGATTGGGAGATCATCGATTCTCTTCTCTCAGTTGCGTGCATGGAAAATTGTCTGGCTTGCCGGGCCGCCGCTCGCCGGTGCCGCGCATGATACATGGTGGCCGGGCACGGAGCGACGCTGCCGCTGCGCAATGGCGGACGCAGACCCGATCCCACTTATATAATCGCGGGTTTCGATGACGCGCATCCCGCCCATTTTAATGCCTAGCCGTCCCGCCGCCGCCAATCCGCAGCCTCCGGGCGTCCTGCCGGCCGCCTCGCGCGCGCGCCGCCGCCGCCGCGCATGCTGAAGCGCTTCGGCAACCCCGATGTCGCGAAGGCGGTCGCGAACCTCGTCTGGCTGGGGCTCGAACGGCTCACGCAGATCGGCGTCGCGATCGCGATCAGCGGTCTTCTGGCCCGTTATTTCGGGCCCGACGTGTTCGGCAAGTGGCAGTATGCGAATACGCTCCTCCTGGTGCTGGCGCCCCTCACCTGGGTGTGCGGCGCGGAAATCCTCGTTCCGACCATCGTCCAGCGGCCGCCCGCCCAGCTCGGCGCGGTGCTCGGCAGCGCGTTCGCGCTGCGCATCGCCGTCTCGGCCGCCGCGCTCGTCGCGACCTGGATCGCGATCGCCGCGGGCGCCTTCGATCCGCTGGTCGGCGCGATGCTCGCGGGCCTGGCGGTCACGATGGTGTTCCGCGAGCCGTTCGTCGGCGTGGTCAACGCGTGGCTGCAGAGCATGACCTACAGCAAGCCGCAGCTCGTCACCAGCATGGTCACCGCGCTGGCGAAGGCGCTGCTGGTCTGGCTGCTGGTCCGCGCGGCCGCCGGCCCCGCGAGCTTCGCGTGGCTGTGGGCGCTGGAAGCCGCCGCGATCGGCTTCGCGCTGCTGCTGTATTACCGGCAGCGCCACGGCGGTACGCTCGGCTGGACCTTCGACAGGCCGCTGTTCCGGCACTTTGCAACGGCCGGCACCGTGTTCTGGCTCGGCCTCATCTGCATGTACCTGTTCCTGAAGCTCGACCGCCTGATGCTCGAGCGTCACGTGTCGTTCGCCGATCTCGGCCGCTACTCGGCCGCGCAGCAGCTCAACGAGAACTGGATCACGCTCGCGCTGATGCTCGCGCAGACGATCGCGCCCGCCTTCGTCTACCGCGTGCAGGACGTCGCGCGGCTGCGCCGCAACATCGTCCGGCTGATCGCGATGACGGCCTGCCTGATGACCGCCGGCGCGCTCGTGCTCGACGCCGCCGCCCCGCTGATCGTCGGCAAGGTCTTCGGCCGCGGCTACGAGGCATCGGTCGACATCTTCCGCTGGGCCGTCTGGCTGTCCGTCCCGGCCGGCATCGAGGCGATAGGCAATCTTATCGTGCTCAAATATCAAGCAAAATTCGTCTTGCTGTCGAAATGGCTGCTGGCGCTCGCGATCGCCGCGCTCGTCAACCTGTTCGCGATCCCGAGGCTCGGCCTGTACGGCGCGCTCGTCGGGCTGGCGGCCGGCTACCTGGCCGCCGCCGCCGTGAATTTTTACTACATCCGCTTCAAGCTGCGACCATGACGTCCCCTGATTGCCCGCCCGCGCTCGACGACGTGGCCGTACTGATGCCGGCCTACAACGGGCACGACGACGTCGTCCGGACGCTCGCGTCGCTGCGCGAGGACGCGCCCGTGCATGTGCTGATCGTCGACGACGGCAGCACGCCGCCGATCGTCGCGCCCGACCTGCCGGGCCTCTCGATCGAGCTGCTGCGCATGCCGCAGAACGGCGGCATCGAGCGCGCGCTCGCGGCCGGCATCGACTCGCTCGCGGCGCGTGGCTTCCGCTACGCGGCGCGCATCGACGCGGGCGATCTCGCCGCGCCGCGGCGCCTCGCGAAGCAGCGCGTGTATCTCGACGCCCACCCGCGCGTGGCCTGCGTCGGCATGTGGACGCAGGTCGTATCGCGCGCCGGCGAGCCGCGCTTCATGCTGATGCCGCCCGCCGATCCGCGCACGCTGCGCCGCACGCGCTTCCTGCGCTCGCCGCTCGTGCACCCGTCGGTCATGTTGCGCATCGACGCCGTGCGCGAAGTCGGCAACTATCGTGAGAAATACCGCGCGGCCGAGGATCTCGATCTTTTCTTGCGGCTCATGCAACGCTACGATTGCGCGAACCTGCCCGAGCTCGGCCTGTATTACGAGCTCAACGAGGGCGGGATCAGCGCAACCAAGCGGCGGCGCCAGCTGATATCCACCCTGACGCTGCTGCTGAGCCACTTCAACGCGTTGAACCCGTACGACTGGGCCGGCCTCGCCAAGAACCTGCTGCATTTCGTGACGCCGTATCGCACGCTGCAGCGGATCAAGCGGACGCTGTTCTCCGCGCGGCCGTCCGCCTGACGCCTGCCCGGCAATTACGACGCTTTATTTTTTCTTTTCTTCATGGCCGCCACCTCCCCGCTGCGCATCGCGCTCGTCTGCAACACGGCCTGGGCGATCTACACGTATCGCCACGGGCTGATCCGCACGCTCGTCGCGCGCGGCGCCGAGGTCGTCGTGATCGCGCCGCACGACCGCACCGTCCCCCTGCTGGAGCAGATGGGCTGCCGCTACGTGGCGCTCTCGGTCGCATCGAAAGGCACGAGCCCGCGCGAGGATCTCGGCACGCTTGCCGCGCTGGTGCGCCACTACCGCGCGCTCGAACCCGATCTCGTGTTCCATTACACGATCAAGCCGAACATCTACGGCTCGGTCGCCGCATGGCTCGCCCGCGTGCCGTCGATCGCGGTGACGACAGGCCTCGGCTACGTCTTCATCCAGAAAAGCCGCGCGGCGAGCGTCGCGAAGCGCCTGTACCGGTTCGCGTTCCGCTTCCCGCGTGAAGTGTGGTTCCTGAACCGCGACGATCTCGAGACCTTCACCGAGGAGCGCCTGCTCGCGCATCCCGACCGCGCGCGGCTGCTGCACGGCGAAGGCGTCGATCTCGAACAGTTCGCGCCCGTGCCGCTGCCCGCGGGCGACGCGCCCGTCTTCATCCTGATCGGCCGGCTGCTGTGGGACAAGGGCGTACTAGAATACGTGGAGGCCGCGCGCGTCGTGCGCAAGCGCTTTCCGCTCGCGCGTTTCCAGCTGCTCGGGCCGCTCGGCGTCGACAATCCGAGCGCGATCGGCCGTGCGGATGTCGACGCGTGGGTCGGCGAAGGCATCGTCGAGTATCTCGGCGAGGCGCACGACGTGCGCCCGCATATCGCGGCGGCCGACTGCGTCGTGCTGCCGTCGTACCGCGAAGGCGTACCGCGCACGCTGATGGAAGCGTCGGCGATGGGCCGCCCGATCGTCGCGACCGACGTGCCGGGCTGCCGCGACGTCGTCGCCGACGGCGAAACGGGTTTCCTGTGCCGCGTGCGCGACAGCGCGAGCCTCGCGGAGCAACTGAATCGCATGATCGAACTCGGAACGGCCGGACGCGACGCGATGGGCGCGCGCGGCCGGCAGAAGGTCGCGGCGGAATTCGACGAGCAGCAGGTTGTCGAACGCTACCGGCATACCATCCATTCGCTAACCGGTATCACCCTCTGAAGGAGCGCATCAGTAATGACCGCGAAAGGCACCATCCTCGTCACCGGCGGAGCGGGCTATATCGGCTCGCATACGAGCGTCGAGCTGCTCGACAACGGCTACGACGTCGTGATCGTCGACAACCTCGTCAACAGCAAGGCCGAATCCCTGCGACGCATCGAGCAGATCACGGGCAAGGCGCCCGCGTTCCACCCGATCGACGTGTGCGACGAAGCCGCGCTCGCGAAGGTGTTCGACGCGCACCCGATCACCGGCACGATTCATTTCGCGGCGCTCAAGGCCGTCGGCGAATCGGTCGCGAAGCCGCTCGAGTACTACCAGAACAACATCGGCGGCCTGCTCGCCGTGCTCAAGGTGATGCGCGAGCGCAACGTCAAGCAGTTCGTGTTCAGCTCGTCCGCGACCGTGTACGGCGTGCCCGAACGCTCGCCGATCGACGAATCGTTCCCGCTGTCCGCGACGAATCCGTACGGCCAGTCGAAGCTGATCGCCGAACAGATCCTGCGCGATCTCGAGGTGTCGGATCCGTCATGGCGGATCGCAACGCTGCGCTACTTCAACCCGGTCGGCGCACACGCGAGCGGGCTGATCGGCGAGGATCCGGCCGGGATCCCGAACAACCTGATGCCGTATGTCGCGCAGGTCGCGGTCGGCAAGCTGGAAAAGCTGCGCGTGTTCGGCTCCGACTACCCGACGCCGGACGGCACGGGCGTGCGTGACTACATCCACGTCGTCGATCTCGCGAAGGGGCACATCGCCGCGCTCGACGCGCTGGCGAAGCGCGACGCGAGTTTCGTCGTGAACCTCGGCACGGGCCAGGGCTACAGCGTGCTGGAAGTCGTGCGCGCGTTCGAGAAGGCGTCGGGCCGCCCGGTGCCGTACGAGCTCGTCGCGCGCCGCCCGGGCGACATCGCCGAGTGCTATGCGAATCCGCAGGCCGCGGCCGACATCATCGGCTGGCGCGCGACGCTCGGCATCGAGGAAATGTGTGCGGATCACTGGCGCTGGCAGGAGGGGAACCCGCGCGGTTTTGTATAATCCGCTGTCCATTTTCAGAGCGATCCCATGCTCAGCTTTGCGTCCGGCTTCATCGTCTCCCTGCTCGTCACGCTGTTCATCGTGCGCTATGCGCACCTTCACGAGAAATTCTCGGTCGACAGCGATCTGGCCGGCGTGCAGAAATTCCACGTGCGGCCCGTGCCGCGGGTCGGGGGCATCGGGATCCTCGCGGGCGTCGTCGCGTCGGCACTGATCCTGCTCGGGCGCTACCCGACGATCGCCGGCAGCATCCTCGGCATCGCCGCGTGCGGTCTGCCGGCATTCCTGTCCGGCCTCGTCGAGGACCTGACCAAGCGCGTGTCGCCGCGCGCGCGGCTGCTCTGCACGATGGGTGCGGCCGCGCTCGCGTTCTGGCTGATGCACATCGCGGTCACGCGCATCAGCGTGCCGCCGCTCGATTTCCTGCTCAGCTACGTGGCCATTTCGGCGTTCGTCACCGTGCTCGCGGTCGCGGCGCTCGCGAACGCGATCAACATCATCGACGGCTTCAACGGCCTCGCGTCGATGGTCAGCTTCATGATGTTCGCGTCGCTCGCCTACGTGGCGTTCCAGGTCGGCGACCCGGTCGTCATGTCCGCATCGATCATCATGATGGGCGCCGTGCTCGGCTTCTTCCTGTGGAACTTCCCGGCCGGGCTGATCTTCCTCGGCGACGGCGGCGCGTATTTCATCGGCTTCATGCTCGCGGAACTCGCGATCCTGCTCGTGATGCGCAACCGCGAGGTGTCCGCGTGGTACCCGGTGCTGCTGTTCATGTATCCGATCTTCGAGACGTGCTTCTCGATCTACCGGAAGAAATTCATCCGCGGCATGTCGCCCGGCATTCCGGACGGCGTGCACCTGCACATGCTCGTGTACAAGCGGCTGATGCGCTGGGCCGTCGGCACGAAGCACGCGCACGACCTGACGCGCCGCAATTCGCTGACGTCGCCGTACCTGTGGCTGCTGTGCCTCGTCGCGGTGATACCCGCGACGCTGTTCTGGCGGCACACGGTGCATCTGTTCGTGTTCGTCGTGCTGTTCGCGCTGACCTATGTGTGGCTGTATCTCAGCATCGTGCGGTTCAGGGCGCCGAGGTGGATGGTGGTGAGGAAGGCGCGGCACCATTCGTCGACACGCTGACCAGCATCCAGGCCACCGGCCTGCATTCTGACGATGTACAACACTCCTGTATAATCCGGGGACTAGAGTGCAAATACGCCCCTCTCAGCCCCCTCTGTTACTCGCTGCGTTGCGCAGGTTCGCTCAGTCCTACTACACAGCGCGTGTTCCATTGCTCGTAGCGAGAGCCGGTTTCGCTTGCGCCTCTGCCGTTGGTGCCAAGCTTACCTTCATTACGCCAAAGGCGGCGTAGCCGGAGAAATGAATCCGTGATTGATCTGTCTTACATTATTCCAGCCTACAACGTTGAGTCCTTTATAGAGGAATGCCTGACCAGCCTGATTCGCGACGTTGGCATCAGCTACGAATTGATCGTGATTGACGATCGATCGACGGACCGCACAATGGAGAAGGTGAGCGAAGTTTGTGCGCGCCATCCGAGTCTCCAGCTCGTCATCGACTCCACCCAGAATTACGACGCGTATCGAGCCGGTGGACTCAGTGCCGCCCGCAACACCGGTATTCAGCTCGCGCGTGGCCGCTATATCAGCCTGATTGACAGCGACGACTGGGTCGACGCGCGTGCCTTCGCGAACGCCGTACGCCTGCTCGATCGCCACGGCGGCGATTTTGCATGGCTACGATCGTTGGTGTACAACCAGCGATCGGGCGAATTTGCACCGTTTAACGACAAAGCCGCTTTCGATTCGGCACTGGGTGGCGACCCTTTCGTTCTCACGAATATCCAGGATTGTCCTCAACTCGCTCATTTCGAAGCGTCTTCATGCAATCGCGTCTACCGGTCCGACTTCCTGCGCAACCGTATCGGCCCCTTCCCGATGGGACTGATTTACGAGGATGTTCCGAATCACTTCCGTGCCATAGCGATTGCATCGAAAATCCTGCTGACCTCTGCGCCCGCCTATTTCTATCGCATCAATCGTCCAGGGCAAATTACCAGCCGAAACGACGAGAAGCGCCTCGATTTCGTTCGCATCATAAAGGCAGTTGCATCGGACTCCGATATTACCAGCCTTCCGAGCGCCGCTGGTGCAAAAATTGTCTCACACCTGATTGACTTCGCCTTCTGGTGCATCACAAGCGTTGCACATCCGGTGCGAGAACGCTTCGTAAGCGAATTGTCCGATGCGTTCAAGCTCTTCCCGAGCGCATGGCTCAACGAAGTACTTGACGCAAACTCCCGGAATGATGATCGGTCGTACAAACTCTGGCTGATCTGCAACAAGAAAGCACGGGAACTTTCCCTCTATCTTTCGAAAGAAACCGATGCACGGACATCGTTCCGCTTTTACCTCGACACCGGCAGAAGGGAACATGCTCAATTAGCCATGCGCCGGCGCGCAAAAATCGCGGTGGCGAGCCTGATGCGCCGCTTCAAGTAGTAGAGGAATTCACCATGACAAGACTTGCCATTTCAGATTTTCTCCCCAGCGGGATTGCCGACACCGAGCGTACCGGCTGGCTGGCCTCTGATGTGAACATGGATGAAATCCAACATGCCAGCGCATCGATTGCCGCATCAAATCACGCGGAAGGTTTGCTTTATGCAAGCCGTGCAGACACGCTGTTTCACATATCAAACGACAGCGCGCTGCGTGCGTTCCAGTTTGTGGCATCGGACCTGGGGCGTCGCGCGATCGTCTACCACCCGGTCGAAGAAAAGCGCAATGAACTCAAAGCGCTCATAGCACAGGAATCCAACGCCAGGATCGTCTGCCTGGACCGGCTGGACGATTTTGCGAACGTGGTCGCCGCATGGCAATGCGACACAATTGCCGCATACATCGACTGGGCCTTCTTCAGTCTCGAAACCGTCGAAAAACTGTCCCGCTCCGCCAGGATCGACACACTAATCGGTGGCTTCGAAGAGCACCGACTTCCGGCCAGGCAACTCTATCAGCTGCTCAAACCGCTGGTACGCTCGTTTCGGCTCTATAGCGTTGAACGCTGGAATGTCATTCATTGGAATGAAACGCAAACCGTCGATGTCAGCATCATCGTCCCTGCATACAACATTTCCGCCTACCTGCCGCAATGCCTCGATTCGCTAGGAGCGATTAGCGGCATCACTTCCGAGGTCCTGGTTGTTGACGACGGGTCTAAAGATGATACAGCTGCAATTGCAGCCGCTTACGCTGAAAAATACTCCAATATCCGTTTGATTTCCCAAGTCAATGGCGGATGTGCGGCCGCTCGTCAACGCGGACTCGACGAGGCACGTGGCACCTATATCGGGTTTGTCGACGGAGACGACTGGATTACGCCGGGCATGTTCGAGAAACTCGTCGGCGCAGCAATCGATACTGGCGCCGATGTATCTCTGTGTGGCTACGTCGAAGAATACAGCGCCAGCGGCACCAGCCACAACGTCGAGGAGCATTTCGGCTCGGCCAAACGGGCACTGTTCGACTGTTATCGCGTCGACCCTGACGAAGTCGTACTTCATGCACCGACGATCTGGCGCAAGATTTTCCGCAAAAATTTTCTGGATGTCCACGGAGTGCGATTTCACACGGACATCAAACGATTCGACGACCTGCTGTTCAATGCCGAGGTACTGTTTTGCCGTCCACATACTGTCGCCACCAGCGGTCATATGTACCACTACAGACTCGAGCGCCCGGGGCAAACCGTCGGATTCAAGGACGAAAGGCTGTTTGTCCATTTCGATATATTCAAGGCGCTACACGAGCGCGCATCCGCGCTAGGTACTCTTTCCGTGGAAAGACTCTTCAAACAAATACAGATCAGCACCCACTTCTGGGTCGACAGCCTGCTGGAAAATGATCTGAAAACCAAATATCGCGCCCAGGCAGCTCGCGATATTTTTTCGAATCTGCTTCTCCTCGAAAATGAGGACATTTACAAACTGGCCCGAGGCCTTTCTTCGGAAAAAGAAACTTTCGTCCGCTCTATTAATAAATAAGCGAGACGGCCAATGACGATACAGGGCGCAAGCTTGTGCCCTGTAACGTTTTGTATTGTTTTGTGTCTTGCACTAGCCGCCCGATCCCTTACAATAGAATAAAAATTCATGAATGAAGAGGGCGTAGCATGCAACAACCGCACAAGCCGCGGATCGGGCAATATTTCAAAAGTGCAATCGCATCGCTTGTGCGTCGCCAGCATCATTCCTCGATACTTCGTGATGAAGTAGCCTCGCTGAAACAGCAATTAATCGAATACCAGGGCCAAGTAACCGAATCATTGAAGGCTCAATCCATCGGCCTTGATACACTCGGCGGCAAGCTCACGAATTCAATCGAAAACTTCCGCCCCAAGCGGCTTTTTATTTCAACCGGTTTCTTTTCAACTGCCATTGCCGCGACGATTGCACTGCAAGGCGATGCCTGCTATGACGACTACCTCCTCGTCCCAATCGATCGCCAATCAGAAAGCGACAATATTCAATGGGCATATCAGGCGAACGATTCCTGGATCGACGTCAAATGCATACCCCACTCGGAATATTACAATCACAACAATGATTCAAAACTGCCATTCTCGGAAATAGAATTCGATTCGATATTTTCGCCGTTCATCGAAATGACCGGGTTCATAGAAGAGAATTTCCACGCAAAAAAACACCACTACTTCGAAGAGGGAATCACAAGCTACCTTCAAGTTTTGCGGGAAACTAAAAATCTCCAAGACACCTTATTTTACGCACTGTCTCCGTCCCTACTGAGAAACTCATCGGTAATTACGCCCCCCGTCTCCGGAGCGATATTTCGAGAGATATTCATTCGAAATAATGCATCGTACCGCGTCCCGATATTCGAAAATCCGCGAAACATTCTGATCCTTGCCACTGGCGCACCGCCGGATCATACGGGAGATCCGCTCGCAGCCCTGTCGGCCTACGTGCCGATCGCTCAGGCGATGATCAATGCCGGCGTTGACGTTTGGTTGCACCCCCATCCCCGGGTATCTCTCGGAGATACTTTCGGGACATCGGAATTGGCACGCGCAGGTGTGCGACTGATCGAAACCGATGCACCTCTGGTCGAATCGGTCATCGTAAATAATCGGGAAAAAATATCGGCAATCGTGTCGATTTACTCGAGTCTGACCGTGCACGCTCTCACGTTGTTCGGCATTCCCGCCTTCTCCGTGCACGCCGCCCCTCCGGACGAGAAACAGGCATGGTGGAAAGCGATTCAAGATGCCGCGATACCCGATGCAGAATGCCTTCTGCATGCATCGTCGGATGAGTTGCTACACATCGCAAACTCGTTTCACAATCAAAACATCGGTTGGGCGCCGACCCTTTGAAGATACGGCGGGTTGCCCATAAAACGATGGAATGCAATTACGCAGCGGGCCGACTCACCGCCTGCAACGGCGGCACATTGACCGGCTGATACTCCGCCACCCATTGCCGAAGATCGCGCCGTACTTCCTCGTCGCTCAATACGCGATATTGCATCAGCCAGGGCAACAGCTCGTCAGGTAGCCCTTCACGCACCTCGCGAGCTGCCGCGATCCGAAGTTTCGGGTGCGGCGTACGCGTCGTCGTTTCATCGCACGCGAGCAGCTCTTCATAAAGCTTCTCGCCGGGGCGCAATCCCGTGAACTCGATACGAATCTGATCTTCGGTGAAGCCATATAAACGAATCAGATCTCGCGCAAGGTCGACAATACGAACCGGATCGCCCATATCGAGAATGAATATCTCGCCGCCGAGCCCCATGCTGGAAGCCTGCAACACGAGCTGTGCAGCTTCCGGAATCGTCATGAAAAAGCGCGTGATCTCCGGGTGGGTAACCGTAACGGGTCCGCCCTTCGAGATCTGCTGCTGGAATTTCGGGATCACGCTACCGGCACTGCCGAGCACGTTGCCGAAACGCACAGTCTCGAACTGCGTGCGCTCGCTCGTCTGCTGAAGCGACTGGCAAACCATTTCGGCAAGTCGCTTGCTCGCGCCCATTACGTTGGTCGGGTTGACCGCCTTGTCTGTCGAAATCAGCACAAAATGCTTGACCCCATAGCGTATTGCCGTGCGCGCCACCCGGTACGTGCCGAGCACATTGTTGCGCACGGCCTGCCATGCATTGTGCTCTTCCATCAGAGGCACATGCTTGTATGCCGCGGCGTGAAACACGATGTGAGGCGTATAGCGCGAGAATACTTGATCCAACAGAAGCGAATCTTTCACATCACCGACGATCGATATGACAGGTAGCCCTGGCCAGTGCTCGCGCAGTTCCTCCGTCAAGCGATACATCGCATATTCAGACAGATCGAATGCGACAAGCTGCGCTGGCGCGAAACGAACAATTTGCCGGCACAACTCCGATCCAATCGAACCGCCGGCCCCCGTGACCATCACAACACGATCCCGCAACAGCGCTTCGACATGTGGCGTGTCGATCCGGATGGGATCCCGCCCCAGCAAGTCCTCGAGATCGATGTGGCGCACACGCGAAAGAAACCCCTGCCCCTGCGTGACAGGGGTGAGAGCGGGCAACACCATGGCCTTCACGCCCGCCCGGACACACAGGGTGGCAATGCGACGATGCGTTTCGATCGACGCTGACGGCATTGCGATGATCACATTCTCGACCTTCATCGCCATGGCGATTGCCGACATGTCCGCGACCGTTCCAAGGACCTTGTAACCGTAGATTTCACGCCCGCTCTTGACGGGGTCGTCATCCAGCAACCCGACCAGTCGCCACTCCGGCGACCGCTTCAGTTCACGTGCGAGACTTGCTCCGGCATTTCCTGCGCCGAGCAACAAAACCGGCTTTCCCTGCGCGACGAGGCCGCCGTACTGGTAGAACTCCTTCGCCGTGCGGTAAGCCGCACGTGCGCCGCCCATCATCAGAAACAGAAACAACGGGAACAGAAACAGAACCGAGCGCGGAATAACGGGAGCCGGTTGAAGCAACACGGCTCCGGCCATGATAAGAACCACAGCCGCACCGAGGGCTTTCGCGATGCGAACCAGATCCGGCAGGCTCGCGAACACCCACATGCCGCGATACAGCCCCCCGAGCCTGAAAATGATTGCGTGCAACGGCAACACCCACGCAAGCGCGTGGATCGCACCCTGCAGAAAATCGGGCGGCACGCTGCCGTTGAAGCGCACCATGTAAGCACCCAGCCACGCCGCGGCAACCGCGCTGAGGTCGAAGACAAACGCGCACAGCGATAGCCATGAGGCCTTGATTCGAATCATCGACATCTCGTCACTTGAGCCATTTCAGAGGCCATCCGGATCCACAGGCACTGCTCGACTCGAAATCGAGACGACGCTGCCAAGCCGCAATATGCAGCACTTTCAAATTCTGACCTTCCAGCTGTCGCGCCACGCTTTCAACCAGCGGCGCAGCGAACTGATGCGCCCGTCCTTTACCGCGACAAATCCGTGCATCGCGAGCGGCTTGACCAGGCGCCATTTCGGGGCCGTGCCGTAATGGCGAAACACCGCGAGCTGGTTGCGCAGGTTGTAATAATGCTTCACACCATACGGCCCGCTGCGCAACCGGCCGCCGGCAGGCCGCCGATGATCGATTACCGCCCCGGGTGCAAGCCAGATCGACCAACCTGCCCGGCCAAGACGCAGCGAATACTCGGTATCGTCATAGGCAAGAAAGAACGATGCGTTCGGCAAACCGACAGCCCTCACTGCCGCTGCGCTGACGAGAAAACCGACGAACGATCCGCAGTCAATGCGTACTGGCGATTCACGATACTCGGCTTCATCAACAACGGGCTCCTTCAGCGTGGCTGGGTCAAACCGGCGCCGATGCATCAGCGCAACCCGGCCGAACTCAAGAACCGTCGAACAGATCGCGCCCACCTTTTCGTGAGCAAGCTGTCCCAACGGTCCGAGCAGTTGCTCGACCAACGATGGTGTTGCGATCGCATCGTCGTCGAGCAACAGAATCCAGTCCGCGCCCAACTCCAGCGCGCGGTGCACGCCGGCCGCGAAACCGCCTGCGCCGCCAAGGTTCTCGTCGAGCCTGAGCACGTGGATCCCCTGAGCCTGCTTCAGCACGTCGACCGTTTCTTCGCCGCTGGCATTATCCACCACAATCAGCGCGTCAATCATCCGCGTCTGCCCGCGCAGCGCATCGATCGCATCAATCAATAGCGCAGGCCGATTGTGGGTGACGACAACAGCGGCAATTCTCATTGCAACGGATCAACGAAGAACTGCGGCACGCTCGAACCGGCCGCACGCGCAGCGAGGAACCCGTCGGCAGCGTCCAGGGCTTCCTGGATCGTCACGTGCATATCGAGATAGCGATACGTACCAAGACGGCCGACGAAGCTCACGTTACGCTCGTTCCTGGCCAGCCCCACGTAATGGGCCAGCATCGTCTTTTCCTTTGCAAGACGAATCGGATAGTACGGGACGTCGTCCGCGCCGCAATAGCGGCTGTGCTCCTTGAAGATCAGCGTCCGCTCGTGGGTCTCCCAAGGGGCGAAATGCTTGTGTTCGGAAATGCGCGTCCACGGCACATCGACATCGCAATAGTTGATCACCGCATTGCCCTGATAGTCGCCGTCGTGACGTGATGCTTCGAAGTCCAGCGTTCGATACCCGAGACGTCCGTCCTGGAAACCGAACCAGCCGTCAACCGGACCGCTATAAAAGACGTGATCGTAACCACCCGCTTCCTTGCGGTCGAACCGCTGGTTCAGGTGAACCTTGATGTTCGGATGGTCGACGAGCTTTTCGACAATATAGGTATAGCCATTCTTCGGCATACCCTGATATTTGCTGTTGTAGTAATTATCGTCATAATTGAAACGCACCGGCAGACGTTTCAGGATGCTGGCTTGCAATTCGGTCGGATGCATGCCCCACTGCTTGGTCGTGTAGCCGAGGAAAAATGCCTCGTAGAGGTCACGACCGACAAAGCGCAGTGCCTGCTCCTCGAAATTCTTCGGATCGACGATCGATTTGTCGCCGATAGATTCAAGGAACGCCTTCGCCTCGTTCGGCGACATGGCCTTGCCGAAAAACTGATTGATCGTCAGAAGATTGATCGGCAACGTGAACACACGCCCCTTCACAACCGCCTTGACGCGATTGACAAACGGCATGAACTCATCAAATTCGTTGACGAATTTCCACACGTGCTCCTGGCTCGTATGAAAAATATGCGGTCCGTAAGTGTGAACCATCACGCCGGTTTCCGGATCGCGATCGGAGTGGCAATTGCCAGCGAGATGCGAGCGGCTATCGAATACATCGACCTGATAACCGGCACGTGCCAGTTTGTACGCGATAACTGCTCCAGTAAAACCGGCACCTACAATTCCAACTTTTTGCACTTCGAACCCTCTATTCAATGAATTATGCATTCACAACAATTCATATGTCATGACCCGCGATGACGCCCGGTGAATTCGCCTGCATTGTCCGTCCAACTCGCCAACCGAGACTGAGAACAATGTAACGAAAGATGACCCCTCGAACCATGGACTAGGCATCTATCTTTCACGATATGGGATCGCACGCGGCTCACATCATCAAGTCGCGCACCCAGAAAAGTTGGCGCTGAAGCCGATTCGGCAGGCGTCGCCAGAGCGCGCGCGCGCCGCGGTACATCGGCCCACGGCGCAACCCGGCATCCAGCGTCGGCGCGGAAAGCGGGCGACGCTCGATGACAGCCTCGTACCAGAATGTCTTGCGCAGGTAGTACCAGTAAAAATGAGCAAGCGGCGCAGCCGCGTTATTCCACGGTTTCGCCTCGAATCCTGCGTAGTGGACCATTTTCGGTGCGGAAAAAACCTCCCGCACCTTGGTCGCCAGATTGCTTGTCAAGCCGGAGATCACGTCCATCGACACATTGACGACGTTCCAGCCAAGGTCGAGGAACTTCACCTGCCCGACCAGATGGCGATTCAGCACATCCTGATCGAGAAACCAGTAACGCTTCGAAATAAGATCCTGATATGCCTTGTCACGGATATTCATTTCACGGAAGCGTTGCAGGTCGATGACGATCAAGCCGGCCTGGAAATAGTCATCTCCGTGATCGCCCATCCCGAGCCAATTGCGCAAATAATCGCCGGCGCGCGCACCGCCCGCTTCCTTCATGGCCGGCACGCCCGTCGCAGCGAAGCTTCGCATAATGACGTCGGGCACCGCCGCCGCAGCGTTGCCCTCCATGTCCATGTCGTACAGCGTCGACAAGTCATCGAGGACGATGGTATCGGCGTCGACGTAGACAACGCGATCGTGATTCGCCAGCAGCTCACCGAGGCTGAGCCGATAGAATGTCGCAGCGGAAAAATGCGCGTGAACCGGAATGTCGGAGAACAACTCGACACATGCCACGAAAGTCAGGCGCCCCGGCCCACTATCCCGGAACTGCCGCTGAAGCAATCCGCGCTGCTCCGCCGGAATGCCGCCGTCGAGCACGATCAGGTCGAGTTGCTTGCCGACCGCCAGATTGTCCTGAACCGATGCCATGAAAGCCGCCAGGTGCGGAACGAAGTTCCCGTCCGATGCCGTGACGATGCTGACGACTTCGCCTTCGAGCAAGTTCGGCGCGCGATATGGCGGTTTCTGATCCTTCACGAATACGCGCTCGAGTTCGACATAGGTTTCGGCCGAAGCGAACTTGCGATGTGCGAATACGTTGAAGAGTCGTTCCGACATATAGCCGAACACGCGTCGGGCCGCGACGGAGTAATTGGTCAGATCGAGCCGGCGCTCCACTTCGAACAGGATTGCGAAGAGCCATGTGCAATACTCGTCGAACACATCACGACGCAACACGAAGATGTTCGTGAAATAGCCATCGTGCCCCCGCATCACTTCATCGTATTGTTTGACATCGGACGGATACAACGCCCCGATCACATCGCGCAGCACATCGAGATCCTTCCCGAAGTGATGATCCGCGCTCACATAATGGCTGTGCAGGCTCCGGCTGCCGGCATTGCGTACGCTCCATTTCTCGGGCAACACGGCAAGCAGGCCGGGTTTCGATTCGACGACTGCGGTAACGGCTTCTTCCGTGAGTCCGAGCGCGTGGATCGTCGCATCGTCGAGTACGTCGTAGTTCACGCAACCGTGCGCGTCAGTCGTATGGTGCGCGCCGGTGAAATCGAGCAGGCGGCGATAATGCATCAGCCCGATCCACTTTGCATCGGTGTCGTTCTTCCAGGCCCAGTAAAGAGCCGTGAGTTCGCAAAATGTCTTGTTCTTCGCGGAGATGTGATCGCCGGTATCGTCGCGCAGCGTGCCGAGATCAACTGACGCCTGCTCTGCTCCGACCTGGATCGGCAGGAAGCAGCCGTCAGTAAAGCTCGGGCCGGGCTTGTGGTGGCATACATAAATATGCACGGGGCTTGTGGTATCAGACATATCGATTACATACGAAAATTGGAACGCTTACGGGCACCTGGATTCAGCTTATGGATGAGCCGGCGCGTTCGGCTGATCCACGGGCACCTCCGTCAAAGTCCCCTTTTCGAGAATGATTTTGCGGTTGCAGACTTTCCGCACAAGATCGGGCGAATGGGATGCCATCACGAGGATCGACGAGCGCTCGACCAGCGAGTTCAGACGATTCGATGCCTTCTTGTTGAACGACTCGTCGCCGACCGACAGCCATTCGTCCATCAAGAGAATGTCTGGATGAACGGCCGTGGATACCGCGAACGCAAGTCTCAATGCCATCCCGCTCGAGTATGTCCGCGTCGGCATATTCAGATAGTCGCCCAATTCGCTGAACTCGGCGATCTCGTCGATTTTCTCCTCGATTTCCCTTGGTCGGAGGCCCATCACCACGCCGCGGAGAAAGATATTTTCATAGCCCGTCGCCTCCGGATCCATGCCCAGAGACATGTCGAGCAACGAACCGATACGCCCCTGCACATCGAGCTTCCCCGCTATCGGCGCATACACACCGGACAGCACGCGAAGCAACGTTGTCTTGCCCGCCCCGTTATGTCCAACCAGTGCGACACGATCCCCCGGATTGAATTGAAACGATGCCTCACTGACTGCGCGCACGACAACGTGCTTGCCAGCGTCGTGCGCCACCCGACCGCCCGTCGTCGCCCGCAACATCGTCTTTTTCAACGATCGATGCGACGCATTGAAGATCGGGAATTCGACAGTGATCTTCTCGGCGCGAATATGTACGGAATCCATTCTTCCACTCATGATCAAAGCCAATATGCGACACGGTGGCGGTACCGTGACAGCAGGAGGGACGCGATGACTGCTGTCACCACGATGATGCAGGCAACCCACAACCACGATGCGAACGACGGCATCTGACCGAGCAGCGGCCCGCGCACGATGTTCAGCAGATGCGTCGCCGGATTCAGTTCGACAAGCCACGCAAACTTCACGCCGAGCGTTTTCGGCTGCCACAGAATTGGCGTCACGTAGAAACCGATCATGGTCAAATTCTGCACGACGGGTTGCAGATCGCGAAAACGCGTGCAGGGAATTGCAACGCAAAGGGAAATGAAGAAGATTGCAACCGATGCGACCAGCAATCCGGGAATGGCCATGAGTGCCGTCGGTGACCAGCCCGGTCCAACGAACGTGATGACGACCGCAACCACCAGGAAGTTGTGCGCAAAGATGATCAGGTTCCGGATCACGAGCCGCAGGATGAAGGACGGCAAAGGCAGACGCGTCTGCTTCATCAACCCCTCGAACTGGATGAACCCTGTACAGGCCTCATTGATTTGTGCGGCGTAAAACGACCATATCACCTGCCCTGCCGCGTAAAACGGCAGATACTCATGGATCTGCATGTTGAAAATCAGCGACCAGACTGCACCCAGCGTCGCGATCATGATCCCGGTGCTCAGCGTCATCCAGAACGGGCCCAGCACCGAACGGCGGTAGCGCTGCTTGATGTCGTACCACGCGAGCAGCCCCCACAGTTGCGGCGCCTTGACCGTGTCGAACAGCTCGTTCCTTCGGTAATCGATTTGAGTCATACGTATCCGTTGTCCAGCCTTGATTTACCCTTGCATCCGCGTCGCGACCTGCCGATGCGACCGCACGCTTTCATCGGCCGCTCGACGCAGGGTCTCGTCGAAACGGCAAACCGTTTTCACCTCAGGCAGGTTCCTGGCGCTCGAAGCGCTTCCATGCCGCATCCAGCCTGAAGCACGCGACGAGCAACCCGAGATACCACACCACCACGATCGCGTACTGAGCGAACGCCGGCAATCGCAGCATTCCGTTGCCCAGCAGCGCCGCCGCCGCCATCAGTCCGTACCAGACCGCGGCAATCGGACGATGTCCCATGCCCATGCGGACGAGGCGCTGATAGTAATGTTCACGGTGCGCCTCCCAGATCTTTTCCTTCCGGATCGCGCGCTTGGCAAGCGTCAGCGACGCATCCGCAATGAACGGCGAAAAGACAATCGCCGGATACCACAGCGGCCAGACGTCGTTGCGCCAGCCGTACAAGCCGAGCGCGCCGGCCATGAAGCCCAACGGAATCGAACCGACATCGCCGAGAAAGATCTTCGCCGGATGAAAATTGAATACGAGGAACCCCAGTGCGCCGCCGGCAAGCGCGGCCGCAACCACGGCCAGTTCCGATGCGTGGCCGGCGGCCGCCCATGCGTATGCGGCAAACCCGAACAACGCCATGCCGCCCGCCAGGCCGTCGAGACCGTCCATGAAGTTGTACAGATTGGTCATCCAGACGGTCGCCACGCCCAGCGCGATCGCCACCCACAGGCCATCGCCGGTCTTGAGCGACCAGACGAACAGCCCGGCAACGATGAAGTGGACGGCAAACCGGATACCGGCCCGCAGTCCGCGCCGATCGTCGATGAACGAGAGTACCGCCAACACGACCATGCCTGCCAGCGCATAGCCGATCCGCGAACCGGCGCCGACCACCAGCGACACCGCGACGGCCGCGGGCACGACCCCCCAGCCGCCCACGCGCGGCACCGGTATCGTGTGAAGTGACCGCCAGTTGGGCGTGTCGATCGCGAGCCGCCATGCAAGCCGGGTCTTCAGCAGCCCGGCCAGCACCGCCATGCACACGAGCGCAGCCAGTACCACGGCCACGACGATTGAAGGAAGATCCCGCATGTTCAGCGACGCTCCTCGCGAGATTCACGACTCGCTCTGGCGGTTTGTGCCAGGCCCTCTTCACAACTGAACGGCGGCTGCCAGCCGAGATCCTGCCGGATCGCGCCGGTATCCAGCCGCAGCGGATCGACAAGCCGGCGCACCGTCTCGGTCCGCCCGGTCACGCGCGCCGCCAGTTGCAGCAGCCCCACGGGAATGTCGAGCAGCCGCGCAGGCTGCCCGAGATGGCGCCCCAGCGCCTCGATCAGTTCGCGCACGGTCAGCGTTTCGCGATCCGCGACGTGATAGACGGACTGGCACTCGCCCGCGTGCTCCGCCAGCGCCAGCAACGCATCGGCGAGGTTGCCGACGAATACGAGGCTACGCGGTGCGGACGCCCGCCCGAGCGGTAGCGGCATACGGCGCGCGACGGCTGACATGAGACGTTCGAAGTTGCCGGCGACGCCCGGACCGTAGACGAGCGGACAGCGCACGGACACGCCCTGCCGCCCATAGCGCGCGGCGAGCGTCGCCAGCGCCTCCTCGGTCTCGCGCTTCGAGATGCCGTACGCATCGAGCGGCCGGGGGGTGTCGCTCTCGCGCAAAGGCCGACCGGGGTCCTGCTCGGCCAGCGCCTTCACGCTGCTCATGCTCACGAACCGGCGGCAGCCGTGCCGATAGGCCGCCTCGGCCAGCCGCAACGTCCCCTCGACGTTGGTGCGGCGATACTCATCGAGACGTTGTGCCTCGTGGCGCCCGAACTGATGTACACGCGCCGCCGTATGCACGACGGCGTCGATCTCGCCCACGGCCCAGGCATCGCCGACCGAGATGAAATCGGGCTCGGGCGACACCCATTCACGCACACCGGGAATGCCGAGGCCCGCGCGGCGGACGAGTGCGGTCACATCGTGACCGCGCGCCACCGCCGCGGCGCATACCGCGCGCCCGACAAACCCGTTCGCACCGGAAACAAGGATGCGCATCAGATCCACCGCCAGCCAAAACGGTTGTAGAACCGGATCGCCGACGCAACGAACAGCCGGATATGCAGCCAGCCTTTCCTGGCTGCCCCGCCGCCGAAGTGCACGATCCGGACACGCGGAGAATAGACGATCCGCGCCACCTCGGCCGTACGGAGGCTGAGGTCGTAATCCTCGAAGTAGAGAAAATAACGCGGGTCGAAGCCGGCCAGTTTCCGCAGGACGCTGCTTCGATAAAACATGAAGCAACCGCTCACGATGGCGGGTCCCCAGACGTCTTGCGCCGTCGCGCACTCTTCGCGCATTTCGTAGCGCTCCAGACGCCCTTTGAACAGGCGGCGGATCGACTGCGGCGCAAATCCGCGCAACAGCAGATCCAGGACTTTCGGATAGCGGCGGCACAGGTACTGGATCGACCCGTCCTGATCGCGAACCTCGGGAACGACCAGGCCGATCTCCGGATACGCAGCCATCAATTCGCTCGCGGCCGCCAGCGTATCAGGCTGACACAGCACGTCCGGGTTCAGGACGAGATGAAAAACGCTGTCGCTGCGCTCGATGGCGAGATTGTGGCCGCGGCCGTAGCCGACGTTGCCGTGACCACGCAGCACTTCGAAGTCGACGCCGGCCTGCTCCAGCCGGTCGCGCCACGCCTGCGGAACATCGGTGTCGCCGTTATCGACGAGATAGAACCGCGCCAGCCGTTCGCAATTCACCGGTTGCGGCGCCTTGCGCAACGCGTGCAGCGCCTCGAGCAGGGTCGACAGCGTACGCTCGAGCAGCACCGGTTCCGGTCGATACGCGACAACGGAAATCGATAGCAGATAGCTGGGCGACGAAGATCGAGTCATTGAGCAGATTGTGGTTTCGCTGTTTGCACCTTACTGCCACCACCTGTCATGCGAATCCGCTCGGGATGACCTCGCCAGGTCACAGCAACTGCAGGATGGTACTGAAGGTGGGTCGCGAAATATTATCAATTTGTAAAAGTTGCCCGCACCGCTGCCAACCGGGCCGGACAAGACGGCCAGCCCCTTCCGGACATGCTCGCCGGGAAAACCCGGACGCACCCGCGTGCAATAACGATTATGCCGTCATCACCTGGGCAATCGGGCCGGGCCCGACTCGGCAACCCGGCATTATAGATGAGCAAACCTGTTACAGATTGTTGCAGGTGAACATACTATGTTATCCGCATGATAGTGCCCCGTTTCAACCGATACCGGCAATGCACCGGTCTGCCGCCACGTCCCGCACACCTGCACGCAACGCGGCGCGCTCGTCCGTCGGCCGCCGGTTACGCGAATCCGGGATCGCTCAAGCAGCGCGCGAGCGCGTCCTCCCAGGAAGGCGCACGCAACCCGAATACACTGGACAACTTGTCGCCCGACAGCCGTGAATTGTGAGGCCGCGCCGCCGGTGTCGGGTATTGATCGCTCGTGATCGGGTGCACGACGACGCGCTCCATCCCTGCGCGGGCGAAAATGGCCTCGGCAAAGCCATGCCACGATGTTTCGCCGCCATTCGTCAGGTGGTAGACGCCGGCATGCTTGCGCCACCAATCGCGCCTGCCGCCGCGGTCGGCGCAATACCGGGCCAGGACATGGCCGGTCAGCGCGGCAATCGTACCGCTCCAGGTCGGCGCGCCGACCTGGTCCGCGACAACGCTCAATTCATCGCGCTCGCGCCCCAGCCTGAGCATCGTCCCGAGAAAATTCTTCCCCGTAGTGCCGTATACCCAACTCGTGCGAAATATCAGGTGATCGCCTCCGACAGCCGCGATTGCCTGCTCGCCCGCGAGCTTCGTGCGGCCATAGACATTCAGCGGCCCGGTCGCGTCGTCCTCGCGAAACGGCCGGTCGCCGCTTCCGTCGAATACATAATCGGTCGAATAGTGAACCAGCAGCGCACCGGCGCGCACGGCCTCCTCGGCCAGTACGCCAGGCGCGTCTCCGTTGATCCGTTGCGCCGCCGTTTCGTCGCTTTCTGCACGATCGACCGCCGTATAGGCCGCCGCATTGACGATGACGGCCGGACCGAGATCTCGCACGATGGCGCGGATCCGATCGGGATCGGCAAGATCCAGCCGCCGCCGGTCCAGCGCGACAACCGGCGCCAGGCCTTGCAGCGATCGCGTCAGCTCGAAGCCGACCTGCCCATTTGCACCGGTCACGAGAATCGGCTGTGTTTCGTGAAACGAATCATTCATGGCATTCAGGATTGGTTGATGCCCCGTCGCCTGCACGCGGCCCGGTTCGACGGTCGAGCCGGCTGCCGGCGCGGCAACGGCCCCCGGCCTGCTTACGCATAGACCTCCGCATCGGCAAGCCGCCGGCCCGCCGCGTCTTTCGCGGCGAGCACCGGCTCGCCGTCGAACGGCCATACGATGCCGATATCCGGATCGTTCCAGACGATGCTGCGCTCGTGCTCGGGAAACCAGTAGTCGGTCGTCTTGTAGAGGAACTGCGCCGCCTCCGACAGCACGAGGAAGCCGTGCGCGAAACCGGGCGGCACCCAGAGCTGCCGATGATTGTCGGCAGACAGCGTCACGCCGACCCATTTGCCGAAGTTTGTCGAGCTGCGGCGCACGTCGACCGCGACATCGAACACCTCGCCTTCGACCACCCGCACCAGCTTCCCCTGCGCATGCTGGATCTGATAGTGCAGCCCGCGCAACACGCCGCGCGCCGAGCGCGAGTGATTGTCCTGCACGAACTCGACGCCCGGCTCGACCTGTTCGGCGAACGCCTGCGCATTGAAGCTCTCGTAGAAATAGCCGCGCGCGTCGCCGAACACTTTCGGCTCGATGATCTTGACTTCCGGCAATGCCGTTACCTGGATTGCCATGCGACCTGATCGGAAAGAATGTGTTGGAGATATCGCCCGTAGCTGTTTTTCGACAGCGGTGCGGCAAGCTTGCCCAGTTGCTCGGCGTCGATCCACTTCTTGCGATAGGCGATCTCTTCCGGGCATGCCACGACGAGGCCCTGGCGCTTCTGCAATGTCGCGATGAACATCGCCGCATCGATCAGCGAGTCGTGCGTACCCGTGTCGAGCCACGCGTATCCGCGCCCCATGATCTCGACGTCGAGTGCACCATCGGCGAGATAACGCGAATTCACGTCGGTGATCTCGAGTTCGCCGCGCGGTGACGGCTTGATGTCGGCCGCGATATCGCATACGCGATTGTCGTAAAAGTACAGCCCGGTCACCGCATAGTTCGAGCGCGGCCTGGCCGGCTTCTCCTCGATCGACAGCGCGCGGAAGTCGCGGTCGAACTCGACGACGCCATAACGCTCGGGATCCTGAACGTGGTAGGCGAACACCGTGGCGCCCGTCGCTTTCCCGTCGGCCCGTTCGAGCTGTTTCGCTAGATCGTGTCCGTAGAAGATGTTGTCGCCGAGGATCAGGGCCGACGGATCGTTGCCGACGAACGCCTTGCCGATGATGAAGGCCTGCGCGAGCCCGTCCGGGGACGGCTGCACCGCGAACCGGATATTCATCCCCCATTGACTGCCGTCACCCAGCATCGCTTCGAAGCGTGGCGTATCGTGCGGCGTCGAGATGATCAGGACGTCCCGGATGCCGGCCACCATCAGCGTCGACAGCGGGTAGTAAATCATCGGTTTGTCGTAAACCGGCAGGAGCTGCTTCGATACGACATGCGTAATCGGATACAGCCGCGTGCCCGAGCCGCCGGCGAGAATGATGCCTTTGCGTGTCATCGATCAGACCCTCACGTGCGTTGCGCGTAATTCGTTTCGACCCACTTGCGATATTCGCCGGATGCAACCTCGTCCACCCATGCCTGATTGTCGAGATACCAGCGCACGGTCTTCGCAAGCCCCGTCTCGAACGTCTCGGCGGGCTTCCAGCCGAGTTCGCGCTCGAGCTTGCGCGCATCGATCGCGTAGCGGCGGTCGTGGCCCGGGCGGTCGGTCACGTACGCGATCAGATCCCGATACGAACCCGTCGCCTTCGGCCGCGCGGTGTCGAGCAGATCGCACAGCGTATGCACGACGTCGAGGTTCTTCTTCTCGTTCCAGCCGCCGATGTTGAATGTCTCGCCCGGCGCGCCGCGCGCGAGCACTTCGCGGATCGCGCTGCAATGGTCGCCGACGTACAGCCAGTCGCGCACGTTCTGGCCATCGCCGTAGACCGGCAGCGGCTTGCCTGCGAGCGCATTCGCGATCATCAGCGGAATCAGTTTCTCCGGGAACTGGTACGGACCGTAGTTGTTCGAGCAGTTCGTCGTGAGCGTCGGCAGGCCGTAAGTATGGTGATACGCGCGCACCAGATGATCCGAGCCGGCCTTCGTCGCCGAATAAGGGCTGTTCGGCGCGTAAGGCGTCGCCTCCGAGAACTGCGGGTCAGTCGCCGACAGCGATCCGAACACTTCGTCGGTCGACACGTGCAGGAAGCGGAACGCCGCCCTGGCGGCGTCGCTCAGGCCGTTCCAGTGGGTACGGGCCGCCTCGAGCAGCGTAAACGTGCCCACGACGTTGGTCTGCACGAAATCGGCCGGCCCGTGGATCGATCGGTCGACATGGCTTTCGGCCGCGAAGTGGATCACCGCACGCGGCTTGTGTTCGGCAAACAGCGCATCGAGCGCTGCGCGATCGCAGATATCAACACGCGCGAACACATGGTCCGGGTTCCCGTCCAACGGCGCCAGCGTGCGCAGGTTGCCCGCGTAGGTCAGTTTGTCGACGTTGAGCACGGCCTCGTCGGACCCGCCCAGCCAGTCGAGTACAAAATTGGCACCGATAAAACCCGCGCCGCCGGTAACCAGGATCATGAGGCGTCCTCTCGTAACGTGCGGCGTGCCTCGCAGGCACCCGCCGCACTTCTTGCCATATCACGGTGGCCAGGTCTCGGCCTGTCAGGCCCGGAATTTTAACCGGTCGCCATGGCCGGCAAAGGCTCGAAATGCTAATTTCGGAGCGAGCGTACCGATTACAGGAATCCGGCCGACGCCAGCCCCATCCTGCCGACACCCCGATACCGCGCCCCGGGGCCGTTGAGCCTCGGCTAATCGTATGCCAGACAGGCCGCGCAATGTGAAACGGCCACTGCACCGCACATGCATTTATCCTGTTGTCCGTTCACCCAGACCCGTCACGATCCGACCCTCATGCTCCCATCCCCCATCGCCATCGGCGACATCCAGGGCTGTCACTCCGCTTTCCAGTCACTGATCGACACGCTTTCAGCCCCCGCCGACACGCCGCTGTGGATCGCCGGCGACGTCGTCAACCGCGGCCCCGACTCGCTCGCCGCGCTGCGCGCGCTCGTCGACCTCGGCCCGCGCGCGACCGTCGTGCTCGGCAATCACGACCTCCACCTGCTCGCGGTTTCCGCCGGACTGCGCACCGAACGCCCGGGCGACACCATCGGCGAGATCCTCGACGCACCGGACGCCGACGCACTGCTCGACTGGGTCCGCCACCGGCCGTTCGTGCACGCGGAGCACGGGATGCTGCTCGTGCATGCAGGCGTGCTGCCGCAATGGGACGCCACGCTCGTGCTCGAACTCGCGGACGAACTCCAGCGCGCGCTGCGCGCGCCCGACTGGCGCGACACGCTGCAGAAACTGTACGGCAACGAGCCGTACCAGTGGAGCCCGGACCTGAAGAAACGCGACCGGATGCGCGTTGCGTTCAACGCATTCACGCGGCTGCGCTTCTGCACGCCCGACGGCACGATGGAATTCAAGGCGAACGGCGGCCCCGACAGCGCGCCGCCGGGCTACCTGCCGTGGTTCGACGTACCGGGGCGACGCACGGAAGACGTCACGGTCGTGTTCGGGCACTGGGCCGCACTCGGCCTGATGCTGCGCGACAACGTCGTCGCGCTCGATTCGGGATGTGTGTGGGGCAACCGGCTGTCGGCCGTGCGGCTCACGGCCGATCCGGCGCAGCGCACGGTCACGCAGGTGCAATGCGAAGCATGCCGCTCGCCGGGCGGCGAGTGACGACGCGCCGTTTCGCGTGACCGCAAGCGGCGTGTCAGCCCTCGCGCCCCGTCACCGGCGCGTCGGCTGCCGCGTCGCGGCCCTCGCCGGCGCCGAGTTCGGTCGCCGGATATGCATGCTTCGCCAGTTCCGCGAGCGACTCGGCCGACGGCTTGCCGACGCCTGCCTGCAGCGTGGCGAGCGCAGCCGCGATCGCGTCGCGCGCCGCGGCGGACGTCGCCCGCCGGTCGCCGCCCGGCGCGATCGGTTCGCACACGTAGAGATGCGCGACGATCGGGCCACCGCGCAACACCATGTCGAGCGACTTGCCCAGCGCCAGTTCGCCGGTGTAGGCCGGCGCGACCGACTGCCGCCCCTGCGCGTCCTCGTACATCAGGCAGATCGGCTGCACCGCGCAGCCGGCCGATACCGCGGCCTGGAACAGGTTCGCATGGAACGGCAGCAGTTCCTGCCCGTCGGTCGTCGTGCCTTCCGGAAACACGCACATCAGCCCGCCGTTGCGCAGGCGCTCGGCCATCTCGTGCATGACCCGCATCGCCTCGGTGCGCTTCTCGCGCTGCAGGAACACGGTGTCGAGCTTTTCGGCAAGCCAGCCGACGACCGGCCATTGCCGCACCTCGGCCTTCGACACGAACGGCGTCGGCCGCCACGCGTAGACCGTATAGATGTCGAGCCAGGACACGTGATTGCCGACCACGAGCGCACTCGCGTCGAGCCGCGCGCCGTCGTTATGGACGACGAGGCGCATCCCGCAGATTCGCAACAGCTTGAGCGACCAGCGGCGCGTCATCTCGTTACGCCGCACGGGCGTGACGTGCGAAAAACGCAGCGCGACGATCACCATGCCGCGCAACAGGTGAAAGACGAGACGCAGCTTGCGAAGGGCGATCATGGCGAGGGTCCGGCGTGGTTCAGTGGCGCTCGAACGCGATCCGCCCGGCAACGAGCGTCGCGCGCACGGAGGCGGGCAGTTCGTAGCCGAGGAACGGCGAGTTGTGCCCCTGGCTCTTCAACGCACCCGGCTCGACGCGCCAGTGGGCGCGCGGATCGAACACGCACAGATCGGCCACGCCGCCTTCGCTCAGGCGGCCGGCCGGCAACTGCAGCACATCGGCGGGCGCGGACGTGATGCGGCGCAGCGCCTGCGCGAGCGGCGTGCGCGTCTCCTCCGCCCATTTGAGCGTCAGCGACAGCAGCAGTTCGAGCCCGGTCGCGCCCGGCGTCGCTTCGCCGAACGGCAGCAGCTTCTCGTCGTCGTCGACCGGCGTATGGTCGGAGCAGATCGCGTCGATCGTGCCGTCGGCGAGCGCCACGCGGATCGCTTCGCGATCGCGCTCGCTGCGCAGCGGCGGATCGAGCCGGAACTGCGAATCGAAGTAACCGATGTCGACGTCGATCAGGTGCAGGTGGTTCACGCCGACGTCGCAGGTCACGGGCAGCCCTTCGGCCTTCGCCGCGCGCACGAGCGCGAGGCCGGCCGCCGACGACAGCCGCGCGAGGTGCACGCGCGCGCCCGTCACGCGCATCAGTTCGAAGATCGTGTGCAGCGCGATCGTCTCGGCCGCGACCGGCACGCCGGACAGCCCGAGCCGCGACGCAAGCGCACCGCTCGCGGCAACGCCGCCGCGGCCGATGAACGCATCCTGCGGACGCAGCCACGTGGTGTAGCCGTAGGTGCTCGCGTACTGCAACGCGCGCAGCAGCACCTGCGTGTCGCGCACCGGCACGTTGGCGTGCGTGAAGCCGACGCAGCCCGACTCGGTCAGCGCGACCATCTCGGTGATCACTTCGCCCTTGAGTCCGACCGTCAGCGCGCCGAGCGGATGCACGTTCGCCTGGTGCAGGTTGCCCGCGCGGAACTTGAGCATCTCGACGAGGCCCGGCTCGTCGAGCACGGGATCGGTGTCCGGCGGGCACACGAGGGTCGTGACGCCGCCCGCGACGGCCGCAGCCATCTCGGACGCGAGCGTCGCCTTGTGTTCGTAGCCGGGCTCGCGCAGCCGCGCGCACAGGTCGACCAGGCCGGGCGCGACGATCAGGCCCGCTGCATCGAGGGTCTTCTCGGCGCCGAAATCGGCCGGCGCGGCCGTGCCAGCGTCGGCAATCGCGGCGATCTTGCCGGCCGCGACGAATACGTCGGCCTGCCGCTCGGTGCCGGCGACCGGGTCGATCAGCGTGCCGCCTTTGATATGAATCTTCATGCGCTGTCTGTGAATGCGTTGATTGCGTGAATAAGGAGGCGCGAAAGCGGGCTCAGTCGCTGTTGCCGGCGACGATGCCCATCACCGCCATCCGCACGGCGATGCCGAACGTGACCTGGTTGAGGATCACCGACTGCGGGCCGTCGGCGACCTGCGAGTCGATCTCGACGCCGCGGTTCATCGGGCCCGGGTGCATCACGATCGCGTCGGGCGCGGCGAGCGCGAGGCGCTCGGGCGTCAGGCCCCAGGTCTTGAAGTATTCCTGCGCCGACGGCAGCAGCGCGCCGCTCATCCGCTCGTTCTGCAGGCGCAGCATGATGATCACGTCGACGCCCTTCAGCCCTTCGTCGAGGTTGTGGAACACCTTCACGCCCATCTGCTCGAGACCGCCCGGCAGCAGCGTACGCGGGCCGATCGCGCGCACTTCCGGCACGCCGAGCGTGGTGAGCGCGTGGATGTCGGAGCGCGCGACGCGCGAATGCAGGATGTCGCCGACGATCGCCACGCGCAGCTTCGTGAAGTCGCGCTTGTAGTGACGGATCGTGTACATGTCGAGCAGGCCCTGCGTCGGGTGCGCATGGCGGCCGTCGCCGGCGTTGATCACATGCACGTGCGGCGCACAGTGCTCGGCGATCAGGTACGGCGCGCCGCTCGACGCGTGACGCACGACGAACAGGTCGGCATGCATCGCCGACAGGTTGTTGATCGTGTCGAGCAGCGATTCGCCCTTGCTCGTCGACGACGCGTTGATGTTCAGGTTCAGCACGTCGGCCGACAGGCGCGTCGCGGCGATCTCGAAGGTCGTGCGGGTGCGCGTCGAGTTCTCGAAGAACAGGTTGAACACGGACTTGCCGCGCAGCAGCGGCACCTTCTTCACTTCGCGGTCCGTCACGCTGACGAACTGCTCGGCCGTATCGAGGATATGGTTGACGATCGAGCGCGGCAGGCCCTCGATCGACAGCAGGTGCTTCAACTCGCCGTTTTTCGTGAGCTGCGGGTTGCCCTTCAGGAAGCCGTAGCGGAACCGGTCGGGGCTCGCGGCCGCAGCGGGATTGCCGGTGCGGCCAGTGGTGTCGGTGGTCATGGTGTGCGTGATTCCAACTATGCAAACGGGCCGCGGTGCAAACCGGCGGCCCGGGATACGGTTCGCGCGCCGTTCAGGCGCCGTGCGCCTCGACGCGCAGCGTGAACTGCGCATCGTCGCGTGCGAGCACGAGAGTCGCGTCGGCCGGCACGTCGAGCGCGCCGCCCGCGAAGCGCGCGGCGACCGGCAGCTCGCGGCCGCCGCGATCGGCGAGCACCGCGAGCTCGACCGCGGCCGGACGGCCGTAGTCGAACAGCTCGTTGAGCGCCGCGCGCACGGTGCGCCCGGTGTACAGCACGTCGTCGACGAGCACGATGCGCGCACCGTCGACCTCGAACGGCAGCGACGTCGGGCTGGCCTGGCTGTGAAGCCCCTTCTTCGCGTAGTCGTCGCGATGCAGCGCGACGTTCACGACGCCGAACGCCGGCGCGCCGAGATCGTTCGCCAGGCGCCCGGCGAGCCAGGCGCCGCCGCTGTGAATGCCGGCGAGCCGCGGGCCGCCGGGTTCGGCGAACGCCGTGCCGTACGCGGCGCGAATCTGGTCGAGCAGGACGCGGTAAAGCGCCTCGGCGTCAATGGTGCTCATGGTCGGACAATTGATCGAGATACTGTTGAAGGATGACGCGCGCGGCCTCGGCATCGAGCATCCCGGCCCGCTCACGGCCGCGCACGTTGCGCTCGCGCAGCCCGGCCTCGGCCTCGACCGACGAATAGCGCTCGTCGACCCACGTGACGGGCAGGCCGAAACGGCCGTTCAGCTGGTTGCCGAAGCGCTTCGCCTGCTGCGTCATGTCGTGCGGCGTGCCGTCCGGATGCATCGGCAGGCCGACGACGAGCGCGTCGGGCCGCCATTCGGCCAGCAGGTCGCCGACCGCCTTGAAGCGGTGTTCGCGGTTCAGGTTCTGGATCACGACGAGCGCGCGGGCCGAACGCGTCAGCGCATTGCCGATCGCGACGCCGATCCGTTTTTCGCCGTAGTCGAACGCCAGGAGCGTCGCATCGCGCGCGCTCGCGCCGCTCATGCGTGCCCTGCTTCGCCGGACAGCATCGACGAGCTGACGCCGAGCAGGCCGAGCGCGGCTTCGAAGCGCTCCTCCGCCGGCGTGTCGAACACGATGCGCGGATCGGCCGCCACGGTCAGCCAGCCGTTGCGGGAAATTTCTTCCTCGAGCTGCCCCGCTCCCCAGCCCGCATGGCCGAGCGTCAGCAGGAAACGCTTCGGGCCGGTACCCGTCGCGACCGCCTCGAGCACGTCCTTCGACGTCGTCATCTCCAGCCCGCCGTCGACGGACATCGACGAGTTGTAGCTCGCGCCCTCGACCGGCTCGTGCAGCACGAAGCCGCGCTCGGTCTGCACCGGGCCGCCGAAGTACACCGGAATGTGCAGCAGCGGCTCGATGTCGAGCTTCAGGTCGATGCGGTTGAACAGCGACTCGAGGTCGATGTCGGTGGGACGATTGATGACGAGGCCGAGCGCACCGCGCTCGCTGTGATCGCAAAGATAGACCACCGTTCCCGAGAACGTCGGATCGGCCATGTTCGGCATGGCGATCAGGAACTGGTTGGTGAGATTGATGCGATCGGAAGGCTTTGACATGGTTTGAATTTTAGCAAAGACGCCGCGACCTGACCGGGCCGCGATCAACAAGCAACGCCGCACCACGCTGGCAACGGCGCGCACGGATCACACGGCACTCTAACACGCGCGCGGGCGCTGTCGGCAGCGTGTTGCGAGCCCGTGCGGCAAGGGGCGCCGCCGGGTGTCCGGCCCCGTGTCGGTCAGGCCCGGCCGAGCGCCGCGCCGAGCACCCCGGACGCCGCGGTGAGATCCGGCGGCGCGACGCCGGCCGCAATCTTCAGCAGCGCCGCACGCAACATGTCGGACGCATGGCCGTGCGCGTCCAGACCGCCGTCGGCGAACGGCACGCCGTGCGCCGCACGCCGCCACGCCAGGCCCAGCGTGTCGGCCAGCAGCGCCGCGTGGCCGAGCCCGAGCGCGCACGCCGCCGTTCCGACCCGGTAGGCGGCGCCGGACGCACGCCACGCCGCGCCCGCGTCGGCCCTGGCCGGGTCGGCCGCGAGATCGGCCATCGACGCATCGGCCGTCTGCAGGAAATCCTCATAGGCATGCGCGTTGACCGTCACGACGCCGAGCCCGCGGGTCGGCGCGACGGCGAGCGCGTCGTGCTCGGCCCGCGCGGCGTCGGCCTCCCACAGCGCTTCGGACGCCGGCGTGCCGGCAACGTGCCAGTCGACCGTCAGTCCGTAGTCGTGCAGTACGTCGACGAACGTGACATCCTCGGCCGCCGCGCCGAACAGCGCGAAATCGCGCCACAGCAGCGCCACCGTTTCACGCACGAGCTCGGGCGGCGCACTGCGCCGGCCCTGCGCGTGCTCGCCGAGCAGCAGGTTCGTCCGGGCCAGAAAGCGCTTCAGCTCGGGCGCGCCGCTTGCGCGCAGCGCCCGTGCGCACGCGCTCGCGAGCCGCCAGAAATCGTAGGGGCCGTCGTCGGTGAGTGCGGCCAGCATCGCGTCGAGTTCGTCGAACGCCGCGCCGGACGCGCCGGGCTCCGCACGCAGCACGCCGAGCAGCGCCTGCTCGTAGCGGGCGCGAATCCGGGTCGCGAACGCGTCGGGCAATGCGCGCAGCGTGGCGGGCGGCACCGCGCGGCCGACGAGCGCGAGCGCATCGAACGGCGCGGCCGCATGCAGGTCGGCGGCGCTTTGCGCACGCAACGCGCGAAAATGTTCGAAGAGAACGGGCGAGCAGGCGAGCTCGCGCAGATTGTGGCGCCCGACGGCCGCCCGGAAATCGCGCAGCGCGGCGCGCCAGTCGGCCGAAGCCGGCTCGTCGACGACGAGCGGCGCGGCAGACGACAACTGCCCCGCGAACCGCGCGGCCGGCAACCAGCCGGCTTCCGCCAGCACGGCAGCCGCCGCGGACAGCGGCGCGGCCGCGTCGTCGCGCCGCTCGAAGGCGTCGGCAGCCGCCGCAAGCCAGGCGTCGGCCGCAGGCACGGCCCCGCCGCGTGGATTGGGCAGTGCGTCAGGGTGGGGAACGTTCGCCGGTTCGGGCCTCATGGACACGCGCGCCTGTCATCGTCAAGTCGCTCGCGCGAACCTCGGCGCGCGGGCGCCGGGTGGCCGCGAGGCCTGAGCGGAGTGTCCGTGGGCCAAGGATCCGGTCAGATCTGGACCATCTCGAAGTCTTCCTTGCGGGCGCCGCATTCAGGACACGTCCAGTTGATCGGGACGTCTTCCCAGCGCGTGCCCGGGGCAATGCCCTCTTCCGGCAGCCCGGCTTCTTCGTCGTAAATCCAGCCACAAATCAGGCACATCCAGCTCTTGTATTCCATCTTAAGCCGCGTCGGGAAAGTCGGTAAATTCGGGAGCCATGATGGTACCGTGTCGGGGCCGGACTGCCTAGCAATCGCGCTGGAGTACGACAACTACGTTGCGCTGCGCTAAAAAATCCGTCGTCCGGGCCGGATTCCGCCGCATAATGACTGAAAAGTGCGGCCTGCCGGGCAACACAGGGCCGAAAATGCCCATTTCGCCTCGCCGTCCGCATCTCCGTCGCGTTTCCGTTTTTCTCTTGCCCCATTTCCACATGTCCAGCAACGCCCCTCCGATCGTCCTCACCTTCGGCCTGTCCGATCCCACCGGCGGCTCCGGCCTCCAAGCCGATCTGATGACCCTGGCGAGCATGGGCTGTCACGGCGTGTCCGTCCTGACGGGCTACACCGTGCGCGACTCGGCCGCCTGCGACGAAGTGACCGGCCTCGATCCCGACGTCGTCGCGGCCCAGGCGCGCATGCTGCTCGAAGACATGCCGGTTGCCGCGTTCAAGATCGGCGCGGCGACGCGCGCGGAAGTCGTCAGCGCAATCGCCGAGGTCGTCGCCGACTACGACGGCGTGCCGCTCGTGCTCGCACCGGATTTCACGCTCGACGACGAGCACGTGCTGGCAGCCGACGACCTGCGCGAATCGATCGCCGACCTGCTGGCGCCGCAAACCACGCTGCTGGTGGCCGACCACGCCACGCTGATCGCGCTCGCGCAGCCGGACGGCGACGCCGAGGCGCCGAACCTCGACGCGGCCGTCTCGCACCTGCTGTCGCAGGGCTGCGAGTACATCCTGTCGTCCGAAACGGGGTCGCACCGGCTCGTCAACACGCTGTACGGCGAGGAAGGCCAGCTCCGCGAAGACATGTGGGACCGCTCGCCGCACCGGCTGATGGGCATCACCGACACGCTGGGCGCGGCCATCGCGGCCCTGCTCGCGAACGGCCAGGAGCCGCCCGAAGCGGTTCGCGAGGCGCAGGAGTACCTGTACCAGGCCGTGCGCGACGCGTTCCGGCCCGGCATGGGCGCCTACCTGCCCGACCGGTTCTTCTGGGCGCGCAGCAACGAGGACTCGGACACGCCGCCGGCAGTGAAGGCCGACCCGGCGCCGCGGACGTCGCACCGGCATTGAGTCACCTGGGGCGGCCGGCGCTTGAGTACTCGAACGCCGGCCGCCCCTCTTGTCGTCCAGGCAGTACACATCCCGCATCGACAAATCGACGCTGATGCACGCACGACCGCCGGCTCGGCGCGTCCGTCCCAATCTCCGGTTTTCCGCCCCGCGTAGCCCGGGAGCCGATCCCTCGGCCTGCAAAATCCCGCCCATTCAGTCGCCGCTGCCGAATCCGCGTTCGTGCCTGCCCGACTCGTATCGAGTCTCGGCTGACCGATGAATTAACGTCGTACATTTCAGCGTCCAGGCTCGCCGAAAATCGAACTGGTCCAATAGATTGAGCGCCACACGCAATGCTAGGTTTCATTTCATTCAATGTGACCGATGCAAAGGAGTAGGCGATGGCGCAGGACATTTTCCTGAAACTGACCGGCATCAGGGGCGAATCTCGAGACGCCTCTCATCCAGACGAGATCGAAGTATTGGCGTGGGATTGGTCCGCCGACCAGTCACTTACTACGCGCTCGGGTAGAGGCAGCACTGAATACCGGCCCCGCCGCAGCCCATCGTCACGAATCTCGTAAGGCGTTTCCGGACCGCTATCCATCCAACTCGGACGCAATCGGAATCGAGCTTGTCGGCATGTACTATCCCGACGAAAAAAACGCGGAACCTGTCTACGAAAGCGTCACAACCGAACAAAATGCATCGCTCCAATGGCTGGTTCGTGAATTGTCCGAGACGCTGAAAGTCGAGATGAGAGAGGTCTATCGGCACCCGGAAGTCGGGCGCAAGAACGCGACCGAAGCAAGTACCGCACGGTGGGAGTGACGCCATGGATCTAGCGCGATGTGTCTTCGCCGTTGCGTTGTGCGCCCCGATCGCCGTCAGCCAGGCGAGAGGGGTAAGCACCGTGATAGTCGAGCAATCCGGCCAGACATCGACCCTGGACGATCCGCTGACCAGGGACGCCTGCAGGACTTTCACGCCAACCGTCGACCAACTGAAGCGATTCTTTTCCAGGGCGGCGCCGATTGACGGCAAGTTTGTGGCCCAAGATTACTACTCGCCCTGCAATTCGAGCGGCACCGTATCGTTCCCGGACGGCAGCTCGGCGAGGTGGCGCGTTTATTCCAGCGGCACCGCGTCACTGACATGGACATCGAATGGCGCCACGGCCTATCTCTACAACGGCCGCAACAACGGCTGGCACGACCCATTCGCGTGCAGTTACGGTCTTCACGATGAAGACGACGATGCTTCGTGCTACCTGCCGGGGTTCTGATTCCGATCGCCCGGCGCACACATAAAAAAAGACCCGCATCGCTGCGGGTCTTTTCTTTTGGCTGGAACGCACATTGCTGCGCGCTCCGGACACCTTCGACCGAAGTCGATTACATGTCCATGCCCATGCCGCCCATGCCGCCCGGCATGCCGCCCGGCATCGGTGCATCTTCCTTCGGCAGTTCAGCAACAGCTGCGTCCGTCGTCAGCAGCAGGCCTGCAACCGAAGCTGCGTTCTGTAGTGCGGTGCGCGTGACCTTGGTCGGGTCGACGACGCCGGCTTCGACCATGTCGACGTACTCGCCCGTTGCTGCGTTGTAGCCGTAGTTGCCCTTGCCTGCAGCAACTGCCGCCACCACGACGCTGGCTTCTTCGCCGCCGTTCGTGACGATCTGGCGCAGCGGCTCTTCCATTGCGCGCAGCACGATCTTGATGCCGGCGTTCTGGTCGGCGTTCAGGCCGGTCAGGCCTGCGATCGCGGTGCGAGCGCGGATCAGCGCAACGCCACCGCCTGCCACGATGCCTTCTTCAACAGCTGCGCGCGTTGCGTGCAGTGCGTCTTCGACACGTGCCTTCTTTTCCTTCATTTCGACTTCGGTCGCAGCGCCGACCTTGATCACTGCCACGCCGCCGGCCAGCTTGGCCACGCGCTCTTGCAGCTTTTCACGGTCGTAGTCCGACGTCGCTTCTTCGATTTGCGCGCGCACTTGCTTCACGCGTGCTTCGATGTTCACGGCTTCGCCTGCGCCGTCGATGATCGTCGTGTTTTCCTTGCCCACTTCGATGCGCTTCGCCTGGCCCAGTTCTGCCAGCGTTGCCTTTTCGAGCGTCAGGCCGGTTTCTTCCGCGACGACCTGACCGCCGGTCAGGATCGCGATGTCTTCCAGCATCGCCTTGCGACGATCGCCGAAGCCCGGCGCCTTGACCGCAACGGTCTTCAGGATGCCGCGGATGTTGTTCACGACCAGCGTCGCGAGCGCTTCGCCTTCGACGTCTTCAGCGATGATCAGCAGCGGACGGCCAGCCTTCGCGACTTGCTCGAGCACCGGCAGCAGATCACGGATGTTCGACACCTTCTTGTCGTGCAGCAGCACGAACGGGTTGTCGAGGACGGCAACTTGCTTGTCCGGGTTGTTGATGAAGTACGGCGACAGGTAGCCGCGGTCGAATTGCATGCCTTCGACGACGTCGAGTTCGTCAGCCAGCGACTTGCCGTCTTCGACGGTGATCACGCCTTCCTTGCCGACCTTGTCCATCGCTTCAGCGATACGATCGCCGATCGACGAATCGCTGTTCGCCGAGATCGAGCCGACCTGTGCGATTTCCTTGTTCGTCGTGCACGGCTTGCTGATCTTCTTCAGCTCTTCGACAGCCGCTGCGACTGCCTTGTCGATGCCGCGCTTCAGGTCCATCGGGTTCATGCCCGATGCGACGTACTTCATGCCTTCGCGAACGATCGATTGCGCGAGGACGGTTGCCGTCGTCGTGCCGTCGCCTGCGTTGTCGCTGGTCTTGGAAGCCACTTCCTTGACCATTTGCGCGCCCATGTTCTGGAGCTTGTCCTTCAGCTCGATTTCCTTCGCGACCGACACACCGTCCTTGGTGACCGTCGGGCCGCCGAAGCTGCGCTCGAGCACCACGTTGCGGCCCTTCGGACCCAGCGTGACCTTGACTGCGTTGGCGAGAATGTTCACGCCTTCGACCATCTTCGAACGGGCGGAATCGCCGAATACGACGTCTTTAGCTGCCATCTTCTAACTCCTTGAATTCTTGGGAATATGTACCGTCGGAGGACGCTTACTTGGCGTTGACCACGGCCATGATGTCTTCTTCGCGCATGACCAGCAGTTCCTGGCCGTCGACCTTGACGGTCTGGCCAGCGTACTTGCCGAACAGGACGCGATCGCCGACCTTCACGTCGAGTGCGATCGGTGCGCCCTTGTCGTCACGCTTGCCCGGGCCGATGGCCAGGACTTCGCCCTGGTCCGGCTTTTCAGCAGCGGCGTCGGGGATCACGATGCCCGAGGCGGTCTTGGTTTCCTGATCCAGGCGCTTGACGATCACGCGATCGTGCAAAGGACGAAGGTTCATATTCACTCCTCTCTTGACTGAGATTGAAGAACGCTTAGGGAATCTGCCCGGCTTATCGCCCGGCAGAGAATTGTTAGCACTCTCGTGCAGCGAGTGCTAATTATATGGACGGGTTTTGACAAATTCAAGAAGGGGGAAGCGGAGGAATTTTCAGGGCGCCAGGGGACGCTCGACCCCGAACCTTGCGCGCGGGGGACAAGCCTTGACACGGCATGAAAGAGTCAGGAAAAACAACAACTTAGAAATAATTCGGTTCGGCAACGGCCAGACCGGAAGGATACCGGGCGTCGCGTGCGCGACCCGTCGCCGCGGCCATGCGGCCTGGGCAGCCACACTCAGGGGATTCCCGGACACCCCGGGCAAACCAGGCTCGAATAAATGAGGGTCGGTAACATAATCGCGCTCACGGCGCAGGCAGCCGGTCACGATGGCGTCGTGCCAGGATCGGAGCAGTTTGTCGCCCTTGCGCCTCGCGACCGACGCATGAAAGCTCGCCGCTACCGGTCGTCCATTCGCGGGAATGGGTAGCCATCCATCCGTTGCGGAGCCGACGGGCTGCCGGGCGAGGAGCAACCCGCCACAAACGCCAACCATTGGCAGCATGCCTGAAATGCCGTGCCGTACGAGGGCTGCGCGCCCACCCTCTTCATGACTTCCGGCGCATCAACGTCAAACGTGCTGCGCCCGCGAACGCCAGCCACCGTCGTCGCGACGGTGGCTGTTGCGCTCGTCATCTGTTTTTTCTAAAGCAGGCCGGCCGCACTGCTGCCGGAAATCGCACGCTGCGCAAACTGGCCGGGAACGGCGCAATTGTCCGCCATCAAATGCTCGTCGATCATGTCGAGACGATAGCCGTGCGTATATACGGCGTTCAATTGCATTCCGTTTTCGGGTCGAAGCGCCAATTTTTGCCGAAGCCGATAGATGTGCGTGTCGAGGCTGCGTGACGATCCATCCAGCGTTCGCCCCCACGCCAGCGTCGACAATGAATCCCGAGAGACCACGTTGCCGAGATTGCCGAACAGGCAGCATGCCAGCGCATATTCCTTGGCGGTCAGGTCGACGACTTTGCCGTGCAGGGTTATCGTGCGCAAAAGCGGATTCAGCACGTATGCCCCAACCTCGATTCTGCTGTCGGATTTTTTATTCCGGCCATTTCGACGCAGCAATGCATTGACCCGGGCCACCAGTTCGATCTCGCGAAAAGGCTTGCCGATGTACTCGTCGGCCCCGGCGTCCAGTGCGGCGGCGATATCCGCCTCGAGTGTTCTCGCAGCCAAAAACAGCACGATGGGCTCGTCACCGAGATGGGCGCGAATCCAGTGCAACAGGTTCAAGCCATTGGCATCCGGAATGCGCCAGTCGAGCACCACCAGCTCCACGGCCTTCTGTCTCAGGAACTGAACGGCACGCGCACTATCGCAAGCCAGCGAAATTTCACGATTTGATCCTCGCAGCGCTTGTTGAAATGCTGACGCCTGCCCCGGATCCCCTTCCACCAACAAGATACTCATAACACCCCCAGCCTTCATCGACCCAATCGATTTCAAATGCCTGGAATCAATCGACTCACCCCGCCAACACCGTGTTTTTCGAATATGTGTCGAGCGATTGAAACCGTTCATGATTCAACGTCAATTCGCGAGTGCCGGATGCGATTTCAACGAAACCGCATTCACCGGGATTGAAGAGGCCATATCGGCCGATGTTATTAGTGTCCTGATATCAGATCGCGAACATACGCTGCCATCTCCGTTGGTGCTGCCCCGAATCGGCTTTGACCCTGGAAAGCTTCCAGGGACGCAGATTCCCTGACAGACGCCAACAGACCGCCAAGCGCCTGGGCCCCTCAATCTGCGGCATCCAGACGCCCCACGCCCCGATCAACGAAAAAACGGATCTGGCGATGCGGTGCCCGCCCGATTTCCATTCGCCACCTGAGGCATGTTAATTGGATATTACTGACATATCAGTAGGATGTCAAGATGCTTGCACAAAATCAAGGCAAGGGCACGCTGCCGCACCGGCCCTTTTAGCAACAAGTTGAAAACAGGGGGCGAGCGGTCTAGTATGTTAGTAATATTTCTCAAGACTACTCGGACACATGAACGGACTGACGGGTACCACCCTTGCCGAACAGGCTCATGAAAAACTCGAAGAACTCATCGTGACGCTGGAGCTCGCGCCCGGCAGCGTCTGGTCGGAGGCTTCTCTCGCCGAGAAGCTGAATACCGGGAGAACACCGGTTCGCGAGGCCGCCCAACGATTGGCCGCCTCGCATCTCCTTCAGATCGTGCCGCGTCACGGCATCATGATCACTGTCCCGAACATTCACGATCAGTTGCTCGTGCTCGAAACGCGCCGCGAACTCGAGCGCCTGATCGCGCAGCGTGCGGCGCGCCGCGCGTCGCCGGAGGAGCGCGAGGAACTGGGCCAAATCGCGGACAAACTCGACGCGGCAGGCGAATCACACGATATCGTCGCCTACTTGAGAAGCGTGTACGCCACCAATCAGCTTATCGCGCAGTGCTCACGAAACCGATTCGCTTCCGAGGCAATCGCGCCGTTGCATGCCTTGTCCCGGCGCTTTTACTTCATGTATCACAAGCGGTTAAACGATTTGCCGGCGGCAAGCCAGCAACACACGAATATCGTGCGTGCGGTAGCCAACGGTGACGAACAGGGAGCCGAACTCGCAGCAGACAAGATGATGGACTATATCGAAGCATTTACGCGGGACTGTTTTACCCTCGACTTCGAACCGAATCATTCACGAATCGCGGCTCGATAGGCCTTCGATGAATCGCGCCCGCACCGGGCCTCATCTCGTGCAGGCACGCAGTACGCTGCAGATATCGGCGCAACATCGTCGGTCTCGATCAAGCATCGCGAAGAAGGCGGCGAGCGTCGATCCGGAGTGCAGAGGATGGCGCCGTCTTCTCACTCGATACAGAACCGGTATTTTTCGATCAGCCCGCCCACCTGCTCCTCTCGAACGGGCGCCGAGATGTAGTATCCCTGACAGTCAACCCGGGGCATTTTCCTCAACCACTCGAACTGGGTTTCGGTTTCGACACCCTCGACCACGACGCGCTTCTCCAGGCGAGCGCCGAGTTCGACGAGCGCCTCGACCACCGCCCTTGATTCAGCACGTTCATCGACGTCACGCATGAACGACCGATCCAGCTTGAGCGTGTCTACTGCCAGGCGATGTAGTTTGGTCAGAGACCAGCACCCGGTTCCGAAATCGTCGATTGCAACACTCGCCCCCATCTTCCGGATCGACGCTACCGCCGAGACGAGTGCCTCGATCGGGCCCGGATCGATGGACTCCGTGAGCTCGATCTGGAAATTTCCGGCCCGAACGGCATAAGAATCAAGAATGGCGGACAGCCTTTTTATCATTCCAGGCCGTGTCACTTCATGGGCCGGCAGGTTGACGGATAGCGACAGTTCATCATATCCACGAGTCGCCCAATCAGCGAGTATCCGCACGGACTCGGCGATGACATATTCAGTAAATCGGCGTGTCAGATGTGAATTTTCGACAATATCGATGAATACCGAGGGCATCAATACGCCATGTTCCGGATGATGCCAGCGTATCAACGATTCAAACCCGGACAGCAATCCGGTCTGAAGGCGAAGCTTGGGCTGATAAACGAAGAAGAACTCCTTCCGAGCCAACCCAAGCTCCGCGTCGCTGACAAGATCGTCAAGGTTGCGGCACTCTGTCGTACTATCCACAGCAATCTCCAGTGCTCGACATCAGATTCTCCAGTGTCCGCTGACACTGCCCTGCTCTCGCCCCGGACGTTTCCGCGCCCAGGGGTATCACCGCTCGACGACTTACTTCCACTGGTACGGCATGCCGGCGCGACGGCCGCCCGCTCAATGCTGCAGCGTGATTTCGACGCGGCGGTTGCTGGCGCGGCCTTCGGGGGTCTCGTTGGTCGC
>NZ_JPGL01000074.1 GCF_000732615.1 Burkholderia paludis
TCGACGGAATCCCGTAGTACCAGGTGATCACGTTCCAGCCGATCGCGCCGACCAGCGCGCCGAACACGACGTAGTGATCGACGATCCCGGGGTCGATCGTGCCTTTGCCGACGGTCTGCGCGACCTTCAGGTGAAAGATGAAGTACGCGATGACGTTGAACGCGGCCGCGAACACCACGGCCTGCTGGGGCTTCAGCACCCCGGTGGACACGACGGTGGCGATCGAGTTCGCCGCGTCGTGAAAGCCGTTCATGAAGTCGAATACGAGCGCGACGAGCACGAGCGTCGCGACCATCCACAATGCGAGTTGGATCGAATGCATGTTCGTGATTCGCTCAGGCGTTTTCCAGCACGATGCCTTCGATGATGTTCGCGACATCCTCGAACTTGTCGGTAATGCGTTCGAGCAGGTCGTAGACGCCCTTCAGCTTGATGAGCGTCTTCACGTCGATGTCGTCGCGAAAGAGTTTCGATATCGCCGATCGCAGCACGCGGTCGGCGCGGGTTTCGAGCGTGTCGATCTCTTCGCATGCCTTGAGGATCTGCGGCGACTGCTTCATGTCGGACAGCCGGTTGACCGCGATCTGCGTCTGCAGCGCCGACTGCACGACGATGTCCGCGAGCTCGTTGGCTTCCCCGGTCACCGATTTCAGGTCGTAGACCACGACGGTGGTCGCGACGTCTTCCATCAGGTCGAGGATGTCGTCCATCGTCGTGATCAGCTTGTGGATCTCGTCGCGGTCGAGCGGCGTGATGAACGTCTTGTGCAGCAGGTCGATCGCTTCGTGCGCGAGCTTGTCGCCGGTTCGCTCGGTGGTCTGGACGTTGGCCATGGCCAGCTCGGCATCGTCGAGATTCTCGAGGAGCATCTGAAGCTCGCATGCCGCCAGGACGATGTGCTGCGCATGCGTATCGAAGAGGTCGAAAAACCGGGTTTCGACGGGGAGGAAGCGTCCAAGCATGGATTCTCCGGGGAAAGGGTGAGCGGAATGCGCCGGGTCAGGCCGTGCACGGGCGGCATAGCGTGCTGTTGCCGAACGCGACGTGCCGGCGCTCGGCGAGCGCGCGCAGGTCGAGCGGCCGCCGGTTGACGATCGAGCTGGCGGGCCCGGCCGACAGGTCGGGATTGACGAAGTACATCAGCGACAGGCGGCGCGCGCGGGTGCGCGGGCGTTCGACGGCATGCTGCATCGCCGGCACTTCGCCGTCGGTGAGCGCCTCGAGGAGCGAGCCGGCCAGCACGATCATTTCGTCGGGCCGCGGCAGCGCGGAAACCGGCGACGCGTCGGGCAGGAGCACCAGGCCGGGTGCGGTCGGCCGGATGAACGACAGCAGGTGGCCGTCTTCGTGCGGATCCTGCAGGTACGCTCGGTCGTGGCTGTCGTGCTGCTGCTCGTACGCGCAGAACTGCAGGTACGAGCTGTGCCGGACCGGCGGCTGCGCCGTGCCGCCGAGGTTGTCGCATACCGCATCGAGCAGGTCCTGCGCGATTGCGTTGATGCAGGCTTCGTAGGCGGCCATCTCGCGATAAAACGCGTGTCTGGTCAGCGCGAAGCCGTGATGCGCGTCGCGCCGTGCGACCCAGTAGCAGAACCGGTCGCATAGATCCGGCCGCTCGGGCGTATGCGAGTATTCGAGCCCGAACGGCAGGAAGCCGTCGGTCTGCTCCGGAAACGAGAAGGCATGCTTTTGCCGGCGATCCAGCTGGTCGTAGGCGGCCGCGAGCCGGTCGAAATGCATGAGCAGCGCGTACGGCATCTTGAAGTAGACGTAGCTGTCGCGGATCAGCCGGCTGGCATGGAGTTTCATACGGTTTTGCATGGTGTTCTCCCGGTACATCGTTCAAGGCGTGGCGCCGAAAGGCGGGCATTGCCGCATTGCCGGCGCATGGGAAGGCGAGGCGTGGTGTGCGCGATCGGGCCTGTGTCACCGCGGCGCGCGTGACGGCGCCGCGGCGGCTCGATGCCAATGACGGGTGGGATGGCGGCGCGGGTGAGCGCCTTTGCGGCTGTCGTGGACGAGCCGGTGTTGCCGGTTCGGCTGAAGGGAAATGTCGAGTCGTGTCATGCGTGCTCCAGGCGCCGGACGGCACACGGCGGGAGCGTCATGACGTCAACGACGGACGAGCGCTTCCCGCCGAGTCGCGTCGGGCGCGATCGGCTGATAAGAGGCTGGGAATCGGGTGGCCGCCGGCATGGCGTGCGAACGCGCGCCGGCGCAGCTTAATCGGCTACTGTCGTCGTCCATTTCGAACTCCTTTTCATTTCGACGGCACGTGCGCGCCCCCGGGCCGTACACGCGCGGGCATGCGGCCGGACACACGCACGTGACGCGGGTCACGTACGGACGCCGCCCGGGTGTCGAGCGGCCACTGAATTGTCGAGTACGGGAACTTCGGATCGACGGCATGCCGATCCTGAAAGACACCGCATCCTGCTATCCCGGGATGCGGCAGAAGACAAGGCTCTGCGAAGCTTCCTCAGGCGGCAGTCAGGTTGGTGCAGGACCAACTACAACTCGCATCGGTAGGCACAGAAGCCTCCATGAATGAAAACGAGTGCGATGTTAAGAGGGAACCGCGCGGCGCGTCAATCGAAAACTTCGCGGGCGTTTCGTGCGGCGTTCGGGGGCACTTCGCTCCGGCGAGCGTGGGTGGGGTCGATAGCGGGATGTGCCCGGGGCGATCGTATCGGCGAACGCACGCGACCCGATTCGGTCAGTGTGCCGAAGCAAATTCGAGACAGGCGTGCGCAGCCCGATCGACGGGGCGGGTTGCGCGGTTGGCGACGCTCGCGGCGGCGGCGAATGCGATGCGTGCGTGGAACGTTGCCCGACCGCGCCGCAGCGACGGCTCAGCGCTTCGTGCGCGTATCGGACGGGCGTTCGCCGAACATGTGCCGGTAATCCGCGGCGAATTCGCCGAGATGGCCGAAGCCCCAGCGTGCCGCGATCTCGGTGATCGACGCGGTTTCGTCAGGCGCCTGCAGCGCCGCCCGGGCGCGCTGCAGGCGGATTTCCTTCAGGTAGCGCATCGTGCCGGTGTCGCGCCATTGCCTGAACGCGCGCTGCAGCGTGCGCACGCTGCAATGCGCGGCGGCCGCGATGTCGGACAGCGTCAGCGGCTCGCCGGCGTGCTCGTCGATGTACGCGACGGCGCGCTTCACACACGCCGGCGCGACGTCGTCGCGGGCCGGCGCCGCGCTCGCAAGCTGCTCGCCGACCAGGCTCATGATCAGCAACTCTTCCACCAGCGGCAGTTGCATCGCCTTCAGCGCGGGCGGCGTGCCGGGGTCCAGCAATTGCCGCAACGTCTGCACCGATGCCAGCCAGCGGTTGCGGTGTGCGTCGGGCAGCGTGCACGACGGCAGCGAGGGCGGCGGCGCGCGTCCCGAGACACGACGCCAGAGATCGGCGATGCGCTGCGCGTCGATGCGCACGCCCATCTGCACGTTGTCCTCGCTGTAGCGGAATTGCGCGCGCTCGTTCGAGGTGACGAGCACGGTCGACCCGCGCCCACCGGCGTGCGCGACCCGGCCGCTGCGAATGTCCGACTCTCCGGCCAGCGTGGTGAGCACCAGGACGAAATTGCCGAAGACTTCCGGCCGGATGGCGATTTCCGTCCCGTAGGCGAACCACGACAGTGCGACATCGTCGCCGTCGAGCTTGAACATGGTGGCGGGCATCGCGCGGTGCCGGGCCGCGCTGAACGCATACGGACGATAGACCTTGCCGATTTCGCGCCGGGCGACTTCCAGATCGTCGGATTCGAACAGCATCGCGCCGCGCGGGATGTCGCCGTCGGACAGCGGCGGAGGGAACACCGGCAGCGACAGGCCGGACCGGGGAAGTCGATCGTTCATGGGGTCCCTTCCTGCGGGAGCGGGGGCGCCGCATCGAATAGTGGCGCGTTTCCGATGCCGGTGGCGTCGAAGCGATAGTCGCCCGCGTCCGCGCCGGGAATCATGGGGCCGTGTGGATGCTGAGCGGATCGCAACGGAACCATGGAGCATTCAATGAGCGGAAATTATACGGCGTACATCGACGGCGGGTTCGTCCGCCCGCGCGGCGGCGCGACCTTCGACGCCGTCAACCCGGCCACCGGCGATCATCTTGCGGAGATCGCGCGATGCGGCGCGGCCGACGTCGCCGCGGCGGTCGAGGCCGCACGGCGCGCGCTGCCGGCCTGGAAGGCGACGTCGTACGAGACCCGGGCCGCGCTGACGGCGCATCCGCACGTGGCGAAGCCGGCTCGACGCTCAAGCCGATCCTGCTCGTCGACGGCCATGCGTGAATTCGCGGGCGCGCGGCCTGCATCAATACACCGACCGTCTGACCGCGCGCCGCACGGAGACTTCCTGTCTCGACAGACCCCCTCATCGGAGCATGAGCATGACCTACCTTTATCGCGGCATGGATCGCATCGCACTCGACGCCGCGTACGACAACACCAGGGCCGTGCCGGATTTCCCGGCCGTGCTGGCCGATTGCCAGGCGCGCAGCGCGAAGTTTTACGACACGGCGTCGTGCCGGCGCGATCTCCGCTACGGCGATCGTCCCCGCACGCGCTATGACTGGATCGACTGCGGCCGGCACGACGCGCCGACGTTCGTGTTCATTCACGGCGGCTACTGGCAGAACTGCGCGAAGGAGGATTTCGCATACGTCGCGCGCGGGCCGCTGGCCGCCGGGTTCAACGTCGCGCTGGCCGAATACACGCTGGCGCCCGATGCGTCGATGACGCAGATCGTCGGCGAGATCGGCAGCCTGCTCGACCATCTGGCGAGCGATCGCGACCGGCTCGGGATCGCCGGCAGGCCGCTGGTGTTGAGCGGTCATTCGGCCGGCGGCCACCTGACTTTGCAGCATCGCTCGCACCCGGCCGTCACGGCCGCGTTGCCGATCTCCGCGCTCGTCGACCTGGAGCCGATCAGCCTGTCCTGGCTCGACAAGAAACTGAAGCTGTCGGCGCATGAGATCGACGCCTTCAGCCCGCTGCGGCATGTCGGCAGGGGCGTGCCGACGGTCGTCGCGGTGGGCGGCGCGGAGCTTGCGGAACTCGTGCGTCATTCGGACGATTACGCGGCCGCGTGCCGGGCGGCCGGCGAGACGGTCGAACTGATCCACCTGCCGGGCTGCACGCACTTCTCGGTGCTCGACACGCTGGCGAACCCGGACGGCCGCCTGGTGCAGGCGCTGTCCGGACTCGCGAACCGGTAACGCGTGAGCGTGCGTGCCGGCCGGTGCGTTGTGCTTACGCGTCCTGCGTCACGTGCACGGCGGTGCCGTAGCAGATCACTTCGGTCACGCCCGCGCCGATCTCGGTCGAGTCGTAACGCATCGCGACGATCGCGTTCGCGCCGAGCTTGCGGGCGTCGGCGAGCATCTTGTCGAACGCCTGCTGGCGCGCCTTCTCGCACAGCGACGTATAGAGCGTGATGTTGCCGCCGAAGATCGTCTGTAGCGCCGCGCCGAACGATCCGATGATCGAACGCGAACGCACGACGATCCCTTGCGCGACGCCGAGCGAGCGGACAGTCGTATGGCCGGGCAGGTCGAACGCGGTCGTGACGCGGGCGGGTGACAGGTCGTCGAAGGAGCGGGAGGTATCGGTCATGGCGGGACGCATCCGGCGAAGTGGTCGAACGGCGATTCTATCCGGATGCGTGCGGGCGCCCGGTTCGGCTGCCGGACGTCGTGCGGCCGGCGCGACGCGCGACGCCGGCCGCGCACCCTGCGCGGAGGCGGCGTGTGCGGACCGCACGCACACGCCGCCGGGGGTGACGGAACGGCGTTTCAAGCGAATGCCGTCAGCGTTTCGCGGGCGCCGAACCGTCCCCGCCGAGATCGACCGCATACGCCAGCGCCAGCTTGCCGAACTTCAGCGCGTGATTCGCCTGCCGGTCCGAATTCTCCAGCGTGTCGTTCACGGTATGGATGTACGGGTTGTCGTTCTTGTCCGCCTCGAAAGGGAACGAGGCCGGGTAGCCCTGCGCATTCCACGACGCGTGATCCGAGCATGCATACCCGCACTGCGACGTGCCGACCGCGAGTTCGGGCAGGTAAGTCTTCGCGAGGTTGGTCAGGTACGTGTTCTGCGCCGCGTTCGTGTAGTCGGTGATCAGGTAGATATCCTTCGGGTCGCCCTTGTAGTTCGTCATGTCGAGTTGCAGCACGCCGACCACGTTCGCATTCTGCGCGCGGAACTGTTTCGCGATCGCCTTCGAGCCGAGCAGGCCCGCTTCCTCGGCCGCGTACCCGACGAACTTGATCGTCCGTTTCGGCCGGTAGTTGTTCGCGAGCAGCACGCGCAGCGCTTCGGTGAGGCTCGCGATGCCCGATGCGTCGTCGTCCGCGCCCGGCGAGCGCGTGTTCTCCGTCGTGCGGCCGACGGTCGAATCGAGGTGGCCGCCCAGCACGATCGTGCCCGCGGCGGGATCGCTTCCCTTGATCGTCAGGATGACCGATTTCTGCGGAAAGCCCGTGTGCGCGAATTGCTCGACGGCGACGTCGGCGCGCGAGCCCGCCAGTTGCTTCCATTGCAGCGCGAGCCAGTCCGACGCGGCGACGCCGTGCGACGTCGTGTAGTAGCGGTTCGTGAAGCCGGACAACGACGTGATCGTGCCGACGATGTTGCTGGCCTGAAGCTGCTGGATCCATGTGCCGATCTGCGGCGCGTTGGAAACCTTGTACGTGGCAGCCGCGGCCTGCTTCGCGAGCGTCGTCGGCAACGGCTGCAGTGCCTGGCGCGCTTCGTCGAACGAGTCGTGCACGACATAACCGGGCCCGTGGCCGCGCGTATGGTGGACGGCGTGGGCCAGTTCGCCGAGCCGTGAATCGTCGATTTCGACGACGTGAACGGTGTCGCGGCGCGCGGCGCCGTCGGCCGTCTTGCCGGCGTCGAGGGTCGTACTGTATTGCGCGGTGGCGCTTGCGTCGATGCGTTGCAACTGGCGGAACGCCGCGTCGCCGAGCGTGATCCACACCGGTGTGGCGTGCGCGGCGGCGGTCAGCAGCATGCCGCCCAGCGCGGCGCTCAGGCGGGTGAGTTTCGGAGTAGGCATGTTCGATCTCGTGAGGAGGGCGATGTCGAGGAAGAGGGCGTGCCGCGGGTCGTGCGGCGCGCCCCCGCCTGCTGCGGCATTACGACTTCTTCGGCACGGTCACGCCGTACGTGCAGCTCTGGTTGTACGCGTTGCCGATCGCGGTGAGCTGCGCGCTGCTGTAGCCGAGCGCGGACGCCGCCGTCAGCACGGCCTGCGCGGCGGCCTTCTGGTTGGTCGAGCTGTTGGTCATCGACAACCCCTTCAGGAATGCCTTGTCCATCGCCTGCGCACCGATCGCATCGCGCGCGACGAGGTTGCACGACGCCCAGTACTGTCCGGCCGTGTGGATCTCCGCGCCGCGCGCCTGCGCGTAGGTGCGCCCGACGTTCCAGTTGGTCACGCGGCCGCCCCAGTACTCGTTGTGGCCGTCCCAGTTGTAAACCCAGTGGTACTGCGCGTCCGACGGGCTCCACTGGTTGAAGTCGCGGCTGTACGCGGCGGCGAGATAGTCGCCGGTGCCTTCGGAGAGCCCTTCCTGTTGCGACAGGCCGCCGTTCGTCACCCAGTCGTGGATGCCGTGGCCGAGCTCGTGGATCACGACGTCCGCATCTTCCGCATCGTCGACGCCGCCCTGGCCGAAGGTCAGCCGGCCGCTGCTCGACGAATACGACGAGTTGTCGTCGCCCGATTCGCCGTGCGGGTCGTACTGCACGCCGCCCTTGTACTGGTACGGCATCGCCTTGATGCCGAGCGTCTGGTTCACGTAACGCAGGAACGTGTCGATGTGGTAGTACGCGTTCACCGCCTCGAAGTACAGGTTGCCGCGCGTGAACTCGAACGTGGGCGTCGTCTGCGCGGGGCACGCCTTGTCGAGCGGCGCGTCGAAATCGATGCACGCCGCGTACGGGCCCGTCAGCGTATAGCTCCCGCCCGACTGCGCGAGATCCTTCAGCGTCACGCGCACGCGCGCGGCGGTGAGCTGCGGCGAATCGGCGTCGTTGTTGTCCTTGTAGCCCGTGCTGCCGTAGCTGCTTTTCGTCGACGACAGCGGGTCCGGCCGGAACACGAAGCCGGTGCCGTCGGTCGCGTAGAACGCCTTGTCCTCGGCACGCAGCACTTCGCCGCTGCCCGCGTCGATCAGCAGTTCCCAGTCGCCCTTCGGGCCGTCCTGCGGGCGGCCGCGCACTTTCCACGCGGTATGCGTGCCGGCCTTGTCGACGAAGGCGACCAGTTGTGCGTCCAGATTCGTGAAGCCGCTCACGCCGAGATACGCGCGTGCGCGGTCGTACGCCTGCTGCTGGTCGACCGCCTGCGATTTGCGGGACGTCGCGACCGCGCCGTTGATCGTGTTGCTCGCGACGTACAGGATGCGGCCGTCCTTCGCGACCGTCACCGCGATGTCGCTGCCGTACACGGGCAGCCCGGCCGCCTGCTGCTGCAGGCGCACGACCGTGAAGTCGGCGTCGCTGCGCTCCGACGTGACGGCGAGGCTCGCGAGCGCGACCTGGTCGAGCCCGAGCTGCGCGGCCTGCGACGCAACGAAGTCGCGCGCGGCGGCCGCGGGCGTCGCGGCGGCTTTCTTCGCGCGATACGCGGGGTTGTACAGCGTGACGGCGACGCCGTCCGCGCGGAACTGCCCGGCGGCCGTATCGGCCTTCGCGGCCGGTGGCGCGACGCCGCGCGTCAGGCTTTCGCGCAGGCTCGTGACTTGCGGGTTCGAGACTTTCGTATCGGCCGCGCTGCCGCCGACGATGCCGAAACCGAGCGCGAGACCCAGGGCGATCGGCAATGCTTTGCGTGATGTCTGCATGGGTGATCCTCATCTGAACGGTTGGACACGCCCGCGCGCTCGTGGCGCGCAGGCACGACACGGCCCGCGCGCCGGCTCGATCGAGCCGGCGCGGCGAAGCGGTGTTGGGAACCTCGACTGACTTAGTACACCTGAATGTCAGGTCGAAAAGAAACGGGCGGAGGAAAAGCGGGCAGGGAAGCAGGCGAAGAAGCGAACGGCAGGCAGGTGCAGCGATGGCGAATCGAGCATCGTCATGTCATACCCCTCGGATCGGTTCGGATATCGGTCGGCAGCCTGCGCAGCCCGATCGTCGTCGGCTGCGCGGCACACGCCTCGTTAGGCTGCCTATCTAATTTCGAGATATGTTACAGAATATTTTCAACGGGATTGCAATTTATTTTCGATGGCCGCTTCGGGCCGCCGATCAATCGCCGGCATTGTTCAACGAACAGCGGAAAACGCTGCCAGAACGTGCAATACCGCGCGGCATTGTGATTGAAACGCGGGACGATCAGCGCGTCGCACGCCGGTCGCTGCGCGGGCTCAAGCCGAATCGCGCGCGATACGTGCGAGAAAAATGAGATGGCGATTCGAACCCGCACGCGACGCAGACCGACGTGATGCTCATGTCGGTCTGCTGCAGCAGCTCGCGTGCCCGATCGAGACGCAGGTTCAGGTAGAAATGCGTCGGCGTGTCGTTCAGCGTCGCGCTGAACAGGCGTTCGAGCTGGCGGCGGGTGATCGAGACGTCCTGGGCGAGCGCGTCGGAGCCGAGCGGATTTTCCATGTGCCGCTGCATCGTGCCGATCACCTGGATCAGCTTGCGGTTGTGCACGCCGTAGCGGGCGGCGATCTCGAGCCGCTGGCTGTCCGAGCGCTGGCGGATGCGGCTGACGACGAACTGCTCGGAGATCGCCGCCGCGAGATCGGCGCCGTGCCGGCGGCCGATCAGGTCGAGCATCATGTCGATGGACGCGGTGCCGCCCGCGCACGTGATGCGCCGGTCGTCGATTTCGAACAGCTCCTGTGTCGCGTTCAGGCCCGGATAGCGTTCGCGGAACGCCGCCAGCGCTTCCCAGTGCAGCGTGAGCGGCTGCGACGCGTCGAACAGCCCGGCTTCCGCGAGCACGAAGCTGCCCGTGTCGATCCCGCCGAGCGTCGCACCATGACGGTGCTGGCGCCGCAGCCAGTCGCCGAGCGTGCGCGTGTAGCACACGAGCGGATCGAAGCCCGCGACGACGAAGACCGTATCGACCTTTCCGACCGCCTCGCAGGCGGCCTCGGCGGCGACCGGAATGCCGTTGCTCGCGGCGACGGGCGCGCCGTCGGCGCTGATCACGTGCCAGCGGTAGAGCTCGGTGCGAAAGCGGTTCGCGACGCGCAGCGGCTCGACCGCGGACATGAAGCCGAGCGCGGAGAAGCCGGGCAGCAGCAGGAAATGGAAATCCTCGGGCATCGGGGCGGGGGATGGAGTCCGGTGGTCGTCAGGCATCGCGCGGCCCGGCGAACGTGCCGGGCATGCGCCGCGTCCGGCGCGCGCCGGGCGGTCAGCGGAACATTATCGCGGGTTTTGCGCGGCCTCAGCGCGTTTTCGCGCCGCGCATCGAGCGGCGCGCGGTGGCCGACGGCAATTCGCCGAATTGCGCCTTGTACGCATTCGCGAAGTGCCCGAGATGGATGAAGCCCCAGCGTGCGGCCGCATCGCTGATCGGCAGGTCGGCCTGCCGCGTGTCGAGCAGCATCCGCCGCACCTGCGACAGGCGCAGCGAGCGCACGTAGTGCAGCGGGCTCATCTGCACGACCGACTGGAAGCTGTTCTGCATCGTGCGCCGGCTCACGCGCAATTGCGCGCACAGGCTCAGCACGTCGACCGGCGCTTCCGGATGGCCGATCACGTAGTCGTGCACGCGGCGCACGATGTCGGCGCGGCACGCATGCGTGAGCCGGTTCGACGGCTCGGGCATCCGGTACGTGAGGAGATCGACGAGCACGTTGCCGATTTCGCCGCGCAACGCGCGTTGCGCGCGCATGTCGCGGTACATGTCGGGCGCGCCGAGCACGCGTTCGAGTTGCGTCGCGATCTGCACGCCCGCACGCATGAGCGCGGCAGTGGGCATGTCGACGACGCCGCGCCGCAACGTGGCTTCATCGAGCCGGACATCGGCCGCATCCTCGACCTGCTGCAGCAGCGCGCGATCGGCGACGACGCCGATCAGCGACATGTCGTCGGGCGAATGCAGCTCGAACGGTGCACCGCCGCGCGCCATCACCATCGTGCCGCGTTCGATGCGCACGCCGCCGAATGCGAACGCCCCCGAGCCGGTGAGCGGCATGCCGAACACCGTATGGTCGTGCGGCAATCGTCCGCGCTGGATGATGCGGACGTTGGCGGTTTCCTGGAACAGTTGCAGGCCGTCCAGCAACGCGTGCTTGACGGTGCTGCGATACGCGCCGGGGCCGATCTGGTCGTAGCGCTGGTTCCAGCCGCGCAGCGCGTCGGCATGCCGGTCCGCGTCGTCGAACCTCTCGTGAAACACGAACACGGCGCCTCCGGGCGTATCGATCAGGATCGCGCAAGGTTAAACCGGCCGGGCGGTCGGCGCAATAAGGGGCCGCGCTATCCGGCAGGTCTTCGTTCGAGGGTCGGAAACCACCGGCCGGCGCGGCTTTCAGGCGGATTTCCAATATCCCGAATCGGCACGCACGCGGTGCCGGTCCGGGTGCTGGACGGTTTTTTTGTCGCACTACAGTCGCCCCACATTACGTGAATCCCCACTGGAGGCGACATGAGGACAAGGCGACGAACCGCGGCGCTCGCGGCGACGCTGGCGTTCGCGGCGGCATGGGCCGGCGGCGCGAACGCGACGGAAAAGCCCGAGGAACTGGTCGTGCAGAAGATGCCGCCGTGGCATCCGCACGAGGTCTATATCGTCGACATCTCGATGCCGTCGATGACCGACGGACGCATCTACGTGTACGACGCCGACGCGAAGCGGCTGCTCGGCCAGATCGACGGCGGCTTCGGCCCCGGCCTCGCGATTTCGCCCGACCGCAAGACCAGCTTCGTCGCGACGACCTACTTCTCGCGCGGCTCGCACGGCACGCGCACCGACGTCGTCGAGATCACCGACAACACGACGCTCGATCATGCGGGCGAGATCGAGATTCCGCCGAAGCACGCGCAGCACGTGCCGTCGCCGTACAACACCGCGTTCAGCGCGGACGGCCGGCGGCTGTACGTCGCGAACATCACGCCGGCGGCGTCGGTGACGGTGATCGACGCCGTGTCGAAGAAGGTGCTGTCGGAGATCGACACGGCGGCCTGCGTGCTCGCGTATCCGTCGGGCAACGACCGCTTCACCGCGCTGTGCGAAAGCGGCAAGGCGCTGACCGTGACGCTCGACGCGAACGGCAAGGAAACCGGGCGCGCGCTGTCGGACGCGTTCATCGACGTCGACAAGGATCCGGCGTTCGTGAACGCGTCGCGCTACGCGGGCGGCTATCTGTTCACGACTTACGGCGGCAACGTGCGAAGCGCGGATTTCGGCGGCGACAAGCCGGTGTTCGGCAAGCCGTGGCCGCTGCTGACGGACGCCGAGCGCGCCGAGGGCTGGCGCCCCGGCGGCATGCAGCAGACGGCCGTGCAGGCGCGGCAGAACCGCTACTACGTGCTGATGCACCGCGGCGGCGAGGGCTCGCACAAGGAGCCCGGCACGCAGGTGTGGGTGTACGACCTGAAGTCGAGGCAGCGCGTCGCGCGCTGGGATCTCGCGCAGCAGAAGGTCGATCCGCTCGTGTCGATCCAGGTCAGCGAGGACGACAGGCCGTTGTTCTACGGGCTGACGGCGACGTCCGACCTCGTCGTGATGGATGCGGGCACCGGCCGGCTGCAGCACGTCGAGAAGCAGATCGGCAATACGTCGTCGCTGCTCGTCAACCCGTGAGGCCGCGATGATCCTCGATCCCGTCCTTGCCACCGGCGCGCCGGCCGGCGCCGCCGTCGTCGTGCTGCTCGGAGCCTTCGCGAAGATGCGCCGGCCCGCCGCGTTCAGCCAGGCGCTCGCCGGCTATCGGTTGTTGCCCGACGCGCTGACCGCGCCCGTCGCGTTCGCGATTCCGCTCGCGGAACTCGCCGGCGCCGCCGCGCTGCTGTTTCCCGACACGCGCACGGCCGGCGCGATCGGCCTGATCGCGTTGCTCCTCGCCTTTGCCGCCGCGATGGCGATCAACCTCCTGCGCGGCCGAACCGACATCGACTGCGGCTGTTCCGGCTTCTCCGCTGCGCGGGCGGATGCCCCGCGCGGCATCGGCTGGCTGCATGTCGGACGCGCGCTGCTGCTCGTCGCACTGGTCGCGGCCGCGCTCGTCGAGCCGGGCGGCCGCGCCGTCGTGTGGTTCGACTATCTGACGCTGTGCTTTTCCGTGCTGCTGACCGTCTGCGCGCTGCTCACCGTCGACGTGCTGCTCGCCAACGTGCCGCGCCTTTCCCACCTGAGGAATTCATGATGCAAACCGCTCTCACCGTTTCCACCGCCCTGCTGTGGGTGGCCGTCCTCGCGCTCGGCGCGATCTGCCTCGCGCTCGTGCGCCAGATCGGCATCCTGTACGAACGCATCATGCCGGCCGGCGCGCTGATGATCGACAAGGGGCCGGCGGTCGGCGCGATCGCGCCGACGTTCGAACTGACCGACCTGCGCGGCTCGCACGTGAAGGTCGGCGGCATCGATGCATCGGGCAAGGCGACGCTGCTGTTCTTCCTGTCGCCGACGTGCCCCGTCTGCAAGAAGCTGTTGCCGCTGCTGCCGTCGCTGCAGGCGAGCGAAGCGACGCCGGTGAACATCGTGCTCGCGAGCGACGGCGATGCGGACGAACACACGCGCTTCGCGCGCAAGCACGACCTCGGGCGTTTCCCGTACGTGCTGTCGCAGGAGCTGGGTCTCGCGTACCAGATCGGCAAGCTGCCCTACGCGGTGCTGCTCGACGAAACCGGCACGGTGCGCGCGAAGGGGCTCGTCAATACGCGCGAGCATCTCGAAAGCCTGTTCGAAGCGAAGGAGCGCGGCGTCGCATCGCTGCAGCAGTTCGTGCACGGCGATCACAGCCACGACGCGCACGCGCAGCACGCATGACCGGCCGAACCTCTTTCAACGTCAAGGGAGAACAACGACATGGGCCTGTTTGATTCATGGTTCGAGCGGTCGGCGCGCGGCGTCGCCCAGCACAGTTCGCGGCGCAGTGCGATGGCGAAGCTCGGCAAGGTGCTGGTGGGATCGGCGATGCTGCCGCTGCTGCCCGTCGATCGCACCGCGTATGCGGCCGATGCGGCGTCGGGCACGGCGGCCGGGGCCGGCGCCGCATCGGGCGCGAGCGATGACCCGACGAGCTGCGACTACTGGAAGTACTGCGCGATCGACGGCTGGCTGTGCAGCTGTTGCGGCGGCACGTCGAGCAGTTGCCCGCCGGGCACGACGCCTTCGCCGATCACGTGGATCGGCACCTGCCGCAATCCGCACGACGGTTCGGACTACATCGTGTCGTACAACGATTGCTGCGGCAAGACCTCATGCGGCAAGTGCTTCTGCAACCGCAACGAGCGCGAGAAGCCGCTGTACAAGCTGTCGTTGAACAACGACATCAACTGGTGCATGGCCAACGGTAATTCGAACTATCACTGTTCGGTTTCGGTTCTGCTGGGAGCGGCGAAGCAATGAAAGGGAAGCAAGCAGGAAGGATTGCGGTTGCGTGCATTGCGGCCGCGGCAGCCTTTGCATGGTCAGGCGCCGCCGATGCGCAGGAAGCCGTGCACTACCCGGCCGGCAAGAGCCTGTTCGATGCGCAGTGCGCGGTGTGCCACCAGGCGGGCGGCAAAGGGCAGGACGGGCTCGCGCCGCCGCTGACCGAGTATCCGGGCAAGTACGCGGCGGCCGAGCCGGGGCGGGCGCAACTGGTCGCGACGCTGCTGCACGGCATGTTCGGCGAGATCAAGGTGCACGACAAGCGTTACAACTTCAAGATGCCGTCGTTTGCGAGCGCGAGCGATGACGATATCGCGCACGTGCTCAACTATGTCGTGTTCGATCTCAACGCGCAGCACGGCGATGCGAAGCCGTTCACGGCGGCCGAGATCCGCGCGGCGCGCACGAAGCAGATGGACGGCACGGCCGTGCATGCGCAACGCGATGGCGTGATCAAGGGGCTCGGCCTGTGAACGTTGCCCGCGCGTCTCGCGTTTGCGACGCCGCGCCGCGCACGCGGTGCGCGGCGGTATTGCGGCTCGGCAACCTGACGCGCCGCCTGTCGCCGCTGCTGATGCTGGCCGGGGCGGTCGTCAGCTTGATGACCGCGGCGCCCGCGCATGCCGAAGGCACGGCCGACGCGGCGCTCGCACGGCAGCACTGGGTGCTCAACTGCATGGGTTGCCACACGGCGACGGGCGGCGGCATTCCCGGCAAGGTGCCGCCGCTCGCCAAGTCGCTCGGTTATTTCACGCATCTGCCGGCCGGGCGCGAGTATGTGATGCGCGTGCCCGGCGCGTCGAACTCGGCGCTGTCGGACCAGGAATTGGCCGACGTGCTCAACTGGGTGCTCACGACCATGAACCGCGATGCGCTGCCGCGCGACTTCAAGCCTTATACGGCCGCCGAAGTCGCCGCGCAGCGCCGTCCCGCCTTTGCCGACGTCGCGACCGTGCGCGCCGGGCTGGTCCGCGCGTTGCAGGCGCGCGGGATCGACGGCGTCACGGATCGCTACTGAGCGACTCATTCAAAAAATCAAGGGAACCTGATCAGGGAGACCTGGAGATCGCGAACGGCAACGCCGATATCGTGATCGTTCGTGTGCGGGCGCCGCGCCGCGCCGCGATCCGCGCGTGCGCTTCGTCGAGCTCGCGGCCGAGCGTTTATGCGCGGCCGTGCCGGCCGATCATCCGCTGGCGGGGCGCAAGTGCACGGCGAGCTCGCGGCTGCGGCGCGAGCCGTTCGTATCGGCCGTGCATCGGGAGCGGGGCGGGCTGGCGCGCGTCGTGATCGATCTCTGCCTGAAGCGGGGATTCGTGCCCGCTACCGCCCGGATCGTGTCGCCGAAGACGTCGATGCTGAATCTCGTCGCGCCGGGCACGGCGTCGCGATCGTGCCGGAACGGATGGCGAGTCTCGGTATCGACGGGGTCGTCTTCGTGCCGATTTCCGATGAAGACGCACGGTCGGGTTGCGCGCCGGTGTTGCCGGTCGAGCCGACGGTGCGGCGGACGCGTTCGTGCGGGTGGTCGCGGGACGCAGGCAGGCCGACGATTGACGGGCACGCCGCGAGCGATCTTGCAGGACAAGAAAACTGCGCCGCGTTAGCCGTTTGCATAGCCGATCGGCCTGCTTGCTCCCCGCGACCCTCCGAGCCTGTTCCTGGAAAAACGAAACCCCACGCTCCGAAAAACGTGGGGTTCGTCAGCAGTCTGAGCCAACCCGTAACGGGTTGGCTTTTTGCCTGGAGATGACCGGTATCAGAACTGGTTCATCGTGTTGTCCTTGCCTGCCGCCTTCAGCGCTGCGTCGCCGCTGAAGTATTCCTTGTGATCGTCACCGATGTCCGAGCCGGACATGTTCTGGTGCTTCACGCAGGCGATACCCTGGCGGATTTCCTTGCGCTGCACGCCGGCCACGTAGCCCAGCATGCCCTGGTCGCCGAAGTATTCCTTGGCCAGGTTGTCGGTCGACAGCGCGGCGGTGTGGTACGTCGGCAGCGTGATCAGGTGGTGGAAGATACCTGCTTCACGCGATGCGTCGGCCTGGAACGTGCGGATCTTCTCGTCGGCCAGCTTCGCCAGTTCCGTCTCGTCGTACTCCACGCTCATCAGTTGCGCACGGTCGTATGCCGACACGTCCTTGCCCTCGGCCTTCAGCGCGTCGTACGCCTGCTGACGGAAGTTCAGCGTCCAGTTGAACGACGGGCTGTTGTTGTACACCAGCTTCGCGTTCGGGATGACCTTGCGGATCTCGCTGACCATGCCGCCGATCTGTGCGATGTGCGGCTTTTCGGTTTCGATCCACAGCAGGTCGGCGCCGTTCTGCAGCGACGTGATGCAGTCGAGCACGCAGCGCGCTTCGCCCGTGCCGGCGCGGAACTGGAACAGGTTGCTCGGCAGGCGCTTCGGACGCAGCAGCTTGCCGTCGCGCTTGATGACGACGTCACCGTTGCCCAGCTGGTCGGCCGACAGTTCTTCGCAGTCGAGGAACGCGTTGTACTGGTCGCCCAGGTCGCCCGGCGTGTTGGTCACGGCGATCTGCTTGGTCAGGCCGGCGCCCAGCGAGTCGGTACGGGCCACGATGATGCCGTCGTCCACGCCCAGTTCCAGGAACGCGTAGCGGATCGCGCGGATCTTCGCGAGGAAGTCCTCGTGCGGCACGGTGACCTTGCCGTCCTGGTGGCCGCACTGCTTCTCGTCGGACACCTGGTTTTCGATCTGGATGCAGCATGCGCCTGCTTCGATGAACTGCTTGGCCAGCAGGTAGGTGGCTTCCGCGTTGCCGAAACCGGCGTCGATGTCGGCGATGATCGGCACCACGTGCGTGACGTGGTTGTCGATCTTGTCCTGGATCGCGGCCTTTGCCGTTGCGTCCTTGGCGGCGTCCAGCTCGCGGAACAGGCCGCCCAGCTCACGGGCGTCGGCCTGGCGCAGGAACGTGTACAGCTCGCGAATCAGCGCGCTGACCGAGGTCTTTTCGTGCATCGACTGGTCCGGCAGCGGGCCGAACTCGGAGCGCAGCGCGGCCACCATCCAGCCGGACAGGTACAGGTAGCGGCGTTCGGTGCTGTTGAAGTGCTTCTTGATCGAGATCATCTTCTGCTGGCCGATGAAGCCGTGCCAGCAACCCAGCGACTGCGTGTACTTGGCCGGGTCGGCGTCGTAGGCGGCCATGTCGGCGCGCATGATCTTCGCGGTGTACTTGGCGATGTCCAGGCCCGTCTTGAACTTGTTCTGGGCACGCATGCGGGCGGCGTACTCGGGGCTGATCGCATTCCATGCGCTGCCGTTGTTTTCCTTCAAACCGGCAATTGCCTTGATGTCGTCTTGATACTGGGCCATGTCAATCTCCTGGGAGCAAATCGCGTTTGAGTAACTGGTTGAGCGTGCCCGCTACGTCTGTTGCAGCGAACGGCATGACTGAATAGTAACGCCAGCCGCCGGGAATTTGTCGATGTCTTATATAAGACATAAGACATTATTTTTTCTTGTTTTTCAATGAGATACGTTGCGATTTTTGCGATGTAAAACATGTTTTCAAGCGACGAAAAGGCGACGGCGCAGGAATTCGGCCGAGATTCCGCAATACGAAATGCCCTTTCGGCTGCTGGAGGCGCGACCACTTTTACACGGGGCCGTGACACGCAGCCGTCAGCGCGACACGCGGGCAGCCGCGCGGGCCTGCCGGTTCGTCCCGGTCGAAGCGGACTGCGCGCGCCGCATGCGGACAAGCCGGCGTCGCCTGAAATGTGCGTGAAAGCCCCGTCCAGAAAGCCTCCTCGAAACCCTAATGGTTTCCACTCATAGTCGCAAACAGGCAAGAACAGGTCGCCGCCGGTCTTCTTGCGGCGAATATGGCTCGTTACTTTTACTCCCACGATGCAGGCCGGCGCACACCCCGCGCACCGGCTGCCGCGCGTCCAACCGGGAGGAACCGAACCATGAAGTCGACGAAGATCGCCGCGCTTGCCGCGGCCGTGCTGGCGAGCGGCGCGTTCACGCACGCGGCGTTTGCCGAAACGGATGCCGCGACCTGCCGCACCGTGCGTTTCGCGGATATCGGCTGGACCGACATCACGTCGACCACGGCGCTCGCGTCGACCGTGTTCGAGGCGCTCGGCTACAAGCCGACCACGACGATCGCGTCGGTGCCGATCTCGTTCGCCGGCCTGAAGAGCAAGCAGCTCGACGTGTCGCTCGGCTACTGGTGGCCCGTGCAGCAGAAGCAGCTGCAGCCGTTCCTCGACAGCAAGTCGATCAGCGTCGTCGAGCCGCCGAACCTGTCGGGCGCGAAGGCGACGCTCGCGGTGCCGAGCTACGAATACCAGGCCGGCCTGAAGAGCTTCGAGGACATCGCGAAGCACCGCGCGGAGCTCGACGGCAAGATCTACGGGATCGAGCCGGGCAGCAGCGCGAACGCGACGATCCAGAAGATGATCGACACGAACCAGTACGGGCTCGGCGGCTTCAAGCTCGTCGAATCGAGCGAGGCCGGGATGCTGGTGACGGTCGAGCGCGCGATCCGCGACAAGAAGTGGGTGGTGTTCCTCGGTTGGGAGCCGCACCCGATGAACATCCAGTTCAGCATGAACTACCTGTCCGGCGGCGACGCGGCGTTCGGGCCGAACTACGGCGAGGCGCGCGTGTACACGCTGACGGCGCCCGACTTCATCGCGCGCTGCCCGAACGCCGGCAAGCTCGTCTCGAACCTGCGCTTCTCGACGCAGCTCGAGAACCAGCTGATGCAGTCGGTGATGAACAAGACGAAGCCGTCCGACGCCGCGAAGGCCTACCTGAAGAAGAATCCGCAGGTGCTCGAACCGTGGCTCGCGGGCGTCAAGACGTTCGACGGCAAGGACGGGCTGCCGGCCGTGAAGGCGTATCTCGGCCTGTGACGGTCCGCGCCACCCCCGCAATGCGACACAACCCGAATCAAGCGAGGCATCCAGCATGAACCATGAAGTCATCATCACCTGCGCCGTCACCGGCGCGGGCGATACGGTCGGCAAGCATCCGGCGATTCCGGTCACGCCGAAGGAAATCGCGGCCGCCGCGATCGAGGCCGCGAAGGCCGGCGCGACGGTGGCGCACTGCCACGTGCGCGATCCGCAGACGGGGCGCGGCAGCCGCGACCCGAACCTGTACCGCGAAGTGGTCGACCGCATCCGCTCGGCCGACGTCGACGTGATCATCAACCTGACGGCCGGCATGGGCGGCGATCTCGAGATCGGCCCGGGCGAGGACCCGATGCGTTTCGGCAAGGGCACCGACCTGGTCGGCGGCCTCACGCGTCTCGCGCACGTCGAGGAGCTGCTGCCCGAGATCTGCACGCTCGACTGCGGCACGCTGAATTTCGGCGACGGCGACTACATCTACGTGTCGACGCCCGCGCAGTTGCGCGCCGGCGCGAAGCGCATCCAGGAACTCGGCGTGAAGCCGGAGCTGGAGATCTTCGACACGGGCCATCTGTGGTTCGCGAAGCAGTTGCTGAAGGAAGGGCTGCTCGACGATCCGCCGCTGTTCCAGCTGTGTCTCGGCATTCCGTGGGGCGCGCCGGCCGATACGGGCACGATGAAGGCGATGGTCGACAACCTGCCGCCGGGCGCGCACTGGGCCGGCTTCGGGATCGGCCGCATGCAGATGCCGATGGTCGCGCAGGCGATGCTGCTGGGCGGTCACGTGCGCGTCGGCCTGGAAGACAACATCTGGCTCGATCGCGGCGTGCATGCAACGAACGGCACGCTCGTCGAGCGCGCGAGAGAGATCGTCGAGCGGCTGGGCGGCCGCGTGCTGTCGCCCGCCGAAGGCCGTCGCAAGCTCGGCCTGCCGGCGCGCGGCGAACGTCCGCTCGAACGTCGCGCGATCGCCGAGTTCGCGTGAGTAGGCCGGTCGACCGGCCGATACGACCCGGCGGCGCGCACGAGCGCGACCGCCCACCGATTTCCCCTGATTCGAAGGATGCGTGGACATGGCAGTGATTACCGACATCAAGACGTTCGCCGCGATCGGCACCGGCGTGATCGGCAGCGGGTGGATTTCCCGCGCGCTCGCGCACGGTCTCGACGTGGTCGTGTGGGATCCCGCGCCGGGCGCGGAGGCGAGGCTGCGCGCGAACGTCGCGAACGCGTGGCCCGCGCTCGAGCGCGTCGGCCTCGCGCCGGGCGCCGATCCCGCGCGGCTGCGGTTCGTGTCGACGATCGAGGCGTGCGTCGCCGACGCGGATTTCATCCAGGAAAGCGCACCGGAGCGCGAGGCGCTGAAGCTCGAACTGCACGAACAGATCAGCCGCGCGGCGAAGCCCGACGCGATCATCGCGTCGTCGACCTCGGGGCTGCTGCCGACGGATTTCTACGCGCGGGCGACGCATCCGCAGCGCTGCGTGGTCGGCCATCCGTTCAATCCCGTCTACCTGCTGCCGCTCGTCGAGGTGCTCGGCGGCGAGCATACGTCGCCGGAAGCGGTCGAGGCCGCGATGGCGATCTATCGCAAGCTCGGCATGCGGCCGCTGCACGTGCGCAAGGAAGTGCCGGGCTTCATCGCGGACCGGCTGCTCGAGGCGCTGTGGCGCGAGGCGCTGCACCTGGTCAACGAAGGCGTCGCGACGACCGGCGAGATCGACGACGCGATCCGTTTCGGCGCGGGCATCCGCTGGTCGTTCATGGGGACGTTCCTGACCTACACGCTCGCCGGCGGCGATGCGGGCATGCGACACTTCATGCAGCAGTTCGGCCCCGCGCTCGAATTGCCGTGGACGAAGCTGGTCGCGCCGACGCTCACCGACGCGCTGATCGACAGCGTCGTCGAGGGCACGACCGAACAGCAGGGCGCGCGCAGCATCAAGGAACTCGAACGCTATCGCGACGAGTGCATCACCGAGGTGCTGAAGGCGATCGCCGCGGTGAAGGCGCGGCACGGGATGCGATTCGAGGACTAGACGATGACGGGCGATACCCCGCTGACGATGTACCGCGACGTGGTGCGGCCGGAATGGGTCGACTACAACGGCCACCTGCGCGATGCGTTCTACCTGCTGATCTTCAGCTTCGCGACCGATGCATTGCTGGATCGCATCGGGCTCGACGACGCCGCGCGCCGCGAGCGGGGGCGCTCGGTCTATACGCTCGAGGCGCACGTGAACTACCTGCACGAGATCAAGGAAGGCACGCCCGTGCGCGTCGACGCGCGCGTGCTCGCGCACGACGCGAAGCGGCTGCACCTGTATCTCGAACTGTTCGCACACGGGCATGACGACGCGGTAGCGGCGAGCGAGCAGATGCTGCTGCACGTCGATACGCGCGACGGCGCGAAGTCGGCGCCGTTCGACGACGATGTCGCCGCGCACGTGGCCGGGCTGCATGCGTTGCAGCGCGATTGCCCGGCGCCCGCGTACGCGGGCCGCGTGATCGGGCTGCCGCCGCGCCGCTAACCGGCGTCAACTGTCCACCCTGGAGCGCACGATGCTCGAACCGGAAATCGCGGCATTCGTCGCAGCCGTCGACGCGTGGTACCCGGCCGGCGCGGCGGCGCGTTCGGCCGACGAGCAGCGCCGCCTGTACGACCGCTTCGCGGCGGCCTGGACGCCGGCTGCGCTGCCGGCCGGCATCGTGCAGCAGGACGCGGTGTGGCACGCGCCCGACGGCCGCGCGATCGCGCTGCGGCGCTACGCGGCCGCGCACGGCACGCCGCGCGGCACGGTGCTGTTCTTTCATGGCGGCGGCTTCGTCGTCGGCTCGCTCGACAGTCATGCGCTGATCACCGCGCGGCTGGCGGCCGATACGGGGCTCGACGTGATTGCCGTCGACTACCGGCTTGCGCCCGAACACCGTGCGCCGGCCGCGCTGGAGGATTGCCTGGACGTCGCGCGCGCGGCGCGCGATGCGGTGTTGCCGTTCGGGCCGTGCGCACGGCCGCTGACGCTCGCGGGCGACAGCGCGGGCGGCACGCTCGCGGCGGCCGTGGCCACCGCGCTGCGCGACGCGGGCGAAGACGGTATCGACGGCATCGCGCTCGTCTATCCGATGCTCGGATTCGAGCCGCAGTCGCCCGCGCGCGAGACGGAAGCGCATGCGCCGATGCTGACGCTCGACGATGTCCATCGTTATCGCGCGCAGTACTGGGGTGCCGACCTGCCGGAAGCGCCGGCGGGCGGCACGCCGCTGCTGCGTGCATCGGTGCCGCTCGCGGCGGCGCGTTTCGACGGCCTGCCGCCCGTGCTCGCGATCGGCGCGGAACACGATCCGCTGCGCGACGACGCGCGCGCATACGTCGAACGGATTCGCGCGGCCGGCGGCGCCGCGCATTACTGGATGGGAGAGGGGCTGGTGCACGGCTGCTGGCGCGCGCTCGGAACGAGCCCGCAGGCGGCGCGGCTGCACCGCACGGTCGGCGGGTTTCTGCTCGCACCACTGGCGTAGCGGGCGTTTCCGGGAGGCAACGATGCAGGCAGCGCAACACCGTATCGAGGACTGGCGGACCTTTGCCGCGGACGCGGCCATCGCGACGGCGACGATCGGCGACGGAGCCGTGAACGTCGAGTGGAGCGACACGCGACGATCGCCGTTTCATTTCGACTGGCTGCGCGACAACTGCGCGTGTCCCGCATGCGTGCACGCGGTCACGCGCGAACAGGTATTCGAGATCGCGGATGCGCGCGAGGACCTGTGCGCGCTCGCCGTGCAGGTCGACGCCGACGGCGCATTGCAGGTCGCTTGGAACGACGGGCATCGCAGCGCGTGGTCGCCGGGGTGGCTGCGCGCGCATGCCTACGACGACGCGTCGCGCGCGGAGCGCGAGTCCGCGCACGGGCGGCACGTATGGGCCGGCGGCGACGCGACGGCCATCGGCGTGTTCGCCTGGCGCGACGTGATGCACGACGACGGCGCATTGCTCGCATGGCTCGCCGCGTTGCAACGCACGGGGCTCACGCTCGTCGAAGGCGTGCCGGCCGAGCGCGGCCGCGTCGACGGAGTCGCGCGCCGGGTCGGCCTGATCCGCGAGAGCAATTTCGGCGTGCTGTTCGACGTCGAATCGAAGCCGCGCCCGGACAGCAATGCGTATACGTCGCTGAACCTGCCGCCGCATACCGATCTGCCGACGCGCGAACTGCAGCCGGGCGTGCAGTTCCTGCATTGCCTCGCGAACGACGCGACGGGCGGCGACAGCGTGTTCCTCGACGGCTTCGCGCTCGCCGACGCGCTGCGGCGCGAGCATCCGGCCGATTTCGAGCGGCTCGCGTCGACGCCGTTCGAGTTCTGGAACAAGAGTGCGAACAGCGACTACCGCTGTTCGGCGCCGGTCATCGGGCTCGATACGCGCGGCAACGTGACCGAGGTGCGCGTCGCGAATTTCCTGCGCGGGCCGCTCGATGCGCCGGCCGGCTCGGTCGCGGCGGTCTACCGCGCATACCGGCGGTTTCTCGCGCTCGCGCGCGAGCCGCGCTTTCGCGTGCAGCGACGGCTGCGGGCGGGCGACATGTGGGCGTTCGACAACCGGCGCGTCCTGCATGCGCGCACCGAGTTCGATCCGTCGACCGGCCGCCGGCACCTGCAGGGCTGCTACGTCGATCGCGACGAGCTGCTGTCGCGATGGCGCGTGCTGTCGCGCTCGGCGCCTGCCGCGGCCGCGTCGCGCTGAGCGTCACTCAGTCCGTCACTCAGTCGGCGCTGGGGGGCATTCCTCCGCGGGTGAAAAAGCGCCCGGACGCCAGGCGCCCGGGCGAAGCCACCCGCTGCCGGGCGGCGGAGGTATGGGTTTCATAAAAAAGGACGAGCCCCGCAAGGGGGCTCGTCCGGATACGCTTCGATCGCGCGGCGCCCGTCACGGGCGCATCGGCTTACTGGCCGAAGAAGATCGAGTCGCGTGCTTTCGACGCTGCAGCCGGTGCGCCCGAGTGGACGGCCGGTGCCGGTTGCGCGCCGTAGCCGCTGGTATCGGCACCATGAACACGCGCTTCGGCGCTCTGGATGTCGTTCGGGTAGTACGGGCTCGACAGGCCCGGCTTGTAGCCGGCTTGTTCGAGCTGCGCCAGTTCGTTCTTCACTTGTGCGCGGGTCACGGTGCTTTGAGCGAATGCGCCGAACGAAGCGGACAGGGCGGCAGCGGCAACGACTGCGGAAACGAGCGATTTCATGATGACCTCCGGTGTTTTATTGGGTTCGCTCTCGACACCATGTCTTGAGCGATTGACGAAATCTTAGTCATCGGAAGGTTCAGGGTAAACGCTGATTTTGACGATAGATTGTTTCCTGCGCCGTAACAGTAGCGAGTCGATCCAGTCTTGCAATCTGCTTTCTTTTCAGCCTTTGTAATAAGTATGACGAATATTGCGGCAGGCGGGCGCGTTTCAGCGCGCCTCGGCCGTTGCGTCGAACGGCCGGCCCGGCGCACGTCCGGCCGGCGCGCCCGAACTGAGGAAGCGCACGCCCGTCGCGGCCTCCGATGCGTCCCACAGCAGCGCCGCCGCGGCGGCGTCGCGGGCCGCGCGCGGCACGCTCGCGGGCGCCGGCAGCCCGCGCGATTCGAACCAGCCGGACGGCCCGATGTACGCGCCGCCCGCGAGATCGGGCGCGGTCGCCGCATGAATCGCGGGCAGCGCACCCTGGTCGGCCGGCTGCGCGAGATAACGGTTCGCGGCGCGCATCAGCGCCGCGCGGGCGGGCGCGCTGTCCATCGCGGGGCCCGCGAACTGCAGGTTGGTCGCCGCGTAGCCCGGGTGCGCGGCCACGCTGATCCCCGCGAACGCCGCGCGTTCGAAGCGGCGCTGCAGTTCGATCGCGAACACGAGGTTCGCGAGCTTGCTGTCGCAATAGGCGAGATAGCGGTTGTAGCGCCGTTCGGCGCGCAGGTCGTCGACGCGAATCCGGCCGCCGCGGCCGAGGCCGCTCGACATCGTCACGACGCGCGCCCGGCGCGCGGCGCGCAGCGCGGGCAGCAGATGGCCGGTCAGCGCGAAATGGCCGAGGTGGTTGGTGCCGAACTGCATTTCGAAGCCGTCGCGGGTATGGCGCAGCGGCAGGAACATCACGCCGGCGTTGTTGCAGAGGATATCGACGCGGCCGTGGCGCTCGGCGACGTCGGCCGCGAAGCGCGCGATCGACGCGAGATCGGCGAGGTCGAGTGCATCGACTTCGACGCGGGCGTCGGGATGGAGCCGGCGGATCGCGTCGGCCGCCTGCGCGGCGCGGGCGGCGTCGCGGCAGCCCATCACGACCGTCGCGCCTTTCGCGGCCAGCGTTTCCGCGAGCTGCCAGCCGAGCCCGCTGTTGGCGCCGGTCACGACCGCGACCTTGCCGCCCTGCGCCGGGACGTGGCGCGCGCTCCATGCATGCATGTCTGCCTCCATCGGCGCGACCGGCCGGCCGCGGCGCTTCATCGTTACATTGATTGCTGTAACGATAGTGGTCGCAGACATGGCAGACAAGCGGGGGAACTAGACCGGCGCTTCTAGGGCCGGCGCGTGGGGTGGCGCGACGTGCCGTGTCGCGCGGCGGGCGGGCGTTACCTGCTCCCGGCCAGCGCGAGCACTTCGGCGGCGGAAATCATCGCGGCCGCGTTCGCGGGCGCCGGGCGTTCGGCCGGACGGAAGACTTCGTCGCCGCGCTGGATGACCTGGCGCGACAGTGCGCAGGTGCCGGTACGTTGCGCGAAGCGGCGGCGCCAGCGCTGCTCACCGTAGTGACAGCGGCCGGGTTCGACCCAGCGGACAACGAGCAGCGTATCGGAACGTTCGAGGATTTCGACGTGGACGTCGGCGGGATCGAGCGCAGGCAGGGATTGGGATGCCTTCATTTAGCCGGTTCCTAAAGCTCGTGCGGTTTCGGCCGTGGCAGTGGATGTCACTGCCCGATGGCGAATCCGTAGCGGTTTCCATGAGTGGTCCGCTAAATGTAAGCGTCTGTGACCGGAAAAAACATCCTGTCTGGCTCAAATTACCTTTTTCTGAATTAGAAACAATCCACGCTTATTTTCTTGGAAACCACGGACAAAAGTGCCCCGGACGCGAAGTCCGGGGCGGAAAATCGGCCCGCGCACCGTGTCTGCTCGCCCAGTCACGGCGTCCATCGCCGGGGGACGGAGATGCCCGCGAGATCCTGAGCGGGCGGGAGGCGATGGTCCGGAAGCGCGGTCCGGCACGCCATGATGGCGCGCACATGCCGTTGAGATCCTGACGCGAACATGACTGTTTCGTCAGTTTGGCGCGGCGGGCCTGCCGGTTGCCTGCGAGGAACCGGCGGAAAGCCTCGCCGATACTGGGTTGACGCGATTCCCGATGCGCGCCGGCATCGCCGGCGGACGCCGGTTTTTTCTCCATCCGCCGGATTGGCGCGGCCGGGTAAATACTGAATCGCGATTTCGTGACAAACGCAGGATCCCTTCCTATGATTGGTTGGACCTTTAGTCCTTTGTGCCAATCGGCCGACTGACGGCCGGCTTTTCCGGGAGAGGTGCTCATGAGATTGCAGGGCAAGCGCGCGCTGGTGACGGCGGCCGGGCAGGGCATCGGCCGCGCGACCGCGCTGCGGTTCGCGAGCGAGGGCGCCGACGTGCTGGCGACCGACATCAACGAAGCCGCGCTCGTGCGGCTCGAGGCCGACGCCCGGCGCGCGGGCGGGCGGCTGGCCACGCGGCGGCTCGACGTCACCGATGCGCAGGACGTCGTGGCGCTCGCCGCGGGCGAACGCGCGTTCGACGTGCTGTTCAACTGCGCGGGCTATGTGCATCACGGCTCGATTCTCGATTGCGACGAAGCCGCCTGGGCGTTCTCGCTGAACCTGAACGTCACGTCGATGTACCGGCTGATCCGTGCGTTGCTGCCCGCGATGCTCGACGCCGGCGGCGCGTCGATCGTGAACATGGCGTCGGCCGCGTCGAGCGTGAAGGGCGTGCCGAACCGCTTCGTGTACGGCACGACCAAGGCGGCGGTGATCGGGCTGACCAAGGCGGTGGCCGCCGATTTCGTCGAGCAGCGCATCCGCTGCAACGCGATCTGCCCGGGCACGATCGAGTCGCCGTCGCTGGAGCAGCGGATCGCGGAGCAGGCGCGCACGCGCCACGTGCCGGCCGACGAGGTGCGCCAGGCGTTCGTCGCGCGCCAGCCGATGGGCCGCATCGGCAGCGCGGACGAAGTGGCCGCGCTCGCGCTGTACCTGGCGTCCGACGAGGCGGCGTTTACGACCGGCGCGATTCACCTGATCGACGGCGGCTGGTCCAACTGAGCGCGTCGAGCCGATTGCCTCTTCCTGCCCCTTCCCATTTGGACAGACAACATGAAACTGCTCAGATTCGGCGACAAACATCATGAAAAGCCGGGCCTGCTCGACGCGCAGGGCCAGCTTCGCGACCTGTCCGGCGTGATCGACGACATCGCCGGCGATGCGCTGACGCCGGCGTCGCTCGCGCGGCTGCGCGATATCCCGCCGTCGTCGCTGCCGCGCGTCGACGGCACGCCGCGGCTCGGCGCGTGCGTCGGCCGGGTCGGCAAGTTCATCTGCATCGGCCTGAACTATTCCGACCACGCGGCCGAATCGGGGATGGTCGTGCCGAAGGAGCCCGTCGTGTTCGGCAAGTGGACGAGCGCGATCTCCGGGCCGAACGACGACGTCGAGATCCCGCGCGGCTCGGAGAAGACCGATTGGGAAGTCGAGCTCGGCGTCGTGATCGGCCAGGGCGGCCGGTACATCGACGAGGCCGACGCGCTGTCGCACGTCGCCGGCTACTGCGTCGTGAACGACGTGTCGGAGCGCGCGTTCCAGCTCGAACGCGGCGGCACGTGGGACAAGGGCAAGGGCAACGACACGTTCGGCCCGCTCGGCCCGTGGCTCGTGACCGCCGACGAAGTGCCCGATCCGCATGCGCTGCGGCTGTGGCTCGACGTCGACGGCCACCGCTACCAGAACGGCACGACCGCGACGATGGTGTTTCGCGTGCCCTGCCTGATCAGCTACCTGAGCCGCTTCATGAGCCTGCAGCCGGGCGACGTGATCTCGACCGGCACGCCGCCGGGCGTCGGCCTCGGGCAGAAACCGCCCGTCTACCTGCGAGCCGGGCAGGTGATCACGCTCGGCATCGACGGGCTCGGCGAGCAGCGCCAGCGCACCGTGCAGGCCTGATTTCCCATAACGGACAGTCCATCATGCCCATCATTCGATCGATGCGCGTCCTCGACGTGCGCTTCCCGACCTCGCGCCAGCTCGACGGCTCCGACGCGATGAATCCGGACCCCGATTACTCGGCCGCGTACGTCGTGCTCGAAACCGACCGCGACGGGCTCGAAGGCCACGGGCTCACGTTCACGATCGGGCGCGGCAACGAGATCTGCTGCGCGGCGATCGACGCGATGCGCCACCTCGTCGTCGGCCTCGACCTCGACTGGATCCGCGAGGACATGGGCCGCTTCTGGCGGCGCGTGACGTCGGACAGCCAGTTGCGCTGGATTGGACCCGACAAGGGGGCGATCCACCTGGCGACGGGCGCCATCGTCAACGCGGTGTGGGACCTGTGGGCGAAGGCCGTCGGCCAGCCGCTATGGCGGCTCGTCGCCGACATGAGCCCCGAGGCGCTGGTGCGCGCGATCGATTTCCGCTACCTGACCGACTGCCTGGCGCCGGACGAGGCGCTCGACCTGCTGCGCCGCCAGGCGCCCGGCAAGGCCGCGCGGATCGCGACGCTGGAGCGCGACGGCTACCCGTGCTATACGACATCGGCGGGCTGGCTCGGCTACGGCGACGACAAGCTGCGCCGGCTGTGCCGCGAAGCCGTCGACGCGGGGTTCGACCACGTGAAGCTGAAGGTCGGCGCGAACCTGGAGGACGACATCCGCCGCGTGACGATCGCGCGCGAGGTGATCGGCCCCGGGCGCAAGCTGATGATCGACGCGAACCAGGTGTGGGAGGTCGACGAGGCGATCGACTGGGTGCGCGAGCTGGCGTTCGCGCGGCCGTGGTTCATCGAGGAGCCGACGAGCCCCGACGACGTCGAAGGGCATCGCAAGATCCGCGAGGCGATCGCGCCGGTGCAGGTCGCGACCGGCGAGATGTGCCAGAACCGCGTGTTGTTCAAGCAGTTCATCGCACGCGGCGCGATCGACGTCGTGCAGATCGACGCGTGCCGGCTCGGCGGCGTGAACGAGATTCTCGCGGTGATGCTGATGGCCGCGAAGTACGGGCTGCCGGTCTGCCCGCATGCGGGCGGCGTCGGGCTGTGCGAATACGTGCAGCACCTGTCGATGATCGACTACGTGTGCCTGTCCGGCACGAAGGAGGGGCGCGTGACCGAATACGTCGATCATCTGCACGAGCATTTCGTCGAGCCGTGCGTCGTGCGCGGCGCGGCTTACCTGCCGCCGACGGCGCCCGGCTTCTCGATCGAGATGAAGCCCGAATCGCTGGAGCAATACCGGTTCCGCGGCTGACGCACGGCAACGCACGCGGTACGACGCGCGTCGTGCGCGGCGACAACATGAACGACGGAGACGCGAAGTGGATTTGAACCTGCAGGACAAGGTCGTGATCGTGACCGGCGGCGCATCGGGCATCGGCGCCGCGATTTCGACGCGGCTGGCCGACGAAGGCGCGATTCCGGTGGTGTTCGCGCGCCACGCGCCCGACGATGCGTTCCGGCGCGAACTCGCGCGCCGGCAGCCGCGCGCCGTATTCCTGCCGGTCGAATTGCAGGACGACGCGCAATGCCGCGACGCGGTCGCGCAGACGGTCGCGCAATTCGGCCGCCTCGACGGCCTCGTCAACAACGCGGGCATCAACGACGGCGTGGGCCTCGACGCGGGCCGCGACGCGTTCGTCGCATCGCTCGAGCGCAACCTGATCCACTACTACGTGATGGCGCACTACTGCGTGCCGCACCTGAAGGCCGCGCGCGGCGCGATCGTCAACATCTCGTCGAAGACGGCCGTGACCGGGCAGGGCGACACGAGCGGCTATTGCGCATCGAAAGGCGCGCAGCTCGCGCTGACGCGCGAATGGGCGGTTGCGCTGCGCGACGACGGCGTGCGCGTGAACGCGGTGATTCCGGCCGAAGTGATGACGCCGCTGTACCGGCGCTGGCTCGCCGGCTTCGACGATCCCGATGCGAAGCTCGCCGGCATCGCCGGCAAGGTGCCGCTCGGCAAGCGCTTCACGATGGCCGACGAGATCGCCGACACGGCGGTGTTCCTGCTGTCGGCGCGCGCGTCGCACACGACGGGCCAGTGGCTGTTCGTCGACGGCGGCTATACGCATCTCGACCGTGCGATCGGCTGAATGCGGCGGAACCCCGAACCCATGCAACCCGATCCGAACCTGAACGCCGCGCCGCCGCTGGTGGCCATGCGCGGCATCGGCAAGCGCTTTCCGGGCGTGCAGGCGCTCGACGATTGCCGCTTCGAGCTGCGCGCCGGCGAAGTGCACGCGCTGATGGGCGAGAACGGCGCCGGCAAGTCGACGCTGATGAAGATCCTCGCGGGCGTGTACCCGCGCGACGACGGCGAGATCCGGATCGCGGGCCGCGCGGTGGAGATCGCCGATCCGCGCGCCGCGCAGGCGCTCGGGATCGGCATCATCCATCAGGAACTGAACCTGATGAACCACCTGAGCGTCGCGCAGAACATCTTCATCGGCCGCGAGCCGCGCGGCCGCTTCGGCGTGTTCGTCGACGAGGACCGGTTGAACCGCGACGCGGCCGCGATCTTTCGGCGGATGCGGCTCGATCTCGACCCGCGCACGCCGGTCGGCCGGCTGACGGTCGCGAAGCAGCAGATGGTCGAGATCGCGAAGGCGCTGTCGTTCGACTCGCGCGTGCTGATCATGGACGAGCCGACCGCCGCGCTCAACGACGCGGAGATCGCCGAGCTGTTCCGCATCATCGGCGACCTGCGCGCGCACGGCGTCGGCATCGTCTACATCTCGCACAAGATGGACGAGCTGCGCCGGATCGCCGACCGCGTGACCGTGATGCGCGACGGCAAGTACGTGGCGACCGTGCCGATGGCGGACACGTCGATGGACGCGATCATCGCGATGATGGTCGGCCGCCCGCTGGATACGGACGCGCGCACGCCGCCCGATACGTCCGCGAACGACGTCGCGCTCGAGGTGCGCGGGCTGTCGCGCGGCCGCGCGATCCGCGACGTCGGCTTCACGCTGCGGCGCGGCGAGATCCTCGGCTTCGCGGGGCTGATGGGGGCGGGCCGCACCGAGGTGGCGCGCGCGGTGTTCGGCGCGGATCCGGTCGACGCGGGCGAGATCCGCGTGCACGGCCGGCTCGTGACGATCCGCACGCCGGCCGACGCGGTGAGGCACGGGATCGGCTACCTGTCCGAGGATCGCAAGCACTTCGGGCTAGCGGTCGGCATGGACGTGCAGAACAACATCGCGCTGTCGAGCATGCGCCGCTTCGTGCGCCGCGGCCTCTTTCTCGACTCGCGCGCGCTGCGCGACGCCGCGCAGGGCTACGTCCGGCAGCTCGCGATCCGCACGCCGTCGGTGACGCAGCCGGCGCGCCTCCTGTCGGGCGGCAACCAGCAGAAGATCGTGATCGCGAAATGGCTGCTGCGCGACTGCGACATCCTGTTCTTCGACGAGCCGACGCGCGGCATCGACGTCGGCGCGAAAAGCGAGATCTACAAGCTGCTCGACGCGCTCGCCGCCGCGGGCAAGGCGATCGTGATGATCTCGTCGGAACTGCCCGAGGTGCTGCGCATGAGCCACCGCATCCTCGTGATGTGCGAAGGGCGCGTCACCGGCGAACTGCGCGCGGCCGACGCCACGCAGGAAAAGATCATGCAGCTCGCGACGCAGCGCGAGTCGACCGTATTGTCCTGATCCAGACGTCCATCCGACCATGTCCAACGATACGCATCCCGTCCCGCCCCTTGCGCCCGGCGACACGCCGGCCGCGACCGCGAGCCTGAAAGCCCGCTTCTTCAACCCGGCCGCGCGGCAGAAGCTGCTCGCGTTCGCGAGCCTCGTGCTGCTGATCGTGTTCTTCAGCATCGCGTCGCCGAACTTCCTCGAGGTCGACAACCTCGTGTCGATCCTGCAGGCCACCGCGGTAAACGGCGTGCTGGCCGTCGCGTGCACCTACGTGATCATCACGTCGGGCATCGACCTGTCGGTCGGCACGCTGATGACGTTCTGCGCGGTGATGGCCGGCGTCGTGCTGACCAATTGGGGGATGCCGCTGCCGCTGGGCATCCTGGCCGCGCTGCTGTTCGGGGCGCTGTCGGGCTGCGTATCGGGTTTCGTGATCGCGAAGATGAAGGTGCCGCCGTTCATCGCCACGCTCGGCATGATGATGCTGCTCAAGGGGCTGTCGCTCGTGATCTCGGGCACGCGGCCGATCTACTTCAACGACACGCCGGGCTTCACGTCGATCGCGCAGGATTCGCTGATCGGCAACCTGATCCCCGCGCTGCCGATTCCGAACGCGGTGCTGATCCTGTTCCTCGTCGCGATCGGCGCGTCGATCGTGCTGAACCGCACGATCTTCGGCCGCTACACGTTCGCGCTCGGCAGCAACGAGGAGGCGCTGCGGCTGTCGGGCGTGAACGTCGACGCGTGGAAGATCGCGGTCTACACGTTCAGCGGCGCGGTGTGCGGCATCGCCGGCCTGCTGATCGCGTCGCGGCTGAATTCCGCGCAGCCCGCGCTCGGACAGGGCTACGAGCTCGACGCGATCGCGGCCGTCGTGATCGGCGGCACGTCGCTGTCGGGCGGCGCGGGCAGCATCCTCGGCACCATCATTGGCGCGTTCATCATGAGCGTGCTGACCAACGGCCTGCGCATCATGTCGGTCGCGCAGGAGTGGCAGACGGTCGTGACGGGCGTGATCATCATTCTCGCCGTCTACGTCGACATCCTGCGCCGGCGGCGCCGCTGACGCGCGCACCCGCGCGGGCATGCGCTTCACCGCCGGTTCCGGCCGGCGTTCCAGTCGTTCCAGTCGATACGAAGAAAGGAGACGCGAAGTGATCAGGAGCAAGGTGTTGAACGCGATCGTCGGGCTGACGTTCGCCGCGGGCGTCACGGCCGGCGCGCAGGCGCAGGAAACCTACATCCCGCTGATCTCGAAGGGCTTCCAGCATCAGTTCTGGCAGGCCGTGAAATCGGGCGCGATGCAGGCCGCGAAAGACTACAAGGTGAAGGTGACGTTCGAAGGGCCCGAGACCGAGGCGATGGTCGACAAGCAGATCGACATGCTGTCGGCCGCGATCGCGAAGAAGCCGGCCGCGCTCGGCTTCGCGGCGCTCGACAGCAAGGCCGCGCTGCCGCTCCTGAAGAAGGCGCAAGCCGAGAAGATTCCCGTGATCGCGTTCGACTCCGGCGTCGACAGCGACATCCCGGTCACGACGGCCGCGACCAACAACAAGGCCGCCGCGTCGCTCGCCGCCGACAAGCTCGCCGCGCTGATCGGCGACGAGGGCGAGGTGGCGGTGGTCGCGCACGACCAGACGAGCCGCACGGGCATCGATCGTCGCGACGGTTTTCTCGAACGGATGAAGTCGGCGCACCCGAAGGTGCAGGTCGTGACCGTGCAGTACGGCGAAGGCGACCAGCTGAAATCGACCGAGGTGACGAAGTCGATCCTGCAGGCGTATCCGAAGCTCAAGGGCCTGTTCGGCACCAACGAAGGCTCGGCGATCGGCGTGGTCAACGGCGTGCGCGAAATGAAGCGCAGGGTCGTGATCGTCGGGTACGATTCCGGCAAGCAGCAGAAGGACGCGATCCGCAGCGGGCTGATGGCCGGCGCGATCACGCAGAACCCGGTCGGGATCGGCTACAGGACGGTCGAGGCGGCCGTGAAGGCGATCAAGGGCGAGAAGCTGCCGAAGGTCATCGATACCGGCTTCTATTGGTACGACAAGACCAACATCGACGATCCGAAGGTGGCCGCCGCGCTATACGACTGAACGTCGCGGGCGGCAGCGCGTGTCGCGGCCGCCGCCGCGCGACGAACGGAGCACGAGGACGCCATGGGTGCAGTGCGTATCGATTCCCATCAGCATTTCTGGCGCTATCGCGCCGCCGACTATCCGTGGATCGGCGCCGGCATGGGCGTGCTCGCGCGCGACTACCTGCCCGACGCATCGTGGCCGCTGATGCACGCGCAGGCGCTCGGCGCGTCGATCGCGGTGCAGGCCCGCGCCGGGCGCGACGAGACGGCATTCCTGCTCGATCTCGCGCGAGACGACGCGCGCATCGCGGCGGTGGTCGGCTGGGAGGATCTCGCCGCGCCGCAGCTCGCGGAGCGCGTCGCTGAATGGGGCAGCCCGAAGCTGCGCGGCTTTCGTCACCAGATCCAGGACGAAGCCGAGGTCGGCGCATTCGTCGCCGATCCGGGCTTCGGTCGCGGTATCGCGTGGCTGCAGGCGCACGGCTACGTGTACGACGTGCTCGTGTTCGAGCGCCAGTTGCCGGACGTGCATGCGTTCTGCGCGCGGCACGACGCGCACTGGCTCGTGCTCGATCATGCGGGCAAGCCCGCGCTCGCCGATTTCGAGCGCGACGACACCGCGCTCGCGCGCTGGCGCGCGGCGTTGCGCGAGCTGGGCGCGCTGCCGCATGTCGTGTGCAAGCTGTCGGGGCTCGTGACCGAGGTGGACTGGACGCGCGGCCTGCGCGGGAAGGATCTCCGGCACATCGAGCAGTGTCTCGATGCGGCGCTCGACGCGTTCGGCCCGCAGCGGCTGATGTTCGGGTCGGACTGGCCCGTCTGCCTGCTGGCCGCGTCGTACGACGAAGTCGCGTCGATCGTCGAGCGCTGGGCCGAGTCGCGGCTGTCGGCGGCCGAGCGCAACGCGCTGTGGGGCGGCACCGCCGCGCGCTGCTACGCGGTTCCGGCCGTCGCGAAGCGCGGCATATAGAATAGGCGCGAACGGTCGGTGCGATTCGTCAGACCGTCCGCAACGAAACCGATCACCTGCATCAACGTATGTCCATCCAGCCGATTCAGAACCGCCGCCTCTACCAGCAGATCGCCGACAAGCTCGGCGCGATGATCGAGTCCGGCGATTTCCCGCCGGGCAGCTATCTGCCGCCCGAGCGCGAACTGGCCGAGCGGTTCGGCGTGTCGCGCACGTCGGTGCGCGAGGCGCTGATCGCGCTCGAAGTGAGCGGGCTCGTCAGCGTGCGCGTTGGCGACGGCGTGAAGGTGCGCCACCCCGAACCGGCCGCGGCGCCCCGGCCCGCGCCCGAAGCCGCCGCGAAGGCCGCGCCGTTCACGGGCGTCGAGATCGATCCGGAACTCGGCATCGCACTCGATCTCGATACCGAAATCCCGCCGTTCGCGCTGCTGCAGGCGCGCAGGCTGATCGAGCCGGAAGCCGCGTCGCTCGCGGCGAGGCACGGCTCGGACGAGCAGATCGAAGGGATACACCAAGCGTTCCTGCGCAACCAGGACGACAACCGCAGCGGTTCGCTCACGCATCCGGGCGACCGGCTGTTTCACATCCGCATCGCGGAAGCGAGCGACAACGCCGCGTATGCGCTGATGATCAAGCAGTTGCTCGCGCACAAGTACGACCTGATGTTCCAGCGGCTGCAGTCGCTGTACATGCCGAGCGACATGCCGCACCGGTCGGAACTGGAGCACCGCGCGATCCTCGACGCGATCCGCGCGCGCGACCCGGAGGCCGCGCGCCGCGCGATGGCCGACCATCTCGACGAAGTGATCCGCATCTTCGGGCGCGCGCTCGATTGAGTGCGCGCTGACGCATCGGGCGGTCAGAAGCGGTCGGCGCGATACGGCGCGGGATCGGTGAAGGGCGCGTCGCCCGTCATCATCTCGGCCAGCAGGCGGCCGGTGACGGGGCCGAGCGTGAGCCCGTGGTGGTTATGCCCGAACGCGAACCACAGCCCGCGATGCGCGGGCGCGGGGCCGATCACCGGCCGCATGTCGGGCGTGCACGGCCGGAAGCCGAGCCACGGCTGCGGGTCGAGCCGCTCGCCGAAGCCGAACACGGGCCGCGCGATGCGCTCCGCGCGCTCGAGCTGCACGCCGGTGGGCGGTACGCGGCGCCGCGCGATCTCGACCCCGGTCGTCAGCCGCAGCCCGCGCTTCATCGGCGCGATCACGTAACCGTATTCGCGATCGACGATCGGCGCCGACGGCACGCCGCGCGCCGACGGCGCGTAGTGCATGTGATAGCCGCGCTTCTCGCGCAAGGGGATCCTGTAGCCGAACTTGCCGAACACCGTGTCGGACCACGGGCCGAGCGCGACGACCACGGCCGGCGCGGCGGCCGGGCCGTCCTGTGTCCCGACCTGCCAGCCCGGCGACAGCGCGTCGAGGCTTGCGGCGTCGCCAGTCAGCAGCGTGCCGCCGCCCCGCACGAACAGTTGCGCGTACGCTTTGACGAGCGCCGACGGATCGACGACGCTCTTCGGGTCGAGCCAGTGCAGCGCACCGCAGAAGCCGGGGGCGAGGCTCGGTTCGTGCGCGAGCAGCGCGGCCGCATCGAGCGGCGTGATGCCGAGCCCGTGGCGGCGCGCGGTGAGGCCGGCTTCGGCCACGCCGCGTTCGAAGGCGGCCGGCGTGCGGAACGCTTCCAGCCAGCCGTTCGCGCGGACGAGTTCGCCGGCGCCGGCTCGCGCGATCAGCGCGTCGTGCTCGACGATGCAGCGCTCGATCAGCGGCAGCATGTCGCGCGAGGCCGCCGCGTGACGCAGCGGCGCCGATTCCCACCAGAAGCGCGCGAGCCACGGCGCGAATGCGGGCAGCGACGTGCCGTGCCAGTAGAGATCGGTCGAGCGGTTCAGCGCATAGCGCATCAGCGTGAACGGGCTGCGCGGGAACGGATAGGGTTCGACCGACGAGCGCTCGATCAGCCCCGCGTTGCCGAAGCTCGTGCCTTCGCCGGGCGCGCCGCGATCGACGAGGGCAACCTTGCGCCCGCGATCCTGCAGGTGCAGCGCGACGGAGACGCCGACGATGCCGGCGCCGAGAACGATGACGTCGAAATCCATCGATGGTGGTGAGTGACGGTTAGCCGGGCAAGCGCGACATTGCAGCGGTTGCTTCGCCCGAATGGGACGTTGTTCGAACTGCAAGCATACTCGCGACGGCGCGGGCCGTGTTGGCGGCCATCGGTCGCGGGCCGCCGGCCGCTCGGGCGTCAGATCTCGATTCCGTGTTCCAGGAGCCGGCTGCGCAGCGCCTCGCGATGATCGCGTGCAACCGTCGCCAGCAGGCGTGCCGCATCCGGCGTGCCGAGGATCGCGCGCTGCGCCGCGCCGGGGCGTGTCCACATCGCGACGGGATTGCGCAGCCACGCCTGCAGGTCGCGCGTCAGTGCGTCGTCCGGATCGTCCGACGGCTCGTTGCGCGCGGCAATCAGCACGATGCACACGAGACTGTCCCACTGATCCCGCGCGCAGATCGAACGTGCGGCATGGCGATCGCCGTACCGATCGAGCACCTGTTCGATCTGCGCGAGCGGGACGAATGCGCCTTGCTCGCACAGGCGCACGGCGGTCTTGCGAATCCTGCGGGCCGGGTCCAGCAGCGCGCGTGCGGCAACCTCGTCCCGGGTGGCCGGCGACAGCCGGGCAAGCAGCATGAGTGCGTGCGCGCGAACCGGGCTGCGGGCATCCGTCGAGAAGCGCTCGATCGTTGCCGTCGCGGCGGGCGCACGCAGTTCGGCGAGCAGCGACAGCGCCGCGCGAACCCGGGTGCCGGGCAATGTGCCCGTATCGAGCAGCGCAATGCAGCGGTCCGCCACCTGTCGGCCGAGTTCGGCGAGCAACCGGGCGGCGGTGGCGCGCACGCTGCCTTGCGAATCGAGCGTCGCTCGCCACAGAAACGGCTCGGTGCCGTCGTCGATGCCGGCGTCGATCATGTGACCGAGCGCGGCGCGACGGACCGGGCCGAACGGGCAGCCGGCCGCGAGATCGATGCAGCGCATGCGATCGCCTGCCGGCACGTCGTCGAGCATGGCCACCGCGCGTCGGGCGACCACGATGTCGCCCGAGGTCAGGCCGTACGTGACCAGTTCGGCCGCCGGCAGGAGCCGATGGGCGAATGCGACGACGCAGGCGGCGCGCCGGAGCCGGAAGTCCGGCGCATGCATCGCGTCGACGATCGTGGCGACGCCGCCCGCCTGCACCAGCCGCTGTTCGAATGTATGCAGCCAGGGGCCGTGATCGTCGCGCGTGGCCGACGTGAGCCGGCGCAACGCGGGAAGCAGCGCGACGAAGCATTCGGGCGGCACGGTCGCGAGCAGGGTGGAGAGTGCGTTCGTCGCGGCGCGCCGGACTTCGGGCACCCAGTCGTTGATGCGTGCGGCAATCGGTTCGAGCAGTGCGCTGTCGCCAAGCTCGACCGCGCGGGCGATCGCCGCTTCGCGTACATAGCCCGAGTAGTGATCGATGAACTGCGCGAGCAGCGCGACGTCGCGGCTCGCGGCGACCGACTGCAACGCGGCGGCGAGCGGCATCGGCTGGCCTTGCTGCAGGTAGACCGTATGCGCGGGCGCGGCGGACAGCGGCCGCGCCCCGAAAATCTTGGGGATGAGGTTCATCGGAAGGCGATGCGGAAGAGTGTGCGGTTTCGTCGGAAGAATCGCGGGTGCCGGCCATTCTACGCGAGCGTCCTGCCGGGCAGCGATCGCTTCATCCGGCGCGACCGTCTGCATTCAGGCGAATGCCCGGTCGTGTGCGTCGAGTTGTCGCGATGCGGTTGCGAACGGCGTGCCGGACGATCTCCCGTCGCGGCCAATCCGCCGATCAATGTCGCGGCGCCGGCGCTGAATCGAAGACGATTGCCGGATTCACGCGCGGCGTTGCGAGCCTGCCGGATTCGGCAGACTGTCTCCCGCTTCCCAGCGGGTGTTTCCCACTGGTGGATCACGCGGATTTTTACCTAAGATGAAGCAATCGTGCGCGTGATACGGTGCCTGCTCGCGCACGGAGGGGGGCGGGAGGCAGCGCCGGAGCGACGCCAGCGGATGTTGCCATCATGGATGCGAAAGTATGCGCGGCGGCTGCCGGTTTTGCGACGGTAACGACGCCAACGGGCGCGGCGGCGATCGCCGCGCGCAAGACGGGCCGGCCCGGCCGTACCGCTTCGCTGCGCCACGCTCTGCTGGCAATCGTTTGCGTTCTGGGTGCGGCGCCGGCCGTGCTCGCGGGGGTACCCGCCGAGGCGGACGATCCGGCCGACACCATGCACATCGTCGCCGCCGCAAGCGCTGCCGATCCCGCGGCGGCTCCCGATCATGCCGTTTCGTCACACGATGCCGCCGTGCGTCAGGTCGTGCTCGGCATCGTCAGCTTCACGCGCTGGCCGACCACGCCCGTTCGCCTGCACCTGTGCGTCACGGGCCGGCCCGACTACGCGCGCGGCCTGACCGATACGCTGCAGGCCGGCTCGACGCTGGTCGACGTGCAGCGTGTCCGTTTCGACGATCCCTCGCTCGGCATCGCATGCGACGTCGTGTATCTCGGCACCTTGAACAACGACGAGAGAACGCGCGTGCGAACCGCGCTGGCCGGCCATCCGGTCCTGACGATCGCGGAACACGATCCGTCGTGCACCGCGGGTGGCATGTTCTGCCTCAATATCGACGGCGACCGGGTGTCGTTCGACATCAATCTCGATGCGGTGGCGCGCAGCGGCGTGCGCGTGCATCCGAACGTGCTCAATCTCGCGCGACGGCCGGGGGCACCATGATGCGGCCCTTGCTCCACGTGTCCCCGTCGCGCATGTCGCGCCCCACGCTGCAAAGCGTGTTGCGCCGCGCGCACCTGCGTCTCGCATTCGTCGCCATCGCGATGGCTGCCGTGTCGTTGATCGTCGTCGCCGTGATCGCGTTACGCGCGTATGCCGGCAACAACCTGAACCTGCTCGCCCGCTCGCTCGGCTATACGGTCGAGGCGGCGCTCGTGTTCGGCGATCGTGTCGCGGCGAACGAGGCGATCGGGCTGATCGCGAGCGAGGAGGACGTCGCGCAGGTCGAGGTGACCGACAGCAAGGGCCAGTCGTTCGCGACGTGGCAACTGCCCGCCGGAAACGGGGTCGCGCGGCTCGAGCGCGTCGTTGCCGACCTCGCGCTGCCCGGGCCCGTGGCGGTGCCGGTCGTGCACGACGGCATCGTTGTCGGGCAGGTCGTCGTGCGCGGCCGCGGGCACCAGTTCTTCGGCTTCCTGCTGGGCGGCGTCGGCGGTATTCTCGGCTGTCTGGCCGTCAGCGTGTTCGGCGCCTATGTGAGCTCGAAGCGCCTGTTGCGCAACATCGTCGCGCCGCTGCGCGCGCTCGCCGGCGTCGCGCACGCGGTGCGGCGCGAGCGGGCATTCGCGCGGCGCGTCGAGCCGGCGGCGATCGCCGAACTGAACGAGCTCGGCGACGACTTCAACGCGTTGCTCGACGAATTCGAAGACTGGCAGAACACGCTGCGCGACGAAAACGCGTCGCTCGAACACCAGGCGACGCACGATGCGCTCACGGGGCTGCCCAATCGCGTGCAGTTCGAGTCGCGCCTGACGCGCGCGCTCGGCGATGCGAGTGCGACGGGGCAGCGGGTCGCGATCCTGTATCTCGACTGCGACCGCTTCAAGGAGATCAACGATTGTCTCGGTCACGAGGCCGGCGACGCGGTGCTGGTCGGCGTCGCGTCGCGGCTGCGCAAGCAGGTGCGCGAGACCGATCTGGTCGCCCGCCTCGGCGGCGACGAATTTGCGGTGATGCTGGCGGCGGTGCGCGAAGCGGGCAGCGTGTGCCGGGTCGCCGACGAGATATTGTCAGGCATGGCGCCGTCGATCGAGCTGTCCGACGGCCGCATGGTGGCCACCATGATGAGTGCCGGCGTTGCGCTGTATCCCGACCACGCGTCGGACGCGAGCGGTTTGCTGCGCGCGGCGGATGCAGCGATGTACCGGGCCAAGCGCGCCCGGCCAGGCTCCTGGCAGCTGGCCGAAGGCGTCGCGGGACCGGTTTGACCGATTGCTTCGCGCTGCGGGCGAGGCCGCAGCCGTCGATGACAACAAGCGCGCCCGGCGCGGGCGCACTCGAAGGGGATGCGACATGAACCACTCGTTTCCTGTGGGCATCGGGCGTGCGTGCGTCTTGAGCACGCTGCTGCTGCTGTGCATGCTGCTGGGCGGCTGCAAGACGCCGCCGCTTCATCGCGGACTGACGCAGACGCAGGTCACGGTGCTCAAGTCCGCCGGTTTCCAGGAAACCGAACAGGGTTTCGAGTTCGGCTCGACGGGGCCGATCCTGTTCGATTTCGACCGCTACAACCTCAAGCCCGATGTGCGCCGGATCGTCGAGCGGATCGGACGGACGCTCCACTCGGCCGGGATCAACGGGGTGCGGGTCTACGGCTATTCGGACGAAGAGGGCGCGGCCGACTACGACGTCGAGCTGTCGCGGCGGCGGGCGGAGGTGGTGGCGATCGAGCTGGTCGATATCGGACTGGATGCGAAACGGATCTCGGTCGTCGGGAAAGGGAAGCTCGACCCGGTGGGCGACAACCGGACGCCGGTGGGCCGGGCGCAGAACCGGCGGGCGGCGATCGTGGTGTCGCCGCGGTGAGTATCGCGCGGGGCGGCGCGCCGATTGCGGGCGTTCGGCTGCCGGCGGGCAACACGGACCCCGGAACGTCGCGATGCAGTTCGTTGTAACGGTTCGCCATCGTTGCGATATCGATATCCGGAGGTCGGTTCGCAAGCAGCGGCCTCCTGCATTCATGGCGCGCGGGACGTAGTGTCGACCGAAGCGGTCGATGACGAACGGGTACGGTACGCCGGATGCAAAAAGATTTTTTCAGTTATCCGAATAGAATCGTTCCGTCTGTCTATTTGAGCGCGCGCTCGCCATCGGGCGAGCGAAGCGGCGTCCGGAACGTGTATGGCCATCGAACCCCAGGATCTGCTCCCGTATTTCGAACGCGAGATGGCGCTGCTGCGTCGTTCGATGCAGGCATTCGCGGCGCGTTTTCCCCGAATCGCCGCGCGACTGGCGATCGCCGGCGAGCATTCCGACGATCCGCACGTCGAACGCCTGCTGCAGGCGTTCGCATTGATGGCGTCGTTGCACGATATCCGCCTCGACGACGATGTGCCCGCTTTTACGCACAGCCTGCTCGAGACGCTGCACGGCGCATTCCTGCGCCCGTTTCCTTCCTGTGCGATCGCGCAATTTCATGTCGACCTGACCGGCAATCAGACCGGGCCACGCGTCGTTTCCCGTGGCGAGCACCTGATCGCACCGGCTGGTCGTGAAGTATTCCGCATCACGGACGGGGTCACGATCGTGCCGCTTGCCGTTTCGGATGTGGGTTACACGACGTCGGCGATCGCGCCGCGCGATGCGGCGCTGCCGTCCGACGCGACCGGCCTGTTGACGATCGCGTTCGAGCTGACCTCGCCGGACGCGACGTTCGCGATCGTGCCGGACAGGTTACGCCTGCATTTCACCGGCGCGCGCGAAATCGTCGCGGCGCTCATGGACGCCGCCCTGCTTTTTGCCGTGCGCGGTTTCGCCGAGGCCGACGAAGCCGGGTGCTGGAAGCGACTTCCCGGCACGCCATTCAAGGCGGTCGGCGTCGAGCCGGCCGATGCGCTGCTCGATATGCCGCGCGACGATGCGCTCGGGCCGTTTCACCTGCTGATGGAGTACTGCGCCGTCCCGGAGCGCTTCGATTTCGTCGAACTGGATATGCGAGCGCTCAAGCGGATCGCGGGCGGCAGCCGTCGCGTCGCGCTGCGCGTGGCGATCGCGGCCGTGCATCCGGATTCTCGTCGGGCGCAGCGCCTGGCCGCCGCGACGGCCGAACATGTGCGCTTGTTCTGTACGCCCGCGATCAATCTATTCCCGAGCGATGCCGAGCCGATCGAGACTTGTCCCGGTGGTTCTTGTTACACGGTGAAGGCGCTGGCACGGAAGGGCGGGCCGCAGACGAACATCTGGTCGGTCGACTCGGTTCGCGAGATGTCCGATGCCGGTGCGTCGATCCTGCCGCCGTTCGAGTCATTGCGGCACGGGACGGGAGCTGATCGAGGGCCATTCTGGACCGTGTTGCGCGACGAAGCCGGGCGGGCCGTGAAGAAGCCTGTCGATCCGGGCGACACAAAGGCGGCCATGACGCCGTCTCCGGACGACACGGCAGGGCGGCGCCGCGACATCGAACTGGCACTGATCGACCGCGACGGCCGGCCTGCCGATCCCGGGCGGCGCAAGCTGGCGATCCGGCTTTCCTGTACCCAGGGCGATCTGTCCGGGATGCAGGGGCGCGAGCTGGTCCTGCCCTCGGGCGGTTCGGCCGGGGCGATCGCGCTGGTGAACCGGCCGACCCTGAGCCGGCCGCCGGCTTTCCGCTACGGCGAGCTGTGGGATGTGCTGTCGCTGCTCGTGCCGCAGGCGATCCGGCTCGACAGCGGCGGCCTGACCCAGATCAGGCGGCTCGCCGCGCGCTGGGCTGCTTGCTCGGTCGACGCCGGGCGGCGCTTCGACGCGCTCGTCTCGCTGTCGATCGCCCGCGTCCGGCGTTGGCTGCCCGGCAAGCCGGCGTCGGCGTTCGTGCCGGGGCTCGAAGTGCGGCTGGTGGTCGATGAGCAGCGTTTCGCCGGATTCAGCCTTGGCGTATTCGCGCACGTGATGGACCGGTTTTTCGCACCCTGTGTTCCGGCGACAAGCTTCGTGCAGGTCGTGCTGGTTTCAGCGCATACGGGTGCGCTGCTGCGACGCGGCGAACCGTGCCCCGGCGTCCAGCCGCCGGTCTAGTTTTTCGATTTTGGGGGCGCGAACGGAAACGTTTGCCGGTGGCTTCCGCGTTGTCGGAATTTGTCCTACATTATCGGGGCTTCGGGCCAGCCAGACGGCCCACGGAACCTGAGATCACACGCAAGGAACAAGAATGAGTTTCGCTCCGAACGGCGGTATTCCCACTGGTTTCGGCGGTGGCGGGCTGGGCTCGCTGAGCGCGCTCGGCGGCCTGGCTGGTACGGTTGCGTCGAGTGTGGCCGGTAGCATCGGTCCGCTCGCCGGCCTGGTCGGGCACGTCGACACCGTCCAGCGCGCGATGCAGCTTGCGCAGACCGGCTTCTCGCTGATGGACAAGACGCCCGGCGCGGTCGCCGAGGCGATCAACGGCGCCGCCACCCCCGCGCGCCTGACCCAGCTCAACCGCTACGTGACGCTCGATACGCCGCTCGGCCCGGATGTGCTGCTGGTCAGCGCGGCCGTCGTCGACGAGTACGTGAACCGCTTGCCGGAAATCCACCTCGACCTGCTGTCGCATCGCCACGACCTGCGCCCCGAGGACCTGATCGGCCAGCAGGTCAAGATCCGGCTCGACCAGCAGGCGCGCCTGTCGACGCTCGAACGCGTCGTTGCCTCCGGCACCGGCGACAACGACCGCTACTTCGACGGCTATGTCGCTTCGTTCGACCGGGCCGGCAACCCCGGCAACGTCACGCAGTACCACCTGACGGCCGTGCCGTGGTTCTGGTTCCTGACCCGCTCGACCGACTGCCGGATCTTCCAGAACAAGACCGCGCAGGACATCCTCACCGAGATTTTCCAGGAACACGGCTTTTCCGATTTCGTGTTCGACATCCGGACGAGCGAGAAGCCGCTCGAGTACGTCGTGATGTACCAGGAGAGCTACTACAACTTCTGCGCGCGGCTGATGGAGCAGGAGGGGCTCGTCTGGACGCACCGCTACGAGAAGGACAAGCACATCCTGGTGATCGGCGATACGAATCTGCTGTTCCGTCCGATCGACGGGTTGGCGACGGTGCCGTTCGCCGCGACCGAGGCGAGTGAGGACAGCGGCATCGACCAGTTGCACGAAGGCCGGCGCTTTGGCGTCGGCAAGGTCACGTTCCGCGACTTCAACCACCAGAACCCGTCGTCGCCGCTGATGCTGGTGGAGGCGGGGCCGCAGAACCTCAAGCACGCGCGGCTCGACGCGACCGAGCGCTTCGAGCACCAGTCGCTGTACGACCATGGCGACGACGGCAACCGCTACGCCCGCTTCGCGATGGAGGCCGAGGAGGCGCAGGCCCACCGTTATACCGGCGGCGGTTACGCGTGGCGCATGACCACGGCGGGCGCCGTCACCGTGGCGAATCATCCGGTGCTCGAGAACAACCAGGAATACGTGATCCTGCAAGTGCGTCACGAGGCGGTAAACGATTACACGCAGCACAGCGCGAAGCTGCCTTATCGCAACAGCTTCGCGCTTCTGCCGAAGAAGGTTCCGTATCGCGCGCCGCGCGGCACGCCGAAACCGGTGATTCACGGCACGCAGTCGGCGATGGTCGTCGGGCCGAAGGGCGAGGAAATCTATACCAACGGCAGCGCGGTGAAGGTGCATTTCCCGTGGGACCGGCGCGGCAAGAAGGACGGCTCCGATTCGATGTGGGTGCGCGTGTCGCAACCGTGGGCGGGCGACGGCTGGGGTGCGGCCGCGATTCCGCGGATCAAGCAGGAAGTGCTCGTCGCGTTCAACCAGGGCGACCCGGACAACCCGGTGATCGTCGGCCGCGTGTACAACGGCGAGCAAGGCAACCCGTACCACGGTACGGCCGGCCAGACGATGGGGATCAAGAGCCAGACGCACAAGGGGCAGGGGTCGAACGAGATCCGCATGACCGACACGAACGGCATGCAGGAATTCTTCATGCACGCGCAGAAGGACATGAACACCGTCGTCGAGAACAACGAGACGCACAAGGTGCTCGGGCCGCTGCGTACCGTGCTGGTGGCCACCGGCAGCGAAGAGAAGCAGATTCCGCAGGGCAACCTGACCGAGACGATCGCCGAGAAGCGCAGCACGACCGCGACCACCGTCGAGGTGCTGACGCCGGCCAAGGACGGCGGCGGCGGCACGCAGGTTCACGTCGCCGAGCGCGGCATCCTGCTGAAGGTACAGGACAGCTCGATCTCGCTCGCGCCGGAAGGCATTCGCCTCGAGCACAAGGGCTCCGTGATCCTGATGACCGACGACGGCGTGATGATCAACGGCCAGCGCATCGATCTCAACAAATAAGCGAACAAGACGAACCATGCACTACGCAATCCACGAAGGCACCTTCGAACTGCCGGACGCGGCGCTCGACCGCACCGTCAACATTCTTGTGATGAACGCCGGCCCCGGCGGCCTCAACCTCGTGATTGCCCGTGGGCGGCTGCGCGACGGCGAGAATCTCGACGCGTTCGTCGCGCGCGAATGGGACGTGGCGTCGCGCGATGCAAAGATGCTTACGGAGAAGGCGCGCCGGCCCGTGACCGTCGCAGGGCGCGCGGGCGTCCAGATCGATTCCACGCACGAGCGGGACGGCCGGCTCTGGCATCAGGTCCAGACCATGTTCCCGTCGGACGACGCCGGCCGCGTGCTGGTGATGACGTTGACCAGCGCGGCGCCGCTGACCGACGAGCAGCAGGCGATCGCCGAGCGGATGCTCGCCAGTTTCCAGCCGCGCGTGGCGCGACCGACCCTGCTCGGGCCGGGTGATGCGTCGTGAGCGCGGAGAACTTCGCGGCCGCTCGCTGCAAAGATCCGATCCAGCACACGTCGCTCCTGGGTGAGCTGGTCGGCACGGTCGGGGCGGTAGTCGGCAGCGCCATCGTCGGCACGTTGGTGGCGGAGGCCATGGAGGGGCTCGTGTTCGCCGGCCTCGCCGTGCTCGAGATCGGCACGGCCGGGCTGGCGACGCCGCTCGTGATCGCGATCGGCGTGGGGGTGGCCGTCGGCTCGGGCGCGCTGATGGAAGCGAGCGGCATGAACGATGCCATCGACGACGGCGCGAAGGCACTGGCCAATTCGATGGTGCCGCCCGTGATCAAAGGCAGGATCGCGAGCGGATCGGGGAACGTCTACGTCAACAACGAGGCGGCGGCGCGGGCGGCGAAGCCGGGCGATCTCGATACCGTTGCGTGTACCGATCATCCCGGGCCGCAGATGATCGCCGACGGGTCGGGGAGCGTTTATATCAACGATCAGCCGGCCGCGCGGGTCGGGGACAAGACGACGTGCGACGGGACGATTGCCGAAGGGTCGGACAACGTCTTCATCGGCGGCGGTACGCAGCGGGTGCGGGACGTGAAGTCGGCTACCCGGCTCGGGTGGCTCGGAGCGGCGCTCGGTATCGCGCTCGCGGTGTGCGGGCGCGGGAAGATGGGCTGGGGGCAGTTCCTGAAGAGCAAGGTGCCGTGTCTCGCGATCAATTTTTTGGCGAGCGCGTTTGGTACCTGGCTCGGGAGTTCGAAGAAGCCGTCGGCGGGGCATCCGGTCAACGTCATTACCGGCAGCAAGGTTCTCGATGGAACGGACGATACCGACTTCGTACTGCCGGGGCCGTTGCCGATCGTGTGGCAGCGTTTCTATAGCAGCCTCGACGATCGCGCCGACAGCCTGTTCGGGACGGGATGGAGCGTGCCGATCAGCGTCGAGCTGCGGGTGGCGCGTGAGCATGGCGCGGTTACGTCGATCACGTATTGGGACGAGCAGGGGCGCGACATCGTGTTCCCGGCAGTGCCGCCCGGCGAGAGCCATTTCAGCGTTCCCGAAGGCATTTATCTGATCTGCACTGCGGGTGGCCACTATGTGGTCGAAACGGTCGATGGTGTGTATCGCGACTTTGGCCGTGCTCGTAGCGATGCGGACAGCGAGGCGCTCAAGCTGTGGCGTCTCGAGGATCGCAACGGCAACTGGATCGAGGTCGAGCAGGAAGCCGCCGGTGAGGTTATGCGGCCTGCGCGGCTGCATGACAGCGCGGGTCGCATGCTGACGCTCGTCTACGATAAATCGCACGCTCGACGCATTGCCGCGATCGAGTTGACCCGCGGTGTGGACGGTGAGCAACCCGATACGCTGGTGCGTTACGCGTACAACGATGCCGGCGAGTTGGTGGCTGTTACCGACCGCAGTGGCCATACCGCGCGACGCTTTGCGTACGAGCGTGGACTGATGGTTCAGCACACGTTGCGCGGTGGTTTGCAGTGTTTCTATGCGTGGGAGGGCGTTGGTCGCAACGCGCGTGTCGTGCGCCACTGGACCAATGACGGCGAAGCGTACACGTTCAATGCGGACCTCGCTGGACGCACGGTGACGATCACCGATCAGATCGGTCGCGTGACGCAGTGGACGTGGAACGAGGATCAGCAGCCGACGAGTCATACGGACGCTGAAGGCCACGTGTGGCAACTCGAATGGAATGCGATGCGGCAGTTGGTCAGTACGACCGACCCGGCAGGGAACACGACCCGCTTCGAGTATGACGAGCGCGGGCGGCAGACGCAGCGCATCGATGCGCTGGGCCAGGTCGAGCGAACCGAGTGGAACGGGCACTACGATCTGCCTGTCGCGGAAACTGATCCGGCCAACTCGCGCTGGATCTATCGCTACGACGATCGCGGCAACCTGACGATGACGCGCGATCCGGCAGGCTTCGCGACCGAGTATCACCGGGATGAGCGTGGGCTCGTGCATACGATCCGCGATGCGCGCGGGGGGTACAAGTTCCTCGAATGGAATGGCCGTGCGCAACTGACCTCTTACACGGATTGTTCAGGCAAGGTCACGCGGTTTGCATACGATGCGCGGGGTGCGCTCGCGCGCGTGACCGACGCGATGGGCCAGTCCACTGTGTATGAAACGGATGCAATGGGGCGCGTCACGGGGATCGGAACCGCTGACGGTGCGCGGCAGATGTTTCGATACGATGCGGCTGGACGGCTCGTCGAAGTTGTCGATGCGAATCAGCGCAGCACGCGTTATGAACTCAATCCGCGTGGATTGCTGATAGCTCGCACGGATGCGGCTGATCGCGTCGTGCGGTTCGGGTACGACGATGCGTTCCGGCTCGCGAGCCTGACCAACGAGAATCGTGAGACGTATCGATTCCAGTATGACCGCCGCGATCTGGTTGCTGCGCAGATCGGCCTCGATGGCCATAAGCGTACGTACGAATATGACGTGTGCGGCCAAGGCACGAGCGTCCGGGACGGGCAGATCGAGACGCGATACGAGCGCGATGCGATCGGTCGACTGACGGCGAAGCAAACTGCGCACGAGCGTTGTGAATATCTGTACGACAAGGCGAGCCGAATCGTATCAGCCGAGTTGTACACACTGGCTGCTCGTGGCCCGTCGCTGAAGAATCGGGTCAGCTTGAAATACGACGCACGCGGTGAGGTCGTCGAGGAATACACGCCGACCGGCTGGCTCGCGCATACCTACGATGAACTCGGCAATCGCGTCAGCACCACGATCTCCGGCGAGCGCACGATCGATTGGCTGCATTACGGGTCGGGACACGTGCACCAGATCCGCGTTGACGGCGCAGCGGTCGCGGACATCGAGCGCGACGATCTGCATCGCGAGGTGCTGCGAACGCAGGGCAAACTGACCAGTCATTTCGGATATGACGCGGTAGGTCGTCGTGCGCGGCACGCTGCGCAGCGTGGCCATGCGGCTGATGATCTGCTTGCTAAGCAGTGGCAATACGATGCAGCAGGCGATGTGATCCAGAAGCGCGATCAGCGTTATGGCACGACGAACTATCGGTATGACCCGACTGGTCGTATTGAACAGGCGGCGGGGCCGGGATTGCCGTCGGAAGTGTTTCGCTGGGATGCGGCGGCTAACCTGGTGTCGAGTGATCACCCGGGTGGCTACGTCGAGCACAACCGGCTCAAGATGTTCGAGGATAAGCGCTTCGAGTATGACGCGTATGGGCGGTTGGTTCGCAAGGTGAGTGGTCATGGGCCGGCCAAGGAACTGGTTCTGGAGTACGACGATTGGAACCAGTTGAAGACCGTCGTGACGAAGGATCGTCTGGGTATCGGGACGACGCATTTCGAATACGACGCGTTTGGTCGGCGGATTCGTAAGCTCAATGGCAGT